>NZ_JAUSZJ010000002.1:4199385-4884078 GCF_030817475.1 Streptomyces sp. V2I9 | reverse complement strand
CCGACGGGTCCACCGAGGCCGCGGCCGGCCCGGAGTACGTGACGCTGCGCGGCCCCTCGGCCGCCGTCGCGAAGAACATGAACGCCTCGCTGGAGCTGCCGACGGCCACGTCCGTCCGCGCGGTCCCGGTGAAGCTGCTCTTCGACAACCGCATCGTCATCAACAACCACCTCAAGCGCGCCCGCGGCGGGAAGATCTCCTTCACGCACCTCATCGGGTACGCGATGGTGCAGGCCCTCAAGGCCATGCCGTCGATGAACTACTCCTTCGCGGAGAAGGACGGCAAGCCGACCCTGGTCAAGCCGGAGCACGTCAACCTGGGTCTGGCCATCGACCTGGTGAAGCCGAACGGCGACCGCCAGCTGGTCGTGGCGGCCATCAAGAAGGCCGAGACGCTCAACTTCTTCGAGTTCTGGCAGGCGTACGAGGACATCGTCCGGCGCGCCCGCATCGGCAAGCTCGGCATGGACGACTTCACCGGCGTCACCGCCTCGCTGACCAACCCCGGCGGCATCGGCACCGTCCACTCGGTGCCCCGCCTGATGCCCGGCCAGGGCCTCATCATGGGCGTCGGCGCGATGGACTACCCGGCGGAGTTCCAGGGAACCTCGCAGGACACCCTCAACAAGCTCGGCATCTCGAAGGTCATGACGCTCACGTCGACCTACGACCACCGGGTCATCCAGGGCGCCGCCTCCGGCGAGTTCCTGCGCGTCCTGTCCCAGCTGCTGCTCGGCGAGAACGACTTCTACGACGAGATCTTCAAGGCGCTGCGCATCCCCTACGAGCCGGTCCGCTGGCTCAAGGACATCGACGCCTCGCACGACGACGACGTCACCAAGGCCGCGCGGGTCTTCGAGCTGATCCACTCCTACCGGGTCCGCGGCCACGTCATGGCCGACACCGACCCGCTGGAGTACCACCAGCGCAAGCACCCCGACCTGGACATCACCGAGCACGGCCTCACCCTGTGGGACCTGGAGCGGGAGTTCGCGGTCGGCGGGTTCGCCGGCAAGACGATGATGAAGCTCCGGGACATCCTCGGCGTGCTCCGCGAGTCGTACTGCCGCACCACCGGCATCGAGTTCATGCACATCCAGGACCCGAAGCAGCGCAAGTGGCTCCAGGACCGGGTCGAGCGCCCGCGCCCCAAGCCCGAGCGCGAGGAGCAGCTGCGCATCCTGCGCCGGCTGAACGCGGCCGAGGCGTTCGAGACCTTCCTCCAGACGAAGTACGTCGGCCAGAAGCGGTTCTCCCTGGAGGGCGGCGAGTCCGTCATCCCGCTGCTCGACGCCGTCCTCGACTCCGCCGCCGAGGCCCGCCTCGACGAGGTCGTCATCGGCATGGCCCACCGCGGCCGCCTGAACGTGCTGGCGAACATCGTCGGCAAGTCGTACGCGCAGATCTTCCGCGAGTTCGAGGGCAACCTCGACCCGCGCTCGATGCACGGCTCCGGCGACGTCAAGTACCACCTGGGCGCCGAGGGCACCTTCACCGGTCTGGACGGCGAGCAGATCAAGGTCTCGCTGGCCGCCAACCCCTCGCACCTGGAGGCGGTGGACCCGGTCCTGGAGGGCATCGCCCGCGCCAAGCAGGACATCATCAACAAGGGCGGCACGGACTTCACGGTCCTGCCGGTCGCGCTCCACGGCGACGCGGCCTTCGCGGGCCAGGGCGTCGTCGCCGAGACGCTCAACATGTCGCAGCTGCGCGGCTACCGCACCGGCGGCACCGTGCACGTGGTGATCAACAACCAGGTCGGCTTCACCGCCGCACCGGAGTCCTCGCGCTCCTCGATGTACGCCACCGACGTGGCGCGCATGATCGAGGCGCCGATCATCCACGTCAACGGCGACGATCCGGAGGCCGTGGTCCGCGTCGCGCGGCTCGCCTTCGAGTTCCGGCAGGCGTTCAACAAGGACGTCGTGATCGACCTCATCTGCTACCGCCGCCGCGGTCACAACGAGGGCGACAACCCGGAGTTCACCAACCCGCAGATGTACACCCTGATCGACAAGAAGCGCTCGGTGCGCAAGCTCTACACCGAGTCCCTCATCGGTCGCGGCGACATCACCCTGGAAGAGGCGGAGCAGGCGCTCCAGGACTTCCAGGGTCAGCTGGAGAAGGTGTTCGCCGAGGTCCGCGAGGCCACCTCGCAGCCGGCCGCCCCGCACGTGCCGGAGCCCCAGGCCGCGTTCCCGGTGCCCGTGGAGACCGCCGTCTCGGCCGAGGTCGTCAAGCGGATCGCCGAGTCGCAGGTCAACATCCCCGAGTCGATCACCGTCCACCCCCGTCTGATGCCGCAGATGCAGCGTCGCGCGGCCTCGGTGGAGAACGGCACGATCGACTGGGGCATGGGCGAGACGCTGGCCATCGGCTCACTGCTGATGGAGGGCACCCCGGTCCGGCTCGCCGGCCAGGACAGCCGCCGCGGCACGTTCGGCCAGCGCCACGCGGTCCTGGTCGACCAGGTCACCGGCGAGGACTACACCCCGCTGCTGTACCTGACGGACGACCAGGCCCGGTACAACGTCTACGACTCGCTGCTCTCGGAGTACGCGGCGATGGGCTTCGAGTACGGCTACTCGCTGGCCCGCCCGGAGTCGCTGGTCATCTGGGAGGCCCAGTTCGGTGACTTCGTCAACGGCGCGCAGACCGTCGTGGACGAGTTCATCTCCTCGGCCGAGCAGAAGTGGGGCCAGACCTCCGGCGTCACGCTGCTGCTGCCGCACGGCTACGAGGGCCAGGGGCCGGACCACAGCTCCGCGCGTCCCGAGCGCTTCCTCCAGATGTGCGCGCAGGACAACATGACGGTCGCCATGCCGACCCTGCCGTCGAACTACTTCCACCTGCTGCGCTGGCAGGTGCACAACCCGCACCACAAGCCGCTCATCGTCTTCACCCCGAAGTCGATGCTGCGTCTCAAGGCGGCGGCGTCCTCGATCGAGGAGTTCACCTCCGGCGGCTTCCGCCCGGTGATCGGCGACTCGACGGTCAAGCCGGAGAACGTCCGCAAGGTCGTCTTCGTCTCGGGCAAGCTGTTCTACGACCTGGACGCCGAGCGGGAGAAGCGCGGCGACACGGAGACCGCGATCATCCGGCTGGAGCGCCTGTACCCGCTGCCGGGTGCGGAGATCCAGGCCGAGATCGCGAAGTACCCGAACGCCGAGAAGTACCTGTGGGCCCAGGAGGAGCCGGCCAACCAGGGTGCGTGGCCGTTCATCGCGCTCAACCTGATCGACCACCTGGACCTCGCGGTCGGCGCGGACGTGCCGCACGGCGAGCGACTGCGCCGCATCTCGCGGCCGCGCGGCTCGTCCCCGGCGGTCGGTTCGGCCAAGCGCCACCAGGCCGAGCAGACGCAGTTGGTGGAGGAGGTCTTCGAGGCGTAGTCCTCCAGGACCGCACGGCCGCACGAGCGGCCCGTACGTCACAGGGACCCGGTTCCGCGCTGGTCGCGGGGCCGGGTCCCTGGCGTCCGCCGCCGTGACCGGCGTTCCGGCAGGTGTACGGGCCCCGATATCCTGGCCGTATGTACTTCACGGACCGTGGCATCGAGGAACTGGAGAAGCGGCGCGGCGAGGAGGAGGTCACCTTCGAGTGGCTCGCCGAGCAGCTGCGGACGTTCGTCGATCTCAACCCCGACTTCGAGGTGCCGGTGGAGCGCCTCGCCACCTGGCTCGCCCGGCTGGACGACGAGGACGACGAGGACGCGTAGCCGGCTCCCGGCCTCCGGAAAGCTCCCGCGTCCCCCGGTCCCGGGGCCCCGGTCCGCCTCCCGGTCCCGGGGCCCCGGTCCGCCTCCCGGTCCCGGGGGCCCCGCCCGCGATCCCGGGGGCCCCGCCCGGCCGCCCGGCCGGGGCGAGGCATCCGCTCGGCTCCCGGTCAGGAGCCCTCCGCGCCGGACCTGGCCCGCTCGTAGAGGAACCCCAGCGCACCCTGCGCCAGCAGCACCGCTCCGGCCGCCGCCCAGCCTCCGCTGCGCCGCCGGGCGCCCCACAGCAGCAGCGGGAGTCCGGCGGCGAGCTGGACGGCGGCGACGGCCCGCGCGCGCGGGCCGCGTACCCACGGGCCGATCCGGCCGCTCTCGACCGCGTCCAGCTCCACGCGCACGGCGTCGCGCCAGCCGCCCCACTCCACGCGTTCCACCCCGCGCTGCACCGCCGCCACGGCGCGCAGCCGGTCGGCGCTCTCGCCCGGTGAGAGCCCGGCGGGCAGGGTCAGACCGGTCCGGGTGAGGACGGCGAGCAATCCGCGCAGCCGGGCCTCGGCGTCCGCTTCCGGGTCCGGACGGGTCAGCTCCTCCAGCGTCTGCACGTCGAGTACGGGGTCGAGGCCGAGCCGGGCCGCGAAGGTGCGCATGGCCTCGTCCTCGCCCGCCGGGGTGCCGTCGGCCAGCCAGACGTAGCCCACGGGCCTCCGGAAACCGGCGGCGAGGGTGTATCCGGCCCGGTCGGCGTCCCACCACAGGGCGAGCACCGGCCAGGGGGAGCCGACGGCGAGCGCGGTGGCCCAGCCGCCGAGGACGCGGTCCACCGGCTCGGCCTCCTGCCCCGGACCCGCGCTCCGCCAGGGCTTCCCCTCCGGGACGAGCACGCTCCACTCCTCGCCCGCACGGGCCAGGAACATCTGCTCGCGCAACAGGTGGGCGAGCGGCCGTACGGTCTCGGGGTCGGCACGGCACAGCAGGAGCGCCCCGGTCGGTGTCGCGTTCATGGCTCACACGCTAGGGCAATTCGTCCGCATGTGATGCGGTTGAAGCCGTTCGGCCCTCACCGACGTCACCCCCTTTCCCCGCCTGCGACCTCCCCCACCTTCTTGATTTCTTGACTTCCCCCATCCGCGATATATCGTGTTCTCATCAAGACGCGATATGTTGCGTCACCCTGCGCTTCCGGGAGGTCACATCCATGCCTGTGTCGACATGGACCATCGCCGAGCCGCGGAAGCTCGCCTTCGAGGACCCGGTGGAGGCGCTCCATGTACGCGTCGTCGACGGCACGGTGAACGTGGTCGGGTCCGACGAGCCGCACGCCCGGCTGGAGATCTCCGCGATCGAGGGGCCGCCGCTGATCGTGACCCGGGAGGACGGTCGGCTCACCGTGGCCTACGAGGATCTGCCCTGGCAGGACTTCCTGCGCGCGTTCGCCTCGCGCAGCCGCCGGCGCAGCGTGGTGGTCTCCCTGGTGGTGCCCGCCGCTTCGTCCGTGGAGGTCGGCGTGGTCGGTGCCGGGGCCGTCGTCTCCAACGTCGGCGGGCGCACGGAGATACGGAGTGTCACCGGCGACGCCACGCTCGTCGGGCTGACCGGCCCGGTGCGCGGGCACAGCGTCTCGGGCGCCCTGGAGGCCCAGGGCGTCACCGGGGACCTGCGCTTCCACTCCGTCTCGGGCGGCCTGACCGTGATCGACGGAGCGGGGGCCTCGGTGCGGGCGGACTCGGTCAGCGGCGACATGATGGTGGACCTGGCCCCCGCCGACAGGCCCGCGGACGTCTGGCTGACCACGGTCACCGGGGAGATCGCGGTCCGGCTGCCGCACCCGGCGGACGCCAGGGTCGAGGCGAACACCGCGACCGGGTCCGTCTCCAACGCCTTCGAGGAGCTGCGGGTCGGGGGACAGCTGAGCGCGAAGAAGATCACCGGCGCGCTGGGGGCCGGGAAGGGGGCCCTGCGGGTGACGACCGTATCCGGTTCGATCGCCCTGCTGCGCAGGCCACCCGCCGACGACGACGTGTACGCCGCCGAGCCGACCGGAAAGGTTCTCTGACATGCCCCCCGTTTTCGCCCACGGCCGTCTGCGGCTGTACCTCCTCAAACTCCTGGACGAGGCGCCCCGCCACGGTTACGAGATCATCCGCCTGCTGGAGGAGCGCTTCCAGGGCCTGTACGCCCCGTCCGCGGGCACGGTCTACCCGCGCCTGGCCAAGCTGGAGGCCGAGGGCCTGGTCACCCACGCCACCGAGGGCGGCCGCAAGGTCTACTCGATCACCGACGCCGGCCGCGAGGAGCTGGCGGGCCGCGGCGGTGAACTGGCCGATCTGGAGCTGGAGATCCGCGACTCCCTCTCCGAACTGGCCGCGGAGATCCGCGACGATGTGCGGGGGGCGGCAGGCCGGCTCCGCAGCGACATGCGGGCGGCGGCGTCGGAGTCCCGGCACGGCACGAAGACCGGAACCGGGGCCGGCGGGGCGAAGGAGGACGGCCGGAGCGACCCGTCGTCCCCCTTCGGCGACTTCGGTGACTTCGGTGACTTCGGGAAGCTGGGTGACCTCGGCGAGAACGAGACGTGGAACACGGCGAAGGAGGAGCTGCGCCGGGTCCGCCAGCAATGGAAGGAGCAGGCCCGCCGGGCGAAGGACGAGTCCCGGCGCGCCCGCGAGGACGCCGAGCAGGCCCGCCGCCAGGCCAAGGAGGCGCAGGAGAAGGCCCAGGAGAAGGCGCGCGAGCAGATGCAGGCCGCCGTCCGTCAGGTGCAGGAGCGCTTCGCGCGGGGCGACTGGCCCTCCGGCGTACGGGAGGGGATCGCGGAGATCACCGGGCACCTCGGCGGCTTCGCCCGCTCCGGCGCCTGGCCCCCGTTCGGCAAGCCCGAGCCGGACGCCGCCCCGCCCGTCCAGGACCCGGCCCCCGGTGCGGACTGGGGACAGGACGTGCCGCCGGCCGGGGACCCGGCGCGCGACCTGGACCGCTTGCTGGATCGTTTCCGCGACGGTGTCCGGGACGCCGCCCGCGATCACGGGGTGACGGAGGACCAGCTCGGGGAGGTCCGCCGCCACTTGGGCGCGGCGGCCGCCCGGATCGAGGCGCTGCTGACACCGGACCCGGAGGGCGGGCGGAAGCCCTGATCCGCCGGCCGGGACAGGGGCCTCCCCGGCTCCGGGGCCGGGAGGGGCCGCCCTTGCCGCCGGGTGCCCCTCCCCCGTACGGCGTGCGCGTGCCCGACCGGCCCGTGCGGCTCGGCCGTGCGGCAGGCGCTCACCCGGCCCGGGCCCGGCCCTCGTCCGGGTCGGGGCCGTACATCGCGCGCCGTACGGTCGCATAGGTCGCGCCGTGCTCGGTGAGGACGTCGGCGACGACGCCGGGCTTCGCGGTGAGGGCGAGCAGCAGGTGCTCCTCACCGATGAACCGGTCGCCGCGCCCCAGGGCGACCCGGAGCGCGCTCTCCAGGACGCCCTTCGCCCCCGAGGTGAAGGGGCGGTGCCCCGACCACCACCACCGGCGGCCACCGCGGCCGGCGGACAGCGCTCCTTCCCCGTGGGCGCCCTCGACCCGCGACACGATCGCGCCGACGTCGATCCCGATCCCGGCGAGGGCGTCGGTGTCGGCCTTGGTCAGGCCGCCGCGACGGCGGGCCTCGGTGAAGGCGGCGTCCAGGGAGGCGCGGCGGTCGCGGAGGCCGAGGGCGGCGAGGGCGAACGAGGCACGGCCGCCCTCCTGGTCCAGCAGGGCGAGCAGCAGGTGCTCCTCGGTGACCGCGTCGGCCCCGGCACGTTCGGCCTGGACGACGGCGCCCTTCACGGTGGCGCGGGCGCCACGGGTGAATCGCTCGAACATCAGCGCCTCCCCGTACTTCTTGTGCACGGCCTGCCGGCTGATGCCCAGCTCGGCGGCGATCTCCTGCCAGGACCAGCCCTGAACGCGGGCGCTGCGCACTTGTACGGCTTCGAGCTGCTCCAGCAGCCGCCGCAGTGCGGCCACCGCCCGCAGCCCGACGCGCGGGTCGCGGTCACCGGCGCGGGCGGCCAGATCCGTTGCTTCGGTCATGATGTCAATCTACGTTGACACGCCTCTCGCGTCAACCGACGTTGACATCGTCGTCGGCCAGGCGCGCGTGGCGCTCCACGTCGTAGCGGACGTCGCCGTACCGCAGCTTGCCCCGCTCGATGCCCTCGGGCGCGAAGCCGGACCGCTGGGCGACCCGGCAGGAGGCGGTGTTGTCGGTGCGGTGCCCCAGCTCCAGCCGGTACAGGCCGAGTTCGCCGAACGCCCAGCGCGCCAGCGTCCGCACCCCGGCCGGGGCGACACCCCGGCCGCGGGCCGATTCGGTGGTCCAGTAGGAGACCCAGCCGATCTCATGGACCGGGTTGACGACGGTGAGCGCCACGCAGCCGAGCGGTTCGTCGTCCTCCCCCACGACGGCCCAGGAGTAGCCGGTGCCCGCCCCCCGTTCGCGTACGCGTTCCGCGATCCAGGCCAGCGCCCCGAGCCGGTCGTCCACGGGCCGGTCCGTCTGGCGGTCCATCTCCTCGGGGGCGAAGGCGCGGAGCACCGCCGAGGCATCGTCGGGATGCCAGGGCCGCAGCAGGAATCCTTCAGGGGTGGTCAGTTCGTCCATGCGGGCCAGCTTCCCGCACGGTGACGACCACGTGCGACCCCGGCCGCGCCGCCACGAGGGGCCGCGCACCGGACGTGGTCCCCCCGATCAGCCGGGCCGGGCCGGTGACGGAGACCCGCCAGCCCCGCGCGGACCGCGGCAGGGACAGCTCCGTCACGCCGGGCCGCGCCGAGGCCCGGTAGGCGAGGCGCCAGGAACGGGTGTCCGCGTCGTACGTCTCGGAGCGGACGGTTCCGGCGACGGCCGGGGCGTACGGGGTGGCCGTCCGCTCCTTGTTCGTACGGAAGCGGCCGTGCTCGTCGACCGCGCAGTAGCCGCCGCCGTAGCACCAGACGTACCCCGCCCAGCCGGAGCTGTAGCGGTTCAGGGAGTCGACGGCCTCGCGGTAGAAACGGCCCATGTTCGGGAGGGAATTGTTCAGCGGCCCCCACTCGCCCACCACGACGGGCATCCGGTGGCGGGCCGGGTAGGCGGTGACGGCCGCCTCGTACGCCTCGATCCAGCCGGCCCCGGGGTCGTAGTCCGCGCCCGCCTCCATGGCGGTGTTGTAGAAGTGCGGGGCGTACACGGTGCGCCGGTCCTCGATACGGCCCAGCCCCGTCGGCACGCCCTCGCCGACGATGGGGGTGGGCTCGACGAAGATCCAGGTGTCGCGGTCCTTCGCCCGCACGGCGCGGGCGAGGCGGTTGTACATCGGGGTGAGGTGCCGGGCCTCGATGCGGCGGGCGGCGGTCGGCAGGTCCTCGCCCTCGCGCAGCTCCCCCATCGGCTCGTTGATCAGGTCGTAGCCGATGACGGCCGGGTGGCCGCCGAACCGCTGGGCGAGGACCTGCCACATGGCGGCCTGGGCGCGCTGGAGGTCCGGGTCCTCGTAGAGGTGGGTGAAGGCCCGCTGGACGGCCGGTTCGAAGTACTCGGAGAACCAGTCGTCGGGGTGCGGGGTGAACGGCAGCCCGTCCGTCCTGGTGGCCCATTCAGGGATGCCCCGGTGACCGAACGCGGGCCCGAAGACGTCCTGGTGGGCGTCGATGAGGACATGGACGCGGTGCTCGCGGGCCCAGTCCAGGACGCGTTCGATCCGCCGCAGGTAGCGCTCGCTGTACCGGCCGCGGGCGGGCTCCAGATCGTCCCAGAAGACCAGCAGCCGGGCGAAGTTGAAGCCGTTGGCCCGCAGGTCGCGGAAGTGCCGTTCGGTGATGGCGTCGAGGGCGTCCTCACCCCGGTTCACCTTGTCCTCGACGTTCCAGCCGCGCAGCGTGAGTGTGCGCCCCCGGTCGTCGGTGAGCGGCGGGATGGACCGTTCGTACGAGGCCGGGGCCGCGGTCGGCACGAGGCCGGAGACGGGACCGGGGCCAGGGGCGGGGCGTGCCGACGCGGCGGGGGCGAGGGCCCCCGCCGCGAGCACGGACGCGACGACAACTGCCATGAGTGCTCTGCCCATTCGCATGGGGCAGATCCCATCAGCAAAAGTGAACATCCCTCAAGTCTTCGTGCGCGACGATTTCCCGAGGGAGCCCGCCACGTCTCGGAAGGTCGGCCTCTCAGAAGGCCGGGATCTCAGAAGGCCGGGATCTCAGGAGGCCGGCATCTCAGGACGTCGGCGTGAACACGATCTTCCCGAAGAGATCGCCGGACTCCAGCCTGCGGAACCCCTCCCGCGCCCGGTCCAGCGGCATCACCTCGTCGATGACCGGGCGCACCCCGGTGGTCGCGCAGAACGCGAGCAGGTCCTCCAGCTCGTCCTTGGACCCCATCGTGGAACCGACGACCTTCAGCTCCAGGAAGAAGATCCGGGTCAGCTCGGCGTGCGAGGGGCGGTCACCGCTGGTGGCGCCGGAGATGACGAGGGTGCCGCCGGGGCGCAGCGACTTCACGGAGTGGGACCAGGTGGCGGCCCCCACGGTCTCGATGACGGCGTCCACCCGCTGCGGCAGCCGGGCGCCGGGCTCGTACGCCTCCAGCGCGCCGAGCTCGACCGCCCGCTCGCGCTTGGCCTGGTCCCGGCTGGTGGCGAAGACCCGCAGCCCGGCGGCCTTCCCGAGCACGATGGCCGCGGTGGCGACCCCGCCGCCCGCGCCCTGGACGAGCACCGAATCACCCGGCCGTACCCCGGCGTTGGTGAACAGCATCCGGTACGCGGTGAGCCAGGCGGTCGGCAGGCAGGCGGCCTCCGCGAAGGAGAGCTCCTTCGGTTTGGGCAGCACGTTCCAGGTGGGGACGGCGACCTGCTCGGCGAAGGTGCCCTGGTAGCGCTCGGTGAGGATGGAGCGCGGCTCCTTCGGTCCGACGCCGTGGCCGGACTGCCCGATCACGGAGTGCAGGACGACCTCGTTGCCGTCCTGGTCGACGCCTGCCGCGTCGCAGCCGAGGATCATCGGCAACCGGTCCTGCGGGAGCCCCACGCCCCGCAGGGACCAGAGGTCGTGGTGGTTGAGGGAGGCGGCCCGGACGGTGACCGTGGTCCAGCCGGGACGCGCCTCGGGGGCCGGACGGTCGCCCAGTTCCAGGCCGTCGAGGGGCTGGTCGGGGTCGATGCGGGCTGCGTAGGCGGCGAACATGGCTCGACGATAGGCGGGGCGCGGCGGGGGCGTAACCGCCTGCGTGTGTGACGCGCGCCAAGTGGCCCCGGCGGCTCCGTCCTGCGCTTCCGGAGGGTGGGCGTACGGAACACCGGGCGTACGCGGAAGGTGGGCGGGGCCCGTACAGGTACAGGCCCCGCCCACCGCACGACAGCCGGACGCGTCTCAGCGCCGGGCCACGCCCTCCGCCCGCGCCGCCGCCGCGACGGCCGCGGTGACCGCCGGAGCGACCCGCTCGTCGAACGGGGACGGGATCACGTAGTCGGCGGCCAGCTCGTCGCCGACCACGTCGGCCAGCGCGTTCGCCGCGGCGATCTTCATGCCCTCCGTGATCCGGGAGGCCCGGACCTGGAGCGCACCGGCGAAGATGCCGGGGAACGCCAGCACGTTGTTGATCTGGTTCGGGAAGTCGGACCGCCCGGTCGCCACGACGGCCGCGTACTTGTGCGCGACCTCCGGGTGGACCTCGGGGTTCGGGTTGGCCATGGCGAAGACGTACGCGCCGGGGGCCATCGAGGCCACCGCCGCCTCCGGGACCGTGCCGCCGGAGACGCCGATGAAGACGTCCGCGCCGGCGAGCGCCTGCTCCAGCGAGCCGGACAGGCCCGCCCGGTTGGTCAGCTCGGCCAGTTCGCGCTTGACCTCGGTGAGGGTCGTCGCGGTCCCTGCTGACGATGCCCTTGCGGTCGGCCACCGCGATGTCGCCGATCCCCGCCTCCAGCAGGAACTTGGCGATGGCCACGCCCGCCGCGCCGGCGCCGGAGATGACGCCGCGCAGGTCGCCCAGGGTCCGGCCGGAGAGCTTCGCGGCGTTGCGCAGGGCGGCGAGGGTGACGACCGCGGTGCCGTGCTGGTCGTCGTGGAAGACCGGGATGTCCAGCCGCTCCTGGAGCTTGCGCTCGATCTCGAAGCAGCGGGGTGCCGAGATGTCCTCCAGGTTGACGCCGCCGAAGGAGGGGGCGAGCCGGACGACGGTGTCGACGATCTCGTCGGCGTCGGTGGTGGCGAGCGCGATCGGCACCGCGTCGACGCCGCCGAACTGCTTGAAGAGGATGGCCTTGCCCTCCATCACGGGGAGGGACGCCTCGGGCCCGATGTCACCGAGGCCGAGCACGGCGGTGCCGTCCGTCACGACGGCCACGACCTGGGACTTCCAGGTGTAGTCGTGGACCAGCTCGGGATTGTCCGCGATGGCGCTGCACACCTTCGCCACTCCCGGCGTGTACGCCAGGGAGAGGTCGTCCTTGTCACGGATCGGGACGGTGGCCTGCACGGCCATCTTCCCGCCCCGGTGGAGGGCGAAGGCCGGGTCGAAGGGCTCCTCGGCCCCCGTGTCCCCGGTGCGCTGGACGCCACGGTCGGTGGCGCTGTCGATGGTGCTGTCGCTGCGAGGATTGACGATCTCCGCTGCCATGGTGTTGACCCCTTAAGTCTTCATCGTTTGAGGGTGGCCACTCCTGGTTGAGGAGGGGTGGGCGGGCACCGCGTACGCGCCCCGCACCGGACGGTTGGCCCGTCCCGGCGGGGAGAGGTACATACGCGCGGGCGCGCCGCACACGCGCCCTGAGCCCCGGATGAGGGGTGTAAACGTCTTTCTTACCGGACGGACGGGGTTACGGACGAGTCCATATCGACGCGGTGACGTGACTCATAGTCGAATATCTGGACAAGTCGGCAAACCGTCATAAATGCCGCCCACCGGCCCCAACATGCCGAAGATTCTCCGGCCGCGGGAATCGATCCCCACAGATGGTCCGGTCGCCGTGTACCGGCCGTTGATGTTCGGGGGTCTCCCGTTATCCGATTTTGACATGGCCGGACCCCTGAATGGGCCAGTCCCAATGGCAGGATGCCGTCATCACACAAGGTGGCGACACTCGAAGGTGCGTGCCAAGCCGCCCACCAGCACCTCTCCCTCACCTGCCGGAGGATCCCGACATGACCGCAAGCATCACGCGTCGTACGACCGCCAAGCACCGGATCGCGGCGATCGGCGCCATCGCGGTCGCCGGCTCCCTGCTGCTCACCGCCTGTGGAGACCAGACGGACAGCGCTTCCCAGGAGGGCGGCAGCGGCAAGGAGACCAAGAGCGGCGCTCCGCTGTTCTCCAAGCTGCCGGAGAAGTATCAGAAGTCCGGTGTGATCAAGGTCGGCACGAACGCCGAGTACGCGCCGATGGAGTCCGTGGAGAACGGGAAGATCGTGGGTGTCGACCCCGACATCGCGGAGGCCCTCGGTAAGCAGCTGGGCGTGAAGTTCGAGTTCACCTCGGGTTCCTTCGACGGTCTGATCACCGCCCTGAACTCCGGCCGCCACGACATCGCGATGTCGTCCATCACGGACAACAAGCAGCGCCAGGAGGGCCTGGACGACTCCGGCAAGAAGCTGGGCGAGGGCGTCGACTTCGTCGACTACTTCCTCGCCGGCACGGCCGTGTACACGAAGAAGGGCAACCCGCAGAACATCAAGTCCATCGAGGACCTGTGCGGGAAGCCTGCGGCGGTGCAGCGCGGCACCACGTACGAGGAAGCCCTCAAGAAGCAGTCGAAGGCCTGTACGGCCGGCGGCAAGAAGGCCATCAAGATCGAGTCGTTCGAGAACGACACCGAGGCCCAGACCCGCGTCAAGTCCGGTGGTTCGGTGGCCGGCGTCAACGACTACCCGGTCGCGGTCGACCTGGCCCGCAAGGCGGACGGCGGCAACGCGTTCGAGGTCGTGGGCGAGCAGGTCGACGCCGGCCCGTTCGGCATCGCCGTCAAGAAGTCCAACACCGGCCTGCGCGACGCCCTGAAGGAGGCCGTCGACGCGATCATCGCCGACGGTTCGTACCAGAAGGTCCTCGACAAGTGGGGCGCCGGAACGGGAGCGATCGACAAGGCCGCCATCAACGGCGGCAAGTGACCGGACGCTCCACTGAAGGGCAGTCACCATGACTGACAAGTTCGACAGGACACCGGCCGGTTCACCGGCCGGCCCGGTGTCGGTCTCCAAGGGCGCCACCCCGGCCCCGGAGAACATCAAGGCCATTCCGGTCCGCCACGTCGGCCGCTGGATCAGCGGCGTCGTGGTCATCGGCCTCCTCGCCGCCCTCGGGTACGCCTTCTCGCAGGGCAACATCCAGTGGCACGCCGTCGGCGACAAGCTGTTCGACAGCACCGTCGTCGCCGGCGCCGGCCGCACGCTGCTGATCAGCGTCCTGGCGATGGTGCTCGGCGTGATCCTCGGCGTCGTGCTCGCCGTGATGCGGCTGTCGAAGAACCCGGTCACCAGCTGGGTGGCCTGGCTGTACATCTGGTTCTTCCGGGGCACCCCGGTCTACGTGCAGCTGCTGCTCTGGTTCAACCTGGCGCTGATCTTCCCGGTCCTGAACATCCCGTTCATCTACAAGGACGAGATGACGGACGTCATGACCCCGTTCATGTGCGCCCTGCTGGGGCTCGCGCTGAACGAGGCCGCCTACATGGCGGAGATCTGCCGGGCCGGCATCCAGTCCGTCGACGAGGGCCAGACCGAGGCCTCGCACGCGCTGGGCATGACCCAGGGCAGGACCATGCGCCGCGTGGTCCTCCCGCAGGCGCTGCGGGTCATCATCCCGCCGACCGGCAACGAGTTCATCAACATGCTGAAGACCTCCTCGCTGGTGTACGCGGTCACGTACAACGAACTGCTCCGCTCCACCTCGCAGATCGGCTCCACGTCGTACGCGGTGATGGAGATGCTGTTCGTCGCGTCCATCTGGTACATCGTGATGACCAGCGTGTTCAGCGTCGGCCAGTACTACCTGGAGCGCCGCTTCGCCCGCGGCTCCCTGCGCTCGCTGCCGCTCACGCCGCTCCAGCGCATCAAGGTCAACCTCGCCGCGTTCAGCAACCGGCCCTCCGGAGGTGTCTCCGCATGACCACCCCCATGGTGAAGGCCGAGGGCGTCCACAAGTCCTTCGGCGCGGCCCACATCCTCAAGGGCATCGACCTGGAGGTCGCGCCGCGTGAGGTGTTCTGCCTGATCGGCCCGTCCGGCTCCGGCAAGTCGACCTTCCTGCGGTGCATCAACCACCTGGAGAAGATCAACGCCGGCCGGCTGTCGGTCGACGGCGAGCTGGTCGGCTACCGGCAGAAGGGCGACAAGCTCTACGAGCTGAAGGACAGCGAGGTCGCCCGCCAGCGCCGCGACATCGGCATGGTCTTCCAGCGCTTCAACCTGTTCCCCCACATGACGGCCCTGGAGAACGTCATGGAGGCCCCGGTCCAGGTCAAGGGCGAGGCCAAGGCGGTGGCGCGGGCCCGCGCCGAGAAGCTGCTGGACCGGGTCGGCCTCTCCGACAAGGCGGGGAACTACCCCTCGCAGCTCTCCGGCGGCCAGCAGCAGCGGGTCGCCATCGCCCGCGCGCTGGCGATGGAGCCGAAGCTGATGCTCTTCGACGAGCCGACCTCCGCGCTCGACCCGGAGCTGGTGGGTGACGTCCTGGACGTCATGCGCGGCCTGGCCGAGGACGGTATGACGATGATCGTCGTCACCCACGAGATGGGCTTCGCCCGCGAGGTGGGCGACGCGCTGGTCTTCATGGACGACGGCGTGGTGGTCGAGTCGGGCCACCCGCGCGAGGTCCTGACCAACCCGCGGCACGACCGGACGAAGTCCTTCCTGTCCAAGGTGCTGTAGACGGCCGGGAGGGCGGTACCGGCTCGTCGAACCGGTACCGCCCTCCCCCGCGCAGGGTGCTACCCCTGCTGCGGCAGCAGTTCCGGACTCAGCATCAGGGTCCGCAACTGCGCACGGGTCAGCGGCGGGTCCTTGAGCAGCGGACCCAGCGTGCTGTCCGCTTCGAAGCCGGTGCTGTTCCGCACGATCAGCTCCCTGCCGTCCTTGAGCGTGAGCCAGGCCGACAGCTCCGGACCCCACCGCGGGGTGCCGTTGCCCTCGTCCATCGAGTCGCTCCGGATCGTCAGTGCCCGGCCGTCGGGCAGCTCCTCGTGAACGCAGTCCGTCCGGTTCCGCTCCCCGGCACCGGGCTTGCACGGGTCCGCCTCTTCCGGAACGCCCCCGCTCTTCTCGGTGACCGCCTCCGCGTCCAGGAGGCTGACGATCAGGAAGCCGACCCCGCCGTCCCGGCGGACCGCGTACTGCCCGTCCAGCGGCCCTCGCGGACGTTCCCCGGCCTGTCCTTGCCCCAGGACGGCGGCCAGCGGCACCTGCTGGACCGAGCCGATGCCCTCGGGCAGCAGCCCGATCAGCTTCCGGGCCCGCTCGCCCGTGCCGTCGGACATGCTCGGAGCCGCCACCGAGGAGTTCCGCGGCGGCGGCTCCGCGGAAAGCCCCGAGACCGCGAACGCCCCCACCGCGAGCGCGCACACCGCGGCGGCCGACACGGCGGCACGACGGCGCCTGCGCACCCGGGCCGCCCTCGCATAGACCGCCTCGGCCCTGAGGGCCGGCTGTCCCGCATCCGCGACGGCATACTCCAGCAGTTCACGCACGTCGTTCATACCCGTTCCTCCGCCATCTCGGCACGCAGCGCCGTCAAGGCCCGAGCCGTGTGGCTCTTGACCGTGTTCTCCCGCATCCCCAGCAGTTCGGCCGTCGCCTCGACGCTCAGGTCCTCCCAGTAGCGCAGCACCAGTACGGCCCGCTGCTTGGCCGTGAGCCGGGCGAGCGCCGCGCGTACCGCGAGGCCGGTGTCCGCATCGGGTACGTGGCCCGCCCGGTCGGGCAGTTCGCCGTACGTCTGCTCGCGGCGCCACAAGCGACGGCGCGCCGCGATGAAGGTGTTGACCAGGACCTTGCGCGCATACGCCTCGATATTGTCGAGCCGCCCATGTCGCCGCCCTCCGAGCACCACCGTGACCAGGGTCGTCTGGACCAGGTCCTCGGCCTCGTGCCGGTCGCCGCAGAGCAGATACGCGCTGCGGAACAGTGCGGTGCGTCTGCTCTCGACGAAGGCGTGCAGCGCGGCGTCGTCGATCCGCATCGTCAGCGCCCCTCTCCGGGTCCGCGGGTGCGGACCGTCTCACCCTTCCAGTGCGGTGGGAGGGCGTTCAGGTTGCGACGGGAAGCCGAAAAAGACGGAGGGCGGCCCGGACCGTGGCCCGGACCGCCTCTCTTCACGGGGGTCGCCGCCTACTTCACCGCGAGGACGAGGGTGTCCGAGGGCGATGCCCAGACCGCGCGGGCCTCACCGAAGCCGGAGGCGAGGAGGGTGCGGGCGTGCCAGTCGGCGGAGGGCATGTCGCCGTCCGCGTGCTCGCCGTAGATCGCGAAGCGCTCCGCGGTGGGGGCGGCGAGGACCGGGTCCTTCGCGGCGACGGCCCACCACGCGGCCCAGTCCAGCGCCCCGTCGGCCTTGGCCCGGTCCATCGCGGCGTGCCGGTGGGCGCGTTCGGCGGCGTTGATACGGGGCGTGGCCGGGTCGATCATGTGGTCGGCGTTCATGAAGACCCCGCCGTCCCGGACCAGTCCGCCGAGCTGCCCGTACAGGGCGGCCAGCGGCTCGCTGTGCAGCCAGTGCAGAGCGGTGGCGGTGAGGACGGCGTCGTACGAGGCGTGGGGCAGCCGGGCCGTCCAGTCCGGGTCCTTGAGGTCGGCGGTGACGAAGGTGACCCTGTCGTCGCCGTCGAAGGTGCCGCGGGCGATGGCCAGGAGCGCGGGGTCGAGGTCCACCCCGGTGCTCGTGGCGTTCGGGAACCGCTTGAGGAGCCGGTCCGTAATACTTCCCGTACCGCACGCGAGGTCGAGCACCCGCGGTTGCGGCCCGACGACCGCCTCGACCATGTCCAGCATCACCCGGAACCGCTCCTCGCGGTCGGGCATGTACCACTCCTGCTGCCGGTCCCAGCTCTCCTGCCAGGACTGCCAGTCGGTACCCGCAGCCGTCTCCGTCACGTCAACCTCCACGTAAGACCCGTTTCCGTAGATCGACCATTACACTGGCCGATGCCCCGACTCTAGACCGACACCGTAAGGACTACAAGTGGAACTGGCCTATTACTCGGACTACGCCGTGCGCCTGGTCAACACCGAGGAGCCGGCCCGCAACAAGGACGCCCTGACCTCCGTCGAGGCGGTAAGGGAACTGTTCGGCGCGAACCAGCAGGCGGCACGCCGGACGACGGACGCGGACGTGACCCGGTTCCGTGCCGTACGGGCGCGGCTGCGCGCGGTCTTCGAGGCGGCGGACGGCGGTGACGAGACGCTCGCGGTCGACCTGCTGAACTCGCTGCTGCTGGAATTCCCGGTGAGCCCGCAGATCTCGGGGCACGACGCACGGGACGAGGACGGCCGGCCGGACTGGCACATGCACCTGGCCGACCACCCGTCGAACGCGACCGCCGGCTACGCGGCCATCGCGGCGATGGGCCTGGCCTTCCACCTCACCGAGCACGGCGTGGACCGGCTCGGCCTGTGCGAGGCGTCCCCGTGCCGCAACGCCTACCTGGACACCTCCACCAACCGCTCCCGGCGCTACTGCTCGGACCGCTGCGCGACCCGCGCGAACGTGGCCGCCTACCGGGCCCGCAAGCGCGAGGAGGCCGAACGCACCGGTCGCAGCGCGGAGGCCGCCCAGCCGAGCACCGCCGACACCGACCGCTGACCCTTCGCCAGGGGCCGGTAGCGGGCCAGCACGCGGGCGAGCACGAGTTCCTCGGGCACGACCCCGTAATCCGTGCTGTCGCCACCCGCGAAGGTGTTGTCGCCGCGCACCCACCACCCGCCGGGCCGCCGCTCGGTGGCCCGCTTCACCACCAGCAGGTCCTGCTGGAAGGGGTGCCGCAGGATCACCACGTCACCGGGGAGCACGGGCGCCCCGTACCGCACGAGCAGCAGGTCGCCGTGGTAGAGCGTGGGCACCATCGAGGGCCCGGTCACCTCCACCACCCGCAGCGGACGGCGCGTCACCCGCCCGCCTCCGGACACCTGTCCCCGCTCCGGCATCTTGGGCACCTCACGCTCCTCCTCCAGCACATCGTCAGTACATCGCGCCGTACCCCACTCCGCACCTCACCCCGCGTACGGCTCCGCGCATGCGGCCGACGGCCCGATTCCCACCCCGGACTTTTGGCCTAAGCCCCCGGGGCAGCCGCGGAAAGCGGCGCTCCACGGAGTAATGTCCCACCTGAGAAGACGATCACGAGGAGGACAGCTCCATGCTTTCCCGCCTGTTTGCCCCCAAGGTGAAGGTCAGCGCCCACTGCGACCTGCCCTGCGGCGTGTACGACCCGGCCCAGGCCCGTATCGAGGCCGAGTCGGTCAAGGCCGTCCAGGAGAAGTACCAGGCCAACGAGGACGCGGACTTCCGCACCCGCGCGATCCTGATCAAGGAGCAGCGCGCCGAGCTCGCGAAGCACCACATCTCGGTGCTCTGGAGCGACTACTTCAAGCCCCCGCACTTCGAGAAGTACCCGGAGCTGAACCAGCTGGTCAACGACACCCTGAAGGCGCTCTCGGCGGCCAAGGCCTCGAACGACCCGAAGACGGGCCAGAAGGCTCTGGACCTCATCGCCGAGGTCGACCGGATCTTCTGGGAGACGAAGAAGGCTTGATCTCCGGTTGGGCCGTTTGACCTGCTGTTTCGCTGGTCAGACGGCCTACCGGTCCGCGCCCGGTCCGCAGGCCGCCGAGAACGGCGTCCATCACGGACCGGGTGCGGTCTTCTTCGCCCGGCCACAGGTTCGCGTAGATCCGCAGCGTGATGACGGCGGACGCGTGGCCACCAGGTGCGGCAGCTCGACGGGTTTGCGGCCCTCACGCCCGGCCGTCTCGTTCTCCGCCGCCTGGAGCGGCTTGCGGGCACCGTTCCACTCGGTCTTCCACCGCCGGTAGTTGAACGGCTCGCCCTCCTCCATGGTGAACAGCCACTCCGTGGAGGGCTGCGCGGCGAGATGTCCGAGGAGCGCGTCGGCGGCCGCGCGGATGTATGGCCGAACTTGATCCGTCGCGCCCCGCCCGCCGAAACCGTCACGCGCTACAAAGGCATCCTGCGGGCGGCTCTCCCCGCCCAAGTCGACCGAATCCTGGCGACCCGCATCCTGCCTTGACCGCCGCCTCGCGCCGCGCAGAGTGTGGCAGCCACTCGCCAGCTTCCGCTCTTGCCGCAGCGCAATGACTACGGGGCCGAGCTCCTCAACGGTCATGCCTGCTGACTCCAAAACTCCTCCCTCTCGTCGGCGTGGGCGATGATGCGCCAACCTGGCGGACGGATTCTCGTCAAAGTGACATGCTGGATACTTCACTGAAGCAAGGGAGTTGGGCTCATGCAGTGGACCGTCCATGGCGAGCGGCAGATCTACAACAACCCGTGGGTGAATCTCTGGCTTGTGGACGTCCAGCAGCCTGACGGCCGGCGGTGGGAACACCATGTGGTCCGGATGCGGCACCTGGCCGTAGCGGCCGTGGTCGACGACCAGAAGCGCGTGCTGATGATGTGGCGGCACCGGTTCATCACCGATACCTGGGGCTGGGAGCTTCCGATGGGCCTCATCGAGGCCGACGAAACCCCGGAGCAGGCTGCTGCCCGCGAGGTCGAGGAGGAGACCGGCTGGCGTGTGAAGGGCGTCAAGCCGCTGGTGTACGCGCAACCGGCGAACGGCATCACGGATTCCGAGCACTTCGTCTTCCGTGCCGAGACAGCCTCGTATGCGGGCCCGCCGACCGAGTTGAACGAGTCCGACCGAATCGAGTGGATTCCGATCTCGGAGATCCGGGGCATGATCGACCGCCGCGAGGTCGTCAGCAGTGGCAGCCTGGTCGGTTTGCTGTATCTGCTGCTGGACGAAGCGACCGGCAGCTCGTAAGGGGTCAGCCGAGGGCTTCACGCATGCGTTGCTCGAAGGCGAGGACGGGGACTTCGCGTGCGTAGGGCAGCATTCGGCGGTGAAGTTCCTGGACGTGGCTGCTCACTCGTGGCGAGTCAATGGCTGCGGCGAGGTCGAGGGCGAGGCTGGCGCTGGTGCATGCCTCGTTGAGTTTGCCCAGCTGGAGCTGGGCGCTGGCCAGCCAGTAAGCGTGGAAGGCCCGGCCTCGCTGTTGGTCGGCATTTTCTCGACGTAAGCCCTCAGTGATGAGGGGTTCGGCGCGGGCTGGTTCGCCGAGGCGCGCGTAGGCGATGCCGGTGTCGACGAGGAGTTTCGTCTCGTCGAAGTACTGGACCCAGTCAGGCGCCTCGGCTTCGTGTCCGCGTGAGCGTTCGTACTGGTCACGGGAGCGATCCACGGCTTGGTGGCAAGCCTGGGCGTCTCGGAGGGCGGCATGGGCGAACGCTTCACGCAAGTGCAGCATCGACATGACGAGCGGCTGTTCGCCGACGGCGCGGGCCGCGTCCTGGGCACGGCATGCAAGGGCCACGGCATCGTTCGGGTTGCCGTCGTAGGTGGCCAGAAGGCTCATGCAGGACAGCACATTGGCCATGAAGAGGCTGTCGCCTTGCGTGTGGGAGAGCTTGAGCGCCTGGGTGAAGTAGGTGCGAGCGGTGCTGTACTGACGGGCGTCGAAGTAGGCCCAGCCGGATAGCCGTGCCAGCTCGGCCGCAACCCCTTGGAGGTCGTGCCGTAAGCCACCCTCGGCAGAGTCGAGGAGGCGGCCGACATAGCGCAGGTGCCCCACGACGGCCGGCCGCAGGGTCGCACCGCCGTGTGCGTTGTCTCGCCGCCAGTAGTCCTGGACCGAGGAGCGCAGGGCTGTGAGGGTGGAACGGGTGGCACGGCCGTCGACCAGAGCGAGAAGGTCGTCCAATTCCTCTGCCGGTTCGGTGCGCTGAGGTTCGCCCGGTACAGCAGGAGAGGGCTCGGGCGGCCTCTCCTCGGTGCGAGCTGGGGCAGGGATCTCCCAAGGTCGGTGGGCCAGGCCGAGCATCGCACCGGGGATGCGCAGGCCGTCGGCGACGCGCTCGATCACGTCGATGTGCGCCAAGCCGCGCCGCCCCGCCATGATCTCGCCGACTCTGCTCGGCGTCATGCCGCACAGCGCGGCGATCCGCGACGGGTAGATCCCGGCCTTGACTTTGACCAGCCGAAAGATGCGGGCGAAGTCCCGAGCGCGACAGGCTTCCTGCCATGCCGCGCTGGCCAGCAGGTCGGCCGGCAGGGCCCGGTGGGCCTGAGAGCGTGCCACCTATCCCCCTCACTTGCCCGTTCGGACGGACTGACATGGGACCGACTGCTGAGGAGATTACCCACGTTGGGTAACCACTGTGACCTGATTCTGTGATCGCCGCAGCGGTGAACTTGTGTCCCACAGCCCGCCCGCGACGAAGGGACGCGATGCACGCGATGACGACGCACAACCGACAGACCACCCCGTTGCGGTGGCAGATGCAGTTCAGCCCGGTACGCAAGTGCGTGCCCCTGGCCCGCGCCCTCGTCTCCGAGACGCTCGCGAGCTGGGGATACGGCCAGGAGGACATCGACCTGGTGGTCCTCGTCTGCGGAGAGCTCTCCGCGAATGCCGTCCAGCACGGCGGCAGACGAGGGCACCTCTTCGAAGTTCGGCTGACTGTTGACAATCCACACTGCCTGGTCGAAGTCTCCGATGCTGGCCGCACCCCTCCCCACCCAGGCCGGGGAGGACGACGAATGCGGCAGGGGCCTGCTTCTCGTCGCAGCGCTCTCTGAAGAAACCGGCCACCACGACCGCCACCCGATCGGCAAGACCGTCTGGGCCCGCCTGATCCTCAGCAGCCCGAGCAAGGAATCCGTATGCACGAGCTGATCGCTGCCCCGTACCTCGACCACCACCTCCTCGTACGGCCGGGCAACCTGAAGGCAGCGCGCCTTCCCACTCACCGGTACGACGAACTGCACACCGCATTGGGTACCTCAGCAGTGCCCGCGTGGCTGGCCGACGTAGCCCGTCAGGCTTGGAAGATCGATCTCAGCGACCGACGCCTCGATGAAACTGTGCTGGTTCGTTCCCGCTCTCCATATGCATACGGGCGCGCCTCGTACGAGCTGAACCTCGGCTGCAACTACGACTGCGAACACTGCTACCTCGGCCTGAAGCAATTCGCCGGCCTGGAGTGGCCTGAGCGTGAGCGCCTGCTGCACGCCATCAGGGACTCGGGGGTGCTTTGGCTCCAGCTCACAGGCGGTGAGCCGATGATCGACAAGCTGTTCCCCGAGACGTACCGGCTGGCGTACGAGCTGGGCATGATGGTCGAGATCCTCACCAATGGCTCGCGTCTCGCCGCACCGAAGAACCTCGCCCTGCTGACCCGCTTGAGGCCGAACCGGATCACACTCAGCCTGTACGGGGCCACCGCAGAGTCCTACGACGGGCTGACCCGGCGCCGGGGCGCGTACCGCATGTTCGTCAAAGGACTGGATGCAGCCCACGAAGCTGGGCTACCCCTCGATCTGGCCTTGATCATCACGCGGCACAACGCCCACGAGGCCGACCAGATGCGCGCCTTCGCCGGCCGCTACGACCTGCCGTACCGCGAATACACCCACATGTCGCCGACCATCTACGGCGGCGCGGAAACCCTCGCCACCCAGGCCCCGGACCACCTCGCAGATCGCGAACCCTTCAACGGCTGCAACGCCGGCCACACGTTCTTCCACGTCGACCCGCACGGCATGGCCTCCATCTGCAAGGTCGGCCGCGACGAAGCGATCCCCCTCATGACCACGGGAGTCGAGGGCTTGAGCCGCCTCGGCGGCATCGCCGACTCCCTGATGCTTCGCACCGGTGGCTGCACCGGCTGTCAGCTCTCCGGCACCTGCCGGGTCTGCCGGCCGCTGGCCAAGGTCTACCAGGAGGCGAAGGCACCACTGGACAGGTACTGCCAACACGCGACAACAAGGAGCTGAACCATGACCGCCGTAGCAGTCGAGATCGCCCCCATCCGCCCGCCGTCCGAGCCTGATGCGGAGATCATCCTCATCGACGACGTGGACGCCTTCGCGGCGGCCACCACGCCCGGCTGCGGGGACGACAACCCGTACAACTGACCATCCCTTCAGGGGCTTTCGGCGGCACCTCGCGCCGGAGGCCCCTGTTGGCGCGTATATCTGGAAACCTGACGGCCATGCCCGCACCCTCCATCACCTTCGCCGGTCTTCCCTCTGGCGCTCGTACCGCCATCGAAGCCGAGATCGGCTCGATTCTCAGGATCGAAGACGTCAGCACCGGTCTTAACAGCTCCCTCTCCGCGCTCGCACACACCGCCAGCGGAGTCGTCTTCCTCAAGGGCCTGCGCGCCGACCACCGCTGGGTCTGGACGCAGCAACGTGAGGCAGACATCAACCCGTACGTGACCCCCCTCGCCCCGCGCCTGCTCTTCCACGTCATCGCTGGCGGCTGGGATCTCCTCGGCTTTGAGGCCATCGACGGCCACCATGCCGACTACTCCCCAGGCTCTCCTGACTTGCCCAAAGTGACCGGGGCCCTCAGAGAGCTCGCCTCTCTCCCTTGCCCTGACATCGAGCTCCGGCACGCCGAACAACGCCTGGCCGGCTACGTCGCCGACCCCGCCGACGCGGAAGCTTTCGCAGGGAACGCGCTGCTCCACACCGACTGGAACAACCACAACGTTCTCATCACCCACGACCGCGCCCACCTCGTCGACTGGGGCTGGGCCACCCGCGGAGCCGCCTGGCTCGATCCGGCCCACTGGATCATCTGGCTCATCGCGGCGGGCCACACGCCATCAGCCGCAGAGGAGACGGTCGCGTTTCTTCCCGCCTGGGCATTGGCACCATCCCGAGCAGTGGACGCCTTCGCTGACGCCAGCGCGAACCTCTGGGAGGAGATCGCGGGCTCCGCTCCAGACGACTGGACAATGAACTTGCTCAACGCCGCACGGCTCTGGAAACAGCATCGAAGCAATCGCTCCTGACGGACGCAGCCTGCGGATGGATCAACCGTGGGGCGCAGCCTCCCGCACGTTGATCTCGTGCTCCTGAGCACAGACAGGTCGGCGAACCTTCCGAACTGATCTCTTCTACGGAAGTGCTACGGCGGCCCCGCAGAGCCCTCGCTCGACAATCAGTCCTATGAAGGGACCCTCATGCCCCAGCAGACCGGCGACCAGCCGAAGGCCCTCAAGCCGGCGCTCGAATCGATGACCCTGCTGGTCGCTGCGGTCATCGTCCACGACAAGGCCACCAACCGCGTCGTCCTACTCAAACGCAGCGAGAACGCCAAGTTCGCCCAAGGAAGGTGGGACCTGCCGGTCGGCAAGAGCGAACCCGGCGAGCCCATCACCGAGACTGCGGTCCGCGAACTCTATGAGGAGACCGGCCTCACCGTGAAGCCCGAGTCTCTCAAGGTCGCCCACATCATCCACGGCGCCTGGGGCGTCGAAGCCCCCAACGGCTTCCTCACCGTCGTCTTCACCGCCCACGAGTGGACCGGCGAACCCGAAAACCGCGAACCCCGTAAGCACTCTCAGGTCCGCTGGGTCCACGCCAACGCCATTCCCGAAGAGTTCGTGGACACCACCGCAAACGCCCTCCACCGATACTTCACGGAGGGCCTAGAGGTTTCGGTTTCCCTTAACGGCTGGCAGTAGAGATGCCTGACCCTTCTAACGAACGCTTATCGACCACGATGAACGCGCACATTGAGTCAGGGGAAACGCGGCATACAAATATCTTTAGCGCGAACTCGCATTTGACCGCACACCGGTTAGAGTCTCCAACCGCTCAACGATGCTCCGCCATTCATCAATTATCACGTCCGGAGCATCCAACATGCTCGACCTGCCGTGCAAAATATCCGATGCTTGACCATAGACATGCCTGACCAATCGCACCAGCCCGGCCGCTTCCGTAACTTCCTCTGGAGGCACTAGTCCGATGACGATAGAAATCCGGCCTGGCACGTTATTGATATACAAAAGCGGGCTTTCTGGTTGACAAACCCGATGGTAAGCCTCAATGGTGGCCAGCTCAATGCGCAGCCTCAGCTCAAACACTTCAATGCGACGCCGAGATGCAGTATCGAGTTTCATGAGAAATCCCAAGCAGTGATCACTGCGCAAGCCTCCCGAGCCTTCTCGACCTCCTGGGTTAGGTTCGCCTTGACGTCGCCAGATCCGTGAATTGCCTTGTTCCAGCCACGCAGGTAATGCCCACAAATTCTATTGAACTCATCGATCGGATTCCTGCCATCATGGGTCTGATTTATCACCCCTTCCACAAATGCCACCCTCTTGACGGTATTATCAAGCACATCAAGAGACGAAACGTTGTGCGTCACATCCTTCTTCTGTGCCAGCGAGTAGCGGACGACGCAGGAATGTAGAGCGTGATCGACAGCCTGCCGACACAGCCCCCTAACAACCTGAGATTCAGTCAAGTAAGCCGTAGGCGACGACCGGGGAGCCCACTGCACGATGTTATCTGCATCATCCAGCAAGACTCTCCACATCTCGTCCGTTGACTCGATGCTAATTTCCCCCTTCTCGACATCACGGCTTACCCGCCAGGCTTGACCGTTCGCTGCCCGGGCAAGGAGGTGTTGCTTCAACCGTTCATCGTGGGTGAATACAATAATCCGTCGCTCGGAACTGAGATCGACCAAAACGGAGGCCAGACGGTCAACTCGGATCTCATCAAACGCGTGAACCGGGTCATCCAGGATCAGGAACGAAAAGGGCCCCGACTCTGCAGTAGAGAGCAACGGAGCGAGCAGGAAAGCATTCCTCTGACCGGCACTCAGCATAGAGAGCGTCAATTCTTGACCACTCGAATTACTCACGCTCACATCAGCTCTGGCCGTCGTCAGATGAATTCTATCCAGGTAGATTCCAACGTCTTCGAGCAACTGCCTAACCCGCTTATCAGCCTTTTCTTTGAAATATTCAGTCCGCTCCTTTCTCAGCTTGTCGGCGAGTGAGGTTGAACACTTCTTGGTTTCTTGCCATAGGGCACTCTCCCTACCTTTCTCTTGCTCCATACGCCAGGTATGCAAGAAGCCCTCGAGGGCTCCCCTGCGCTCTCGAAGCCACTGCCGCGTGATCTCGCTTGCCTCGACTGCCGCGCTGCTCGCTTGGCGCCATCCGGAAGTGTTAACGGCGTTCCTCAAGGCCAGGAATCCCTCACGCACCTCCGGGGCGGGCCGGCTTCCGTGATAATTCATCACTGCGCGGAGGCGTTCTGCAACTGTCGCTGCAGACGCCGCAGCATCCCTGTCGCTATTTTCAGACGATTTAATCAGCGCGAGAACTTCCGCAACGTAATTCACTACGACGGAAGTATCCCTTAGGTCGGTCAACGAATGGCGCGCCTCTTCGTGGATCGGTGACAGCACAGCATGCCGCTCCACGTTTTCCTGCAAGGTTTCTACCCAGTTAGCAACTGACGAATTGCAAACTGGGCACATAGGGCTAACTGGAGCAATCTCCACGGCATCCCTATAAAGCGCATCCAAATGCTGGGCGATTCTCGGACTAGTCAGCTCAGGGGCGCTTTCCAGCTTCTGGAAGGCGGCGTCTACTGCCGACAATGCGCGCCACAGGCGGTCTACGTCGGAGTTCGTGACTTCAACTGTAGGGGATCCAACGTCCACAAGGTTATGCCGAGTCAGCCAGTCCTCGATATTTTCGCTAATGACTGGCCAGCAAATGTCCCCAATATCGACCGCCGGTTCGCCGAGACGGAAACGGCGGTCAACCTCGGCGACTCGTCCTTTGCCATCCTTAAGAGCAGCATCGATCTTCTTTTTACTCGCCGAAGCGGTTTCACTCAACTCCAAAACTAGTGCCTCTAGGTGCGTAAACGCCCCTCCCAACGCAAGGAGATTGGCGATATAGCGCTGCAGATCATTACTTTGCTGAACGCGCCGCTCTACCTCGGCGTACGAAAAGACTGGCGGATGCCCTTCGAGGGCATGACGCCATGTGCTTCCCATGTCAACACGGCAAACTTCGCCAGACGAGGTTGTCCATTCTCCATGGGCATCGCTAACGTCACCGTTGTCAGTGAGCACGCAACGCAGGATCAACTCTTCGCTGTTGCGCACAAGGGTGACTTCTGCCCAAGATTGCACACTGTCACGCGCTCTATTGATCTTTTCCCAGAGGGGATCAAATTTACTTCGCCCTGTCGGCGCGGCTACATCAGCCCACCACCCAGTTTTTCCTGAGAGGGCGGTTCGGATTCCATCAGAAATGGTGGACTTACCAGATCCATTCGGCCCGTGATAGATGCTGATACCAGGAGAGGGATCGATCTCCACGGAGATTTCGGATGCAGTTCCCTGAAACCCGCAGAGGCGAAGTCCTTTGATGCCCCACAAATCCCCCTGGGTGGGGTCTAGCGCACCTTCGTTCTCACCTTGGAGCCGAGCAATCAAAGCTCGCAGGTTCTCCCAGCCAGCTTTCGTCTTAGTTGCACCAGCTTGCATCTTCGTAGCAGCCTTGGCCAAGTCGGCGTAGGTCAGCAGAGAGAGCTTTTCCTCCGAATTTCGGCGCTCGCCCCCACTCTTCGGGAGTTCTGCATCGAAGGATTGGTCATCTGTGACGGTCATGCCGACTCCACTGCCATGGTGCTTGTGCCGCATGTAGGGGCGTAATGCTAGCCGTGGGACGGTGCGGACGTATGGGGTTTTTGGAGTTCCTCAGCCATTCGGGTACTTTTATCTACTTAGCGAATTACGTCCCGATTCGCGATGACAAGAGCCGCAGATGCTGGCAACGCCAGCCGTAGGGACATGACCAGGCGGCGCAGCAGCGGCACCGCTTGTCGGCACGGCTCGTGTCCGTCGATGTAATCAGGAGCGCTGCTAACTGCGAGCGGGCAGCAGTCCGCACACAGTCCGCAAGACACCCGATCAGGACTGTCGCATCCCATCGCTAACCAACGACAAAAGGCCAGGTCAGCGGCCCGCGGTGAAGGTCCTCGCAGGTCACCGACCTGGCCTATTACTAGGAGACCAAGAAGGCCTGACCCTGAGGGAACCGGCTGCCCCGGCCCGCACGTGCCGTTGAAGCCGCCCGTCGGACCGCACCCGGTCCGCCCGTCGCCGCTGGTGGTGACAGGGCGGGGCGGGTGCGGCGTTTCCTTCCCCGCCCCGGCCCCCGCCCCGCCCAGCCCCGCGGTGTCGCGGAGTGCGGAGTGGGTGCTCGGGTCGGCCGGCACGGGGCCGCTCCTTGCTCGAACTTTCGTTCCACTCGACCCTCGTCGGCGTGAACACGCGCTGTTATCGTGCAGCGACGCGCAAGGCATGGGGCGAGGGGGCGGCGTTGACGCGTGCGGGCGGGGGTGCGGAGAGCGAGGTGTTGAGCCGGGCCGCTGTGGCGGTCTTCCGGCTGAACCGGGGCTTCATCTCGGCCCTCGACCGGATGGCGCTGCCCTGCGGTCTCAGCGCCGCGCGCTGGCAGTTGCTCAGCACCGTGGCGGAGGTTCCGCTGTCGGTGTCCGAGGCGGCGCGGCGGGTGGGGAACACCCGGCAGAGCGTGCAGCGCATCGCGGACCAGCTGGTGCGGGAGGGGCTGGCCGTGTACCAGGAGAACCCCGCGCACCGGCGGGCGAAGCTGCTCGTCGCCACCGAGAAGGGCGTCCTCGCACGGCGCCGGGTGGATTCCTCCCTCGCCGAGCTGGCCCGGCAGGTGTCCGAGAGCCTCGGGGGCGGGCAGGAGATGGACCGTACGGTCACGGTGCTGCGCGCCCTCTCGCAGGCGCTCCCCTCCCTCACCGACGGTGAGGCTCCGTGACGGAGACCACGTAGGCCGCCGCGGGACGCCGCCGTGAGCGCGGCCGTGCGGGTGGCCGCCGAGCGCACCGCTGAACGAACGCGCATGGCTGGAAACCGGCCCTGCTTTCCTCATACTTGACTGCACCACCGAGGGTTCTGTGCGCTAGCGTTCACGCCACATCGGGGGCTTTTGAGACAGCAGGGGGAGCTGTTGAATCGATTTGTCTTCAGACTGCTGGGGCCACTTCTCGTCCAGACCGACGCGGGCCCGCTGCGTATCAACGGACGGCGTCAGGCATCGGTGCTCGCGATGCTGGTGCTCAACGCCGACCGGGTCGTCTCGGTGGACACCCTGGTGGACGCGGTGTGGCCCGACTCCCCGCCCGCGACGGCGCGCAACCAGATCGCCATCTGCGTGGCCACCCTGCGCAAGACCTTCAAACAGGCCGGGGTCTCCGACCTGCTGGTCACCTCGCCCCCCGGCTATCTGCTGGCGAAGCGGGAGCACCGCATCGACGTGCAGGAGTTCCTGGAGAGCGCCGAGCTGGGGCGGGAGGCGGCCCGGCAGGGCCGGGCCGAGGACGCCTGCTCCCTGTTCGCGGAGTCCCTGAGCATCTGGCGCGGTGCGGCGCTGGACGAGACACCGGGGCCCCGGCTGGAGGCCGAGGCGAGCCGGCTGGAGCAGATGCGGCTGACCCTGATCGAGGAACGCGCTGAGCTGATGCTCCAGTTGGGGCGACACCGGGTGCTCGTCGACGAGCTCACCGACCTGGTGGCGCGGCATCCGCTGCGCGAGCAGTGCCGTGAGCAGCTGATGCTCGCCCTGTACCGGTCCGGGCAGCGGGCGCGGGCGCTGGACGTCTTCCTCTGCGGGCGGCGGATCCTCGCCGACGAACTCGGCATCGAACCCGGTCCGGGGCTGCGGCAGTTGCACGACCTGATCCTGCGGGACTCACCGGAGCTGACCCGGCCGCCCACCACTCCGTCGCCGTCCGCCGACCCGCAGACCACTCCCGCGCAACTGCCGCCCGATGTAAGGGCGTTCACCGGGCGGCTGACGGAGATGGCCCAGCTCGACCGGCTACTCAAGGAGCCGTACGACCGGCACACCCCCGCCCTGGCGACGATCGCCGGAGTGGGCGGGGTGGGGAAGACCGCGCTGGCGGTGCACTGGGCGAGCCAGGTGGCCGACCAGTTCCCCGACGGGCAGTTATTCGCGGACCTGCGGGGGTACGACGAGGAGAACCCGCCGGTCTCCTCCACCGCCGTGCTCGACCGGTTCCTGCGCGCCCTCGGGATCGACGCACCGCAGATCCCCGCCGACCCCGACGAGCGGGCCTCGCTCTTCCGCAGCCTGCTGAGCACCCGTAAGACGCTGATCCTCCTGGACAACGTACGGTCCTTCCAGCAGCTCAGACCGCTGCTGCCGGGGAGCGGCCGCAGTGTGGTGCTGGCGACCAGCCGGGAGAGCCTGGAGGATCTGACGGGCGACTACACCACCCTGGGCATCCGGCTGCGGATGCTGGAATCGGCCGAGGCGACGGCGTTGCTCATCAAGCTCGCCGGGGCCGACCGGTTCGGCGGCGATCCGGTGGCGGTGGAGCAACTCAGCGCGCTGTGCGACCGGTTGCCGCTGGCGTTGCGGATCGCCGGGGCGAAACTGGCGGCCAAGCCGACGCTGAGCGTACGGCGTCTGGTGGAGCGGCTGCGCGACCACCGGTCCCGGCTCGACGTGCTGAGTCCCGGCGAGGGCGGGGTGCGCGCCGGGTTCCGGTTGAGCTACCGGGATCTGCCGCCGGAGGCGGCGCTCATGTACCGCCGCCTGGGGCTGCTGCGCACGGCGGACTTCGCCGCCTGGGCGGGGGCGGCCGTGCTGGACACCTCCGTGTGGCACGCGGAGGAGCTGATCGACCAGTTGGTCGACGCGCAGCTGCTGGAGGTGGCCGAGGAGGCGCAGGGGTCGGCGGCCCGCTACCGGTTCCAGGACCTGCTGCGGTTGTTCGCACGGGAGCAGACGGAGGCCGACGAGTCGGCGGCGGAGGCGGACGCGGCGCTGGACCGGGCGTTCGGCGCCTGGCTCTGGCTGGCCGAGGAGGCGCACCGCCGGATCGACGGCCGCCGGTTCCCGGTGGGCCGGGCGCCCGCGCCGCAGCCCGCCTTCCTCCAGCAGGTGGCCGACGAGCTGCTGGAGTCCCCCATGGACTGGTTCGAGTCGGAGCGGACCGCCGTGACGGACCTGGTGGCCCAGGCCGCGGAGGCCGGGCGGGCTCGGGACGCCTGGACGCTGACCGAGAGCGCCGTGCCGCACTTCGAAACGAAGCACTACCTGGAGGACTGGCAGTGCAGTGCCGAGCTGGCTCTGGCTTCGGCGCGGCGGGCCGGCGACGGGCCCGGTGAGGCGACGATGCTGCGGCTGCTGGGGTCGCTGGCGATCTACCAGCGCCGGTACGAGCTGGCCGAGGGGTGGAACATGGCCGCCCTGCGGCTCCTGCGCGGCAGCGGGGACGGGGCGGGGGCGGCGCTGGCACAGCGCAACCTGGCCATGTGCGCGCGGTTCCAGGGTGACTGGGAGCGGGCGCTGGAATTCTGCCGGGAGGCCCTGAGCGGGTTCCACGCGTCCGGGGACATCGGCAACGAGGCGCACCTGATGGGTTATCAGGCGCAGATCGAGCTGGACCGCGACAATGTGGTCGACGCGCTGCCGCTCGCGCGGGAGGCGGTGGCGCTCAGCCGCCGTACCGGTTCGGTGCGGGCGGAGGCCCAGAACGTGTACCGGCTGGCCGAGGTGCGGTTGCGTTCCGGGGAGTACGCCGAGGCGGCCGAAGCGTTCGAAACGGTGCTGCGGCTGACCCGTGGGGAGGGCGACCGGGTGGGCGAGGCCCACGCGCTGCGCGGGCTGGGCCAGACGCAGTGGAGCCAGGGCCTGCTGGCGGCGGCGGGAGGAACGCTGCGGCAGGCCCTGGAGATCACCGATGAACTGGCGGACCGCTTCCTGTACGCACGGGTGGAGATCGATCTGGGGTGCGTGGACGTGCTCGGCGGTCAGTACGACCGGGCTGCGGAAAGGTTCCGGCTGGCCTGTGCGGCGTTCGGTGACGTCGGGGCGCAGCCCTGGCGGGCGCAGGCGGCCCGGTTGCTGGCGGCCGTCCGGGGCGAGGGGGACGACGGGCCGGGCGGGGGGCAGCCGCTCCGTACGCTCACGACGTCCGAGCTGATGGCGTTGCTGGCCCACGCGCAGGGCTGAGCCGGGCGGTCGGCCGGCCCGCCGTGCGTCGCGGCGGGCGCGCGGCCGTACGCTCCCCGGAACGCGCCCGCGGTACGCGGGTGCCGAGGGGGCCTCCGGAGGGGTCAGCCCCAGGGCCGGGGGGGTCAGCCCCAGGGCATGTCGCCCCACGGGAAGTCACCGATGTACGAGGAGTGGCCGACGGCCCCCCAGGGCATGTCGTCGTCCGGGCCGGCGTGCGGTGCGGTCACTCCGCCCGTGGACATCGCTTCCCGTACGGCCGAGCAAGCGATCGTGTTCCGCGCCGTCCGCATGCTGCTCATGTCGGATTCCCCTCGTCAGTCTTCCGTGTCCGCCGCTCGCTGCGGCATGACCGGAACACTAGGAATGGCACCTTTCTTTTCCTTGTCCCACCGATTTCACGGGCCGGATCGACCGCGAAATCCCCACGAAATCGAGAAAAAAGCAGCTTCCATTAGTGTCGTCCTCAGGTTCTTCCCATGAATCACGAATGGGGCGATGGATGGAATTCCGAGTGCTCGGGTCGGTAGAGGTACGGCGGGGCGGCCAGCGGGTCGCACTCTCGGGGGCCAAGCTGCACACCGTGCTCGCCGCGCTCCTCGTCGCACACGAAGAGGTGGTCCCCGATGAGCGGCTGTGCCGGCTGCTGTGGGGCTGGGACCCCCCGGCAACCTTCAGCGCCCAGATCTACACGTATGTTTCCCGCCTGCGCAAGATACTCGGCGACGACGCCGCAATCGTCCGCAGGCCACCGGGATATGCCATGCGCGTAGGCGACGCGAAGCTCGACCTCCGGGAATTCGAGAGGCTGTCGTCCGACGGCCGCGACGCCCTGGTGGCGGAGGAATTCGAAAAGGCGGCCGATCTGCTGCGCGACGCCCTCGCGCAGTGGAACGGGCAGCCCTTCGCCAATGCCAGCGAATACCTCGCGGACATCGAGGCCCCCCGTCTGGTGGAGGCCCGCGCGGTGGCGCTGGAGCACCGCATCGAAGCGGACCTGGCGCTCGGGAGGCACCGGCGGATCACCGGCGAACTGACCGGACTCGTGGCGGAGTTCCCGCTGCGCGAGCGCATCCGGTGCCAGCTGATGACCGCCCTGTGCCGGTCCGGGAGGCAGGCGGACGCCATCCATCTCTACCACCACGGCCGGGCGGTGCTCGCCGAGGAGCTCGGGGTGTCGCCGGGCGAGGAGCTTCGTGCCGCCTACCAGGCCCTGCTGGACGGCACGCTGGACCGGAGGCCGCCCTCCGCCGCTTCGCCGGCCGCCGCCCCCGCCCGCCCGGCGACCCCTTCCGGCCCCGCGGGTCCGGCCGCCGGGGCTCCCGCCATGCTGCCCCCCGACACCGTCGACTTCACCGGGCGCGGCCCCGAACTGGAGCTGCTGTGCCGTGCTCTGGCCCCCGGACGGGAGAGCACGGTACGGCCCCGCCGGGTGCTGGTCACCGGTATGGCGGGGCTGGGCAAGACCACCCTGGCCGTGCACGCGGCCCACCGGTGCCGGCGGTACTTCCCCGACGGCCAGCTCTACGCCGACCTGCGCTCCGCCGACGGCACGCCGAGGCACCCCGCGCGGGTGCTGCGGCGGCTGCTGCGGGCGCTGGGCTGCCCGGCGGAGGGCGCCGCGGACGCCGAGGACCTGGACCGGCTGACGCACGTGTACCGGGAGCGGACCCGCGGCCGGCAGCTGCTGATCGTGCTGGACAACGCGTCGGGCGCCTCCCAGTTGGGGGCGCTGCTGCCCAACTCCCCGGAGCCCGCGGTGCTGGTCACCGGGCGCACCGCCCTGCCCACCGTGGCCGGGGCGCACACCGTGGCGCTGGCCCCGCTGGCGGCAGGGGACGCCATGAGGCTGCTCGCGGCGGCGGCCGGACCCGACCGGGTGGCGGCCGCGGGCGGTGCGGCGGCCGCGATCATCGAGCACTGCGCGGGGCTGCCGCTCGCCCTGCGGATCGCCGGGACGAGGATCGCCGCCCGCCCGCTCTCGCCCCCCGACCGGCTGGCCCGCAGACTGGCGGACCCCCGCACCCGGCTGCGCGAGCTGCACACGGGCGAGCTGGACGTCCACACCTCGCTGCTGCCCTCCTGGCGGGCGCTGGATCCCGAGGTGCGGACGGTGTTCCCCACCCTGGCGGCGCTCGGCCCCCGGCCGTTCCCGGCGGCCGACGCGGCAACGGCCCTGGAGCTGCCGGAGGCCGCCGCCGAACGGCTGCTGGAGGCGCTCGCGGACGCCGCGCTGCTGGAGGTCAGCGGCGCGGACGAGGCGGGCCAGCCCTGCTACCTCTTCCATCCCCTCGTCCGGCTCTTCGCGCTCTCCCTGGAGGAAGGCGCCCGGCCTCTGGAGGAAGGGGCCCGGCCCCTGGCGGCGGCCCCGAACATAACCGGCGGCTAACCCGCCGCCCCTAGCCTCACGCTGCTCCGCAGAGGGACGCCCCGGCCCGGACCCCGGGCACGTACACGCCACCGGCCGCCAGCGGCCCGTCACACCGAATGGAGTCCGACCATGACCGAGCTTCTCCCCGCCCCTCCGGGCAGCGTCGGGTCGTTCCCGATGACCGAGACGCAGCAGGCCCTGATGATCGGGCGCGGTGAGGCCGTCGAGCTGGGCGGCGTCGGCTGCTACGGCTACTTCGAGTGGGAGCGCCCCGGCCTCGACCCGGACCGGTTCGCCGCCGCCTGGCGGGCCGTGGTCGCCCGTCACGAGATGCTGCGCGCCATCGGCCGGACCGACGGCACCCAGTGGGTCCCCGCCGAGCCGCTGCCGTACGACATCCCGGTCGAGGATCTGCGCCATCGCTCCGCCGACGCCGTCGCGGAGCGGCTGGCCGCGTTGCGGGAGCAGATGAGTCATGTGGTCTTCCCGGTGGGCAGCTGGCCCCTCTTCGACCTGCGGATCCTCCGGCTGGGCGGGCCGGAGGACCTGGGCCGGGTCCATCTGGGGATCGACCTCCAGGTGCTGGACGCCTCCAGCGCCTTCCAGGTCCTGTTCCCCGAGCTGATCGACCTGTACGAGGACCCGGACGCCGAACTCCCCGAGCCCGGCATCGACTTCTCCGAGTACGCCCGCTGGCGCGCCGAGGCCCTGCCGCACACCGACGCCTTCCGTACCGCCCGCGACTACTGGACGGAACGGGTGCCGACCCTGCCGCCCGCCCCGTCGCTGCCCGCCGGGAGCGCGGGGAGGACCGGGGCGGCCGGGGAGCCCGGCGGCGAGGTCCGCTTCGGGCGCCGGGAGCACCGCCTCTCCCCCGCCGAGTGGCAGCGGTTCACCGAGCGCGCGCAGGGTGCGGGGCTGACCCCGTCCGTCCTGCTCACCGCCGCGTTCGCCGAGGTGGTGCGGTGCTGGGCCGAGGAGCGCGACTTCACGATCAACTACCCGGTCTTCCAGCGGCCGGCCGTGCACCCCGGCATCACCGGGGTGCTGGGCGACTTCACCAACGCGGTGATGCTCGTCGCCGACGGGTCGGGCGCGACCTTCCTGGACCGCGCGCACGCCCTGCGGGACCAGCTCGCCCGCGATGTGGCGCACGGCTCCTTCAACGGGGTCCGGGTGCTGCGGGAGCTGACCCGGCTGCACGGGGCGGGCACGCAGGCCGGCATGCCCGTCGTCGTCACGAGCCTGCTCGACTACCCGGTGCGCAGGCCCGTGACGGACCTGGGCCACGAGGTCTACTCGATCTCCCAGACGCCCCAGGTCTCGCTGGACGTGCAACTGCGCGAGCTGGCGGGCGAACTCCGGGTGATCTGGGACTTCGTGGAGGGGGCCTTCGCGCCGGGCTTCGTCGACGCCGCCTTCGGGGTCTACGTGGACCTGCTGAGGCGGCTCACCGACGACCCGGACGCCCTGCGCGCCGCACGGTTCGACCTGATCCCGCCGGCCGAGCGGGCGCTGCGCCGCGAGGTCAACGACACCGCCGGGCAGATCCCGTACGTCACCCTGCACGAGCTGTTCGCCCGGCAGGCGGAGCGGACCCCCGACGCGGAGGCGGTGGTGGACGCGCGGCGGCGGCTCAGCTACGCCGAACTGGCGGCGTACTCCTGGCGGATCGGGCACACGCTGCGCGAGCACGGGGCGAAGGCCGGTGAGCTGATCGCCGTCGTGATGGAGAAGGGCTGGGAGCAGTACGCCGCGGTGTACGGCATCCTCGCCTCCGGGGCCGCCTATCTGCCGCTGGACCCGTCCGTGCCGGCGGAGCGGCTGCGCCGGCTGCTGGCCGACGCGAAGGTGGACCGCATCCTCACGCAGTCCTCGCTGGACTCCCGGATCAGCTGGCCGCCCACCGCGCGCCGCTACCGGGTGGACCGGGACTTCGAGACCGGGCCCGCCACCCTGCCCGGCATCGCGCAGACCCCTGCCGACCTGGCGTACACCATCTTCACCTCGGGCTCCACCGGTGAGCCCAAGGGAGTGATGGTGGACCACATCGGCGTGGTCAACCTGATCAGCGATGTGGCCGAGCGCTTCGGGGTCGGGCCGCACGACCGGCTGCTGGCCATCTCGGGACTGCACTTCGACGCCTCGATCTACGACGTGTTCGGGGTGCTGACCCGGGGGGGCACCGTCGTGGTGCCCCCGCCGTTCGAGCACGCCGAGCCCGATGTCTGGGCCGAACTGGTGCGGGCCGAGCGGGTCACCCTGTGGAACTCCGTGCCCGTGCTGATGGAACTGCTGGTCGGAGAGGCCGAGGTGCGCGAGCGCCGGGGCGGGGGCCGCGCACTGGAGTCGCTGCGGCTGTCGGTGCTCTCGGGCGACTGGATACCGCTGACCCTGCCCGACCGGCTGCGGGCGCAGAGCCCGCGGATCGAGGTGGTGGGATCGGGCGGCCCGACCGAGACGATCTGCTGGTCGCTGTTCCAGCCGATCGGCGCGGTCGACCCGGAGTGGACGAGCATCCCGTACGGCAGGCCGATCACCAACCAGAGCTACTACATCGTCGACGCGACGGCGCACGAGCGTCCGCTGGGGGTCGTCGGCGAGATGGCGGTGGCCAGTGACGTCGGGCTCGCGCTCGGCTACTGGAACGACCCGGAGCGGACCGCCGCCCGGTTCGTGCACCTCCCGGAGACCGGCGAACGGGCCTACCTCACCGGCGACCTGGGCCGGTATCTGCCGGACGGCGCCATCGAGATCCTCGGCCGGGACGACTTCCAGGTGAAGATCCAGGGGCACCGGATCGAGCTGGGCGAGATCGAGGCGGAGCTGCGCCAGGACCCGGAGGTCGAGGCGGCGGTGGTCGTGGCCCCCGCCAGCGCGCACGGGGTGCGGCGACTGCACGCCTACGTCGTGGCCGTCGCGGACGCCGGGCCGGAGGCGGGCGACCGGGTCCTGACGCGGCTGGCCGGCCGGCTGCCGGGCCATCTGGTGCCGGCCGCGCTGACGGTGCTGGCCGAACTGCCGCTCACCCGCAACGGCAAGGTCGACCGGCTGCTGCTGGCATCGACCGCCGGGCAGCGGCGACCGGGCGACGACGCCGCACGGCCCGAGGGCGACGGCGCCGGGGCGGGCGGCGCGCTGGAGCTCGTCGTGTGCGCCGCGGTCGCGGACATCCTCGGCCTCGACGGAGCGCTGCCCGGCGACAACTTCTACACCCTGGGCGGCGATTCGCTCAGCGGGACCCGGCTCGCGGGGCTGCTCAAGGAGCTGCTCGGGGTGCCGGTCCCGGTCAAGACCGTGTTCCGGAGCCCGGTGATCTCCGAACTCGCCCGGCACATCGCCACGGACGAGACGTACGGCGCCGAGGCCGTCGCCGCCGCCGAGACGTTCGGCGAACTGGACGCCGAGGAGGACGGGGGCGCCGCCCCCGGCCCCCACGACGGACCGGCCACCGCCCCGGCCGAGCCCGGCACGGACCACTCCGAGAAGGGACAGTCATGAGTCTCACCCTGCCCGCGGCCCTCACCGGCCCTGTCGAGGAGGCCCCGTTCCCCGGCGCCGCCCCGCACCCGCCCCTGCCGGACCTGGCCGGCTTCGCCGCGCACGCGGGTACCCGCCTCCGGGAGAACGACCGCGCCCTGTACGACCTGCTGGCCCGCGAGACGGCACGCCAGCGCGACACCCTGATGATGGTCGCCGCGTCCAGCGTCGCCGACCCCTCCGTCCTGGCCTGCGAGGGCAGCGTCCTCGGCAATCTGACCGCCGAGGGGTATCCGGGCAACCGCTACCACGCGGGCTGCGGGGTGGCGGACGAGATCGAGCGCCTGGCGATCGAGCGGGCGTGCGCGGCCTTCGGGGCGCGGGACGCCATCGTGCAGCCGCACTCCGGCTCGTCCGCCAACCTCGCCGTGATCACGGCGCTGCTCGACCCCGGCGACACCCTGCTCGGCCTCGACCTGGACTGCGGCGGCCACCTCACCCACGGCTCCCCCGCTTCGGTCACCGGACGCCACTACCGCGCCCACGGCTACCGGGTGACCCCCGAGGGGCTGCTCGACTACGCGCAGATCCGTGAACTGGCCCTGGAACACCGGCCCAAGCTGATCGTGTGCGGGGCGAGCGCGTACCCGCGTTCCATCGACTTCGCCCGGTTCCGGGAGATCGCGGACGAGGCCGGCGCCTACCTCCTGGCCGACATCTCGCACATCGCGGGACTGGTCGCGGCCGGTCTCCACCCCAACCCCGTCGATCACGCCCATGTGACGACCACCAGCACCTACAAGCAGCTGTACGGGCCGCGCGGCGGCCTGATCCTGCTGGGCCGCGACGCCCGTACGCCGGGTCCCGAGCGCGGCACCCTGGCCGCGACGCTGCGCCGGGCCGTGTTCCCCTTCACGCAGGGCACCCCCGACCTGGCGTCCGTGGCGGCCAAGGCCCGTGCCCTGGACTTCGTGGCCGGGCCCGGTTTCGCGGAGGTCGCCAAGCGGCTCGCGGACGGTGCGCAGGCGATCGCCGAACGGCTCCTGGAGCGGGGCTTCGAGCTGGTCACCGGCGGGACCGACACCCATATGGTCCTCCTCGACCTGCGGGCCACCGGCGTCACCGGGGACGTGGCCGAGCAGGCCCTGGAGTCCTGCGGGATCGTCGTCAACCGCAACCGGGTCCCCGGCGACACCACGGCGGTGCGGGTGACGGGCGGACTGCGCCTGGGAACCAACACGCTGGCCGCGCGGGGCATGGACCGGACGGCCGTCGTCGAGTGCGCCGACCTGGTCGCGGACGTGCTCACCGCGCTGCGCGCACCGGGCGGCGTCCTGCCGGACCCGCTGCGCGAACGGGTGCGCGCCCGGGTCTCCCGGCTGTGCGCCGCCCACCCCCTGCCGGGGTACCCGCTGTGACGTTCAGCGGCTTCCCGCCGTCGGCACTGCGCCTGTACGCGGACCTCGCGGACGCCAACGACAAGGAGACCTGGAGGCTGCGCCTGCGCGAGCGGTACGAGCGGGACGTCCGGGCGCCGATGGACGAGCTGGCGGCCGAACTGACCGCGCTCTTCTCCCCGGCCGGCTCCCCGGAGCCGGCCGGGGAGGGCGGGCCCGCCGGAGTGCCGGCCGGGGTGCGGGTGCTGGGCCCGGTCCGGGACACCCGCATGTCGCACGACAAGTCCCCGTACAAGACCTACCAGGGCGCGTATCTGGACCTGCTGCCCTGTCTGGGGCTGTGGGTGCACGTGGACCGGGACGGCCTGTACGCCTCCGGCCGCTGGTACCCCTACGGCGGGGCCGAGGTCGCCCGCTTCCGCGCCGCCGTCCAGGACGAGGACGGCGGCGCGGAGCTGGCGGAGATCACCGGCCGGCTCCGCGACCGGGGCTTCACCCTGGGCGGGGACCGGCTCACGACCCGGCCGCGCGGCATTCCCGCCGACCACCCGCGGCTGGACCTGCTGCGCCACCGCAAGATCGACGCGGGCCGCCGCTACGGTCCGGCGGACGGACTGCACACCCCGCGCGCCCTGGACCTCGTGCGGGAGACCTGGGAGCTGGTGCGGCCCCTGCTGGACTGGATGGCGGCCCGCGACCTCACTCCACCCCCACGCCGAACGGAAGGTGACGCGACGTCATGAGCCACGAGGATCACCCGCCCGTCGATCTGCGCAGCGACACCGTGACCCGGCCGGGGCCCGGAATGCGGGCCGCGATGGCCGCCGCGGAGGTCGGCGACGACCTCTTCGGCGAGGACCCCACCGTCCGCGCCCTGGAGGAGCGGGCCGCCGCGCTCTTCGGTTTCTCCGGCGCCCTGTTCACCCCGTCCGGAGTGATGGCCAACCAGATCGCGCTCCAGCTCCTCGCCGGGCCCGGCGAGGAGCTGGTGTGCGAGGCCGAGGCACATGTGCTGGCACACGAGGAGGGCTCTCCCGCGCGCTACGGCGGGATACAGACCCGTACGGTGGCGGCTCCGCGCGGGGTGCTCACGGCGGAGCTGCTGGCCGGGGTGGTGCGGCGGGGGAACGCGTACACCCTCGGCAGCCGGGCCGTGGCGGTGGAGCAGACCCACACGCGGGCCGGCGGCACGGTCCAGCCGCTGGAGGACCTGCGCGGGATCAGGGAGCTGACGGCCGCGCTGGGCATCGCCGTGCACATGGACGGCGCCCGGATCTGGAACGCCATGGCGGCGAGCGGGACGCCGGCCGAACGGTACGGGGAGACCGCCGACTCCATCGCGGTGTGCCTGTCCAAGGGGCTGGGAGCGCCGGTCGGCTCGCTCCTGCTGCTGAGCGGCGGGATCCTGCCGAGAGCGCGGAAGCTCCGGCACGGCATGGGCGGAGGCATGCGGCAGTCGGGCATGCTGGCCGCCGCGGGACTGTACGCCCTGACCCACCATGTGGAGCGGATCGCCGAGGACCATGCCCATGCCCGGCTGCTGGCGCGGGGCCTGGGCGAAGCGGGCTTCGCGGTGCGTCCGCCGGAGACCAACATCGTCCTCGTCGAGGCCCCCCGTGCCGACGAGGTCGTGGCCCGCGCCGCACAGGAAGGAGTGCTGGTGACCGCCCCGGACCCCGGGACCGTCCGGCTGGTCACCCATCTGGACGCGGGAGAGAAGCAGTGCCGGCACGCCCTCGCGGTGCTGATCGCCGCGCTGACCGGGACCGGCGCCCGCCGGCCCCGTACACGAGAGAGTGAAGTAGCAGCATGAGTCTGGAAGTACGGCCCGCCACGGCGGATCTGTGGGACGACGTCCGCCAGGTGCTTCAGCCCAGGAAGAGCGCCCACACCTGCTGGTGCATGGCGTGGCGGCTGTCCACCGGGGACTACGGGCGGATGACCGCCGAGGAACGGGGCGAGCACCTGCGTGCCCTGGCGGAGAAGGCCGATCCGCCGCCCGGTGTGCTCGGTTTCGTGGACGGCGAGGTGGCCGGCTGGTGCAATGTGGCCCCGCGCCGCCAGCTGGACCGGCTGACCGCCTCCAGGACGATCACCCCGGTGGACGACCTGCCCGTGTGGTCCGTGACGTGTTTCGTCGTACGGAAGGAGTTCCGTGGCCGGGGCGTCGCCTCGGGGCTGCTGGAGGGGGCCGTCGAGCACGCGCGGGCACACGGTGCGCCGGCCGTCGAGGGGTATCCGGTGGATCCGGAGGGCGGCCGGGTCAATCCGACGCTCGCCTACGTCGGGACGATGGACATGTTCGAGCGGGCCGGGTTCCGGCGGGTACGGCGGACGGAGGCCAAGAGCGACAAGCGGCACCGCTGGGTGATGCGCCGCGATCTGTCCTGACGGCCCGCCGTCACGGCCCGCCGGTCGCGGCGGCCGGGCGGTCCGGGAAGGGGGCTCCCGCCGGTGCGGGAGCCCCCTTCCCATGTTCCGGCTCAGGAGGTGTGCGCCGCGATGTCCCACAGATGGGCCGGGCGTCCGCAGCGCAGCGCCTCCCACGCCGCACGCCGGTAGCAGCCCGCCACCAGACCGTCCCGTACCAGCCCGGAGGCGCCGTGCAGGTGCACCGCGTCCCGCGTCACGTCCAAGGTGGTCTCCGCCGTCAGGGCGACCAGTCCGGCGGCCTCCCCCGGAGTGAGCCGGCCCTCGTCGAGGTCGCGGGCCGCGTCCCCGACGGCCCAGCGCACGGCGTCCAGCCGGGCCAGCAGCCCCGCCACCCGCAGGCGGGGGCCCTGGTGCTTGACCACGGCCTGCCCGAACTGCTGCCGCCCCCGGATACGGGAGACGACCGCGGTCAGGGCGGCGGCGGTGAGGCCGGCCAGCAGGGACGCCTGGTGCACGGCGGCGCGCAGGCCGACCCGTGCGAGCGCCTGCTCGGCGGCCACCCCCCTCAGCAGCACCGAAGCGGCCGGGACCCGTGCCCCGTCGAGCACCACCCCCGCGACGGCCCCTCCCCCGTGGTCGCGCAGCGGTCGCACGGTGACGCCCGGTGCGGGCAGCTCCACCAGGGCCACGCACGGCCCGTCCGGTCCGCTCGCGAGGAGCAGCAGGGCGTCCGGGGCCACCCCGGCCGCGAACGGTCCGGCCGTTCCGGTGGCCACGATCGCGCCGCCGTCCCCGTCGGGCTTCCAGGTGAGGCCCGGCGGCACCACGCCTCGGGGGTCGGGCAGCCGGCCCGGCACGGCGAGGCGGACCTCGCCGGCCCGGACCGCGTCCAGGAGGCCGTCGGTGGCCTCGGTGGCGAGGGGGCCGAAGCCGGAGAGCAGGTCCAGGGCGAGGAGGGTGTCGGTGAGCGGGACGCACTGGAGGGCGTTGCCGGCCTCCTCGCACACCATGGCGAGCACCGCCTGCCCCAGGTCGAGCCCGTCCTTCTCGATGGGCAGGGCGAACTCCCAGGCGCCGACCTGGGTCAGCGCGTCCCAGGCGCCTGCGGGGGTGTCCCCGTCGACCTCCAGGCCCTGGCGTACGGTGAGCCGCAGCTGCCGGAAGAGGGAGTCCTCGCCCTCCCGCTCCCGCCACCGTTCGGCGGGCGTGCGGGCGTGCGTGCCGTCTGCCCTGACCGCCGGAGTTGTCACGGCTGTACCTCCTCGTCCGTACCGCCGGCGATGCCCGCGTCTCCCGTGCCGTCCGCCTGATGGGTCACGGCCGTACCTCCGCCCCTGAGTCGAGACGCAGCCGGGCCAGCGTCTCCAGCATCATTTCGGCGGTGCCGCCGGATATCCGCATCCCCGGAGCGTCGCGCATCGCCGAATCGAGTGGGTGTGGCACCCCGCCGACCTCGGGGTCGTCGAGGGTCATGCTGGTGTCGCCGTCCAGTTCCGCCGCCCACCAGGCCACTTCGGCGGCGAGTTCGGTGGTGTACCACTTGGCGGCGGCCGCCTCGTCCTCGGTGAGTTCGCCCCGGTCGAGGCGGGTGAGGACGCGGCGGACGAGGGTGCCGGCCGCGAGCAGCCGGGCGTTGAGCTTGGCCAGGCCGATCTGGTCGTGCTGCCCGGACTCCAGCCGTTCGGTGTGGGCCTCCAGGCGTTCCACCGCGGCCCGGTACCAGCGCAGCGCCTTCACGTAGTAGTCGAGTCCGGTGCGTTCGAAGGCGAGCGTCTTGACGACGATGGCCCAGCCCTGGCCGATCTCGCCGACGACGTCGTCGGCGGTGACGGCGGCGCCGTCGAGGACGACCTCGTGGAAGTCGTCGTCGCCGATGCCCGCGATCCGGCGGATCGTCACGCCCGGCTGGTCGAGCGGGACGAGGAAGAGGCTGAAGGCGTCGTCCTCGCCGCGGGCCAGGCAGAGGCCGTGGTCGGCGAGCCGTGCGAAGAGCGAGTGGACCTTGGTGCCGTACAGCTTGTAGCCGCCCCGGCCGTCGGGGACCGCGCGGGTGGAGAGGATGTTGAGGTCGGAGCCGGCCTGCGGCTCACTGAAGAGGACGCAGCCGAAGGCGGTGCCCGCGGCGAAGCCCGGCAGGTGGCGGGCCTTCATGGCCGGGCTGGCGACGTTGAGGAGCGTGGAGCCGACGATCTGCACGGTGAGGGTGTGGAGCAGGTCGGGTACGTCGTGCATGGCGAGTTCCTCGACCAGGACGGCGGCGGCGACCTGGCTGACGCCGCGCCCTCCGTACTCCTCGGGCCACTGCGGCGCGAGGAGTCCGTGGTCGCCCAGGGCCCGGTGGACGGGCCGGGGGTCCCTGGTGCGCCGGGCCTCGGCGACGGGGGCGGAGACCAGGATGTCGTGGATGTCCTCGCGCAGGGCCCGCATGGGGGTGCGGGCCACGCCGGCCCCGCTGCGCACGAGCCCGCAGTCCGCGGGCGCGCGGTAGAACTCGGTGGTGAGCACGGGCAACTCCCTAGGCGTATGGAGGTGTTTCGGGTGTCGGGGAGAGAAGAGGAGGAGAGGGGCGGGGAGAGGGGCGTGGGTGGTCAGAGCGCCCGGCCGGGGGCGGCCACGGCCTGTTCCAGCACCTCCTCGATACCGGTGAGCAGCCCCCGTACGCCCTCGGGGGTGATCGCGTGGCGGTTGTACTCGGCGGTGCCGCCGATCTCGCCGTCCCGTTCCACGAGGCCGACACAGGCGAGGGTCGCGGCCGGGTCGGGGCTGTAGAGCTCCAGGTGGCGGGCGGGCGGCCCCGGCACCTGGCCGACCTCGACGCCGGGCAGGTCCAGCGGGACGGCCGGGTAGTTGTGCAGGGCGAAGAGCACCTCGTACGGAGGGGGTGTGCCGTCGCCGAACAGGACGTCCACCGGCAGGCGCTGGTGGCCCAGCGCCTCGGCGACGGCGGTACGGGTGCGGTGCAGCAGCTCCGGGAAGCCGGGGCCGCCCGCGAGGTCGATCCGGATCGGGACGACGGTGGTGAACTGGCCCACGGCTCCTTCGAGCGGTGCCGCGAACCGGCCGGCCGCAGGGGCGCCGATGACGGCGGAGGTCCGCCCGGTCCGCCGGGCCAGTACCACCGCCAGCGCCGCCAGCAGGGTCATGAACGGGGTGGCTCCCGCCCGCCGCGCCCAGCTCGATCCCGGCCGCCACGGGCCCGCGCGCCAGCCGCACCGGCAGGTGGCCCCGGTCGAAGCCGTCGGGGCACCGGGGCGCTGGCGGGTCGGCGGCGAACACGGCCCGGCGGCGGGCGCGTTCGGCCGCCCCCTCCGGCCCGGCCAGCCAGCGGTGCTGCCAGTCCGCGTAGTCCGTGAACCGCGGTGCGGGCGGGGCGGGTTCCGCGGCGTCCTCACGGTAGGCGGTGGCCAGGTCCGCGAGGAACACCCCGGAGGACCAGCCGTCGAAGACCGCGAGGTGGGAGGCGAGGATCAGGACGTGTTCGCCGGGGGCGGTGCGCAGCAGCCGGAAGGCGCTGGTGTGCCCGCTCTCCAGGTCCAGGACGGTGGTGGCGCTCCCGGTGACCTCGCGGGCCACGCGTTCGGCCGCGGCCGGTGCGGGGAGGCCGGTGAGGTCGGTGCGGGTGAGCCGCAGGACCGGCTCGTCGTCCACGTGCAGCCGTGGCGGCTCGCTCGCGGCGGCCACCAGCCGGGTGCGCAGGGAGTCGTGGCGGCGCAGCACCGCCGTGAGCGCCCCGGTCAGCCGTCGCTCGTCCAGCCGGCCGGTGAGCCGCAGGGCGTGGGAGCCGGTGGCGGCGGCCGGGTGGGCGTGTTCCCGTCGCCACAGCCTGGTCTGGAGGGCGGTCGGCGGGACCGGCCCCGCGCCGGAGCGCGGGACCGGGTGGCCGGGGACCGGCTGCCGGGCGGCGAGCAGCAGCCGGGCCAGCTCGCGTTTGGCTTCGGGCAGTGCGGCCAGCACCCCGTCCGCGGCGGGTTGCCCGGCCATCAGGACCCGTCCGGCCGCTGGAGGCTGCCGAGGAGCGTGGCGGCCTCCTCGTCGCTCATGTTCTCGATCTGTTCGAAGACGGCGAGCAGCCGGTCCTGTTCGCCCGCGGCCTCGGCCCGGGCCCTGCGGACGAGGTCGGCGAGGCCGGCGACGGTCGGGCGGCCGAAGAAGTCGGCCAGGGCGATGTCGATGCCGAAGAGGGCCCGGACGCGGGAGACCACGATGGTGGCCTGGAGGGAGCTGCCGCCGAGGGCGAAGAAGTCGCCCTCCACGTCGGGGTTCCGCCACTCCAGCAGCGGGGTGAGGATGTCCCGGCAGATCTGTTCCTCGACGGCGTCGCGCGGCGGGGTGCCGCCCCGGGACGCCTCGTCCGCCGGGAGCGGCAGGGACCGGGTGTCGATCTTTCCGTGCGGGGTGAGCGGCAGGTCGTCCACGACCATGACGACCGGGACCATGTATCCGGGGAGCCGGGCGGCCGTGTAGGCGCGCAGCCCCTCCGCGTCGGCGACCTCGGAGGCGTAGGCGCCGACCTGTTCGACGGTGACGTAGGCGGTCAGCATGCGTTCGCCGCCCGCCGCGGGCTGGGCGAGCACGACGGCCTGCTGCACGGAGGGGTGCCCGGTGAGGACGGCCTCGACCTCGCCCGGCTCGATCCGGTGGCCGCGCACCTTGAGCTGGCGGTCGGTGCGGCCGAGGAAGTCCAGGTTGCCGCCGGGGAGCCAGCGGGCGAGGTCGCCGGTGCGGTAGAGGCGGGCGGTCTCGGGGCCGGCGGCGTACGGGTTGTCGGCGAAGCGTTCGGCGGTCAGCTCGGGGCGGCCGAGGTAGCCGCGGGCGACGCCGGGGCCGGCCACGCAGAGTTCGCCGGGCACTCCGGGCGGAACGGGGCGCAGCCGCTCGTCGAGGACGAACGCCTGGTGGCCGGGGATCGGGCGGCCGATGGGCGGGTTGCGGTCGTAGGCGCCGACGCAGTCCATCAGCGTGACCGCGACGGTCGCCTCGGTGGGCCCGTACCCGTTGACGAACCGGCGCTCCCCCGCGGTCCATTCGGCGACCAGCCGGCCGGGGAACGCCTCGCCGCCCACCGAGACCAGCCGCAGGGCGGGCAGCTCCGCAGGGTCGAGCAACGGCAGGAGCGCGGGCGGGAGTTCGGCGACGGAGACCTCCTCCTCGCGCATCCGCCGCTGGAGGAGGGCGGGGTCGCGGCGCTCGTCGTCGGTGGCGATGACGAGGGAGCCGCCGGCCAGGAGGGTGGTGAAGATCTCGAAGACGGAGACGTCGAAGGTGAGCGGGGCGAAGTGCAGGACCCGGTCGGCGGCCTTGATCTCGTACGCCGTGGCGATGGTGCGGGAGAAGTGGGTGACCGAGCGGTGCTCGATCATGACGCCCTTGGGGGTGCCGCCGCTGCCCGAGGTGTAGAGCACGTAGGCGAGGTCGCCGGGGGTGGCGGTGGGAGCGAGCGAGGGGACCTCGCGCACGGGGGCGGCACTGCCGGTGGTCACCAGCTCCAGGGGCAGGGGCAGTTCGGCGCTGTCGTCGACGAGGGCGTGGCGGACGCCGGCGTCGGTCAGCACGGTGCGGGTGCGCTCGGCGGGGGCGGCCGGGTCGACCGGTACGTAGTGGCCGCCCGCCTTGAGGACGCCGAGGACGCCCGCGACGGCGGCCGGTCCGCGTGCCACGCGGACCGCGACGGGGTCCCCGTGGCCGACGCCCCGGTCGCGCAGGCGGTGGGCGATGGCCTCGGACCAGCGGTCGAGTGCGGCGTAGTCGAGCCGGGTGGAGCCGTGCCGGACGGCGACGGCGTCGGGGTGGATCGAGGCGCGCTCGCGGAAGGCGCGGTCCAGGGTGGTCGTCCAGGCGGCCTCGTCGACCGGGCCGCCCCAGGAGAGTTCGCGGGCGTGCCGGGAGGCGGCCGGCTCCTCGACCAGGCTGATCTCGCCGACCGTGAGGTCGGGGTCGGCCGCGACCTGCTGGAGCACCTGGTGGAAGGCGGCGAGGAGGGCGCTCGCGGTGCCGTGCCGGTAGAGGGAGGTGTTGTATTCGAGGGAGAGTTCCAGGCCGTCGTTCTCCCCGACGAGGAAGCTCATGTCGAACTTGGCCGCGCCGTCGTGGAGCTGGTCCACGCCGAACTCGACGTCCCCGGCCCGCGACCGGTGGGTGCCCCAGCGGCCCAGCGAGGTGAACTCGATCTGGAACAGCGGGTGGCGCAGCGGGTCGCGGGCCGGCTGGACCGCCTCCACCACCTGCTCGAAGGGGAGTTCGCTGCTGGTGAAGGAGTCCATCACGGAGGCGGCGGTGCGGGTGACGAGTTCGCGGAAGGTGAGGGTGTCGGTGACCTCCGTCCGCAGGGTGATCATCTGGACGAAGCAGCCGATCACCCGCTCCAGGTCGGGGTGGGGGCGGGAGGCACTGGCCGTGCCGACGACGACGTCCTCGGTGCGCGTCCAGTGCCGCAGCAGCGCGTTGAAGGCGGCCAGCAGGGTGGTGAAGACCGTGGTGCTGTGGGCGTCGGCGAGTGCGGTGAGCCGGTCCAGGAGTTCCTGGTCGAGGACGAGCTTGAGGCCGCGGCCGTCGCCCTTGGTCTCGGGGCCGCGCGGGTGGTCGGGGCGGACCTCGGTGGCCACGGCGCCTGCCAGGAGCTGGCGCCATTTGGCGGCGAGCGCCCTGCCGTGCCCGTCGTTCTCCAGTTTGGCCCGCTGCCACGCGGCGAAGTCGGCGTACTCGACGGCCGGTTCGGGGGTCTCGGGGCGGTGTCCGGCAGCGGCGGCGGCGTAGGCGGCGGTCAGCTCCTCGGTGAAGATGCGGGTCGAGCCGGGGTCCCAGGCGATGTGGTGGACGACCCACAGCAGGACGTGCCGCTCGGGGGCCAGCCGGACCAGATGGGCGCGGAGGGGCGGTCCCGCGGCCAGGTCGAAGGGGGCGGCGGCGCAGGAGGCGGTGAGTTCGGCGAGCTCGCGGTCGCGGTCCTCGCTCTCCGAGAGGTCGGTGCTCTGGATGCCGAGGACGAAGGAGGGGACGGGTTCCTGCCAGGGGACGCCGTCGATCTCGACCAGCTTGCTGTGGAGCACCTGGTGGTGGGCGACGACGGCGTTGACCGCCTCGTGCAGGGCGGCGCGGTCGAGCGGGCCGCCCAGGGTGACGGCGAGGGCTATGTTGTTGCGGGCCTTGCCGGCGCCGAGCCGGTCCACGAACCACATCTGCTCCTGCTGGTAGGAGGAGCGGGAGCGCGGTCCGTGGTCGGCGCGGGCGAGCTGGACGCCCCGTCCCACACCGGCCGCCATCTGGTTGCGCATGCGGCCCAGCAGCCGGGAACGCTGTCCCTGGGGCAGTCGGCCGAGCCGTTCGGCGAGGTCAGACATGGGTTCCTCCGTTGCGGTGCAGATCGGCGAGCAGAGCGGCGAGCCGCTCGGGCAGGTGCTTGGCGAAGTAGTGGCGGCCACCGGGGAGCACGGCGAGGCGCACGTCCGCCGCGTAGGCGCCCCAGGCGCGGTAGCCCTCCTCGTACCCCTCGGTCGCCGCGTCGGCATCGCCGATGACACAGGTCAGAGGGGTGGTCAGGGGCTGTTCGAAGCCGTCGGGGTGGCGGGCGAAGAAGCGGGCGGCCTCGGTCATGTCGTGGCGGACCATCCGCAGGACGGCGCTCAGGTCCCGGTCGTCGAGGACGCCGTCGAAGCCGTCCATGGTGGTCAGATAGGCGACCAGGTCGTCGTCGCCGGAGACCCGTTCCATCTCCAGCGCGTACTGGGGGTCGTCCTCGGGAAGGGCGGCGGCGAGGTCCAGGGCGACGGGGCGGTGTCCCAGGCGTTCCAGGACGTGGGTGGTCTGGAGGGCGGTGACGACGCCGGCGCAGTGGCCGTACACGGCGTACGGGCCCCGCACGGTGCGGGCGATCTCGGCGGCGGCGAGTTCGGCGAAGTCGGGCACGGGCAGCATCGGGCCGGGGCGCAGCGGATCGTGGCCGGGCGGTGAGACGGCCAGCAGCTCGATGTGCGGGGGGAGGTGGGCGGCGAGCGGCTGGTAGGCGATGGCGTCGCCGCCGCCGTGCGGGAAGCAGACGAGGGTCAGGGTGGTGGTGCCGGGCGGGCGCCGGGGGGTGAGCCGGTGGAGCAGCCGGTGGTGGCCCTCGCCGGCACCGGCGAGTTCCGCACACCGGGCGGCGAGGCCGGCCGGGGTCGGGTTGCTGAAGAGGTCCACGACGCGCAGGGCCGGCGCTCCTCCGTCCGGCAGGGCCGTGGCGACGGCCCGGACCGCGCGGACGGCGGCGAAGGAGTCCCCGCCGATGGCGAAGAAGTCGTCCCCCGGAGCCACCTCGGGCAGGCCGAGCACCTCGGCCCAGACGGCGGCGATCCGCCGGGCGACGGGGTCGCCGTCCGCCGGGGCGTCGGGGGCGGCGGGCCGGGGACCGGTGGCCGGGGCCGGTCCGGGCAGGGCCGTGCGGTCGACCTTGCCGTTGGGGCTCAGCGGCAGGCTTTCCAGCAGGGTCACCTCGGCGGGCACGCAGTGCGGGGGCAGGACGGCGGCGAGCGCGGTCCGCAGGGCGGCCGGGTCGGGGGCCGCGCCCTCCTCGGGGACGGCGTGGGCGACGAGGCGGTCGGAGCCGGTGGCGGTCCGGCGGGCCGTGACGACGGCCTCGCGGATGCCGGGCAGGTCGCGCAGGGCGCTCTCCACCTCGCCGGGTTCGATGCGGAGCCCGTTCAGCTTGATCCGGAAGTCGGTGCGGCCGAGGAGTTCGACGGTGCCGTCGGGGTGGCGGCGGGCCAGGTCGCCGGTGCGGTAGAGGCGTTCGGTGCGGCCGGGCTCCAGTTCGACGTGGACGAACTTCTCGGCGGTGAGTTCGGGGCGGTTGAGGTAGCCGCGGGCCAGTCCGACGCCGCCGAGGTGGAGTTCGCCGGGTACGCCCACGGGGACGATGCGGTCCAGCGGGTCGAGGATGTGGGCGTGCTGGTTGGCCATGGGCCTGCCGTACGGGAGTTTCGTCCAGCGGGGCCCGACCCGGCCCACCCGGTACTCCAGGGAGTGGATGGAGGCTTCGGTGGCCCCGCCGAGGGCGACGAAGGACAGTCCGGGAGCGAAGGCGCGGATGCGGTCGGGCTGGGTGACGGGTATCCAGTCGCCGCCGAGGAACGCGGTGCGCAGCAGCGGCAGCCGGGGGCCGTCGGCGTGTTCGAGCTGGTCGACGAGGAGGCCGAGGAGGGCGGGGGCGGAGTTCCAGACGGTGACGCCGTGGCGCTCCAGCAGGTCCGCCCAGTGCGCCGGGTCCTTGGCGGCGGCCGGGTCGGGCAGGACGAGGGCGCCGCCGGCCGCCAGGATGCCGAGGGTCTCGTACACGCTCATGTCGAAGCTGGGCGAGGAGAGGCCGAGGACGCGGTCGGCGGGGCCGATGCCGTACGAACGGTTGAGGTCCAGCAGGTTGTTGACGACCCCCCGGTGTTCCAGGGCGATGCCCTTGGGGGCGCCCGTGGAGCCGGAGGTGAAGATGACGTAGGCGAGATCGCGGGAGGTGACGGGGACGGCCGGGCGGGTGGCGGGCAGTTCGGCGAGCGCGGCCCGGTCGGTGTCGAGCAGGACCCGCGCGGTGCCGTCGGGGACGGGCAGGCGGCCGATGAGCTCGGAGTCGGAGACGACGAGGGGCGGTGCGGCGTCCCGCAGCAGCAGGGCGAGGCGTTCGGCGGGGTAGTCGGGGTCCAGGGGGACGTAGGCGCCGCCCGCCTTGAGGACGGCGAGGATCGCGGTGACCAGGCCGGGCCCCCGGCGCAGGCACAGGGCCACGGTCCGGTCGGGGCCCGCTCCGGCCTCGACGAGCCGGTGCGCGAGCCGGTTGGCCCGCTCCTCCAGCTCCCGGTAGGTGACGCTCCAGCCGCCGAGTCCGCCCAGGAGCACGGCGGGCGCGTCGGGGGTGCGGTCGGCGTGCTGCTCGAAGAGCTGGTGCAGGCAGGCGTCCTGCGGGAACGGGGCGCGGGTGGCGTTCCAGTCGTCGAGGGCCGTACGCCGTTCGGCCTCGGTGAGCAGCGGCAGCGCGGACAGCGGGGTGCGGGGGTCGTCCACCGCGCCCTGGAGCGTGGTCAGGAAGTGGCCGAGCAGCCGGTCCACGGTCGACGCGTCGAACAGGTCGGTGGGGTACTCCACGAGGGCGCGGACCGCCTCGCCGGTGTCATGGACGCTGATCATGAGGTCGTACTTGGTCGCGTGCGAGGAGAAGTCGATCGCCCCGGTGTCCAGGCCGGCGAGGGCGGGGGCGCTGTCGGAGGTCTCGTCCAGCAGGAACATCACGGAGGTGAGCGGGGGCCTGCTGGGGTCCCGGGGAAGCCCGAGGGCGTCCACGATGAGGTCGAAGGGCATCTCCTGGTGCGCGTACGCCTGGAGGGTGGTGTGGCGGGTGGAGCGCACGAGGTCGGCGAAGCCGGGGTCGCCGCCGGTGCGGATGCGCAGCGGCAGCGTGTTGACGAAGAAGCCGATGAGATCGCCGAAGGCGGGGTGGTCGCGGCCGGAGACGGAGGTGCCGACGACGATGTCGTCCTGGCCGGTCCAGCGGCGCAGGGTGGCGGCGAAGCCGGCCAGCAGCGTCATGTAGAGGGTGGCGCCCTCCGACTTCCCGAACGCGCGCAGTCGCGCGACGAGTCCGGTCGGGAGGTCGATGTAGCGCGAGGCTCCGGCGTGCCCGAAGACGGGGGGCCGGGGCCGGTCGGTGGGCAGGTCCACCGGGGCGGCCCCGCCCAGCTCCTCCCGCCAGAAGGAGGTGAGGTTCTCCAGCCGGTCGCCGCTGACCCGCCGGCGCTGCCAGGCGGCGAAGTCGGCGTACTGGAGGGCGAGCGGGGCGAGCCGCTCGCCGCCGGCGCCGGTGCGCAGCGCGTAGGCGCGCTCCAGTTCGGTGGAGAGGATCCGCATCGACCAGCCGTCGGTCACGATGTGGTGGAGGTTGAGGACCAGGACGTGGTCCTCGTCGCCGATGCGCCCGAGCCGGGCCCGCACGGGGACGGCGTCGGCCAGGGCGAAGGGGGCGCCGGCGTCCGCGTCGTAGAACGGCCGCACGGCCTCCTCGCCGGGAAGTTCGGTCACCGGGAGCGGCAGGCGGAAGCCGTCCACCACCCGCGGCACGGCCTCGGCCGCGCCGTCCCGGTAGGTGTAGACGGTACGCAGCACCTCGTGGCGGTCCACGATCTCCTGGAGCGCCGCGTGCAGGGCCGGGACGTCGAGGGGGCCGCGGATGCGGGTGGCCACCGGCACGTTGTAGGCGGGGCTGCCGGGCTGGAGCTGGTCGATGAACCAGAGCCGGCGCTGCGCGAAGGAGAGCACCGGCGGGGCCGCGGGGTCGCGGGGCGCCGGTTCGGGGTCCTCCCGTGCGGCGTCGCGCGCGCCGTTGCGGCCCGCCAGTGCCTGGAACAGTGCCCGGCGGGACTTCGGCAGTGCGGCTATGCGTTCGGCGAGGGACTCGCTCACCTGGGGCCTCCGTGCGTCTTCGGGAGAGGGAGTACGGCAGCTCGCGCACCGCGGGGCGCGCGGCTGCGAGGGTGCGGCGGGGCGGGGCGGTATCGCGGCGGTACGGGCCGTGCGGGGGCCGGTTGCGCGGCGGTGCTGTTCGCTCGCGTATACGGCGGCGGGTGCGGCGGCGGGTGGAGCTGCCGCCCGCGCCGGCCGGGGCCGTGCCGTGGTGCGGAGGCCGCGTCCGGTGGTCGTTCGCCGGGAGCGGGTGCCGTGCGGACGACCGGTCCTGGAGGCACCCGCTCCCGTGGGGCGGGGCGGGGTGCGGACCGGTCAGATGCCCACCTTGGGCGCCTCGCCGGCCTCGGTCGCCACCGGCTCGGAGGCCGGGCCGTCCGCGTCCGCGGCTCCGGGCTCGCCTCCGGGCATCTCCTTGATCTTGGCCACCGGGCCGCCCAGCAGGGTCAGGCCGCCGATGATGGTGACCGCGCCGGCCGCCGCGAGAGCCGCCGTCAGGCCGATGCCCTCGCCGAGCGCGCCGCCCAGGAAGTAGCCGAGGGACAGCGCGCCGTACACCGCGGAGAGGGCGCTGCCGCTGACGCGGCCCATCTGCTCGTTCGGGGTGACGCCCTGGACGAGGCTGAGGACGTGGATGTCGAACATCGGGGAGACGAATCCGATGATCGCCTGGACGACGATCAGGCCCACGAAGCCGCCGATCGCACCGCCCGCCGGGACCACGATGTAGCCGGCGCCGAGCACGACCGCGGTGATGACCAGGAGGCGGCCGACGGAGAGGTTCTTGGCGACCGTCTCGGAGAGCACCGCGCCGACGATCACGAAGACCGACATGACGGCGAAGGCGGCGCCGACCTGGCCGGGGCTGAGGTCGAGGACCTTGTACGCGTACACGATCAGCAGGGCGTCACCCATCGCGGCGCCGAGGTTGACCACGACGTTCGCGGTGAACAGGCCCCGCAGCACCGGGTTGCCGAAGAGGGTCCGCAGCCCCTCCTTGAGCTCCGTCTTCGCGGACGCCTTCTGTCCCTCGGCCCGCTCGCGCACGTCCCGCTGCCGGATGAACAGCAGGGCGACGAAGGAGATGAGGAAGGTGACCGCGTCCGCGGTGATGGCGCGTGCCGCGCCCAGGACCTGGATGAGCGCGCCACCGGCGCCGGCTCCGACCGCTTCCGCGACGCTGCGGCTGATCTGGAGTTTGGTGTTGCCCTCGATGAGGTTCTCGGTGCCGATGAGCTGCGGCAGCCACGACTGGTACGAGACCTCGAAGAAGGTGGTCAGGCAGCCGGTGGCACCGGCCACGATGAAGAGATGGACCAGGGTGACGGAATCGAGGGCGAACGCCAGCGGAAGCGTCGCCAGGGCCAGGAAGCGCCCCAGGTCAGCGGCGATCATGATCGTACGCCGGGAGAACCGGTCCGCCACCAGCCCCGCGAACGGGGCGAGCAGCAGGAAGGGCAGGAAGCGCAGCGCGCCGAGCACGCCGACCTCCATGGCTCCACCGTCCAGCACCACGACCGCGAGGGTCGGCAGCGCGAGGAGCGAGATCTTGTCTCCGAAATTGCTGGCGGTCTGCCCGAACCACAGGCGGTTGAAATCGGAATGCCGACCCAAAGCCATGTCGACGCCCCTTTTCTGATTGGGGGAGGGATAGTCGGTCGGCTCCGACCCTAGGGACCGCGAGTTAGGGCCCGGTTATGAATGCGGGGAATGGAGAACTTATGTAGAGCGCTTATGAGATGCGTCGGAGAAGCGTTCGACGTCGGCGCTCTCACGCGCGATTCCCTCGGCCACCTCACCGGTCGCGGTTGCGGTTGCGGTCGCGGTTGCGGTTGCGGGAAAGAGGTCCACGGTCACCGGGGTGCCGCGCCGGCCGCCCGACCAGGTGCCCACGGCCAGGCCGTCGACGAGCACGGTGGGCCGGATCTGTCCGCCGCCGGGCCAGACCCGGCGGGCGTGCTCGGCGGGCACCGAGAGGTCCCTGTTCCGGTAGGCCACGAGGTAGTCGTCGTAGGCGGGCAGTAGCCGGACGTCGGGGCCGGCCGGTTCGTCCCGCGGGTCGGCGGGGGTGTCGGGCACCGCCGCCCAGGCCCTTCTCGCCGCCGTCGTGCGCAGCCCCGACCAGTGGGCGAAGTCCTCGGCGTCGCTGGGGCCGTGGGCCAGCCGGTAGCGCCGGGCGAGCTCCCGTTCGGCGGCCGCCCCGGTGAAGGACGGCGGGCCGGCGGCGGGCAGCCAGTCGTCGAGGAGGACGAAGGTGGCGTCGCCGCCCCGCTGCGGCCCGTGGCAGATCAGGCCGGCCAGCGCCGCCCGGCGGATCAGATGGAAGGCGGCCTGCCCCTTCGGGGGGACGCCGATCGTGGTGAGCCGGTCGGTGAGCTGCGCGCGGGTCAACGGGCCCTCTGCGGCGATCGCTTCGGTGATGATCCGCTCCGAGCGGGCGCAGACGGCGTCGTCCAGCTCCAGTTCGCGCAGGCGCCGGGCGGCCAGTGCCAGATGGACCGGGCCGAAGAGCGCCAGCAGCCAGCGGACGTCGGCGGCGGGCACGAGGTGCAGGGTGCCGCGCATGAACCAGCCCCGGACCGCGGTCCGTTCGGTGTCGGTGGCGCGGCGCACCGCCGGTGCGGTCAGCCCGTGCGCGCGCACGCGCAGGCCCAGCTCCGCCGCCGGGAGGTCCTGGGCCTGGACGGCGAACACCCGGTCGAGGACGGCGGCGGCCGACTCCTCCCGGACCCCGCCCCCGATCGCCTGTGCGCGCGCCCTGAGCAGCCGGTCGGTCGTCCGTCGTTCCACGTGTTCCCGTCTTTCAGCCGAGCGGCCGCGGCCGCGTGTCCTCACGGGCCGCCGCATGCCCGGCGGCCCGCGTTCCGCCCCGGCCGGGCGGCCGCGGCGCTTGGTTCCCGCACGCGGGAAGGCCGGGGCGGGCGGGCTCGTCCAGCATGCCCGCCCGGCCTCGGCCAGGGCCCTTCTTCCGTACCCGCCCACGCAAGGAGGCGTGGCGGTGGAGACCGTTCCGGCGGGGCCCGCCGGAACGGGTCCGGCTCAGCGCCTGCGGCGGAGCACCGCGTAGTAGCCGGGCAGCCGCAGGGCCTCGGTGTCCGAGCGGGGGTCGATGGCGTGCAGCTCCACCGCCTCGTCCTCGACGATCTCCCAGCCGTCCGCGCCGAACGCCTCGGCCAGTTCGGGCCGGGTGAAGCGGTGCGAGTGACGGACCCCGGCGGCCTCCAGCGGGCCGACCAGGTCCTCGGCCCGGCCGCGCTTGCCACCGACGAAGCCGAGGTAGCCGAAGGAGTTGCTGGAGTAGTCGGGCTCGTGCACGACGATCGTGCCCTCGTCGCCCAGCAGCCGCTCCGCGACGGCCGCCAGCCGGGCCCTGGCCCGGCTGTCCAGGACGTGGAAGACCCCGCGCACGAAGATGTTGTACGGGCCGTCGCCCAGGGCGGCGGCCTGCTCGGCGTCGGTCATGTCGAGCGCCAGGTAGTCGACGTTCGCCACTCCCTCCGCCTCGCGGACGGCGTGCTCGATGGCGCTCGCCGAGACGTCGACCCCGACCACCGAGGGGTAGTGGGGGGCGAATTCCCGGCTGTAGCGGCCGTTTCCGCAGCCCAGGTCGATGAGCGGCAGGTCGGGGCGGAAGTGGCGGCGTGCCTGGCCCAGCAGCCACTGGAACTCGTCGTCGCTGTCCGCGTCCCAGATGACCTCGCCGCCGCGCCCGGTGTGGCGGATGCCCGCCCAGTAGCGCTCCCAGGCGTCGCCGGTGTCGCGCTCCTCGGCCTCGGCCGGGGCGGCTTCGGGCTCGCCGGGCGGAGCGGAGGGGCGCTCCCAGGCCGCGTCCTCGCCGAGGGATTCCAGCAGTCCGGTGAACTCCTCGAACATCGCGTCGATGAGTCCGTCCGGGTGGACGGACGGCAGGAAGTCCCAGTTGAACGTGAGCCCTTCGGGCTTCTCGAAGACCTGGAAGTCGAGGGAGACCTGGGGGGTCTGGGAGATGCCGTAGACGGGCGCGCCCAGTTCGGTCTCCTCGTACTGCGGGGGGTGGCCGGCCAGGCTGGTCATCACGACGGGCATGGCGGGGGCCAGCGAGCCGCGCAGTTTGGTCAGTTCGCGCAGCACCTGGACCCCGCTGAAGTAGCGGTGCTCCAGGTCGGCCCAGAGGCGGCGCTGAACGGCCCGAGCGCGGCCCGCGAAGGTGTGGTCGCGCTGTTCGACGGCGAGCAGCAGGGTCGTGGTGGTGTCCGCGAGCAGGGAGTTGACCTGCGGGTGCAGCGGAAGCCGGTTGAAAAGGGGGAAGTTGATGGTGAAGCGCGCCTGTCCGGAGGCCCGGCCGAGGACTTCGGCGTAGGCCGCGGCCAGGACGCCGGAGGGGGTGACCTCGCGGGCGTACGCCCGCTCCTGCACGCGGGCCCACAGCTCCGGGGGCAGGACGTGGCTGCGCCGCTCGAAGCGGACGGGCAGTTCGGGGGCGTCGGCGGGGCGCTGCGGCAGCGCGGGGGCGGGCGGCAGGGTGGCGAGCCGGTCGCGCCAGTACCACTCGGAGCGGCGGTAGATCTCGCTGTCCCGCAGGGAGTTCCCGACCGCGAGCACGTAGTCGCGGAAGGTCAGCTCCAGCGGGGGAAGTTCGGCGGCGGGGTCCGTGTAGTAGGTGACCAGGTCCGGGATGAGCACCTGGAAGTAGCTCCAGGCGTCGGCGACCAGGAAGTCCAGGGAGAGGTGGATACGGGCCCGGCCGCCGCCGAGCAGGCTGACCCGCACGTCGAACAGCGGCCAGGCGTCGGCGTCCAGGACCTGGTGCGACAACCGCTCGCGCAGGGAGGCCAGTTCGGCCTGGCGGGCGGGCTCGTCCAGGCCGCCGAGGTCGGTGACGGGGATCTCGTACGCGGGGATCTCCTCGAAGACCTGCTGGGTGCCGTCGGGCAGCACGCGGGTGCGCAGGGCGTCGTGCCGTTCGACCAGGCGCCGCCAGGCGTTCTCGAAGCGGGGCAGGTCGAGCCGGGGGCTCTCCCACTCGAAGTATCCGTGGCAGCCGACGTTGCCGAGGTCGATCAGGCCGCCGCGGCCGATCCACAGGGCCTGCTGGCTCTCGGTGAGCGGGAAGGGCTCGAAGCGGTTGTCCGGGTCGGGGACGATGGCCGGGAGGCCGCCGAACGAGTGCCGCCCGCCGCTGCGTTCCCCGGTGAGGAGGGGGGCGAGTTCGGCGACGGTGGGGCAGGTGGAGAGGTCGGGGAGGCTCAGCTCGACCCCGTAGCGGCGGCGGATCTCGTCGATCAGTCTGAACGCGAGCAGCGAGTGGCCGCCCAGGTCGAAGAAGTTGTCGTGGATGCCGATGCCGTCGGTGCGGAACGCCTCGGCCCACAGGCGGATCAGGGCGTCCTCGACCTCGTTGCGCGGGGCCTCGTATCCGGCGGCTGCGCTGTCACCGCGCTCGGGCGGCTCGGGCAGGCTGCGCCGGTCGACCTTGCCGTTGGGCAGCCGCGGCAGTGCGGGCAGCACGACGACGGCGGAGGGGACCATGTAGTACGGGAGGGTGCGGGAGACCTCGGCCCGTACCGAGGCGGGGTCCGGGCCGGCTCCCTCGGCCGGGGAGAGGTAGGCGACCAGCCGGGTGTCGCCCGGCCCGTGGTCCCGCGTGACGACGACGGCCTCGGCGACGCCGTCGAGCCGCGCGATGTGGGTCTCCACCTCGCCGAGTTCCACGCGGAAGCCGCGGATCTTGACCTGGGAGTCGGAGCGGCCGAGGAGCTCGACCGCCCCGTCGGCGCGGCGGCGGGCCAGGTCCCCGGTGTCGTAGAGCACCGGGTGCGGGTCGCCGGGGACGTGGTTGGGGCGGAACTTCTCGGCGGTGAGCTCGGGGCGGCCGTGGTAGCCGGCCGCCAGGCCGGCGCCGGAGACGTGCAGCCGGCCCACCTCGCCGTCGGGCACCGGAAGGCCGTCCGCGTCCAGGAGGTGGGCGCGGAGGTTGGCGATGGGCACGCCCACCGGGACCTGCCGGGTGGCGCGGATCTCCTCGGGGGTGGCCCGGCTGGTGAGGTCGGTGCCCGCGCCCAGGTCGAGGCAGGAGAGCACGTTGGTGGTCTCGGTGGTGCCGTACGTCATCACCACGCGGAAGGGGGTGTCCACGGGCGGCCAGCTGTGGACGCGTTCGGCCGTGGTCACCAGCGTGCGCAGCGCGGTGTCGGCGGGCCAGGCGAGGCCCCAGGTGGGCTCGGCCAGGGCGGCGACCAGCATGGTGTGCGTGATGCCCTCGGATACCAGCCAGTCGCGGATCTGCTCGGGGGTCTGGGCCTGCCCGGCCTCGGGGATGTGGATCGCGGCTCCGGCGGGCAGATAGGCCAGCCACTCCATGATCTGGACGGCGAAGCCGGGGGTGGACATCCAGGAGGCGCGGTCCCCGGGGCGCACGTCGTAGGCGCGGGTGGTCCAGTGCACGAGGTTGGTGAGCGCGCCGTGCCGCTCCAGGACCGCCTTGGGCGTGCCGGTGGAGCCGGAGGTGTAGATGAGGTGGCTGATGGTGTCGGGGCCGGTGACCACGGCGGGCGGGGTGTCCGGCAGGCTCCGGTCCGCGGCGGCCTCGGTCCGGGGGACGCCCGCGGGCAGATGGTGGTCCAGGTCCGCCGGGACGAGCACCAGCAGCGGATCGGCGTCGGCGATCATGGCGGCGAGGCGGTCGTCGGGGTTGACCGGGTCGAGGGCGACGATCGCGGCGCCCGTCTTGAGGATGGCCAGGGCGCCGAGGACGTAGTCGGCGCTTCGCGGGTAGCAGAGCCCGATCCGGGTGCCGGGTGCCGCTCCGCGGGCGATGAGCGCGTGAGCCAGCCGGTTGGCCGCGGCCTCCAGTTCGGCGTACGTCCAGGAGCGCGCGCCCTGGACGAGTGCGGTGGCTCCCGGAGTGCGGGCGGCCTGCTCGGTCAGGAGCCGCGGGTACCCGGTGGTGGGGAACGCGGCGTCCGTACGGTTGAAGTCGACGAGTGCGGTGGTCACAGTGCGGGCCCTTTCTTACTTCGCGAAGGCTCGGCTGCGCAGCAGCCGCACGGGGAGACGGTTGATCCCCCAGGTGAAGTTGGAGGAGTTGAAGGTGGCCGGGCCGGTCGCCTCGAAGCCGTCCAGCACGGCGGCCATCTCGCTGAGCAGCGCCCCGAGTTCGAAGCGGGCGAGGCGGGCGCCGAGGCAGAGGTGGCGGCCGTGGCCGAAGGCGATGTGCCGGTTGGGGCGGCGGTCGACGCGGAACTCGTGCGGTGCGTCGAAGACGGCCTCGTCGCGGTTGGCGGAGACGTTCCACAGGGTGACGCGGGTGCCCGCGGCGATCGGGACGCCGCCGATCTCGGTGTCGCGGGCGGCGGTGCGCAGGGCGTGCACGCCGGGGGTCGTCCAGCGCAGGACCTCCTCGACGGCGGGGGCGATGCCGTCGGGGCCGCTCTCGCGCAGCAGCCGCCACTGGTCGGGCCGCTGGGCGAACATGTGGACGGCCCCGGCGGCGGAGTAGCGGGTGGTCTCGTTGGCCCCGGACAGGATGCCGTTGAGGTTGAAGACGATCTCCTGGTCGCTGAGCGGCCGTTCGACGCCGTCGCCCTCGTCCACGAGGGTGTCGTGGGCGATCTGGCTGACCAGGTCCTGGCCGGGGTGGGCCCGGCGTTCGGCGAGGAGTTCGATGAAGTAGAGGAAGATCTCCGAGTGGGCGCTGCCGCGCACCGTCTCGTCCGGGGAGTCGAAGGCGTCGGTGGTGAGGTCCCCGATCCAGGTCCAGTCGGCGCGCGGGATGCCGAGGACCGCGCAGACCACCCGGTTGGGCAGCTGCTTGGCGAGGTCGATGAAGTCCAGTTCGTCGCGTTCGGCCGCCTCCGCGACCAGTTCGCGGACGACCTCCTCGACGAGGGCTTCCAGCCGGGGCATCTGCTGCGGCCCGAAGGCCTGGCCGAGCGCCCGCTTGAGGCGGGTGTGATGGGGGGTGTCGGAGACGATGAGCATGCGCTGGGCGACGGCGGCGACGGCGACCGGGTCGCTGCCGAGCCGCATCCCGTGGGCGGAGAGGAAGGTCTCGCTGTCGGCGTAGACCTTCATGATGTCGCGGTGCCGGCTCAGCGCCCAGAAGCCGCCGTCCGCCCCGCCGGGCTCGGGGTGCCAGTGGACCGGCGCGTTGGCGCGCAGCCAGGTGAAGGCGTCCCAGAAGTCGTTGCGGCCGAAGGGCCCCGGGTCGAGCAGGTCGATGTCCATCTCAGGCGCCTCGCAGACTGAGGGGTCGGATGTCGGGCCAGTGGGCATCCACGAAGGCCGCGCACGCGTCCTCGGGGCCGGTGAAGCCGGCGGGCTCCCAGCCGTCGGGCACCTCGCGCGTGGCGGGGTAGAGCGCGTACTGCCCCTCGTGGTTCACAAGGACCTGGTGGGTGGTGGGCACGGTGTCCTCCGGGCTCGGGCGGGAAGGGTCGGGGCGTCGGCCGGTCCGGGGGCCGGGGCGTCGGCCGGTCCGGGTGAGAGGGCGTCAGCCGGCCTGGGTGAGGGGGGCGCCCTCGGCCCGCAGCAGGACGGCCAGGTGGTCCAGTACGGGCCGGGGGTGCCGCAGGACGGCGTGGTGGCCGCCGGTGACGGTGCGGCGGGTGAGGCCGGCGGAGGTGACCGCGGCCCAGCCGTCCAGGTCGGCGGAGCTGACGGTCTCGTCGCCGTCGGCGCCCCAGGCGTGCACGGGGACCGGGAGGAGGCCGTCCGGGCGGTGGACGTAACTCAGCGAGAGCTGGGCGTCCTTGCGGAGCATCCCCACCATCACGGTGCGGGTGTCCTCGTCGAGCAGGGCGGGGTCGAGCCCCGCCGTGTCGAAGAGCTTGTCCAGCTCCTCGCCGTCGTCCACGATGCCGCGCCCGGCGCCGTCCCAGTGGGTGGGCGCCCGGCAGCCGCTGACCAGCAGGGCGCGGGGGGTGACCCGGCGGGCGACCTCGTAGCCGATGAGGCCGCCGAAGCTGTGGCCGAAGACGACCAGGGGCCGGTCCCCGAGGGTGGCCTCCAGTTCGGCGGCGATGGCGGTGACGGCCTCGCCGAACGTGTCCGGCATCGCCTCCCCCCAGCGGTTCTCGCGGCCCGGCAGCTGTACCCCGTACACCTGCGCGATGCCGTTCAGCTCGGGCTGCCAGGAGCGGAACTGCTGGCAGCCCGCGCCCGCCGGGGGCAGGCAGAGCAGCGCCGGGAGGTCCCGGTCGGCGGGGTCCTGGCTCCAGGTGGAGATCCAACTGCCCATGTCTAGGCTCCTTCCGCGACGGTGGCCGTGGCCGGGGGCGTGCCCCGCTCGGCGGTGAGCCGGTCGATCTCGGCGGCGACGTCCGCGACCGTCGGCCGGTTGAGCAGGGTGCCGAGGCCCACGCGGAGTCCGGTCGCGCGGCGCAGTTCGGAGATCACGCGGGCGGCGGCCAGGGAGTGGCCGCCGAGCTCGAAGAAGTCCGCCTCGGGGCCGGGTATCCCGGTGCCGAGCACCCGCTCCCACACCTCCATCACCGTGCGCTCGGTCGCGGTCGCGGCCGGCTGCCGGTCGGCGTCCCGGCCCGGCAGGGGCTCCGCCAGCAGCCGGGCCAGCGCCTCCCGGTCGGCCTTGCCGGTGCTCAGGGTGGGGATGCGGTCGAGCACGCGTACGGCGGTGGGGACGGCGGCGGCGGGCAGCCGTTTGCGGCAGCGCTCCAGGACGCGGCCGCCGAGCGGGGCGGTGTCGGAACCGGCCGCAGCCACCACGGCGAGCCCCAGGGACCCGTCCGGGAGGAGCGGGCAGCAGGCCGCGGCCACGACCTCGGGCAGCTCGGCGGCGATCCGCTCCACCTCGCCCAGCTCGATGCGGTGGCCGCGCACCTTCACCTGGTCGTCGCGGCGTCCCCGGTACCGCAGTTCGCCGTCGGGCCGGCGGACCACCACGTCCCCGGTGCGGTACATGCGGCTGCCGCCGCCCTGGAAGGGGTCGGGCAGGAAGCGGCTCGCGGTGAGGCCTGGGCGGCCGCGGTAACCGCGGGCGACCGCGGGGCCGCCGAGGTAGAGCTCGCCCTCCGCGCCGTCGGCCACCGGGCGCAGCTCCTCGTCCAGGACGTACGCCCGGTAGCCGGGCAGCGGCCGTCCGATGCCGGTCACGTCGTCCCCCCGCCGGCTGTCGGCCCAGGTGGCGGCGATGCTGACCTCGGTGGGCCCGTACACGTTGAGCAGACGCCGTCCGCCGGCGAACCGTTCGGCGAGCGCGGCCGGGCAGGCCTCCCCCGCGACCACCATCACCTCGGCGGAGGCGAGCCGGTCCCCGTGGGCGGCGAGCAGCGACGGGGTGAGGGAGACCGTCCGGAGTCCGGTGGGCAGGGCCTCGCGCCCTTCCGCGGCGGCCTGCCGCAGCCCGTCCAGGGAGAGATCGGTGAGGGCCACGCCCTGGCCGTGCACCAGGTAGAGCAGGGTGCACCAGAGCCAGCCGTCGAAGGCGGGCGAGACGGCGTTGAGGCCGAGGCCCCCGGCGGGCAGCCCCAGGGTGGCCAGCGCGTCGACGAAGGTGTCCAGGCCCCGGTAGGTGACCTCGACGCCCTTGGGGCGGCCGGTGGTTCCCGAGGTGTAGATGAGGTACGCGCAGTTGTCGGGGGCGGGCGGGGAGACCACGAGGTCACCGGGGTGGCCCCGGCGCACCTCGCGCGGGGTGACCAGCCGGATGCCTCCGGCCTCCAGGCCCTCGGGGGTGCCGGTGGCGACCAGGACGGCGGCCCCGGCGTCGCGCAGGACGCCTCCCACTCGCTCCACGGGGTGTCCGGGGTCCAGGGGTACGGCGGTCGCGCCCAGGCTCCAGACCGCGAGCAGGGCGGGCACGCTCTCCCGCGAGCGGCCGAGCAGCAGCCCGACCGCGGTCTCCGGGCCGACGCCCGCGTCGGCGAGGGCGGCGGCGTAGCGGGCGGTACGGGCGGTGAGCGCCCCGTGGGTGAGGCTGCCGTCCACCGCCTCGACCGCGGTCCCGTCGGGCTGTTCGCGGCTCCATCGCTCCAGCCGGGCGAAGAGCGGCGGCAGCCCGCCGGGTGCGCTCGCGCCGGCCGGCGCGGTCTGCGGGCGGGTCATGCCTCGGTCCTCTCCGTGCGGGCGGGGCTCTCCGGGGCCGCGGGCCGCTGGGCCGTTCCGGCGGGCCGGGCGGCCTCGGTGGACCGGAGCCGGGGACCGACGACCTGGCCGCCGGGGCCCTGCGGGAGCTGTATCGACTTGGTCTCCAGGAACGCCTCCAGACCGGCCGTGCCGCACTCGCGCCCGATCCCGGACTGCTTGAAGCCGCCGAACGGGGCGGCCGGGTTGAACTGGCCGCCGTTGACGTCGACCAGACCGGAGCGGAAGCGGCGGGCCACCCGCTGCGCCCGCGCGTCGTCGCCGGACCAGACCGCACCGTGCAGCCCGTAGCGGGTGCCGTTGACGATCCGGACCGCCTGCTCCTCGTCGTCGTACGGGATGACGGACAGCACGGGCCCGAAGATCTCCTCCTGGGCGAGCGTGCTGAGCGGGTCGACGTCGGCGAAGATCGTCGGCCGGACGTAGTAGCCGGTGTCCAGGCCGTCGGGCCGGTCCGGGCCGCCGCGCACCAGGCGGGCCCCGCCCTCGGTGAGGCCGCGCCGGATGTACGCGGTCACGCGGGCGTGGGCGGCGGCGGAGACGAGCGGGCCGAGGTCGGTGGCCGGGTCGCGGGGATCGCCGGTCACATAGCCGTCCATGGCCCGGTCCGCGAGCTGGACGGCCTCTTCCTGCCGGTCGCGCGGCACGAGGAGCCGGCTCCACTGGAGGCAGGTCTGGCCGGTGTTGAAGAGCATCTGGTCGACGGTGGCGGCCACGGCGGAGGCCAGGTCCGCGTCGTCCAGGACGAGGGAGGCGTTCTTCCCGCCGAGTTCGAGGTGGACCCGCTTGATCCGGTCCGCGCCGAGCGCGGTGACCTCGCGGCCCGCGCGGGTGGAGCCGGTCAGCGAGACGACGTCGACGAGGGGGTGGGTGACCAGCGCGGTGCCCGCGGCGGCGCCGGTGCCGACCACCATGTTGAAGACGCCGGGCGGCAGGTCCGCCTCGGCGACGGCCTCCGCGAGCAGCCGGGCGTGCAGCGGGGTGATCTCGCTCGGTTTGTGCACGACGGTGCAGCCCGCCGCGAGCGCCGGAATGATCTTCTGCACGGTCAGCAGCAGCGGGGTGTTCCACGGGGTGACGCAGGCGGCGACGCCCGCCGGCTCGCGTACGACGAGCGAGTGGCCCACCCGCTCCTCGAAGGCGTAGGAGGCCGCGGTCTCCACGCAGCGCGCGGCCATGCCGAGGGAGAGGCCGACGTGGGTGCGGCGGGCCACCCCGGCGGGCGACCCGACCTCGGCGGTGATGATCTCGGCGAAGCGGTCGGCGCGCGCCTCCATGGCCTCGACGACCCGGCGCAGCAGGGCGACGCGCTCGCCCACGGGGGTGGTGGACCAGCGGACGAAGGCGTCGGATGCGGCACGGGCCGCCCGGTCGGCGTCGCGGGCGCCACCGGCCGGGACGGTGGCCAGGACGCGTTCGGTGGCGGGGTCGGTCACGGCGAGGCGGCCCTCGGCCTCGGAGGGGACCCAGGCGCCGCCGATCCACTGGTCGGTGTGGCGGGGCGGCAGCGGGGCCGGGTTGGCCCCGGACGGCCCGGTGTCGCGGGGTGCGAGAAGCACGGTGGGCTCGGTCAGCATGGTCACGGTGGTGGTCCTCACTCGGTCGCGGAATGCGCGGGTCCGCCGCATGCGCGGGCCCGCTGGACAGCTGGGTCGGGCACCCGCCCGCCGGACGGGCCGTGCGGACGCCGGACCGGTCGTGCGGTCGGCGTCGCCGGTGGTGCGGTCGGCGTCGTCGGCGGTCACCCGCTCACGGGGACGCCGTGCCGCTCGCACGGTCCGCGACGCGGTGGCGGGCGGGAGGCGCCGGCGCCCTGGTGTCGGGCCGGGTCGTCCGTACCGGTCCGGGGGTGAGCACGGCCGTACGGACGGCGGCGGCCGCTCCGGGGGCCGGCGCCGATGTACGGAACCCGGCGCTCCACACCGGCACCCCGGCGCGGCGGCCCGGCGGCCGCAGGGCCCGGACCGTCGCGGGAGCGCTCGGACGGGTGGCGGACGGGATCAGCGTGCGCAGCAGCTGCTGGGTCTCCCGGCCGGGCGGCAGGGCCAGTTCGTCGTTCATCCGCCGGGCGCACAGCTCGTACCAGCGCCGTACGCAGGCGAGTTCGCCCCGGCGGCCGTGGGCGGCCATCAGCGCGCGGTAGGTCTCCTCGTGGTGGCGGTCGATCTCCAGGACGCGGCGGCAGATCCCGATCAGCTCCACGGAGTCCTCCCGGTCCTCGGCGTCGGCGCGCAGCACGCCGAGCGCCCGCAGCGCGAGCGCCCGGAGGTACTCCCGCTGCTCGACCACCCAGTCGGCGCTCTCGCCCCGCAGGAAGTCGCCGCCGTACAGGTCGAGCGCCGCCCGCAGCCGGTTCCGCGCGAGCGGGAGGTCGCCCGCGGTGGCGGCCCGCAGGCCGCTGTGCACGTACTCCTGGAAGAGGTCGAGGTCGGACCAGAGGCCGGCGACGTGCAGGACGTAGCCGAAGTCCCGGTGGACGAGCGTGATCCCGGAGCTGCCGGGGCTCTCCGGATGCGCGTCCAGCACCTGGCGCAGCGCGTGGGCGGCCACCTTCAGCGAGCTGCCGGCGCAGCTGTCCGCACCGGGCCACAGGGACGCGTAGAGCCGTTCCCTGGTGAGCAGTTGACCGCGGTGGACCACCAGGTACTGGAAGAGGCCGCGGGCCTTGCCGGCCCGCCAGCGCCGCACGGGAGTCCCGTTGACGGTCAGTTCGAACCCGCCCAGGAAGCGCACCCGTACCGCCGGTTCCGCCGTCTCCGTAGCCACGGTGTCCATCGCGTCCCCCGCTCGTCGTCCGTCCTCCGCGCTGTGCCTGCGCCGAGTGTGCGCGGGGGGTCTACGACGCCCCTACAACGGGGCCGCGGCGGGGTGTAGGGCGGGGATAGGACCGTTTCCCAGACTGCTGTGCACAACCACCCGAACCGCCGATCCGAAAAGAGGGCTGCTCCATGACCAGCACCGACACCCGGCTCCAGAAGGTCGTCATCCTGGGCGGCGGCACGGCCGGCTGGATGACGGCCGCGTACCTCGGGAAGGCTCTCCAGGGCACGGTGGACATCACCGTCCTGGAGGCGCCCGCGATCCCGCGCATCGGGGTCGGCGAGGCCACGGTCCCCAACCTCCAGCGGTCCTTCTTCGACTACCTCGGCATCGCCGAGGACGAGTGGATGCGGGAGTGCAACGCCAGCTTCAAGATGGCCGTACGGTTCGTGAACTGGCGGACCGAGGGGCAGGGCGAGTCCACGGCCCGCGAGCTGCCGGAGGGCGGCCCGGACCACTTCTACCACCCGTTCGGGCTGCTCCCCGACTACGACCAGACTCCGCTGTCCCACTACTGGTACAAGCGCAAGTTCGAGGGCCGCACCACCGAGCCGTTCGACTACGCCTGCTTCCGCGAGCCGCCCGTCATGGACGCGATGAAGGCCCCGCGCTGGCTCGACGGCCGCCCGGCCACCCGGTACGCGTGGCACTTCGACGCCCAGCTGGTCGCCGACTTCCTGCGCCGGTTCGCCACCGAGAAGCAGGGCGTGAACCACGTCCAGGACGAGATGGTGCGGGTGGAGCAGGACTCCCGCGGCTACGTCACGGCCCTGCACACCAAGGGCGGTCTGGAGCTGGACGCCGACCTGTTCGTGGACTGCTCGGGCTTCCGCGGCCTGCTGATCAACAAGGCGCTGGAGGAGCCGTTCATCGACATGAGCGACCACCTGATGTGCGACAGCGCGGTGGCGACGGCCGTCCCGCACGACGACGAGGCGCACGGCGTCGAGCCGTACACGTCGTCGATCGCCATGTCGTCCGGGTGGGCGTGGAAGATCCCGATGCTGGGGCGCTTCGGCACCGGCTACGTGTACTCCAGCAAGTTCACCGACCAGGACACCGCCACCGCCGAGTTCGCGAACATGTGGGGCCTGGACCCGGAGGAGACGGAGTTCAACCACATCCGCTTCCGGGTCGGCCGCAACCGCCGCGCCTGGGTGAACAACGTGGTGAGCATCGGGCTGTCCTCCTGCTTCCTGGAGCCGCTGGAGTCGACCGGCATCTACTTCATCAGCGCGGCGATCTACCAGCTGGCCAAGCACTTCCCGGACAAGACCTTCAACGCGGGGCTGGTCGACAGCTTCAACCGCGAGATCGAGTTGATGTTCGACGACACCCGCGACTTCATCCAGGCGCACTTCTACTACGCGCCGCGCAACGACACCCCGTTCTGGCGGGCCCAGAAGGAGCTGGTGCTCCCGGAGAACATCCAGCAGAAGATCTCCGCCTACAAGGCCGGTCTGCCGATCAACTCGCCGATCACCGACGAGTCGACGTACTACGGAAACTTCGAGGCGGAGTTCCGCAACTTCTGGACCAACGGCAGCTACTACTGCATCTTCGCGGGGCTCGGTCTGGAGCCGGACACCCCGCTGCCCACCCTCGCCCACCGCCCCGACTCGGTGGCGGGAGCGGAGCCCCTGTTCGACACCGTCAAGCGCCAGCAGCAGAACCTGCTGGAGACGCTTCCCAGCGCCTACGACTACCTGCGTCAACTGCACGGCGCGTAGGTCCTGTTCGGCCTGCGCCCATCGGACGGCCGATGGGCGCGGGGCGAACAGGGTGCACGGCCATCCGCGGCCCGGCAGCACGGCTCTCCCGGCCGGTTGCCGGGCCGCGGCCGTTCCCCGTCACGACAGGAGTCAGACATGCCTCACCGCTCAGCACCCCGCGCCCTGCCACCGGACCAGCCGGAGGCGGACGCCATGGCGGACATCCGCCCCTTCATGGCCTCCTTCCCCACCGGGGTCTCCGTCGTCACCACTCTGGACGCCCACTCCGTCCCGCACGGTCTGACCTGCAGTTCCGTCACGAGCGTCGCCCTCAGACCGCCGACCGTGCTGGTGTGCGTGCGGACGGCGAGCCCCACGCTGGCCGTGGTGCTGGCCCAGAACTCCTTCGCCCTGAACCTGCTGCACGAGCGGGCGCGCGCCGCCTCCGATCTGTTCGCCTCCGGCGCTCCCGACCGCTTCGAGCGCGTCGAGTGGCGGCTGCCGCTGGGGGCCGGCGGCCCCCATCTGACGGCGGACGCGCATGCAGTGGCGGACTGCGCCGTGGTCCGGACCGTCCGCTTCGGGGACCACACGGCCGTCTTCGCCGAGGTCCGCCGCGTGACGGTACGGGAGGACCCGCGGCCCCTGCTGTACGGGCTGCGCCGGTACGCCGTCTGGTCGGACGCGGCAGCGGCCGCCCCGCCCCTCGCGCACCCGGCCGCCCCCGCCGCCCCGCCCCTCGCCCGCCCGGCGGCCTCCGGGATACCGGGCGCCCTGAGCCCGGACCCGAGCGAAGGAGGCACCCGTGTCAGCCGGTGACGCCCTGCCCGCGCTGCTCGTCGCCGTCCCCGTGGTGATCCTCGCCTGCCAGGCGGGGGCCGCCCTGTGCCGCCGGGCGGGCCAGCCGCCGGTGGTGGGCGAGATCGCCACCGGCATCCTGCTGGGACCCTCGCTCCTGGGCTGGCTGTGGCCGGAGGCCCAGCACGCCCTGTTCCCGGCCGCCGTCCTGCCGTACACCTCGGCACTCGGCCAGCTCGGGCTGCTGGCCTTCATGTTCCTGGTCGGTCTGGAGCTGGACCTGAAGAACCTGCGCGGCCACACCCGCGTCGCGGTGGCGGTGAGCCAGGCCGGAATGCTGCTGCCGCTCACCCTGGGCGCGCTCCTCGCCCTGGCGATGCACGAGGGGCTGGCGCCCGACGGGGTGGGGAGGTTGCCGTTCGTCATGTTCATCGCCGTGGCCATGGCCATCACGGCGTTCCCGGTACTGGCCCGCATCCTGACCGACCGTGATCTGTACGGGACACCGCTGGGCGCGCTCGCCCTGGCCTGCGCGGCCGTGGACGACGTCATCGCCTGGTGCCTGCTGGCCGTGGTGGTGGCGCTGGCCACGGCCGGCTCACCGATGGAGGCGGTGGTGACGGCCGGACTCGCGGTGGCCTTCACCGCGTTCCTGCTGTACGCGGTGCGGCCGCTGCTGGCCCGCCTGGCGGGGCGGGCCGGCCGGGTCGGGGACGCGGCGGTGATGGTGGTGCTCTTCAGCGGGCTGTGCCTGTCCGCCCTGGCCACCGACCGGATCGGGGTGCACGCGCTGTTCGGGGCCTTCCTGTTCGGGGTGGTGACACCGCGCGGAGTGCCGCGCATCGAGGTGTCGGCGGCCCGGCTGCGGGCCTTCGCCGTCCCCGTACTGCTGCCGCTGTTCTTCGTCCACACCGGGCTGCGCACGGACATCGGAGGTCTCACCGGCTCGCCCGGACTGTGGCTGTGGGCCGCCGCCGTCCTCGCCATCGCCTTCCTGGGCAAGTGGGGCGGCGCCGCGGGCGCGGCCCGCCTGTGCGGGATGCCCTGGCGGAGCGCCCTGTCGGTGGGCGCCCTGATGAACTGCCGAGGACTGACCGAGCTGGTGGTCCTCACTGTGGGTCTCGAACTCGGCGTCATCGGTCAGGAGTTGTTCACCATCCTGGTCATCATGGCCTTGACGACGACAGCGGTCACGAGCCCGGCGCTGTCCCTGCTGCGCGACCGGAGGACCCCCCGGCCGGACGCCCCGCGCCCCCGGACCGAGAACACGCTCTCCCACCGGTGAGGTCTCGACCCGGGGGTCCGCGAGGGCCCCGCGAGGGCCCCGCGAGGGTCAGCGAGGGGGCCCCGTGAGGGCCAGCGGGAAGGGGGCGGCGGCGTGCGCGCGACGATCCACGTGCCCACGGCCGCCCCCTTTCCCTGCCGTCGGCGTGCGCACACGCACCGAGCCATCCCCCGGACCCGACGCCCCCTCCTCGCTCCCACTCCCCACTCCCTGCCCCCTGACCCTCGCCCCTGCCCCCTGGCCCCCTGGCCCCCTGGCCCCCTGGCCCCGCGCCGGATCATGCGCTACGCTCACCCACCTAGCAAGACGAGACGTCTCGTCTAGCATCACCGACCGGACAGCGAGGTCCCCATGGAACGCTTCGTCGACGTCGCCCCCGGTGTACGGCTCTGGGCCCAGGAGCTCGGCGCTCCGGACGCGCCCGCTCTGCTGCTGGTCATGGGCGCTCAGGCGTCCGGGCTCGGCTGGCCCGACGAGCTCGTGGAGTCGTTGGCCGTACGGCACCGGGTGATCCGGTACGACCACCGGGACACCGGCCGCTCCACCGCCTCCTTCGACGAACATCCCTATCCGCTCACCGCGTTGGCGGAGGACGCCGTCGCCGTCCTGGACGCGTGCGGAGTGGAGCGCGCGCACGTCGTGGGGATGTCGTTGGGCGGCATGCTGACGCAGCTGCTCGTCGCCGACCGTCCCGACCGGGTGCTCAGCGCCGCCGTCATCGGGACCACCGCGCTCAGCTCCACCCCGTACGTCGCGCCGGACGGCCGCCGTGTGCCGCCGGAGGAGCTGCCCGGAGTCTCCCCGGAGCTGATGGAGCTGTGGTCGCGCCCCGTCGAGGACCTGGGACCGGAGGCCGAGCTGGAACGGCGTGTCGAGCACTGGCGGGTGCTGGGCGGCGGCCTGATCCCGTTCGACGCCGCCTACGCCCGTGAGCTGGAGCGCCGGATCATCGCCCACACCGGACACCACCGCGCCGGGACCGCACACGCCCGTGCCGGCCACTCCGGCATGGAACGCACCGAACAGCTCGCCACCACCGAGGTGCCCACGCTGATCGTCTCGGCCCCCGCCGATCCGGTCGCACCGGCCCCGCACGCCGAGCACCTGGCGCAGGTGATCCGTGGCGCCCGGCTCGTCGAGATCCCCGGCATGGGGCACGCCCTGCCCCGCGAGGTCCACGCCCCGCTGGCCGCCGCGATCCTCGACCGCACCGGGCAGAGCTGAAGCCGGCCCCCTCCGCCCGGCGCACCCCTCGGGCCGAAGCCGGCCGCCTCCGCCCGGCGCACCCCTCGGGCCGAGGCCGGCCGCAACCGGCCTCGCCCCCACCACGCCTCCCACCCACGGGCCCGCCCCCATCCGCCCGTACCACCGCGTACCCCGTGTCATACCTGAGAGCCACTCCCCGGGTGCGCTCCACGGAGGGACGTCAACTACCGCTCCCTGTCCATAGCTTCTGTACCGCAAGCACACAACAGCACCGGTACGGAAGGAACTCGCCCCATGGCGGACCGCCCCCGCAGACGTCGCATCCGTCGCACCCTGCTCGCGGCCCTCGTCACCTTCGCGGTGGCCGTTCCGGTGTCCGGCGCGGCCCGGCCCGCGGCCGTGCCCGCCCCCGCGCCGACCGCCCTCGGGCCGCTGCGCGACGCGAGCCCGGCGGCGCTCGCCCGGCGGTACGAGGCCGTCCGGCAGGACATCCGGGCGGCCGGACGGACAGCGGCGGACCACGGGGACCTGAAGCGGGCGGCCTCACTCGAGGAGTTCGCCGCGCCGGGACGGCGGTTCCTGTCCTTCGACGGGCGGGACGGCGGCCGGAGCACGGAGGTCGTCGGGGAGCTGGCCACCGCCCGGCGGATCGCGGTGCTGGTGCCCGGAGCGGGCGTCGGCCCGGACACCTACTGGCGGCTGAGGCGCGACGCGTCCGCGCTGCACCGGGAGTTGGGCACGGGCGGGGCCGTGGTGGTCTGGCTGGGCTACCGTTCACCGGCCACCGTCAGCCCCGCCGTCCTCACCACCGGGCGGGCCGACGAGGCCGCGCCGGGGCTGCGCGCGCTGGTGGACGGGTTGCGCGCGGTGCGGCCCGCCGCCCGCATCAGCCTGCTCTGCCACTCGTACGGTTCGGTGATCTGCGGCCGGTCCGCGCCGGGAACGGCGGCCGATGCCCTCGTGCTGTACGGCAGCCCCGGAGTCGGCGTGGCGGACACGGACGCGCTGCGCACGCGGGCGCGGGTGTGGGCGGGCCGGAGCGGCGGGGACTGGATCGCGCGGGTGCCCCATGTCCGGGTGCGGGTGCCGCTCGTCGCGGCCGTGGGGTTCGGTACCGATCCGGTGGCGGACCGCTTCGGGGCCGAGGTGTTCGACGCGGGGGACGGCGGTCACAGCGACTATCTGCTGCCCGGCTCCCGTCCGCTGGCGAACATCGCCCGGATCGTGGCGGGCGCCGAACCGGTGGGGGCGTCCCGATGACCGGCCCCCTGACCGGGATCGCGCCGGCCGCCGGGCCCCGGCGGCCTCCCCTGCGCAGGGCCGTGCGCGGCTCCGTACGCGAGGGTGTCGCGCGTATCGAGGCCGCCACCCCGCCCGGCCGCGACCGGGCCGTCGATGCCCTGCGGGCCCTGGCGATCCTGGGCGTGGTGGGCGGGCACTGGCTGGTCACCGCTCTGGTGGCCGACAGCGGCACGGTGCGCGGGGCGAGCCCGCTCACGGCCGTGCCCCGGCTGACCCCCGTCTCGTGGGTGTTCCAGACCCTCGCCGTGTTCTTCCTGGTGGGCGGGCTGGTGGCGTCCGGGAGTTGGGCCTCGGCGCAGAAGCGGGGCGTGCCGTACGGGCGGTGGGTGGGCGGCCGGCTGGCCCGCCTGTTCCGGCCGGTGGCGGCGGTGCTGCTGGTGTGGACGCTCGCCGCCGCGGCGATGGCGGCGGCCGGGGTGGGTGTGCCGACCGTCCGGGCGCTGGGAAAGCTGGTCTGGTCCCCGCTGTGGTTCCTGCTGGTCTTCGCCGCCCTGACCGCACTGACCCCGCTGGTGGCGCGGCTGCACCCGCTGTGGCCGCTCATGGCGGTGCTCCACGTCGACCTCGTACGCCTGGGGCTCGACGGCCCCCGTGAGCTGGGGTGGATCAACGTGATCGCGGGCTGGCTGGTGCCCTACTGCCTGGGCGCACTGGTGGCCCGCGGCGGGCTGTCCGGCCGGGCGGGCCGGTGGGCGCTGCTGCTCGGCGGGGCCTCGGCGGCGGCGGGTCTCGTGCTGTGGGCCGGATACCCGGCGTCCATGGTCGGCGTTCCGGGCGGCCGGATGTCGAATCTGGACCCGCCGTCCCTGGCCGCCGTGGCGTTCGGGCTGGCCCAGTGCGGGGCGGCGCTGCTGCTGCTCGGGCCCTTGCGGCGGGCGTTGCGCAGGCCCGCGCTGTGGGCGGCGGTGGCGCTGGTGAACCTGGCGGCGATGACCGTCTTCCTCTGGCACCAGACCGCGATGATCATCGTCACGGCGACCGCGCTCCTGTGCGCGGACGGCCCGCTGCCGGGGCTGCACACCGTGCCCGACGGCCCCGGCTGGGGTGGTGGCCCGGCTGCTGTGGCTGCCGGTGTTCGCCCTGGCGCTGGCGGGGTGCTGGGCGGCCTTCCGGGGCTATGAGCAGGGTGGACGGCGTACGGGAGGGGGCTCCCTCGTCGTCCGGGGGTCCGCCCCCGGACGAAAGGGTGACACGCGTCGTGCCTAGTCTGGGGAAGAGCGGAGCCGAGGGGGCGGTGGGGGCGGTGACGTCATCGGGGGCGGTACGTCTGCGGGCGGCGGTGCGCCGCGTGCCGCGTGCCCTGTACGAGGAGTTGTGGGCGGCTCCGGCGGACCGGGTGCCGCGCATGGAGGAGCCGAACGCGCCGGTGTGGCGGCCGGTGTTCCTGGTGCTGCTGGTGATCGCCTCGGCCGGTGTCGCGGTGGTCCGCACCGGGGAACTCACCCCGTACGGAGCACCGGTCAGCGGTCTCGCGGTACTGGTGGCCGTCGCCCAGTCCGCGGCGCTGGTGGCCGGGATGTCCCGGCCGGTGGGCGCCTGGTGGTCGATGACCGCGCTGACCGTCGTGGCGCTGCTGCTCACGGTGGCCGCCGCGCCCCGCGACCACGCGGACCGGTGGCCCGACGGTCTCCCCATGAGCCCCGACCTCCTGTATCCCACGCCGTTCGCGGGGACCGCGCTCCAGGCCGGCGCGCTGTTCCTGCTGGCACTGCGGGTCCCGCGCCGCCGCGCGGCACTCGCGCTGGCGCTGTCGCTGGCGCCGACGCTGTTCGCCGCCCTGCGCACACCGCCGCTGCCGCAGGTGAGCCTGCCCGTCGCCGGGCTCGTGCTCGCCACCGCCGTGGTCGTCGGCGCCGCTCTGCGCAGCCTGCGCCTGGCCCGTAAGGACCTCGTCGTCCAGGCCGAGCTGACCGCGGAGGAGCGGGCCCGGCGCACCCTGCTGGAGGAGCGCAACCGGATCGCCCGCGAGCTGCACGACGTGGTCGCCCACCACATGTCGGTGATCTCCATCCAGGCGCAGGTCGCCCCGCACCTGGTCGAGGCCCCCCTCCGACGCGCTGCGGGAGAATCTGGCCGGCATCCGCGAGAACGCCCTGGAAGCCCTCGCCGAGCTGCGCCGGGTGCTGGGCGTCCTGCGCTCGGAGGACGCCCCCGCGCGGGGCGATGACACCCGGCACGCGCCGCAGCCGGGGCTCGACGGGCTCGACGGGCTGCTCACCACCGTGCGCTCCGCAGGTCTCGCCGTCACCGCCTCCACCACCGGCGAGCCCCGCCCGCTGCCGCCGGGCGTCGAACTGTCCGCGTACCGCATCGTGCAGGAGGCGCTGAGCAACGTGATGCGCCACGCGCCCGGCGCGACCGCCGAGGTGACGGTCGCCCACCGGCCCGCCGGGCTGACCGTCCGGGTCGTCAACAGCGCGCCGGAGCACCCGGCCGACCCCTCCCCCGGCGTACGCCACGGTCTGCTCGGGATGCGCGAACGCGCGGCGATGCTCGGCGGCGAGCTGGCCACCGGGCCGACGCCCGAAGGAGGCTGGGAGGTCACCGCCCTGCTGCCCGCCACCGCCACCCATGCCACCACCACGACCACCGAGGAAGCCCGATGACCCCGCCCATCCGCGCCGTGATCGCCGACGACCAGATGATGGTCCGCCAGGGCTTCTCGGTCCTGCTGAACGCCGAGCCGGACATCGAGGTGGTCGGGCAGGCCGTCAACGGGCTCGACGCCATCGACAAGGTCGCCGAACTCGCCCCGGACGTCGTCCTGATGGACATCCGCATGCCCGAGCTGGGCGGCATCGAGGCCACCCGGCGGATCACCTCCCCCGAGGGCTCCACGGTGAAGGTGCTCGTGCTGACCACCTTCGACCTCGACGAGTACGTGTACGAGGCGCTGCGCGCGGGCGCCTCGGGCTTCCTGCTGAAGGACGCGTCGGCCGACGAACTCGCGCACGCGGTACGGGTGGTGGCGGCAGGCGACGCACTGCTCTCGCCGAACATCACCAAGCGGCTGATCGTCGAGTTCTCCCGGACGGCGGGTGCCCCGCGCCCACCGGTCAAGGAGCGGATCGGGGATCTGACCGAGCGCGAGACGGAGGTGCTGACGCTGATCGCGGGCGGTCTGTCGAACGCGGAGATCGCACGGGAGATCATCGTGGCGGAACAGACGGTGAAGACCCATGTGGGCCGCATCCTGGTCAAGTTGGGCGTACGCGACCGGACCCAGGCGGCGGTGTTCGCGTACGAGTCGGGGCTGGTGCGCCCCGCCGGGCTCTGACCGCCCGGCGCGGCCCGGCGGCCGTTCCGTAGGATCGGCCCGTGACGACGGGGATGACGGGGATGCCGGCGGGGGTGCCGCCAGGACGCGAAGGCGGCGCGGCGGCACGGAGCACAGCGGCAGGGAGCACAGCGGCACCGGGCGCGGCGGCACCGACGGGCGGAGCGCAGGGCCACCCCGCGCCCACCGAGGTCGAGCGTGAGCTGGCGGCCGCGCTGGCGGGCGGCGGCCAGGACGCGGTCCTCGATGTGCTCGCCCGCACCCGGCTGTACGTGCTCGTCCCCCGGCTGCACGCGGACGTCCCGGACTGGACGGCCCCGCTGCCCACGTTCCGGGACGCGGCGAGCCGGCGGATCTGCGTGCCGGTGCTGACTCCGGGCCTGCTGCCTCCCTGGCACCCGGAGTGGGTGTTCCGGGCGGTGGACCTCGGCGAACTCGCCCGGATCTGGCCGTACGACGCCCGCCGCCTCGCCGTGAACCATGGCACCCCGCTCGCCGCGCAGGTCGATGCCGGGCCCCGTCGGCTGAAGGCCTGGCGGAGCGCCGACGCCCGCTCCGGCGCGGCGCGCGAGGGGCGGCTGCTCACCGACGCCACCGGCCCCCTGCACGGGCCGCTCGCCCACGGTCTGGCGCTCGGAGCCCATCTCGCGGTCCACAACGGCCTCGCCTGGAACCGGCTGGGCGCGGTCTACCAGGACTACGCCACGGACCGGGCCCGGCTGCGCAGCCCCTGGGGCATCCAGCACCGGGCCGATCTCCGCCGCCGGCTGGACTCGCTGATGAAGTGCCGGCTGGTGGGTCGGGTGCAGGAGACCGTGCTGCGGTCGCGCCACACCCTGGCCCTCCGGCTGGGACGCACGCCGACGCCCGCGGAGTGGACCGAGGCGGTGGACCGTGCGTTCGCGGCGCGCGACGCCGAGGACCGGACGGAGGCGCACGGGGCGCTGCACCGTGTCACCCGGTACGAGGAGCGGTTCCGGGCCGACGGGGCCCTCGCTCCGGACGGCCGGATCGACACGCTCGCCGCGTTCGACCTGGGGCGGGCGGTCAACGTCGTACGCCTCGCGCTGGGCGCCCGGCTCACCGAACCGCACGAGGCCGAGCAGGACGTGCTGCGCCTGGGCGAACTCGCCCGGCAGGCGTACCCCTCCTGGGCCGCCTTCTCCCTCGGCTACGCCCTGGCCCGCCTGGTCCACGGCGACGACGCGGACGGCACGCCCGGCGAGGAGCTGCGGTACCAGCAGTCGCTGGCGCAGCACCGCATCCTCGCCCAGGCCCCCACCAGCCCCTACCGGAACATCCCCTGGTCATGAACCCGCACCTTCATCCCGCCACTCCTCCGGCCCCTGGCACTTCCGCCCCGTGGACGCCCGCACCCTGGGTTCCGCCGTCCGAGACCGAGCAGCTCCTCCACGAGGCCGCCCTGCGCGGCGACGTACGGGGCCAGCTGGCCGCGCTGGCCGGGGCCGAGCTGTACATCCCCGCCCCGCGCGCCGAGGCGGACGCCGACCCGGACACCCTGGTCTGGCGCAGGCACGTCGATCCGGCGGGCTTCGTCTGCCGGCCGCTCCTGACGCGGGGCATGCTGCCCGCCTGGCATCCGGACTGGGTCTTCCGCGGGGTGACGCTGCGGTGGGTCGCGGAGTTCGGCTGGTCCGATCCGCAGGTGTGGCTGGGCGTGAACGTGGGAACGCCCGGTCAACTGCTGCTGCCGGCCGCCCCGTCCGACCTGGCGCTGTGGCAGCGGGCCTACGCGGAGAACGACCGGCCCTCGGGGAACCGCCTCGTCGCGCTGCGCCACGGCGCGCTCCACGGCCCGCTGGCGTACGGGCTGGCGTGCGGGGTGCATCTGGCGATCGGGAACGCCGTGCCGTGGAACGAGATCGGCACGGTCTACCGCGAGTACGTGGAGGAGCGCGAGCAGCTCCGCGACTCCTGGGGCATCACCGGCCACGAGGGGTGGCGGCAGCAGCTGGACGCCCTGCTGGACGCGCGGAACAGTCCGCCGGAGCCGGACTTCGTGCTGCGCGTCCGCGAGCAGCTGGCGGCCCCGATCGGCGAGCTGCCCTCGGCCGATCTGTGGCGGGAGACGGCCGCCGGTCACGCCCAGGACCTCGGGGCGGACGCGGAGACGGTCAAGGGCATCGAGGAGCTGGTGCGCCGGGTCATGCGCTACGAGGCCCGGTTCCGCGCGGACGGACTGCTGCCGCCGGACGGCCGGGTGCGCACGACGGTCGCGTACGACTACGGACGGGCGGTGAACCTGGCCCGCTGGGGGCTGTCGGCACGGTTCTGCGGCCCGGCGGACGCGGAGGCGGCGATCGTGTACGCCGGGGCGCTGAGCAAGTCGGCCCACCGCTCATGGGAGGACTTCTCGGCGGGGTACGCGCTGGGGCGGGTGCTGCGGTTCGACGAGGAGGAGTACGGGACGTTCTACGAGCAGTGCGTCCTCGCCCACCGGCTGCTGACGGAGAGCGAGGGCAGCCCGTGGAAGCACATCCCGTGGCGGTGAACCGGGCGGCGGCCGGCCGTTCGCCGGGGAGCGGGTGACGGGCGGACCCGGACGGCCGCCCGCAGGTCAGCCGCCGGGGAGCAGGTGGCGGTAGCTGTCCGGGTTCGCCGCCAGGAACGCGGCGAAGCTCCGCGCGGGATGTCCGGTGAGCGTGGGCACCGCGTCCGAGACGGCGGCCAGCTCCCCGTTGGCGATGGCCTCGTACGAGGTGACCCAGCCGGCCACCTCCCACTCCGGGGCGCCGTAACCGGCCCGTGAGGCGTAGGCCTCCTCGCGGGTCTCGGGGACGTAGACGACGGGCCGTCCGGTGACCCGGCTCAGCTCCTCGGCCGCCTCGGCGAGGGTGAACGCCTCGGGGCCCGTGAGGTCGTAGGCCAGCCCGTCGTGGTCCGGGCCCTCGTCCAGCAGCACGGCGGCCGCCGCGTCGGCGACGTCCTCGTGGGTGACGGCCGCCACCCGCCCCTCGCCCGCCGGTCCGCGCAGCACGCCGTCGGTCCCGGTCATCGCGGGCAGCCCCGCCTGGTACCAGTTGTCCCGCAGGAAGGTGTGGCGGAGACCGGACGTACGGAGGTGGGCCTCGGTGTCCCAGTGGTCGCGGGCGAAGGTGAACGTGGCGTCGGGCGCGGCACCCTGGAAGGACACGTACACGATCCGCTCCACGCCCACGGCGACCGCCGCGTCGATCGCCGTGGTGTGTTCACGGACCCGGTCGGGGCTCTCGTGGGCGGAGACCAGGAACAGGGTGTGGGCCCCGTCCAGGGCACGGCGCATGGCCTCGCCGTCACCGTAGGGGGCGGCGGGCGCGTGGTCGGCGCCGGGTACGTCGGGCAGGCGGGCGGGGTCGCGGCCGAGGAGCCGTACGGGCACGCCGGTCCGGGCGAGCCGCCGGGCGACCCGGCCGCCGACCGCTCCGCTCGCACCGGTGACCGCGATGAGGGGGCCGTTCACGGGGATTCGTCTTCCTCTCGTCGTGCGGGGCCCCAGTGGTCCAGGGGCAGCACCTCGACGACCGCGTCCACGGGCAGCGGTCCGTACAGGTGCGGGAACTCCTCGCCGCCGGGCTTCAGCGCCTCGAACCGGACGGGGCCGGCGAGGCGGGCGGGGTCGACGACCAGGACCACCAGGTCCCGGCCACCGGCCTCCGGCGCCTCCCCGTACCCGTACAGCATCCGCGCCACACCGAGGAGTTGGTGCGGCAGCGAGAGGTGGATGAAGCCCTCCTCACGGAGGGTGCGGCCACGGGTGGACATCTCGTACGTCCCTGTCCCGCGGGCCGCCTCCCACAGCGGCGCTTCGGCGAGGTGCAGCAGCGGTTCGGTCATCGGACCACGCTAGCTCCTCGCCGGAGGAAGGTCAGTTGCCGCGTCGCCGGGCCCTGCGCGTGGCGACGAGGACCGTGCCGCCGGCGGCCGCCAGTGCTGCCGCCAGGGACCCGAGGATCCATTCGCCGCCCCGCGCCCCGGTGCCGGGCAGCTCCCCCGGGTGGCTCGGCGAGGGCGTGGGGTGCGGCGGGGTCGGGGTCGGGGTCGGATGCGGCGGCGTCGGTGTCGGGTGCGGCGGCGTCGGGGTGGGCGTGGGATGCGGTGGGGTGGGCGTGGGGTGCGGTGGCGTCGGGGTGGGGTGTGGTGGCGTCGGGGTCGGGGTCGGATGCGGCGGGGTCGGCGTGGGCGTCGGATGCGGCGGCGTCGGGGTCGGATGCGGCGGGGTCGGGGTCGGATGCGGCGGCGTCGGGGTCGGATGCGGCGGGGTCGGAGTGGGGTGCGGCGGCGTCGGGGTGGGCGTGGGCGTCGGATGCGGCGGAGTGGGGGTGGGGTGCGGCGGGGTCGGCGTGGGCGTCGGATGCGGCGGAGTCGGGGTCGGGTGCGGCGGAGTCGGCGTCGGGGTGCACGATGGCTCCTCGCCGGGGGAGGAGTATGCGTCGTCCGACTGGTCCCCCGAGGTGTCGGGGGGCGAACCAGCCGTGCGGGAAGGGGTGTCGCTATCGCCCGCGTCGAGCGTGGCGGCGCTGGGCGGCCGTCCGGTCGGCGCGCTTCCCTGGGACCGCGCCGGCCCCGTCGGGGTGCGGCCGGCGGCGTCCGGGACGTTCCCCAGCAGGCGCTCGCGGAACCCGGGGTCCGAAAGAGCCGGCATGGACGTGGCGGAGCCGCGCGGGGTGCCGTGGACGTCGCCCAGGGCCCTCGTCGCCCCGCCCGCGATGCCGGCGCCGGAGATCCGCGAGGCACCTTCCCGCTTGTTCACGTCGAACCGGCCGAGGATGCCGGCCTTGCCCTTCGCCTCGGCCGCCGCCTGCCGGACCAGGGAGTCCTCACCCCCGTGCACGTCGATGTCGCTGTCGTTGCCGGGCTCGTTCCCACTGCGCGGGCAGGAGCTGCCGGGGCAGGACCCCGGTCCGCCGGGCCGCGAATCGGCGCCCACGGCGGGGGCCAGCACGCCCACCATCGCGGCGGCCGTGGCCACTGTCATTGCTGCCCGGATTGCGTTACGGCGTCTGCGCGCCTTCTGTTCCATGCCGCGCAATATGCATGGTCATCACTTTGTCGTTTTGTATGACACGCCGCTCTTGTCCCGTTATGTAGATCTATAGGAGGCTTCTTCGGCGCGACACGCGCGGAGGCTCCTCCACCACGGCGCCTGTGCAGAGCGCCCACGGACGCGCACCGGCGCCTCAGAGCGCCAGCAGCTTCGCCTCCAATGCGGGGGCGAGACCGACGGCCGGACGGTCGGGCCGCCGGGGAGCCGTGCCGCCCAGCGCGCACAGCCAGCTCCAGGTGTCCGCGACGGTCTCCTCGACCGGGCGGCAGCGCAGACCCGCGGCGTACGCCTTGGTGTGGTCGCCCCGGTGCAGCGTGTCGTACAGCTCGCCCGGCGGCAGCCAGACCGGCAGGTCGCTCCAGGGTTCGGCCCCGGCGGCGAGCAGGGTCTCCGCGTCGGTCCAGCGCAGCTCCGCGTCGGACCCGGTGACCGCCACGCAGGCGGCCAGCAGCTCGCCCATGGTGGTGTGGCCGGGACGGCTGACGGTGTTGTACGCGCCGTGCAGCCCGCGCACGCCCGCGTCCAGCATCCAACGGGCCAGGTCACGGGCGTCGATGTACTGGAGCTCCGTCGCGGGGCTGCCGGGGGCGATCACCGGCCCGCCGCGGGCGATCCGGGACAGCCACCAGGGCAGCCGGCCGATGTTCTCGCCGGGGCCGATGATCAGTCCGGCCCGCGCCAGCAGGGCCCGGTCACCGAAGGCGTCGAGGGCGGCCAGCTCGCCGCCGCGCTTGGCCCGGCCGTACGGCACGTCATCACCGTCGTCGGGCGAGGCGTCGGCCACCGGCGGGCCGTTCTCATCGAGCCCGGCGGCGGCCGGAAAGGCGTACACCGAGCGGCTGGAGACGTAGCCGAAGTGTCCCGCCCGGTCGGAGAGCAGCCGGGCCGCGTCCCGGACGGCGGAGGGCGCCCCGCTCCAGGTGTCGACGACCAGGTCCCATTCCCGCCCGCTCCCCGCGAGCGCGGCGAGCCCCGGCGCGCCGGCGGTCCGGTCCCCGGTCAGCGCGGTCACACCGGGCGGGGGCGCGTGCCGGCCGCGGTGGAACACCGTGACCTCCCATCCCCGCTCCAGCGCCGCGTCGGTGACGGCCCGTCTGACGAATTCCGTACCGCCCAGCATCAAGAGCCTCATGGGAGGACCCTGCCCAACGGAGGACGGCGGGGGGAACCCGGCCACGCCGACAGCAGAACCGGGAACTCCCGCACGGGCACGGCGAAGGTTCCGGAACAGGGCCGGGGAATCAGGGCGTACGCGCCAGCGGGGAGCGGTGGCGCAGCAGCCACTCGTGGTAGCCGCTCGCCCGTCGCGCCGCGTCCCGGTAGGCGTCCTCCAACTGCGCGTAGACCACGCCGATATCGGTGCCGGGCCGGAAGGCCAGCAGGAGGCGGACCGCGAGCGGGTCGCCCAGCAGCGGCCGGATCACCATGTCGTCGCGCGGACCCGAGGTCGGCTGACAGGGGGCGACGGCTTCGCCGAGCACGACGAGGGAGGCGGCGGTGAGGTAGTCGCCGTGCAGGACCGGCGGGTTCAGTCCGGCCGCGCCGAGCACCCGGCGCACCCCGTCCCACTCGCCGTCCACCGTCGGATCGACCATCCACGGATCACCGGCCAGGTCCCCCAGTTCCACCACGCGGCGGCGGGCGGCCGGGTGGTCGCGCGAGAGCGAGATGAACTGCGGCTCCCGGTCCACCAGGACGCGCTGTTCCAGCCCCTCGGGCACGGCCAGCGGGGAGCCCTCCACCTCGTGGACGAAGGCGACGTCCAGCCGGCCCGCCTCCACCGAGCGCAGCAGGGCGTGAGCGGAGACGTCGACCCGCAGGGAAATGTCGGTGCTGGGCAGGGCGACGCGCAGCCGGCGCAGCCAGCCGCCGATGACCCGGCTCGCGGTGGAGCCGATGCGCAGCCGGGAGCCGCCTGGGCGCCCGGCCTCCGCCTCCGCGAGCGCGTCGGCGACCAGGTCGTTCATGCCCTGGACGAGGGGGCGGGCCCGGTCGAGGACGGCCCGCCCCAGGGAGGTCGGGCGGCAGCCGGTCCGTTCGCGGCGGAAGAGCTCGGCGCCCAGGACGTTCTCGATGCGTCGCAGCTGGGTGGTCAGCGAGGGCTGGCTCACGCCGAGCCGCCGGGCCGCCCGGTGCAGGCTGCCCGCGTCCGCGATGGCGCACAGCGCCCTGAGGTGTCTCACCTCCAGCTCCATGCAGCGGAGACTATGACCGCCGCCCACCGCGCACCAGATGCCGCAACCCGGCCAAAGCGCGGCAATTCAGGGGGTGTTGGGCTCGCACGGATGTGGTGATGCGGTGTACATGACGTGAGCATGGCATGAAGGTGGCGGCTGACGTGCGCGGGGAAGGAGGCGGGCCGGGGATAGGCCGGCACTATCGCCGTTCGGCATCATCCCGCGGACTGTGCGCTGCCCCACACTCTTCCCCGTACCGCCCCGCGCCTCGTCCGTTCAGCGGACACCCCCACGGCGCGGGTTCGATCGGACAGGTAGGAGAGATCCCCCATGAGACACCTCAGGACCGCCGTCGCCACCGCCGCCGTCGGCCTCGGCCTCCTCGCCGCACCGGGTACCGCTCCCGTCGTCGCCGCCTCCACGGCCCCCGCGGCGACGTCCGCCTCCACCACCGTCGCCGCGTACAACGGCTCGGGCGAGAACGCCGCCGCGAACCGCGCCTTCCTGGACGCGGTGATGAAGTCGGTCGCCGAGAAACGCGCCGCCGATCCGGGCACCCAGGCGGTCACCGTCACCTACAACGCGTCCAGGGCCCCGAGCTTCCGCAGCCAGATAGCCCGCAGCACCCAGATCTGGAACAGCTCGGTCACCAACGTCCGCCTCCAGGAGGGCTCCAGCGCGGACTTCACCTACCGCGAGGGCAACGACGCGCGGGGCTCGTACGCGAGCACCGACGGGCACGGCCGCGGTTACATCTTCCTGGACTACCGGCAGAACCAGCAGTACGACTCGGTCCGCGTCACCACGCACGAGACCGGGCACGTGCTGGGCCTTCCGGACACCTACTCCGGTCCGTGCAGCCAGCTGATGTCCGGCGGCGGCCCCGGCCCGTCCTGCACCAACGCCATCCCGGACGCCAACGAGCGGTCACGGGTGAACCAGCTGTGGCGCTACGGACTGGCGGCGCTCGCCCGCTCCGGTTCCTGACCCACCGGGGAACGCCGGAACCGCACCGGCACGGGCACCGGTGACGAGCGGTAACAACTCCGGCGGTCGCGTACGTACGGAAGAGGCTCCGGGCGGGCCCCGTTCCCCGGGGCCGCCCGGAGCCCTCCCCGCACCACGGAGGGCCGTTCCGCACACGGAACGGCCCTCCGACCGGCCGCCCGACGACTCCCCCCGCCGGGCGCCGGGTGCGCCACCCGTCGGGCGTGGAATCTGGTCGCGGACGGGGGCGAACGGTCCGCCCTCGGTCATGCCCGGGTCGCGGGCGTCCGCGACCGCTGCGCGGACCCGTTCCGGCAGCCGGGCCCGCTGCGGCGAGGACTGTGCGGTGATCACCGCACCCCGTCCGCGCCGGAGCTCGATGAGCCCCTCCTCGCGCAGCAGCTGGTAACCGCGCTGCACGGCAAGGCCGTTGACACCAAGGGATGCGGCGGGCACCCGTGCGGCGGGCAGCCGCTCGCCGGGGGCCACCGCACCCTCGGCCACCGCGCGGCGCCCCGCGGCGGCGATCCGGCCCCGAGGGGAACGGTGGAGGCCGGATCGAACCGGAAGAGCAAGGTCAGCGCCCCGTCCGCTGCCGGTCGAGCAGTGTGCCGGTCAGGGCCGCACCGGTGGCCGAGTCGTCGACCGTGACGGCGAACTCGGGCCCGCCCGTCGGACCACCACGACGGCCTCTCCCGAGCCGATGACGGCACCGCTGCGGCCGGGACGGATGCCGTAGCCCCAACCGCCCTGCTCCGCGCGGGCGTTGACGCCAAGGCTGCCGCCCCCTCCCTCCGCTCCGGCGGCACCCGCACGCGGGCTTCGGCAGCGGACCGGAGACGGTGGGGCCGCGCCGCTCCACGGTGGCGTGGGAGCGACAGAAGGCACCGGTCACCAGCGTGAGGACGATCAGCGGGGCCCCGGCGAACCAGCTCAGCTCCCGGCCGACGACGACCGCAGCCGCCAGCGGGACCAGGACGGCGGACGGCGGACGCCCCGCACCGGTCTGCGGTGCGGGGCGGGCGTGGCGGCGGGGCGAGGCCCCGTGCCGTCAGGCGCGGTCCAGCGGGACGGCGTCCCGGTGTCCGGCGCCCACGGTCTCGGCCGGGCTCGCCTCGAACTCGTGGCAGCTCCATATCTCCTGGACCGTGCCGGACCGCCGGTCCCACAGCTCCAGGACCCCGCCCGCGTCCGCCGCCGAGATCCGGTAGGCGTCCTTGGCCCCCCGGAAGCAGGCGAGCGCGCCGGAGAGGCCGCGGCCGGGGGCCGGGAAAGAGCCGGAGAAGGCGCAGGCGATGCAGGTCTGGAGCCGGACATCGTCCGGGAGGGCTTGCCGGACGGTGGCCAGGGCCGCGGCGAAATCGCGTTCGGCGCGCTCCGATTCGTACACCGCGCCGTCGAGATGGAGGGCGAGATGGAGGTCGGGGTCGTCCCGGCGCAGCGAGAGCAGGCAGCTGAGCGTGGCGTGGCGGAGCGTGCCCGCGACGAGGACGGGCAGCGGCAGGTCCCACTCCAGTACGCAGTCGGTGAGCGCGCCGTCCGCGAGGCCGGGCACCCCGCACTCCGGGGGGACACCGGCGACCGGGCGCAGGGCGTCGAAGCTCTCGCCCTCGAAGTCGGCCCCGCGGACCCGGATCCGCAGCCGCTGCCCGTCCGTGGTGAGGACGACGGCCTCGGAACCCCTGGCGTCCCGGTACCAGCCGGACCACGACTCATCTGTCATGAGCAGGGACTGTAGCCCCTGCCCCGGACAGGTCCCGCACCCCCCTCCCCGAGCGGCCCACGGCCTCCTTCCGGGGCGGGGGCGAGGCTCAACTCGCGTGCGGTTCACGCCACATGGGAAACATCGGCGGGCCGTCCGGCAGGTCGACCGTACGGCCGATGAAGCGGAAGCCGAGGCGCTCGTACAGCCTCCGGCTCCGGGCGCTGCTCGCCTCCAGGTAGACCGGCAGCCCTTCCCGGTCGCACCGCTCCAACTCCGCCCGGATCAGCTCCGCCCCGATGCCCTCGCCCTGCCGGTCGGGGGCGACGCCGATCATCAACAGGTAGGCGTGCGACCGGTCGTGCGGGTGGACGGCCCCGGTGAGCCTGCCCACCAGTTCGCAGCGCTCGTTGTCCGGGTCGGCGGTCCGCCGCATCAGGGCGGGCGTGGGGTCCTCCTCCTCGGGCGCTCCGGCGGGCACCGTCAGCCACAGGGCCACGGCGGCTCCGTCCTCGGCGATGTCGATACGGCCTTCGGCGAGAGCGACGTCGACGAAGACGCCGAGGAACCTGCCGTGCACCGCGCCCCGGTGGGCCTCGTCCGGGAACACCCAGCTGCTGACCGGGTCGTGGTGGAACGCCTCCTCCATGACCGCGACGACCCGCTCCCGGTCACGCCGCTCCGCCCGCTCGATCCGTACGCCCATGACCGACCCCGCCGCCTCTCCGTCTTCCCCGTCCACACTTCTCCGTCAACCAACCCCCGGAATACTAGGGTTGAGAAAGGAAACCGGTCACACGAGGGCGTGGCCGACCACGCGAGGCGGCCCTGTTCTCCCGAAGCTGCCGCGAAGCGACAAGTAGCTCAGCGTGTAGTCAGGGCCTTGGTTTCTGTGCGGGTTCAGGTACTTCGCCGCCGGTGAGGGCGGCGAAGTCGGCGTGGGCCTGCTCGACGACTTCGGGGTATGCCTCGCGCTTGGCGTGTTCGGCGAGCGCCCGGTAGATGCCGGCGATGGACGGGCTCTGCCCCTTGCGCTTGCCGGTGGGGAGATCAGGTCGGGCTGGACCTGCTCGACGGACTCACCGAGTGCCCGGCGCCTCAGCACTGTGTGGAGCATGTCGTCGGTGATGACCGGCGGCCGGCCCCCGCGCTTGCCCTTGCGGGCCGCGGTGTCGAGCCCTTCGAGCGTGGACTCGCGGATGTTCTCCCGCTCGGCCTCCGCCATCGCGGCGAAGAACGCGAACAACAGCTTCCCCGGGCCGGTGGGGGCGTAGATGCCGGGGAGGGGGCCTGCGAGCATCTCCAGGATGAGGCCGTGGGCGGTGAGGTGGTCGGCGAGCGCGGTGAGCTCAGCGGCGTCGCGGCCGAGCCGCTTCATCTCGTACACGGTGAAGATGACCCGGCAGTGCGGGGCGTGCGCCTTGACCTCCCACGCGGTCCGAGGGGCCTCCTCGAACTTGGGCCGCACGCGGATGCGGGTGCTGATCCTCTCGGCGAAGATCTTGTCCCTCGGGATGCCGTGCCCCGCGAGCGCGTCGAGCTGGGAGTCGAGTTCCTGCCCGAGAGTCGAGCAGCGGGCGTAGCCGATGCGGATGTCCGCACTCGGCAGGTCCGGGTCGATGGGCGCCGGGGGCGGGGTGCCCGGCCGCCACGGCCGGCCCGGGCCACGGTCGGCCGGGGTCGGCACCCGCAGCGCCTTCTTCAGCCGGGGCACCAGGGTGAAGCGGCGGGCGTGGTAGGCAGAGGCGACCGCGCCGCCGCGCGAGCGGCACGGCGATCCGGGCCGTGCGTCACACTTCGGACAGGCGTGCTGTTCGACGTCGTCAGCGTCCGACCGGTCGGCTGGCGAGGGCTGGCGAGGGCTGGCGAGGGCTGCCGAGGGACCGTCATGGGCCCGGATCTTCGCATCATGCAGGTCTCGGAAGAGGGCCCGCCCCGCTTTCTAGTGAGAACGGGCTCTGAGAACGAATCCGGGATCGGTGGGGGTCTGGCGGCCGATTGTTGATCTTGCTCGCGCAAAGGACCGTTCGTGAGAGGCGCACTCTGCCGGAGCGCGCCCCCTTTCCGTCCGGCCAGGGGCGGTCGGTGGTCAATCGTCGCTGACCGCTTTCGGAGCCCGACCCCCGCCACCTGTTGAGTCACCGGAGGATGTGGGCGGCTTCGACCTGGTGGAGGTGGATGAGGATGTCGTAGGAGCGGCCGAGGGCGGTTGCCGGGTCGTCGCTCGACCAGTACAGGCCGTACGAGCGGGTGGGGCGGGCTTCGGCGAGCCAGGTGCGGGCCGCTGGGGGCGCGGTGCGCAGGTCGATGCTGAAGTCGCGGTAGCGGAGCCTGTCGAGGGTGTACTCGTTGTGGCCCTTCGGGGCGGGTGCGACGGTGTACGCCTTGGGCTGCTGGGCGGTGAAGTCGGGCAGGGCGTTGACGGTGCCCTGGTTGAAGGTCAGGCCGATGCTGACGTAGTCCGGGCCGAGTTGTGCGCGCAGGAAGGCACCGGTGGGTTCCGGGAATTCAGCCGGGTTGTCGCTGGTGTAGGCGACGTGACCGTTGTTGGAGGCGAGCAGGATGCGGCCGCCCTCGTGTCGCTGCCACCAGGCGGTGTTGGCGGCCATGGCGCGGTCGCGGTAGCGCATGCGCTCGGGGAACTGCTCATCGGGGAAGGCGTAGCCGGTGAAGCTCTGGGCGATGGCGGTGGCGTTCTGCAGGGCCCAGGCGTACGCCCGCTCGGTGTCGCGGCCCGTGGCGCGGGGGCGGCCGTGGTCGCGGAGCAGCGCCACGGCGGCGTCGGCCCGGTCGGCCTCGGCGCGGCGTGCCGGAAGGTCCTTGGTCAGCTGGCCGGCCATCCACGGTCCCGCTTGCGTTCCGGCCGCCGGCTTCAGTGCCGCGTAGAGGTCGCCGATGCGCTTGGCCACGTCGGGGCGATGCGCGGCAAGGTAGTCGGTGACGTGGCCGAAGGCGTCGGGTCCGGCATAGCCGAGGTCGTTGCCCACGAACCGCAACTGCGGCCGGTCGGGGTGGGTGATGTTGTAACGGCGCATCCACTGAATCAGGTCGAGGTACTCCTGGGTGTTCCAGAAGGCGTACTGGCCTTGGAACTCGTCCCGCATGGTCTGCGCAGGATCGCCGATGCCGCGCGTGACGTAGGCGTCCAGTCGCAGGCCGGTGCTCCAACTCGCCTCCAGGGCGAAGGTGGTGAAGCCCTTGGTGGCGACAAGATGGCGGAAGACCCGCTGCTTGAGCGTGAAGAACTCGTGGGCGCTGTGGCTGGCCTCTCCCAGGCCCACGATGCGGGCGCCGCCGATCATACGGCCGAGCCCATTCAGGTCGCTCAGGGGCTGTGCGCTGCGGTTCAGGACGTTGACCGGCTCGGCGGCCGAGGGGGTCGACGCTGCGGCAGTGCCGGTGCCGAGGGTCCCTGCGGCGAGGACGGCGGTGGTGGCCAGGCTGAGCAAGCGGCGAATGACGGGGTGCGCGCGACTCATGGCATCTCCCTCGACTGGTGGGTGCGGCACGACCGTACTCAGAATTTGGGCGCTTGCACAAGACATACGTCTCATACATGCGTCTCATGCATGCGCGCAATGCATCGGGTAGCGTTCTCGGTATGGGAAATCGCGAGGATCTACTGGCGGGAGCCAGGCGCTGCCTGGAGGAGAAGGGCTGGGCCCGGACCACGGTGCGCGACATCGTGACGGCGGCCGGCGGCGTGAGCATGGCGGCCATCGGCTACCACTTCGGCTCCCGTGAGGCGCTCTTGAACGCCGCGCTCATCGAGGCGATCGACGAATGGGGCACACGGATCGGTCGCACACTGGCCTCCTTCGGCAAAGCCGGAAGCAGCCCGGCCGTGCGCTACGAGGCGATGTGGGCGGAGATCATCAAGTCCTTCCAGGACGACCGGACGCTGTGGCTGGCCACGCTCGAAGCCCTGCTCCAGGCGGAACACTCCGACGATCTGCGCCGCTACCTGGCCGGAAGTCAGGCCCAGGGCCGCCAGGGTCTGGCCGCGCTGTTGCTCGGCACACCCGAGGACGAGGTCAGCGACACCGCCGCCCGCACCCTGGGCGCCGCGCAGATGGCCCTGTTCACCGGTCTGATGACGCAGTGGCTCACCGACCCCGCCCAGGCTCCTGACGCCTCTGAAATCGTCGCGGGTCTACGCGCCCTCACCGGCATCGTCGACGCACACGAGTAGCCGAGGCATCGACAGGGCCACCCGATCGCCGGACGAGACGGGCAGCCTGCTGCATCACGGTGTGCGGCCGCTTCCCTGCTGCGCCTCGCCGAGGGCGCCGCCGGTCCGGGGCCCTCCCGCCCGGAAACCTGTACGCCGCCCCTGCCCTCACGACGCCGCTTCACAGTCAGCTGCCGAGTGCAACCCGTGCATCGGGCGCGGTGCGGGGCTCGGAAACCGTGGCCGGCGCAGCGAGGGCGAGGTGGGAGTTCATGTCCAGCTCGAACCGGCCGTAGGGGTTCACGTGTGTCCAGAACAGCGAGGACAGGGCCCGCCGGTCGGCGTCGGTGAGCCGTTTCTGCCACTCCTCCTCGCTCAGGATGTCCTGGAGGAGCAGCGTGTCGACGTGCACCAACGCCGACCGGAGCAGGTGCAGGGCGAGCATGGAGACCTCCTGGGACTCCTTGTCGGAGCCGGTCAGGTCGCCGTCCTTGCCGGAGAACAGGTCGTGGTTGGCGCTGTTCCCGTTCTTCACGACCTGGAGACCGTCGTTGATCTCGCGCCGCAGCTCCGCGTCGGAGAGGTGGTCGCAGATGAACGTCGTACGTACCGCGCGGCCCAGCTCCTCGATCGCCCGGTACGTCGGATGCTTCGGCCCGCCGCGGGTGAAGCGCCGCAGGACCTGCTCAGCCTCGGCGGTGCACGGGCGCAGGGCGGTGGTGTACTTCACGATCTGGTCGTTCTGCTGGCGGATCAGGTCCCAGTCGATCGTCTTGGTCGACAGCACCGGCGCCAGGTGCGGCCACTTCTCGTCCTCCCCGGCCGCCGCCCGGTACAGCCGCGCGGAGCCGACGTTCTTCAGCCTGGGCAGCAGGTTGAAGCCGAGCATGTGAGCGAAGGTGAACCCGACGATGGAGGCGCCGTGCGTATCGGTGTACTGCCGGTCGATCTCACGTCCGTGCAGTGCCGCAGCACGCCCTGGATCATCGCGGCGACCTCGGAAGCCGAGCAGCACTTGAGCTGGCTGTAGACGCATAGCGACTTCTTCTCGACGTGCCAGTAGATCATCACGCCGGGCCCGCCTTCAGCTCGGTGAAGAACGTGCCCCCGCCGCCCGCGCTCTCCGCGTCCGTGCCGGCGTCCTCGGCGATCAGGTCGTCCAGCCGGGAGCGGGTCGCCGCCGACAGCCGGCCCACGGTGGCCGCGCAGAGCCGCTCCTCGAAGGTGCTGACCGCCGAGCCCACCAGCCGGGTGATACGCCCGGGCGTCGGCGGCTCCAGCCGGTCGTTGCGGCAGCGGGCCACCACCGCCTCCGCGAGCCGGTCCCGGTTCAGTTCCACCCCGCACAGCTCGACCGCCAGCCACTCGGCGAGCTGGGCCTGGTCCTCCTTGGTGCACTCACGGAAGCCGAACGCGGCCCGGATCTCCGTCCGGTGCCGCTTGATCGCCCGCCCCGACCAGTCATACGCGGCCCACTCCTCCGTGGACACCTTCACCTGCTGGGCGACGTACGACACTGCCGGCACCGGGATCTCCCCGGCGTCCTCCGGGAACCGGGCCTCCCCCTCGAAGAACTTCAGCAACAGCGCGAACCCCAACCGGTTCGCCCCCGACTTGTTCCGCAGCCGATCCTGGTCCTCCTCCAGCAGCGTCCAGACCTCGATCAGGTCTCCGGCTCCCACTCCTGCCGCACCCCGGGCTCCTTCCGGTCGTCATGACCGGACCAACCTCGTTGAGCACGGCTCTCGATGAGCCCAGAAGATCTAAAACTCTGACAAGCAGACCCCAGATCCGCTACAGAGAGCTACTTTTCACTTCGTAGCAGCTTCGGGAGAACAGGGCCGAGGCGGGGGCGGCCGGCCACGCGAGGGCGGCAGGGGTGGCGGGCGGGCACGCGGCGGACGACCGGCCACGCGAGGCAGGGCGACCGGCCACACGACGTGCGGGCGACCGGCCACGCGCCGCTGCGCGGCCGGTCACCCGCCGCGGCTCAGCTGGTGCGCCGGGTCACGAATTCGGCCAGGGCGAGCAGGTCGCCCGCCGCGCTCGGGTCGGGGACCGCCCGCGAGAGGTGGTGGACCGCGCGGGCCATCCGGTCGGCGGCTCCGGCCTGGGCCCAGTCACGGCCGCCGGCCCGGTCCACCGCCTCGGCCGCCCGGCTCACCTCTGCGGCGGTGTTCATCGGGCCCCGGTAGAGCGCGGCGAGTTCGGCGGCGGCCGGGGTGCCGGAGGTCAGGGCGGCGACCACGGGCAAGGACTTCTTGTGGGCGGACAGGTCGGCACCGACGGGTTTGCCGGTGCGCTCCGGGTCGCCCCAGATGCCGATCAGGTCGTCGATGAGCTGGAACGAGAGCCCGGCCTCCCGTCCGAAGCCGTCCATCGCGCGGACCGCCCGGTCCTCCGCGCCCGCGTAGAGCGCTCCGAGCGCACAGGCGCAGCCGAGCAGGGCGCCGGTCTTCGCGGCCGCCATGGTGAGGCATTCGTCGAGCGTGACCTCGTCGGGCCCGCGCTCCTCGAAGGCGCAGTCCGCCTGCTGGCCCGCGCACAGCTCGATGACACAGGCGGAGAGGCGGGCCACGGCGCGCGCGGCGGCCGGGTGCGGGTCCTCGGCCAGCAGCCGCTGGGCGAGGGCGAGCAGGGCGTCGCCGGTGATGATGGCATCCGGGATGCCGAAGACCGCCCAGGCGGTGGGCCGGTGCCGGCGGGTGGTGTCCTCGTCGATGACGTCGTCGTGGAGCAGGGTGAAGTTGTGGGCGAGCTCGACGGCGACGGCGGCCCGCACGGCCCGGTCCGGATCGCCGCCCAGCGCTCGGGCGGCGGCCAGCACGAGGGCGGGTCTGATGGCCTTCCCGGCCTGGCCGGCGGCCGGGGTCCCGTCGGCGTTCTGCCAGCCGAAGTGGTACATCGCGATCCGGCGTATGCCGCCCGGCAGCGACTCGACGGCCGCTCGCAGGTGCGGGTCCACGACGGCGCGGGTGCGCTCCAGGAGCGCCGCGGCCTCGTGCCCTTCCGTCGCTGCGTCCGTACTGGTCATGGTCACGGTCACTCCCTGGGGCGAGGCGATGGGTGCGGGGGCCCGGGGGCCCGGACGGCAGCTGCCGTCCGGGCCCCCGGAGGTGACGCGGGGTCAGCTCCAGCGGCTGACCTCGACGTTCTCCAGCACTCCGAGGGCGTCCGGTACCAGGATGGGCGGCGGAGTAGTACGCCGTCACCAGGTAGGAGATGATCGCCTGTTCGTCGATGCCCATGAAGCGGACCGAGAGGCTCGGCTCGATCTCGTCGGGGATGCCGGTCTGCTGGAGGCCGATGACGCCCTGTTCGGCCTCGCCGGTCCTCATGCAGATGATGGAGGTGGTGCGGGCGTCGGAGATGGGGATCTTGTTGGACGGGAAGATCGGCACCCCGCGCCAGGCGGGCACGTGGTGGCCGCCGACGTCGACGCTCTCGGGGACGAGCCCGCGGCGGTTGCACTCGCGGCCGAAGGCGGCGATGGCCTTGGGGTGGGCGAGGAACAGCTTCGAGCCGCGGCGGCGCGAGAGCAGTTCGTCCAGGTCGTCGGGGCTGGGCGCGCCGTCGTGCGGCTGGATCCGCTGCCCGTAGTCGCAGTTGTTGAGCAGGCCGAACTCCTTGTTGTTGATGAGTTCGTGCTCCTGGCGCTCGCGCAGCGCCTCGACCGTGAGCCGCAACTGCTGCTCGGTCTGGTTCATCGGCTGGTTGTAGAGGTCGGCGACCCGGCTGTGCACCTTCAGCACGGTCTGCGCGACGCTCAGTTCGTACTCGCGGGGCGCGGCGTCGTAGTCGACGAAGGTGTGCGGGACGACCGCTTCGCCGACATGGCCGGCGGAGAGGTCGATCGCCGCCTCGCCGTAGCGGTTGGTGCGCTGCTGCGGGATGGAGAGCAGGCCGGTGAGGTGGCCCTGCAGGGATGCGGCGCGCTCCGCGAGGTTGTACACGTCGGCGCGGCTCAGGGTCAGGAGCGTGCACGGGGTGACGGCGCGGGCGGTGTACTCCCAGACGGCCTCGCCGTCGACCAGGCTCTGGTCACCGAAATACGCGCCGTCCGCGAGGACTCCGAGGTCGGTCTCGTCCCCGTAGGGGCCGGTGCCGATCTTCGCGACCTTGCCGTGCGCCAGCAGGAAGACCCGGTCCGCCGCGTCGCCGGATGCGGCGAGCACCTCCCCCGCGGCCACGTCGCGCTGCTCGCAGCGGCGGGCGAGCTCGGCGAGGACCTCCTCGTCGCCGAAGTCCCTCAGGGCGGGCAGCTCTCCGAGTTCCGCGGGGATCACGGAGACCCGGTCCCCGGTCTGAACGAAGGTCACCCGGCCGTCGCCGACCGCATAGCTGAGCCGACGGTTCACCCGGTACGTGCCGCCCTGCACCTGCACCCAGGGCAGCATCTTCAGCAGCCACCGGGAGGAGATCTCCTGCATCTGCGGCGCGGACTTGGTGGTCGTCGCGAGGTTCCGCGCAGCCGCCGTCCCCAGACTCTGCTGCGGCGGCGCCTGCGTGTCGCGAACCTCTTCACCAACGGACATCTGACGTCCTCTCGATCATGGGCTGACCTGCGTCCACGAGCCTTTCAGCGCGGAGCCCACGCCGCCATTACACAAAAGAGTGCGACTAATCCCCCTCCGTGCGGGGCACGTTGGCCCCTGTCACCGCACGACCCCCTTAATTCGCATCCGGCATACCACTTATCTACGCTGAGCCCATGCGGCTGACGAGATTCACCGACGTGGCCCTCCGCGTCCTCATGCGGCTGGCGGTCGCCGATGGCGGGGAAGCGCCGACCACGCGCGAGGTGGCGGCCTCCATGCGGGTCCCGTACACGCATGCCGCGAAGGTCGTCGCCCGCCTCCAGCACCTCGGCCTCCTCGACGCCCGGCGCGGCCGGGGCGGCGGGCTCACCCTGACCTCCGCCGGGCACTGCGCATCGATCGGCTCGCTGGTGCGGGAGCTGGAGGGGCCGGTGGAGGAGGTCGTCGAGTGCGAGGGCGACACCCCCTGCCCCCTCCGCTCGGGCTGCCGGCTGCGCGGAGCCCTGCACCGGGCGCGGGACGCGTTCTACGCGACCCTGGAGCCGATCACCGTCGCGGACCTCGTCGCCTCACCCACCGGCCCCCTGCTCCTGGGCATCGGCAGCGGCCCGCCCCCCCGAGCGCCCCGCCTGATCGCGCCCGCCGCACCGGCGGGCCGTTCTCGGACCGACAACAAGCACCAGGTGGTGCACACCCGTCTGTTCGCGGCCATCGCCGAGGTCCTGGGCGACGCCGTCACCCCCGAGGTCGCCGCAGCCCGGGACGAGGTCTACTGGCTGATGGCGCACGCCCTCATCGCCATCGAGGCGCGGCTCCATGCCCAGCAGGGCGTGACCGCGGCGACGTGTGGCGCACCTGGGAGGTGGCCGCCCGGGTCGAGGAGACCGAGGACGTCGCCGCCTTCGTGCTGCGTCCCGCCGACGACGCGCCCGCGCCCGCCTTCCGGCCCGGCCAGTACGTCTCCGTCCAGGTGGAACTCCCGGACGGAGCCCGCCGGATACGCCAGTACAGCATCGTGGGCGCCCCCTCCGACCGGCTGCGGTCGATCGCCGTGAAGCGGGTGCGCGGGCAGGGGACGCCGGACGGCGAGGTCCCCCGCCCCCTGCACGAGCACACCCGCGCGGGCGACCTGCTGCGCGTCTCCGCCCCCTGCGGGGACCTGGTGCTCGACGACCTGGACGCGCGCCTGCTGCTGGCCTCGGCGGGCATCGGCCGCACCTCCGTGGTGGCGATGCTGGACCACCTCGCGCAGGAGGGCCACCAGGGTCCGGTCACCGCCGTGCACGGCGACCGCTCCCCGGCCGGCCTCCTCCTGGGCCGACGCCGGTACGGCGCCGGCCCGGCGGGCGGGCGACAATGGGCGGATGACCTGCCGGCCCCGCCTCGACGCCCTGCTGCGGCCACGGGTGCCCTCCCCCCTGCGGGAGGCCCACGACCAGCGCTTCGCGCGCCACGGGGTGCGGCTGTTCCTCAAGCGGGACGACCTGATCCACCCCGACCTGCCCGGCAACAAGTGGCGCAAGCTCGCGCCCAACCTGGAGGCGGCCGCCGGGCGGACCGTGCTCACGTTCGGCGGCGCGTACTCCAACCACCTCCGCGCCACCGCGGCGGCCGGACGGCTGCTGGGCTTCCCCACGATCGGCGTCGTCCGCGGCGACGAGCTGGCCCACCGTCCGCTCAACCCCTCGCTGGCCCGGTGCGCGGCCGACGGGATGCGGCTGCACTTCGTGGACCGTACGACGTACCGGGCGAAGGGCTCCCCCGAGGTCCTCACGGGGCTGCTGAGCCTGTTCGGGGACGCCATGGTGATCCCGGAGGGCGGCAGCAACGCCCTGGCCGCACAGGGCTGTACGGCGCTGGGGCGCGAGCTGAGCGGTGCGGTGGACGTGGCGGCGGTGGCCTGCGGGACGGGTGGCACCCTGGCCGGGCTCGCCGCGGGTCTGGACCCCGGACAGCGGGCGCTGGGCGTGCCGGTGGTCGGCGGCGGCTTCCTGGCGGGGGAGGTGGCGCGGCTCCAGCGCGAGGCGTTCGGCTCCCCGGCGGGGAACTGGACGCTGGAGGAGCACTTCACCTTCGGCGGCTACGCCCGTACGACCCCGGAGCTGGACGCCTTCGCCGCGGACTTCGAGGACCGGCACGGGCTGCCCGTGGAGCGCGTCTACGTCGCCAAGCTGCTGTTCGCGCTGACCGCGTTGGCCGGGGAGGGGGCGTTCGCGCCGGGCACCCGCGTGGCCGCCGTGGTCACCGGCGCCCCGGACGGGCCGCATCGGGGACCGTCCGCCTCCCGGTAGACCACCGCATCAGGAACCGCCCGCCTCCCGGAAGGCGGCCGCTCGAAGGACCGCCCGCCTCCCCGTAGGCAGCCGAATCAGGAACCGTCCGTCTCCCGGTAGGCGGCCGCCTCCTCCAGATCCAGCCGGCGCAGCAGCGTCCGCAGCATCTCGTCGTCGATCCGCCGCTCGTCGCGGAGCCGGACGAAGACCTCGCGCTCGGCCCCGATCATCTCCCGCGCCAGCCGCCGGTAGGTGTCGTCCGCCGACTCGCCGGTGACCGGGTCGGCGGCGCCGAGGCGCTCCCACACGGAGTTGCGGCGACGCTCCAGCACGCTGCGCAGCCGGTCCGCCAGGGGTGGCGGGAGGCTGTTGCGCGGGTCGTCGAGCAGTTCCCGCAGCCGGGCCTCGGCCGCCTCGGACGCGTCGTTCTGGGCCTGCGCCTCGATGAGCGTGACGGTCCGGGCGTCGGGTCCGGGGATCTTCAGGGCGCGGACGAGGACGGGGAGGGTCAGGCCCTGGACCACCAGGGTGCCGATGACGGTGGTGAAGGTGAGGAACAGCACCAGGTTGCGGGCGGGGAACGGCGCGCCGTCGTGCGTGAGCAGCGGGATGGAGAAGGCGACGGCGAGCGAGACGACCCCGCGCATCCCGGCCCAGCCCACGATGAGCGGCGCGGTCCGGTCGATGGCCGGTTCGCGTTCCCGTACGCGCCGCGAGAGCCACCGGGGCAGGTAGGTGGCCGGGTAGACCCAGACGAAGCGGACCACGACGACGGCCAGGAGGACGACGGCCGCGTACCCGAGTGCCTCCCCCAAGCCGACCGGGCCGAGCTCCTTGAGGACGAAGGGCAGTTGCAGTCCGATCAGGGCGAAGACCGCGGACTCCAGGATGAAGGCCACCATCTTCCACACGGCCGCTTCCTGGAGCCGGGTGGCGAAGTCGACCTGCCAGGAGCGGTGGCCCAGGTAGAGGGCGACGACGACCACGGCGAGGACGCCGGAGGCGTGCACCCGTTCGGCGGCCGCGTACGCCACGAAGGGGATCAGCAGGGAGAGCGTGTTCTGGAGGAGCGCTTCCTTGAGGCGGGTGCGCAGCCAGTGCAGCGGCACCATCAGCAGGAGTCCGACGCCGACCCCGCCGATCGCGGCGAGCAGGAACTCGCCGATGCCCTCGCCCCAGCTCATCCCCTCCCCCACGGCGGCGGCCAGCGCCACCTTGAAGGCGGTGATCGCGGTGGCGTCGTTCACCAGGGACTCGCCCTGGAGGATCGTGGTCACCCGCGCGGGCAGCCCCACCCGGCGGGCGATGGCGGCGGCCGTCACGGCGTCGGGCGGGGCGACGACCGCGCCGAGGACGAGCGCGGCGGTCAGCGGCAGCTGGGGGGATCGCCCGGTACGCCAGCCAGCCGACGGCCACGGTGGCGAAGAGGGTGTAGCCCACGGAGAGCAGGGCGACCGGCCGGATGTTGGCCCGCAGGTCCAGGTAGGAGCTGTCGACGGCCGCCGTGTAGAGGAGCGGCGGGAGCAGCAGCGGGAGCACGACGTGGGCGTCCAGGTGGTACGTCGGAACGCCCGGCAGACAGCCGGCCACCAGCCCTGCGGCGACCAGCACGAGCGGAGCGGGCACGGGCGTGCGGCGGGCGGCCCCGGCCACCGCCGCGCTGACCGCGACCAGGGCGATCAGCGGCAGCGCGTCCATCACACCATCCTCGGTTCCGTCGTAACCTGCCCATCATGAGCGAGTGTGCGCATACAGCGGAACTGCCACGCCCCGAGCCCGTGCCGCTCGGCGCGACGTGTCCCGAGTGCCTGGAGGCCGGCACCCACCCCGTGCAACTGCGGCTCTGTCTGACCTGCGGGCACGTCGGCTGCTGCGATTCGTCGCCGCTGCGGCACGCCACCGGACACTTCCGGGCGACCGGACACCCCGTGATGCGGAGCTTCGAACCGGGCGAGAACTGGCGCTGGTGCTTCGAGGACGGTTCGATCGTCTGACGCCCGGGTACGTCAATGCGGCGCTGGTTCTTCGCAATTGGCCGCCGCAGACCCCTAGCCACTGTCCGTACGCATGGGCTTACCATGAGTGACGGGCGGGGTGTGGGGTCCGTACGACACGGCATCATGGATCCGATAACGTCGCCGGGCCAAGAACCGTCGACGGACCGCATGGCTCCGGGCACCCTTCCCGGAACCTCGAAAGAGTTTGTGCCACCTTGGAGGTGAGGGTGTCCCAGATCGCAGGCGAGCCCGGGAGTCAGGACTTCGTGGAAGTCCGGCTGCCCGCTGCGGGTGCCTACCTGTCGGTGCTGCGAACGGCCACGGCCGGTCTCGCAGCGCGTTTGGACTTCACTCTCGACGAGATCGAGGATCTCCGCATCGCGGTCGACGAGGCCTGCGCGATCCTGCTCCAGCAGGCCGTGCCCGGCTCGGTCCTCAGCTGCGTCTTCCGCCTGGTCGACGACTCGCTCGAAGTGACGGTGTCGGCGCCCACCACGGACGGCCGGGCGCCCGAGCGCGACACCTTCGCCTGGACGGTGCTCTCCGCACTGGCGGGCAAGGTCGATTCCACGGTCGCGGACGACCGTACGGTCAGCATCAGCCTCTACAAACAGCGCGGCGCGGGCCCCGGGCCGGCGTGAGCGACGGAAACGGGGACGGTCCTGTGCGGGACGAGACTTTCCGGTCCGGGGCGGTGCGGCCGGCGGGCATTCCGGAGCAGCAGGCCCGGCCGCATCCGGAGGACGGAGCGGAGGGGCCCGAGCGCCCCGACGTCGCGGCGGAGGAGCAGGCGCAGGCAGAGCGGGCGGGCCAGATGAGCGAGCACGGGCACCACGATCCCCACGACCGCAGCGGGGCGCGCGCCCTGTTCTACGAGCTGCGGGCGCTGCCGGACGGTTCGGCGGAGAAGGCCGAGCTGCGGAACCGGCTGGTGCGCATGCATCTGCCGCTGGTGGAGCACCTGGCCCGCCGCTTCCGCAACCGGGGCGAGCCGCTGGACGATCTGACCCAGGTCGCCACGATCGGGCTGATCAAGTCCGTGGACCGGTTCGATCCGGACCGGGGCGTGGAGTTCTCCACGTACGCCACCCCCACGGTGGTCGGGGAGATCAAGCGCCACTTCCGGGACAAGGGCTGGGCGGTACGGGTGCCGCGCCGCCTCCAGGAGCTACGGCTGTCGCTGACCACCGCCACCGCGGAGCTCTCCCAGCAGCACGGGCGCTCGCCCACGGTGCACGAGCTGGCCGAGCGGCTCGGCATCTCCGAGGAGGAGGTGCTGGAGGGCCTGGAGTCGGCCAACGCGTACAGCACGCTCTCGCTGGACGTGCCGGACACGGACGACGAGTCGCCGGCGGTCGCGGACACGCTGGGCTCGGAGGACGAGGCGCTGGAGGGCGTGGAGTACCGGGAGTCGCTCAAGCCGCTCCTGGAGGACCTGCCGCCGCGCGAGAAGCGCATCCTGCTGCTGCGCTTCTTCGGGAACATGACGCAGTCACAGATCGCGCAGGAGGTCGGCATCTCGCAGATGCACGTCTCGCGGCTGCTGGCCCGCACGCTCGCGCAACTGCGCGAGCGGCTGCTCGTCGAGGAGTAGGGGCCGTACGGGTCAGGCGTCGGGGGTCGTGCTCGACCCCCGGCGGATGCCCAGGTCACGGGTGGTCGCCGGGTTCAGCGCGAGCACGAGGCCGGTGACGGCGACCACGGCGACCACGATGCCGAGGGGGATCAGCGCGCCCTGCGACCGCAGCAGCGTCCAGGCCACCGGCAGGGCCATGATCTGGGTGATCAGTGCGGGCCCCCGGCTCCAGCCGCGCAGCAGCAGCAGTCCGCGGGCGGCGATCAGCGGGATCGCGCCGAGGGCGACCAGGGTGATCCCGACCGTCTCCGCCTGCTGCGTGCTCTCCAGCTTCCCGAGCAGCCCCATGACCAGCAGGTAGAGGCCGCCGAGTGCGAGCGCCACGCCTTCGAGGGCGTTGATGCCCGCGAGGGCCGTGATCCGGGTCGGCCGCTCCGCAGCGGAGGGCGCCGGGCTGGACGGGGTCGCTTGAGTGCTCACGCCCTTCAGGTTGGCATCTTCGGGGCCCGGAAGTGAAGCCGGGGTGGGCGGGACGCACACCCGTCCGGCGACCACCGGGCAGACCATCACCCTGTGTGACCACTCAGGGGCGCTGCGAACCGTGACTTCGGCACGAACCGCCCGGTGGGTAGGCTGGCGGTCATGCGCGCACTCCTCGTGGTCAACCCAGCTGCCACCACCACCAGTGCCCGCACCCGCGATGTGCTCATCCACGCGCTGGCCAGCGAGATGAAGCTGGAGGCGGTGACCACGGAGTACCGGGGCCACGCACGGGACCTGGGCCGGCGGGCCGCGGACAGCGACGACATCGACCTGGTGGTCGCCCTGGGCGGCGACGGCACGGTGAACGAGGTCGTGAACGGGCTGCTGCACCGGGGCCCCGATCCGGAGGGCCTGCCGAAGCTCGCCGTGGTGCCGGGCGGGTCCACCAATGTGTTCGCGCGGGCCCTGGGGCTGCCGAACGACGCGGTGGAGGCGACCGGCGCGATTCTCGACGCCCTGGAGAACCGGACCGAACGCACGGTCGGTCTCGGCCTGGCGGCCGGAACTCCGGGAACCGAGGACGAGGCCGTACCCGAACGCTGGTTCACTTTCTGCGCCGGTCTCGGATTCGACGCCGGAGTCGTCGGCCGGGTCGAACAGAAACGCGAGACGGGAAAGCGTTCGACACACGCCCTGTACGTGCGCCAGGTGGTGCGGCAGTTCCTGAACGAGGCTCACCGCAGACACGGGACGATCACGCTGGAGCAGCCCGGCAGGGAGCCCGTGACCGACCTCGCGCTCTCCATAGTCTGCAACACCGCACCCTGGACCTACCTGGGCAATCGTCCGGTCTACGCCTCACCGAAGGCGTCCTTCGACACCGCCCTGGACGTGCTCGGACTGAAGCGCCTGTCCACCCCGGCGGTGGCCCGCTACGGCACCCAGCTGCTCACGTCGAGCCCCGAGCGGGGCCCCCGCGGGAAGCACGCCGTTTCACGTCATGACCTCACGGACTTCACCTTGCATTCAAAGGTCCCACTGCCCTTCCAGATGGACGGCGACCACCTGGGACTGCGTACGAGCGTGACGTTCACAGGCGTACGCCGTGCACTGCGTGTGATTGTGTGAGTGGAAGGGGCGAAAGTCCTTTAACTCGAACGTTTGGCCAGGGTCCCACCCCTAAGAAGTGCGCCTGTGACCTAGTCGACACCGAGGAATCAAAAAAAACTTTCCAGAAGGGGTTGTATCCGCCGCCGAGGTTTGCGAATCTCTACATGGCGATCGGGACGGCCCGCAACATCGGCCTCCACTGAGAGCCAGAACCCCTCCTCACCATCACGAGACCACACCCAGTCTTCCTGGGGGTCGGCCCGTCATCCACGGGGGGATTCGTGAAAGCGTTCACATTCACAAGCAACAAACGTGTAATACCAAGGAGAGGTAGCAGCCATGGACTGGCGTCACAACGCCGTTTGTCGTGAGGAAGACCCCGAGCTGTTCTTCCCCATCGGCAACACCGGTCCCGCGCTGCTGCAGATCGAGGAAGCCAAGGCTGTCTGCCGCCGCTGCCCCGTCATGGAGCAGTGCCTGCAGTGGGCGCTCGAGTCCGGCCAGGACTCCGGCGTCTGGGGTGGCCTCAGCGAGGACGAGCGCCGCGCGATGAAGCGCCGCGCCGCTCGCAACCGGGCGCGCAACGCAAGCGCCTGAGCGAGGACCGCACCAAGCCTCAGCCCGGCGGCGCGTACAGAGCGTACGCACAGCCCCGCCTTCGAGTCGCAGCGCGCAGTACCCCGGAGCGCATCGCAACGTGAGCATCACGGAGCGGGCCCGGACCGTCACCACGGTCCGGGCCCGCTTCGCTGTGTGCGCCCCCGTTCCGTGGGGCGCCACCGGCAGGTGCGCTACTTGTCGGCGCGGACCGGGAGGTCCAGCACCACCTGGGTGCCGCGCCCGGGGGCCGGCACCATGCCGAACGTGCCGCCCAACTCCCCCTCCACCAGCGTCCGTACGATCTGGAGGCCGAGGTTGCCCGCCTGCTGCGGGTCGAACCCCTCGGGCAGACCGCGCCCGTCGTCGGTGACGGTGATCAGCAGCCGGCCCTCGGCGGGCGACCCTCCCCGCACGGCGGAGACCTCGACCGTGCCGCGGTCGGCCACGGCGAAGGCGTGCTCCAGGGCGTTCTGCAGGACTTCGGTCAGCACCATGGAGAGCGGGGTGGCGACTTCGGCGTCGAGGATGCCGAAGCGTCCGGTGCGCCGGCAGGTCACCTTGCCCGGCGAGATCTCCGACACCATGGCGATGACCCGGTCGGCGATCTCGTCGAACTCGACCCGCTCGTCCAGGTTCTGGGACAGCGTCTCATGGACGATGGCGATCGAACCGACGCGCCGGACCGCCTCGTTGAGCGCCTCGCGGCCCTGCTCGGAGTCCATCCGGCGGGCCTGGAGCCGCAACAGGGCCGCCACCGTCTGGAGGTTGTTCTTCACCCGGTGGTGGATCTCCCGGATGGTGGCGTCCTTGGTGATCAACTCGCGTTCGCGGCGGCGCAGTTCGGTGACGTCCCGGAGCAGGACGAGGGAGCCGATACGGACGCCCTTGGGCTTGAGCGGGATGGCCCGCAGCTGGATCACTCCGCCCGCGCACTCCACCTCGAACTCGCGGGGCGCGTAACCGCTGGCCACCTTGACCAGGGCCTCGTCCACCGGCCCGCGGGACGGGGCCAGTTCGGCGGTGGTGGTGCCGAGGTGGTGGCCTACCAGGTCGGAGGCGAGGCCGAGACGGTGGTAGGCGGAGAGGCCGTTGGGGCTGGCGTACTGGACGATCCCGTCGGCGTCGAGCCGGATCAGGCCGTCGCCCACGCGCGGGGAGGCGTCCATGTCGACCTGCTGACCCGGAAAGGGGAAGGCCCCCGCGGCGATCATCTGGGCCAGGTCGGAAGCGGACTGGAGGTAGGTGAGCTCCAGCCGGGACGGGGTGCGCACGGTGAGCAGGTTGGTGTTGCGGGCGATGACGCCGAGCACCCGGCCGTCACGGCGTACGGGGATGGACTCGACCCGTACGGGCACCTCCTCGCGCCACTCGGGGTCGCCCTCGCGCACGATCCGGCCCTCGTCCAGGGCCGCGTCCAGCAACGGGCGGCGGCCGCGCGGCACGAGGTGGCCGACCATGTCGTCCTGGTAGGACGTGGGCCCGGTGTTGGGGCGCATCTGGGCGACGGAGACGTACCGCGTGCCGTCGCGGGTCGGGACCCAGAGCACGAGGTCGGCGAAGGAGAGGTCGGAGAGCAGCTGCCACTCCGAGACCAGCAGGTGGAGCCATTCGAGGTCGGTGTCGCTCAGGGCGGTGTGCTGGCGGACGAGGTCGTTCATGGAGGGCACGTGTGGAGCGTACCCGCGGTGACCGAAAGTGTTCGAACCGATCGGCCCGGCGGGCCGTGCCGCAGGGCAACGGCACGGCACGGGCATGGACAGGCCCGGAAGCCGGCCGGAGAATGTCGTGCACACGGATGGACACGGCCAATTGGTCTAGTCCACAATGATGCACACGATCTCCGCCCTCCCCGCACAGGAGGGCGGAACGAGGCACCCGGCGCTCTCTGCCCTGACCGCGCCGGCGCCTCCACTGGCCGGGGGCACCGCACACCGCCGGCCAGGTCCGGCCTGCCGCGAAAGGCAGGCCCGCAGCTCCGGGCTGCGGTGCCGGGTGGGCTGAGGGTCCCGCTCCGGTGCCGCGGCCCGCGGGTGTTTCCGGGGCCGTGGCGGACGGGGCGCGTTCAGTGGGTCTCGGTGACCTTGGCCAGCGCGCGCGGGGCGTCGGGGTCCTGGCCTCGGGCGATCGTCACCTCGTACGCGAGCATCTGCAGCGGCAGGATCTCCAGGATCGGCTGCACCTCCTCCGGGACCCCCGCCGTGGGCAGCGAGAACCCGGCCGAAGCGGCCTCCACCTGCGCCTTGGGGCCGACCACGAAGAGGTCCGCGCCGCGTCCGCGCAGCCGGTCCAGCACCGGCTGGAGGGCCTCGCCGCCCCGGCCGTCGGTGACCACGGCGATCACCGGCGAGATGTTGTCGACCATCGCCAGCGGGCCGTGCAGCAGATCCGCGCCGGAGTAGGAGAGCGCCGGGATGTAGCTGGTCTCCATCAGCTTCAGGGCGGCCTCCTTGGCGGTGGGGTAGCCGTAGCCGCGCGAGGTGATCACCATGCGTTCGGCGAAGCGGTAGCGGGAGGCCAGCGCCTTGACCTCGGCGCGGCGGCCCAGGATCGCGCCCGCGAGGTCGGGCAGCCCCGCGGCGGCCGTGGTGCCGTCGCGGCCGCCCAGGCCCTCCACGAAGAGGTACAGGGAGAGCAGGGTGGCCGTGTACGTCTTGGTGGCCGGGAGCGCCCTCTCCGGGCCCGCCAGGATGTCGATGTGGTACTCGGAGACGGCGGCCAGCGCGGAGTCCGGGTTGTTGGTGACGGCGAGGGTGACGGCTCCGGCCTCGCGGGCGGCCCGCGTGGAGGCCACCAGGTCCGGCGAGCCGCCCGACTGGCTGACGGTGACCACCAGGACGTCCCGCAGGTCCGGCCGGGCCCCGTAGGCCGTCGTGGTGGACATGGAGGCCAGTCCGCAGGGCAGCCCGAGGCGGATCTCCAGCAGGTACTTCGCGTACAGCGCCGCGTTGTCCGACGTACCGCGGGCGGTGAGCAGGACGAACCGGGGCTTGCGGGCGGCGATCTCGGCGGCCACCTCGCGGATGCGGGGCGCGCCCTGTTCGAGGATGCGCCGCAGCGTGGCGGGCTGCTCGGCCATCTCGCCGGACATGATGCGGCCGGGCCGGTCGCCCTGACCGCTCGGTCCGGCCTGAGGAGTGGCGGACATGGGGCCTCCCTGCGCTGTCGGCATCGGCGTACGGGGCGGCGCGGGCGCGGGTGCGCGATCGGCGTCGTACCGGACCAGTCGACCAGGCATTGCCGTGGCCCGCCAGCGGGCCGCCGATGGGTGGACCGTTCACCGTACGGCAGCCCGATTCTGCTAAATTGGGAGATTGATTGGTCTATACCACCTCCTCCCCTAGTCAGATCGGCAGGAACAGCGTGGAAGTTGTCATCGTCCCGGACGCCACGGCAGGCGGCGAACTGATCGCGGAGGCCATCGCCGCACTGCTCGACCGCAAGCCCGACGCCCTGCTCGGCGTTGCCACCGGCTCGACCCCGCTGCCCGTCTACCGCGCGCTCGCCGCGAAGGTCGCCTCCGGCGCGGTGGACGCCTCGCGCGCCCGGATCTGCCAGCTCGACGAGTACGTCGGGCTGCCCTCGGGCCATCCGGAGTCGTACCGCTCCGTGGTGCTGCGCGAGGTGATCGAACCGCTCGGGCTCTCCGAGACGTCCTTCATGGGCCCCGACGGCGCGGCCGAGGACGTCCAGGCGGCCTGCGAGGCGTACGACCGGGCGCTGGCCGAGGCGGGCGGCGTCGACCTCCAGCTGCTGGGCATCGGCACCGACGGGCACATCGGCTTCAACGAGCCGTGCTCCTCGCTGGCCTCGCGCACCCGGATCAAGACGCTCACCGAGCAGACCCGGATCGACAACGCGCGCTTCTTCGACGACGACATCGAGCAGGTGCCCCACCACGTGATCACGCAGGGCATCGGGACCATCCTGGACGCCCGCCACCCGATCCTGCTGGCCACCGGCGAGGGCAAGGCGGAGGCCGTCGCCCAGACGGTGGAGGGCCCGGTCGCCTCGATCGTGCCGGCCTCGGCGCTCCAGCTGCACCCGCACGCGACCGTGGTGGTGGACGAGGCGGCGGCGTCGAAGCTCAAGCTCGCGGACTACTTCCGCGCCACGTACGCGGCCAAGCCGGGGTGGCAGGGGCTGTAGGGGTTCGCCCCTCCCCCGTCACGGCGAAGGGCCGGGACACCGTCGCGGTGTCCCGGCCCTTCGCCGTGCGGTGAGGCGCGGCCCATCCGGCGCGAGGCGCTCCGTCCCCGATCGCCGGACGGGCTTGTTCCCGGCCCTCGCGTCAGCCCTTCGTGCCCGTCAGCGCTTCCGCCGCCGCCAGGCCGCAGACGCGGGCGGCGCCGTGGGTGGCGATGTGCAGCGAGCCCCGCGGGGCCGCCTGGGGCAGGCCCATCTCGACCACGACCGTGTCCGGGCGGGCCGCCAGCAGGGTGTCGAGCGTGGCGCCCATCCAGGCGTGCCGGTGCTCGTCGCGGACGACGGCGACGATGCGCCGCTCCCCCGCCGCCGCCAGGATCGCCTCCGCCGGATCAGGGGTCCCCTCGGTGCAGATGTCCGCGCCGGTGCCGGGCAGGAGCCTCTCCAGCTCGGCGGCGACGCCCCAGGGGGTCTCCGCGCCGACCGCGATGTTGGCCTCGGCGCCGAACGAGGCGACGTACGCCGACCCGGTCAGCGGCTCGCCGGAACCGGTCACCCGGAGTGCGCGGCGGGCGGCGATCAGACCGATGTCGGAGCTGACTCCGGTGCCGGGCGCGGTCCCCTCCTGCACTTCCGCGCCCGGCTCCGGGACATCCCCCCGCGCCCTCTGCGTCCAGGACGCGAGGGCTCGTACACGGGCGGCCGCGTCGGCGAGCCGCTCCTCGGTCAGTTCCCCGGTGCGCACGGCCGCGACGAGGGCGTCGCGCAGCCGCAGCACCGTCGCCTCGTCGGCCAGGCCGCCGCCCACACAGATGGCGTCGGCGCCCGCCGCGAGCGCGAGGACGGACCCGCGCTCGATGCCGTACGTACCGGCGATGGCGTCCATCTCCACCGCGTCGGTGACGATCAGGCCCTCGTAACCCAGCTCCTGGCGCAGCAGACCGGTGAGGATCTGCGGGCTCAGGGTCGCCGGGCGGTCCGGGTCGAGCGCGGGAAGAAGGATATGCGCGCTCATCACCGATTTGGAACCCGCGGCGATGGCCGCCCGGAAAGGCACCAGCTCACGGGCGTGCAGCGTGTCCAGGTCCACATCGATGCGGGGCAGTGCGAGGTGCGAGTCGACCGCGGTGTCGCCGTGGCCGGGGAAGTGCTTGGTGCAGGCGGCGACACCGGCGGCCTGGAGCCCCTCGATGTACGCGGCGGTGTGCCGGGCGGCCAGCCCGGTGTCGGCGCCGAAGGAGCGTACGCCGATGACCGGGTTGCCCGGATTGGAGTTGACGTCGGCGGAGGGCGCCCAGTTGAGGTTGACGCCGCACTCGGCGAGCCGGCGGCCGAGTTCCCGCGCGACGGCCCGCGTGAGGTGGACGTCGTCCACCGAACCGAGGGCGAGGTTGCCGGGGAACGAGGAGCCGTGCGTGACCTCCAGCCGGGTCACGTCGCCGCCCTCCTCGTCGATGGCGACGAGGACGTCCTCCCGCTCGGAGCGCAGGCGCGCGGTGAGGGCGGTGAGCTGCTCGGGCGAGGTGATGTTGCGGCCGAACAGCCCGACGGAGGCCAGCCCTTCACCGACCCGGCGCAGCAGCCAGTCCGGTGCGGTGGTGCCGGTGAAACCGGGCTGGAGCACCGCGAGCGCGTCGCGCGTCAGGGTGTCCGTGGTGGAGACGAGGGTGGTCATGGGCCCGCACTATCCCTTCACGGCGCCGGAAGTGAGGCCAGCGGCCATCTTCTTCTGGATGATCATGAAGAACACGACGACGGGGAGGGCGATCATGGTCGATGCGGCCATGAGGGCTCCGTAGTCCGTTCCGCGCTCGGTCGTGAACGTCATCAGCCAGACGTTCAGCGTGTACTTGGAGTTGTCGTTGATCAGGATGTACGCGAAGAGGTACTCGTTCCACGCGTTGACCAGGGCGAAGATCGACGCGGCGGCGAGGCCGGGGGCCAGCAGCGGGAAGATCACCCGGCGGAACGCCTGGAAGCGGGTGCAGCCGTCCACCATCGCGGACTCCTCCAGCTCCACCGGGATGTTCACGACGAAGCCGCGGATCATGATGGTGGCGAAGGGCAGGGTGGAGACGAGGTAGACGACGATCAGGCCCCAGTACTCGTCGATCCCGCCCATCGCGTTGAGCTGGGCGTAGATCGGGATGAGCATCGCCGTCGGGGGCAGCATCTGGACCAGGATCATGATCAGGACCAGGGCCTTGCGGCCGAAGAACCGGAACCGGCCGATGGCCAGGGCCGCCAGGGTCGCAATGATCATGCCGCCGACCACCGCGGTGACGGCGACGATCAGGCTGGACTGGATGGCGGTGGCGAAGTTCGGCTGCTCGGTGGCCCGGACGAAGTTGTCGAAGGTGATCGACGTGGGCCACAGGGTCTGGTCGTAGCTGCGGATCTCGCGGTTGGGCCGCAGGGCGCTGATGACCAGCCAGTAGACCGGGAAGACCATGACCAGGGCGATGCCGAGGCCGAGGATGTCGAGGTGGAGCCGGCTCTTCTTGCGGTCGGGCCGCAGCGCCTGTGTCGTCTGGGTCGAGCTGCTCATTCGACCTCTCCCGTCTTCATGAGCTGGCGCAGGTAGTACACGGCCACGCCGGACAGCAGCAGCACCGTGATCAGGGCGATCGCGGTGCCCTGGCTGAAGGAGGTGGACTCGAACGCCTTGGAGTAGGAGTAGAGGCCGAGGGTCTCGTACTCCGGCTCGGGCTTGTTGCCGCGCAGCAGCCAGATCTGGCCGAAGACGTTGAAGTCCCAGATCACCGAGAGGGTGGCGACCATGGTGAAGACCGGCTTGATGACCGGCCAGGTGACGAACTTGTAGATGCCGAAGGCGCTGGCGCCGTCGAGAGCGGCGGCCTCCTCCAGCTCCTGGGGGACCTGGGTGAGTGCGGCGTACAGGGTGACGACGACGAACGGGATGGCGCCCCAGACGACCAGCAGCGTGATGATGCCGAATCCCTGGACCGGGTCGAGGTACCAGTTGTGTCCGAGCCAGTCCTCGCCGACGACCTTGGCGATCAGGGTGTTGATCAGGCCGTAGTCGGAGTCGGCCATGAACCGGAAGATCGAGGCGGCCACCATCAGCGGCATCGACCAGGCGGCGATGAGGCAGGCGGTGAGCACCAGCCGGACCCAGGTGGAGAGCCTGCGCATCAGCAGGGCGATCAGCAGGCCGAGGCCCATGGTCAGCACCACGCAGATGGCCATGAAGACGACCGTGCGGAAGGTGACCCACCAGAACTCGGGATCCCCGAGGATGTTGGTGAACTGCTCGAAACCGACCCACGGCGCCGGCTCTCCGGACCACAGCTCACGGCGGCCCATGTCCTGGAAGGACATGATGACCGTCTTGCCGAGGGGGTAGAGGTAGACGGCGGCGATCGCCACGATCGCCGGGAGGATCAGGAAGTAGGGGAGCAGTTCCCCCTTCTTCCGCTTCCTCTTCTGGACCCGGGGCGCGTCGTCGTCCGAGGACGACTTGCCGATCGTCTGCGGGTCGGGTGGTACGGGGACCGGCGGCCCGGCGGCCTTGGTATCAGCGGCAGACACGTGGCTGACCTTCCATCGCGGGTCCGGGGCGGGCCCCGGAATTCACGGCGTTCTCTTGCGGGAAAGGCGCGGGGGCCCGGCACTGGTGCCGGGCCCCCGCCTGGCGATCGGAAGGTCAGGATTCCTTGTTGATCAGCGCGTCGATCTTCTCGTCGGCCTTCTTCGAGGCGTCGGCGACGGAGGCGCCCTTGACGATCTCCAGGAGCATGTTCTGGAGGACCTCCTCCTTCTCCACGGAGGCCCAGCCCGGCGCGATCGGCGTGAACCAGGCGTCCGGCACCGCGTTGGCGATGGCGGCGGTCTCCGGCTTCTGCTTCAGCGGTTCGAGCTGCTTCTCGTTGTTGGGGAGGATGTTCTTCGACGCGAGGACCTCCATGGACTTCGCGTTGGTGAAGAGGGAGATCCACTCCTCGCCGAGGTCCTGGACCTTGGACTTGGAGATGGTAGCGAGGTCCGAGCCGCCGATGAAGGACGGGAGGGCCTTGCCCTCGGGGCCGGGCATACCGGCCGTGGCGATCTTGCCCTCGAGCTTCGGGTTGCCGTTCTCGCCGGTGGTGACGCTGCCGGCCTCCCACGCCTGGCCGTAGATGACCGCGGCCTTCTCGTTGGCCATGACGTTGGCGTGGTCCTGCTCGTCCTTCGTCACGTCGGCCTTGTTGTACTTCTTGACCAGGTCGACGAAGTGCTGGATGCCCTTCTGGGCCTCCGGGGTGGAGAGCGCGGCCTTCCACTCCTTGCTGCCCTCGTCGTACGTGGCTATCTGGCCACCGTAGGCGGCGACGTAGGACATCGCGGCGTACCAGTAGCGGCCCGGGAAGTAGAGGGAGGAGGCGCGCTTGTCCTTCTTGCCCAGCTCGGCGGCGACCTTGTCCATCGCGGCGAGGAACTCGTCCTCGGTCTGCGGGAGGGCGTCGCTGCCGGTGCCGGCCTTCAGCATGTCCTTGTTGTAGACCGCCAGACGGGCGCTCGCGTAATAAGGAACGCAGTAGGTCTTGCCCTCGAAGGAGCACGTGTCCTTCAGACCCTTGATCCAGGTGTCCGAGTTCTCGTACTTCTTGGGGTCGATTTCTCCGAGCGCACCATTGAGGATGTACTGCATGGTCTCGGTGTTGCCGAGTTCGACGACGTCCGGGAATTTGTCGCCACCGAGGGAGGTGTCCAGCTTCTTGACCTTGTCGGCCCACTGCTGGTACTGAACCTTCACCGTGACGCCCGGGTACTTCTTGTTGAACTCGGCGTTGACGTCCTTGACCAGTTCCGGCCAGGTGGACTGGGCCTCGCCCATGAGCCAGACGGTCAGGGTTTCCTTGCGGTCCTTGGGGTCCGCGGACGACTTCTTGTCGTCGGAACCACACGCCGCGACCGAAACCAACATGCCCGCGACACCGATCGCCGCGATGAGCTTGCGCTTCACGTCAAACCCTCCTCAGGGATGCTGCAACCCCACCCACCGCGAAGACATTCGACGAGTTCTGCTGGGGCTGGACCTGGTCTTTAATGGTTTAGACCAGTACCGGGAGCTTGGCCTAGACCTTTAGGGGTGTCAAGGGTGTATAAGAAGTGCACTCGCGTCCGTTATAGGACCGACACCTAAGGGAGGGCGACGACCCGTGACCGGACCGTGCCACCATGTGAGCCGCGACAGACGGAGGAGCCGGTGACGGCAGTAACGCAAGCGTCGGGAAGGCGGGCCATGAGTGCCGACGGGGGCAGTACGGGGAGCGAGACCGGTGCCGGTACGCGCACAGCGCGCGTACCGAAGTACTACCGGCTCAAGCGGCATCTCCTCGACATGACCGACACCATGCCGCCGGGCACCCCGGTGCCGCCCGAGCGCACCCTGGCCGCCGAGTTCGACACCTCGCGGACCACCGTGCGCCAGGCCCTCCAGGAACTGGTCGTCGAGGGCCGCCTCGAACGCATCCAGGGCAAGGGCACCTTCGTCGCCAAGCCGAAGGTCTCCCAGGCGCTCCAGCTCACCTCGTACACCGAGGACATGCGCGCCCAGGGCCTGGAGCCGACGTCCCAGCTCCTGGACATCGGCTACGTCACGGCGGACGACACCCTCGCCGGACTGCTGGACATCTCGGCGGGCGGCCGGGTGCTGCGCATCGAGCGGCTGCGGCTCGCCAGCGGGGAGCCGATGGCGATCGAGACCACGCACCTTTCGGCCAAACGCTTCCCGGCGCTGCGCCGCTCTCTGGTGAAGTACACCTCGCTCTACACCGCGCTCGCCGAGGTGTACGACGTCCGTCTCGCCGAGGCGGAGGAGACCATCGAGACCTCGCTCGCCACCCCGCGCGAGGCGGGACTGCTGGGCACCGACGTGGGGCTGCCGATGCTCATGCTGTCCCGGCATTCGGTGGACGGCCAGGGCGAACCCGTGGAGTGGGTGCGCTCGGTCTACCGCGGTGACCGCTACAAGTTCGTGGCCCGTCTCAAGCGGCCGGCGGACTGAGGGACGGCGACGCGCGAAGAGCCGGTGGCCCGGGGGGAACCCTCCCTCCGGGCCACCGCCCGTTTCCGGTCACGCAAGGGGCGTCAGCGCAACTCGGGGTCCGTCTCGATCACGGAGTACGGGTACGGGAGCACCTGGTCGCTCGCGGCGGTGAGCAGGGCCGCGTCGGCCGGGTCGAGGTCCAGGTCCGCGGCGCCCAGGTTGGTCTCCAGTTGCTCCGGGGTGCGCGCGCCCACGATGGGGGCGGTGACGCCGGGGCGGCCGAGCAGCCAGGCGAGGGCCACCACCGGCACCGCGAGGCCCGTGCGTCCGGCGACGCCGTGCAGGGCGTCCAGCACCCGCCAGGTGCGCTCGTCGCCCTCGTACGCGCTCCACGACTCGCCCCAGCCGAGCCGTTCGGCGGTCTCCACGCGGGTGCCCGCGGGCGGCCGTCCCGTACCGCGCCGGATCGCGCCGCTCAGCCAGCCGCCGCGCAGCGGGCTCCACGGGATGACGCCGAGGCCCTCGTTGCGGCTGACCTCCAGCAGCTCCCATTCGGCGGAGCGGTCCAGCAGGTTGTAGAGCGGCTGGAGGGCGGTGAAGGGCTCCCAGCCGTGTTCCCGGCTGAGGTCGACGGCCTTCTGGAGCTGCCAGCCGGAGAAGTTGCTGGCCCCGATGTAGCGCACCTTGCCGGAGGTGACCAGGGCGTCCAGGGTGGCGAGGGTCTCCTCCAGCGGGGTGCCGGGGTCCCAGGCGTGCACCTGGTAGAGGTCGATGTGGTCGGTGCCCAGCCGGCGCAGGCTCGCCTCGACCCCGGCGATCAGGTGGTTGCGGCCCAGTCCGCGGTCGTTGGGGCCCTCACCCGTGCCGTACCGCACCTTGGTGGCGATCACCACGTCGTCGCGGCGCTGTCTCTTCAGCCAGCGGCCGAGGATCTCCTCGGAGGCTCCGGCGGAGTAGATGTCGGCGGTGTCCACGAAGGTGCCGCCCACCTCGGTGAAGCGGTCCAGCAGGGCGTGGCTGGTGGTTTCGTCGGCCTCCCGGCCGAACGTCATGGCGCCCAGGCAGAGTTCACTGACCCGCAGGCCGGTCTTGCCGAGGTAGCGGTAACGCATGGTGGGTTCCTTCGTCGTGGTGGTGGGCACGGAGGCCGGCCGGTGGCCGGGGGCCCGGTTCGGCGAGCGACACGGACACCTCCTGGACGCAGTGGTCGGACAGTCCGCGCGGATCGCGGAAGCGGTAGCTGTGGACCCGGACGCCCGGTGTGCTGAGCACCCAGTCCAGCCGCCACCAGCGCAGACCGGGGCGGGGCTGCCAGGAGACGGGCCACACTTTCCCGGTCAGGGCGACGGCATCGGCGCCCAGGCGGGCGATGCGGCGGGAGTCCCCGATGGCGGCGGTGGTGTTGAAGTCCCCCGCGATCAGGGCCGGATGGGGGCAGTCGGCGACGTCCGCGAGGAGTCCCCGGTACTCCTGCTCCCGGTCGGCGGCCCGTGAGCGGACCGCGCGGTAGAAGTCTGCACGCAACGGGCTGATCAACCGCAGCTGTACCGGGATGTGGACATTGAACGTGGCGAGAATGCGGCCGTCGCCCGGCATCTCCAGGTCGACCCGCAGGGTCCGGCGGGCTGCCGTCCCGACGGCCGCGGCGACCGGCAGCCGGGACAGGGTGATCAGCCCGCGGGCGATGACGGCCTCGTGGCCGGGGAAGTTCGCGCGCAGCCGCCGGTCGTCGTCGATCAGCCGGTAGGTGCCGTCGAACCGGTCGTGGTGGTACTCCTGGAGGAGGTAGACGTCGGCGTCGAGCCCGCGCAGGAAGGCGTAGAACGGCTCCGGGTCGGTGGTCTGGCACCAGTGCTGGGTGTTCCAGGAGACGATGCGCACCGCCCCGCCGGGCGGTGGCCTCCGCGCTCCGCGGGCCGGCGCGCGGACCACCGCGCCGGACTGCCGGACCCCGAGCAGCAGCGACGCCCCCGCCACCGCTCCGGCCGCGAGGTCCCCCGTCGCTCCGGCGGCCACCAGGAGCAGGGCGGGCACCGCGACGAACAGGGGCGGCGGCAGCAGCGACGGCAGCAGCCAGAACCACCAGCGGCCGTTGAGGGCGAGATGGGCGGCGAGGAACACGGCCCAGGCCGCCGCCGCCCACAGCGGCGGGCCTCCCGCGTTCACGGCCGCACCGGCCCACACCGCCCCGGCCGGGCTCTCCGGGTTCGTCACGCGGCGGCTCCCCGGACTCCCCGCGGTGCCCCGACGTCCCGGAACAGGGCGTCGTAGGCGTCCAGGCAGTGGTCCGGCCCGTACCGGGCACGGGCGTCGCGGCCGCCCTCGGCACGGCGTTCCGGCGGGTACGCGGCCACCTCGCGCAGGGCCGCGGCCAGGGCGTGGGCGTCGCCGGGCGGGAAGAGACGGCCGAAACCCGTCTCCGCCACCGGGACGCGCATCCCCGGTGCGTCGCTGGCGACGGAGGGGACGCCGAGCATCATCGCCTCGGCCTGGGAGATGCCGAAGGACTCCTCGGCGACGGACGGCAGGGCGAACGCGTCCAACGAGGCGTAGAAGCCCGCCACCTGGTCGTCCCGGAGGAAACCGGTGAACCGGATGCGGGGGTCGTCCCCGGCGCGGGTGCGCAGCGCCCCGACGACGCTGCCGCCGGCGACCTTGGAGTAGTCGCCCGCGATCAGCAGCCGGGCATCGGGGTCCGGGATGGTCCGGAAGGCGTCGACCAGGTGGTGCAGTCCCTTCTCGGGGGCGATCCGGCCGAGGAAGCCGACGTGCGGGCCCGCCGTCTCGCGGAAGGCGGCGGGCGCGGGCTCGCGCTCCCGGCAGGGCGGGGCGATGGCCAGGAGGCGGCGCTCGCGCATCAGCGGCCAGTGGCGCGAATGCTCCGCGTGGTCCGCGTTGTTGACGACGACGGCGACCGAGCGGCGCAGCGCCCCGGCCACCGAGGCGTCGACGGCCTTCACCTGGAGCGGGGCGAGCGCGCCGCCGGCCAGCCAGACGTCGTCGTGGTGGGTGGCGACGACCGGGGTGTCCCCGGCGAGCCGGGCGACGAGTCCGGCCTCCAGCATCGGCAGATGGACGTTGACGACCCGCGAGGCGCGGGCGATCCGTCCGGCGAGCGGGGCGAATCCGGGGCTGATGACGCCGCGCCCGAGACGGGCGGCGACCGGGGCGCGGAACACCTCGACGCCGTTCACGGTCTCGCGCGCGGGGCGGTCGGGGTCGTGGCGGCAGGCGACGACGGCGACCCGGCGGCCCCGCGCGGCCAGCCCTTCGGCGACCGTGCGGGCCACTTCGGTGAGGCCGCTGGTGTACGGGAGGTAGTAGGTGAGCACGATCGTCACGTCGAAGCGGGGCGAGCGCGTGGAGCGGCGGGTCATGACCGGTCCTTCTCGGTGGCCGGGGCGGCGGCCCCGGGGGCGGGCGGGGAGAGGAGCAGCTCGATCAGCCGGTGGGTGGAGAGCACGGCGGGCGGGTCCTGGACGGACTGCCGGTGCAGGTCGAGGCGGGGCGAGACGAACGCCCAGTCGAGCCGCCAGAGCGCCGGGCCGCTCACCGGGAACGTCGCCGGGTGGACCGAGTCCCCGGCCTCGGCGGCGTCCCGCAGCCCGTCGAACCAGCGCAGGTCGCCGGTGCCCGGCAGCACGTTGAGGTCCCCGGCGAGCACCACCGGGTGGTCGTTGGCGTCGAGGTCGTCGCGCAGGGCCCGGAAGTGGCGGTCGCGGCGGTCGGAGAGCTGCCGTACGGATCGGTGGTAGGCGGCGTTCAGGGGGTTGCGGTCGACGTTCAGCAGGTCGGGCAGGTGCGTGTTGTAGAGGGAGAGGGTCTCGCCGTCCACGTCGATGTCGGTGCGCAGGACGCGGATGTTCCAGTAGTCGGCCCAGGAGGTGTCGGGCGGGGCCAGCCCGTCGGGGCGCAGTGCCCGCACGGAGGTGACCGGGAAACGGGACAGGGTGAGGAACTCCCCCTCGGTGGCGATGTGGAAGCCGGGGAACTCCCTGCGGAGCCGGGGCAGGTCGTCGATCGGGGCGGGTTCGTCGCCCCGTGCGTTCTGGTACTCCTGGAGGAGGTAGACGTCGGCGGAGTGGGACTTCAGGTAGGCGTAGAAGGCGTCGGTGTCGCTGTCCTGGTCCCAGAAGAAGGTGTTCCAGCTGACCACCTTCAGGGCGCCCGGCGGCACGGCGGGCTGTCCGCGCAGCAGCGCGCCGGGGTGCAGCCCGGTCTGCCAGGAGCCCAGCAGCAGCGAGGCCAGGACGACGCCGACGGCCGCCCGCCGCCCGTGCCGGACCAGTGCGGCCGGGATCAACAGGGCGAGCGGGAGGAGGAGATGGAGGACGGGCGGGGCGAGTCCGAGGCCGTTCCACACCCACCACCGGCCGCTGAGGAGCGCGCGGGCGGCGACGAAGAGGGCCCACAGGACGGCGACGGCGAGCAGCAGCCGGCCGGGCCACCGGCGGTCCCCTTCCCGCGCGGGCGGTGGGTACGCGTCGGGCGCCTCCGGGTCGGCGGGGGCGGCGCTGTCGGCCGCCAGGGTCCCCGTCACGGTGTGGCCCGTACCGGGGCGAGGTGCGCGCCGGGCTCGTACAGCCGGCGGAAGCGGCGGGAGGCCAGCCACTGGAGGGCACCGACGCCCGCGCCCGCCGCGATGACCGCGTTGACCACGGTGTGCGCGAAGGCGAAGTAGGCGGCGAACAGGGGGCCCCGGCGGCGCAGGACGAAGCGGTACAGGGCGGAGTCCGCGAGCAGGGTGAGGGCGAGCAGGGCGGCCGGGACGAGCAGCCAGGGCGCGGCGATCAGGCCGAGCGGCAGGGTGGCCAGGGCGAGCAGGGCCGCGACGCTGGCCCCGGCGCGGGGTCCGGTGGCGATGCCGCCGGGGAGGTCGCCGCGTCGGACGTAGAGCGGGATGTGCAGCCGGGTGCGGTGGAAGACCTTGCGCAGCACGACGCGCCAGGTGTCGTCGTGGTCGTGCCGGCCCCGGACGGCGGTGGAGCTGTGGACCTCGTAGCTCCGGCAGATGCGGGCGGCGTAGTCGCCGTCCTCGGTGTGGCGCAGCCGGGGGTTGAAGGGGCCGATCTCGGCGAAGACGCGGGCGGGCATGGCGCAGATCGCGGTGTGCAGGGTGCCGATGCGGCCTTCGGTCTCGGCCAGCCAGTAGAACTGGTGCAGGCAGCGGTACTCCTCGATCAGGCTGTCCCGGATGAGGGGTTCGGCGTCGTAGGTGCCGCAGACCGCGCCGATGCGGGGGTCGGAGTCGAGCAGGGCGACGGCGTTGGCGATCGCGTCCGGTTCCATCGCCACGTCGGAGTCGACGAACACGACGATCTCACCGCGTGCGTGGGCGGCCCCGGTGTTGCGGGTGGTGGCGACCCCGCTGTTGACGCCGGTGCTGATCACCCGGACGCCGCAGGCCTCGGCGACGGCGACCGAGTCGTCGGTGGAGCAGTCGTCGATGAGCAGCACCTCCAGGGGCTGGTAGGTCTGGGCGAGGGCGGCACGCAGGCAGAGTTCCAGGGCGCGGCCGTAGTTGTAGTTGGGGATGACGACGGAGACGAGGGGGTGCTTCCGGTTCATGGGGCGCCTTCGGGCGGTCGGAGGGCGGATGGCGGATGGCGGACGGATGGCGTCCGGGGCCGTGGGTGGGGCGGGCGGACGGCGTACGGGGCCGTGGGCGGAGCGAGCGGCCGGGAAGGTCAGCCGGACGGGTGCGGGAGGAGGAGCGCGAGGGCGACGAGGAGCGCCCACAGCGCCGCGTTGACGAGGGTCGAACGGTCCCGGAAGAGGACGTGGACGGGGTTGCCGCCGCCCTCCTCGACCAGGAGGAGCTGGAGGTAGCGGGCGAGGCCGAAGACGGCGCAGGGGGCGGAGAGCAGGGTGACGAAGGAGGCCCCGGCGGTGAGGGCCGCGTCGTCGCGGAGGTAGAGCACGTAGCTGACGGCCGTCAGCACGGCGACCAGGACGACCAGGTGGTCGAGGAAGGCGAGCGTGTAGCCGCGCAGGGCGGGGCGGTGGGCGCGGCCCGCCGCCGTCATCTCGTGCCGGCGTTTGCCGAGCGCCAGCATCAGGCAGAGCGAGAAGACGCAGAGCGCCAGCCACTCGGAGGGACGGGTGCCGATGAGCAGCGCCCCCTGGAGGAGCCGGAGGACGAAGCCGGTCGCCACGATGAACGCGTCCACCAGAGGTACGTGTTTGAGCCCCTGGGAGTACGCGAGGCTCAGCGCCAGGTAGAGGGCGGTGGGCCACCACTGCCAGGCGGGTCCGGCCACCGCCCAGCCGGTCAGCGCCAGGGCGAGAAGACCGGTCAGGACGGTCGCGGCGGCCGGGGAGACCCGGCCGGAGGCGATCGGGCGGTGCCGTTTGACCGGGTGCAGCCGGTCCCGCTCCCGGTCGGCGAGGTCGTTGACGACGTAGACGACGGCGGAGGCGAGGGTGAAGCCGAGAATCGCCCAGCCGGTGCGCAGGAGGACGGCGGTCCCCCACGCGGGGGTGTCGAGGAGGGCGAGCGGGACGACGGCCAGGTTCTTGACCCACTGGCCGGGGCGCAGCAGTGCCAGGAGGTCGCGCGGCCGGTTGCGGCGGGTCTGCCGTACGCCGGCCGGGGGCGGGTGCCCCAGCGGCCCGGCGTAGGAGGGTTCGGGCAGCGGGGCGAGGCCGGTGGGGGCGGCTGCCTCGGGCAGGGGGGTGAGGTCGGCGGGTTCGGGTCCGGGCGGGACTGCCACCACGCGCACGGGCGCGGGGGACGGCCGGGTGATGTCCACGGCAGGGCTCCAGGGGATCAGAAGAAGACCTTGGCCAGGCCGAGCGCCCCTTGGCGCCACGGGTCCCGGCTGGTCCGGCCGGCTCCGGGAGCGGGGGCGCCGCCCCGCCGCTGGGTGCGCCACCACGCGTAGGTGCCGAGGATGGCGTCCTGGTTGGAGAGCGCGGGACGGAAGCCGAGCCGTTCGGTGGCACGGGTGATGTCCACGTAGCTGTCGTCGAGGAGCTTGAACAGCAGCCGCCCGTAGACCGGGGAGAGCTTGGTGCGCTCCAGCGTGCGCAGGACCGCGAGCGCCGGTGCTGCCGGCAGCGGGACCACGCGTCTGCCGTGTCCGGCCGCGTCCAGCACCGCCTGGAAGTCCTCCCGCAGGGTGCCGAACTCGGCGGCGCCCAGGTTGTAGACGTCGTCGGCGATCTCGGGCGGGGCGTGGAGGGCGAGCACCACGGCGTCGACCAGGTCGGCCATGCCGAACATCTGGATGCGGACGTCGCCCCGGCCCAGGACGGGGAAGTTGCGCCGCTCCTCGGCCCATTCGAAGAGCATCGAGAACAGGCCCATCCGGCCGGGTCCGAGGAAGGTCTTGGGCCGCAGGACCGGCAGGCACATCCCGCGCCCCCGGAACTCCTCGCAGACCTCCTCGGCCTCGGCCTTGGCCCTGCTGTACGGGTCGACGGGCTCGCGGGGGTGCTCCTCCGGGGTGGGGACCCGCTTCGGCAACCCGTAGACGGCGGTGGAGGAGATGTGCACGACCCGTTCGACGCGGGCCCGGCGGGCGGCGGTGAGGACGGCGCGGGTGCCGTCGACGGTGATGGAGCGGATCTGGTCGACGGGGTAGCTGGGCAGGGCGGCGGCGCAGTGCACCAGCGCGTGGGCCCCGTCGAAGGCGCGGGCGAGCGCGGCCCCGTCCCGGATGTCGGCGACGATGTGCCGGGCCCCGGCGGGCGGGCGGGGGTCGTCGCGCAGGTCGATCCCGACGACGTCGTGGCCGTCGGCCGCGAGCCGGGCGACCAGGTGGGAGCCGAGCATGCCGGCGGCGCCGGTGACGGCGATGGTCAGGCCGCCCATCGGGACACCGCCTTGTCCTTGAAGAAGGCGGTGAGCAGCCGGTTCATGCCCTTGGCCAGGGTCCGGTCGAAGGCGTCGAGGAAGATCTCCACCTCGTCCGGCCCGGCGACCAGGCAGGGAGCGGCCACCAGGGGGCTGCGGCCGTTGAGCGTGTAGTACAGGTACACGTCGTGGTCGTGGTACATCGCGTTGACGACCGCGCAGGTGATGACCTTGGTCCGCAGCAGCGGGTCGCGGGCGAGGCCGCCGGGGGCGATCTTCGCGGCGAGATCCAGGAGGCGGGGCCCGCCGTCGAGGAAGATCCCGTACAGCGCACCGGCTCCCCGGACGTCGGCGATGAGGTCGGGGTACTGCTTGCGCAGTCTCTCCAGGCCGGGCTTCAGGACGCGTTCGATGGCGCGGGCGCGGGCCGGGTAGTCGTCCTCGACCGCGATGTTGACGGCCTCCAGCGCGGTGGCGGTCTCCTCGCCGAAACCGTAGTACGTGGTGCTGGTGGACTGGAGCATGGCGTCGCCGAGGCTGTCGTACGCCGCGCGGAAGACGGGCTCGCGGGCGACGAAGGCGGAGACGGACGACTTGCCGCCGCCGAAGGACTTCGAGGTGGTCACCACATCCGGGACCAGTCCCGGATAGCGCATGAAGTGGAAGAGGCTGCCGGTCTTGCCCCAGCCGGTGTAGATCTCGTCGAAGATCAGCACGATCTTCTCCTCGGTGCACAACTCCCGCAGCCCGCGCAGGAATTCCTCGGAGCACTCCGTCATCGTGGAGGCGGAGAACGGTTCGATGAGGATCGCGTAGACATCGCAGCGCCCCTGGGCGTCCCGCGCTCCGGCGACCGCCCGCCGTACGGAGTCGAGGTCGCCGTAGCGGAAGGCGGAGACGCCGGGGATGCCGGGGAAGGCGAAGGCGTTCTGGGCGCTGCCGGTGAGGCTGCCGGAGCCGAGCAGCTTGCCGTGGAAGCTGATGTCGGCGTGCAGTATCTGCTTCCGGCGGCCGCCGTGGTACTTGTACGCGAGTTTCACCGCGCCCTCGACGGCCTCCGCCCCGGAGTTGGGGAAGAAGGAGAGGTTCAGGTCACCCGGCAGCAACCGGGCGAGGTTGTGGCCGAGGGCCGCGATGTAGGGCGAGAAGTAGGTCTTGTGGACCTCCATCCGGCGCTGCTCCTGGAAGCGGCGGCGGGCGGCGAGGATACGCGGGTGGTTGTGGCCGTGGTTGAGGACGCCGACGCCGCCGGTGAAGTCGAGGACGCGGCGTCCGTCGCGGGTGTGGATCCAGGATCCCTCGGCGTGGTCGACGAGTTCACGGCCGAAGCCGAAGGAGGTCATCAGGGAGACCTGGCTCTTGTTGACGTGGGACCGGTACAGGTCGTGCACCTGGCGCGTCGACAGTCGTTCGCAGTCGTCCACGGTGAGCAGCGGGGGTGCGTCGGGGGTCATGCGGTTCCTTCCCGGAGCGCGGGTCGAGGGACGGGCAGGGGTCCGGCGGCGCGGGCCCAGGCGAGGGCCGCGCCGGTGGCGGCGACCTCGCTGAGCACGCAGACGAGCCGGCTGGCGATGACGGCGGCGGTGGCGGCGGAGAGCGGCATCACCGCGGCGAGGGGGGCGAGGAGGACGAGCTCGCGCGCTCCCCAGCCGTCGGGCAGGACGAAGGCGAGGCTTCCGGCGACGGTGGCCAGGGCGAAGCCGCCGACGCAGACGGGCAGGGAGAGCAGCGGTGGGGCGCCGAGCAGCACGGCGATGGCCCACAGGTGGAGTCCGGAGCCCGCCCACGAGGCGCAGGCCCAGCCGATGGAGAGCCGCAGGGCGCGGGGGGAGCTGTCGGCGGCTCCGGCGGGGCGGCGGGCCAGCCGCATCGTCCACGCGACGAGCCGGCCCACCCAGCCGGGCCGGGCCACGCCGGCCGCCGCGAGCAGCACGAGCGGGGCGAACACCCAGGCGCCCGCGCCGAACACGGCCGGGGCGACGAGGAGTCCGGCGGCGGCCCCGGTGGTCGTCCCGATGACGAGGCCGAGGCCGAAGGCGGCGATCATCCGCTCGGGGGCGATGCCGACGGCCTTGCCGAGCTGGACGTGGGCGAGGACGCCCCAGATCCGGCCGGGGACGAACTTGCTGATGACACCGATGAAGAAGATACGCGCGGTGTCGCTGGTGCGGGCCGGGGAGCCGCCGTCCACGACGAGGACGCGCCAGGAGAGCATCGACAGGACGAGTCCGGCCGCGTTGGCGGCCAGGGCAGCGCCGAGCAGGAGCACCCCTCCGGGCCGGCCGGCGGCGTCGGCCAGCTCCGTACCGGCCGCGCGCAGCGATCCGCCCACGGCGAAGCAGGTCGCCGCGATGAGGACGGCAACGGCGGCGGGGCGCAGCGCGCGGGCCCACCGGGAGGGGCGTCGGTCGGCCCCGGCCGGGGCGGTGTCCGGCGCCGGCTTCGGTTCCGGTTCCGGCTTCGGTTCCGGTTCCGGCGACGTAGCCGTGGACCGTACGGCCTCCGGACGCGCGGCACCGGCACCTACGGCTTCCGGTTCCGGTGACGCAGCCGCGGGCCGTAGGGCCTCCGCCTCTCCGTCCGTCCCGGTGCTCACGGTGCCGCCGCCGGGGCCGGGCGGTCGCGGCGGCCCCGGACCGAGGGGCCGAAACGCGGGTCCACCAGCCAGCGGACGCCGCCGGTCACCGCGCCGAGGACGAGAGCGAGGTGGACCGCGAAGTGCAGCGCGGAGAAGCGGAGCAGGAAGAGCCGTCCCTTGCGGCGGGCCACGAAATGGGACAGCTCCACGTCCGCGAGCGCGAAGGCCACGGCGCAGACGAGCGGCGCCGCGAGCAGCCAGGGGGTGAGCAGGGCGAGCGGGAGCGTGAGCGGGACCAGGCCGGCGGCGAGGACGCCCGCCGTGCGGTTGGCGCGCAGCCCGCCGCCGCGCCGGCGTTCCACGGCGGCGACGGGGACGAGCAGTTGGGAGCGCCGGTACTGCTCGGCGAGCATCGGCAGCAGCCGGTCCACGTCGTCGTGGCGGCCGGTCACCCGCTCACTGAGCCGAATGCGGTGGGTGGCGGCGAGGCGGTCGCTGTACTCGACGTCCTCGGAGTCGCGGAGGTTCTCGTCGAAGGGTCCGGTCGCCTCGAAGACGGAGCGCTCGATCGCGGCCAGCGCGAAGAAGGCGGTGCCGACGACCCCGGCGCTGCGGCGTCGCCAGAAGTGCGCGTGCAGGCAGTGGTAGACCTCCACCGGGCCGTCGTCGAAGAGCGGTTCGGGGTCCAGGACGCCGTGGACGCAGCCGGTCCCCGGATCGTCCATGAGCAGGTCGACGGCGTTCTCGATCGCGTCGGGCGCCAGGGCGATGTCGGAGTCGAGGAAGAACAGCACCTGCCCGGCGGACGCGGAGACGCCGAGGTTGCGGGCGGCGGAGACCCCGCCGTTCCGGGGACGGGCCACCAGGACGCAGGGGAACGCGCGGGCGATGTCGCGGGAGCCGTCGGTGCTGGCGTCGTCCACGACGACCACGTCCAGCGGGCGCAGGGTCTGGGCGTAGACCGATTCGAGGCAGGCCCGCAGGGTCTTCTCGTAGTTGTGGTTGGGGATGATCACTGACACGGAGGGGCGCTCCCGTGGCATGGCGGATCCGGTCCTTTCGGTTCGGGGAGGCGGTGCGGGGGCGGGCAGCCCGTGACGCCGCCGAGAGCGGCGGGCCGCCAGTCCAGCGAGGCGGGCCGGGCGGCGCTCAGGGCGGCCAGGAGGTGCTCCAGCGCGGCCAGTTCGGCGTGCACGGGGTCGGGGCTCTCCATGTAGAGCGCGGCGCGGACCGTGCCGTCCGGGCCCTCGACGACGTGCACGTGGACCGGTCCGACCGCGTGCGGGCCGGCCCTGACGGGGCGGGAGCCCAGCCAGCGGGCCAGCTCGCCGGCCGTCCACCGGTCGGGGCGCGGGGGTTCGGCGCGCACGAGGAGGGCGATCACCAGGAACACGGGGGCGTCCCGTTCTCCGGGGTCACCCCCAGGAGAAGCCGGCCCGTGCCGAGACCGCGCACAGGGCCGCCGGGAGTGCGGAAGAGGCGGCGGCCGACGAGTGGCGAGGGCCGGGGGAAGGGAACGCCCACATACGGAACTCCTGAGAAATAGCGGTGTGTGAATGCCTTGTGACGGCCAGATCCTGTCGCCATCGCCGCCCGCGGAGCCACGGTTGGCGGGTGGCCGAAAGCTGCGGGGCAGCGGAGTGCCAGCCGCAGCGAGGGCCGTACGGGGGCGGCTGCCTGGGACGATGCGGTGGTGGCAGGAGGCTGCCAGACATCTTGCGGCCATCCCTCCCCACCACCGGGAGCCCCTCCGGCCGCCGTCGGGCCCCGGCTTTTCCGGCCACGCGCGGCACTTCGGAGCCCATCCGCCCCGTGGACCTGGTCTATACCTTCACAACGTGCCGCCCTACACTCACGCCCGGTGCTGAAGGGCCGTCCCGCACCGCCTGCGGGACGGCGTGACATCTGCGGGGGAGCCAGGGATGTTAGAGGTGCTGGGGCTGGACGCGCGGACGGAGCTGGTCTACCGGCTCGTCCTGGACGAGCCGGAGCTGCGGCTCGACGAGATCGTGGCGCGTCTGGGGCGGAGCGAGGACGATGTGCGCCGCGCACTGGACCAGTTGGCCGAGCTGTGCCTGCTGGACGACGGCGGCACGCACGGTACGGAGCAGGGCCCGCCGGTCTTCCGGGCCCTGGACCCGGCGGCCAGCCTGCCGTTCCTCCTCTCCCGTCGGGAGGCCGAGCTGGCCCGGCAGCAGCGGGGGCTCGAAGTGGCGCGGGACGCGATGTCGGCCCTCACCACGGACCGGGGGCGGCGGGCGGGTGGCGGATTCGACGTCGTCAAACGGCTGGAAGGGCTCGACGCGGTGCGTGAGCGGCTGACCGAACTGGCCGAACTGGCCGCCCGGGAGTGCCTCTCGCTGCTGCCCGGCGGCGCGCAGTCCCCCGACACGCTGGAGGCCAGCTGGCCGCTGGACCGGCGGGCGCTGGAGCGAGGGGTGCGGCTGCGCAGCATCTACCAGGACAGCTTCCGCAACGACCCGCCGACGCTGCGCTATGTGAACCGGCTGGGGGCGCTCGGCGCGGAGAGCCGTACGCTGCCGACGCTGCCGCTGATCATGGTGGTGGTCGACGGTGAGGTCGCGCTGGTGCCGCTGGACCCCGACGACGGGCGGGCGGGCGCACTGGAGTTGCGCAGCAAGGGGGCCGTGGCGGTGGCCCGGATGCTGTTCGAGCAGTTGTGGGCGACCGCCAGCCCGTTCAGCTCCCCTCCCGCCCGCGACGGCAACGGACTGACGCCCCAGGAGGACGAGTTGCTGTCCGTGCTGGCGAAGGGGCACACGGACGCGACCGCCGCACGCCGCCTGGGGGTGTCCCTGCGCACCGTGCGCCGGATGAACGCGGAGCTGACGGCCCGGATGCAGGCCCGCAGCAGATTCCAGGCGGGCGCCGAGGCGGCCCGCCGGGGCTGGGTCTGACCGGCGGCGGGAGGAGGTCTCCCCGGCCGAAGGCGGTGCCGCCGCTCGCCGGCCGGCCCGCCCGGACAGCCGCCCCTTCCACGCCGGACACCCCCCGGGTGAACCGACGCGCCGCGCTGCCCGTGCCTGAGGTGAACCGACTCGCCGCCCTGCCCGTGCCCCGTTGCGAAACATCACCGTAGCCGGACCGCAATGCGGACAGGGGGTGACGCTGGCCGGACGCGTCCCATAGATTTCCTGCCCACGCAACCGGTGATCAGCGAGGGGACGGAGTCACCCACATGGCGGAAGCGCCCACATCAGCACCATCTTCCCCACAGGTACCGGGGAAGCGGGGCATCTCCCCGAAGTCCGTGGTCGTCTGGAGTCTGGTCGCTCTGGCCGGCGCCGTCGGCTGGGCCACCCTCGCGCTCTCACGGGGCGAGGAGGTCTCCGCCGCCTGGATGCTGGCGGCGGCCCTCGGTTCGTACGCCATCGCGTACCGCTTCTACTCCCGGTTCATCGCCAACCGGGTCCTGAAGGCCGACAAGAACCGCGCGACCCCCGCCGAACGGCTGGACAACGGCGTCGACTTCCATCCCACCGACCGCCGCGTCCTGTTCGGCCACCACTTCGCCGCCATCGCCGGGGCGGGGCCGCTGGTCGGCCCGGTGCTCGCCGCGCAGATGGGCTATCTGCCCGGCACGATCTGGCTCGTCGTCGGCGTCATCTTCGCCGGGGCCGTCCAGGACATGGTGACGCTCTTCTTCTCCACCCGCCGCAACGGCCGTTCGCTCGGTCAGATGGCGCGCGACGAGATAGGGCCGGTCGGCGGGATCGCCGCCCTGGTCGCGGTCTTCATCATCATGATCATCCTGCTCGCGGTCCTCGCGCTGGTCATCGTGAACGCGCTCGCGCACTCGCCGTGGGGCGTCTTCTCCATCGGCATGACGATCCCGATCGCCCTCTTCATGGGCGTCTACCTGCGCATCCTGCGGCCCGGCAAGGTCAGCGAGGTCTCCCTCATCGGCGTCGCGCTGCTGCTCCTCGCGATCGTCTCGGGCGGCTGGGTCGCCGAGTCGTCGTGGGCGGACTTCTTCACGCTGGAGCCGGGCACGCTGGTCATCTGGATGATCGTGTACGGGTTCCTCGCCTCCGTGCTCCCCGTCTGGCTGCTGCTGGCCCCGCGCGACTACCTCTCCACCTTCATGAAGGTCGGCACGATCGGGCTGCTGGCCCTGGGCGTGGTCGTCGCCCTGCCGACCCTGAAGATGCCCGCGGTCACCGACTTCGCCTCCAGCGGCTCGGGCCCGGTCTTCGCCGGTTCGATGTTCCCCTTCGTCTTCATCACCATCGCCTGCGGCGCGCTCTCCGGCTTCCACTCCCTGGTCTCCTCCGGCACCACGCCGAAGATGGTCCAGAAGGAGACGCAGATCCGGATGATCGGCTACGGCGCCATGCTGGTCGAGTCGTTCGTGGCGATCATGGCGATGATCGCCGCCTGCATCATCGACCCCGGTCTCTACTTCGCCATCAACGCGCCCGCCGGCGTGATCGGCGACAGCGTCCAGTCCGCCTCCCAGGCCGTGGCGAACTTCGGGTTCACGATCTCCCCGGACGCCCTGGCGCAGGCCGCCAAGGACGTCGAGGAGGCGAGCCTGCTCTCCCGGACCGGGGGCGCGCCGACGTTCGCGCTCGGCATGGCGGAGATCTTCTCCGCGGTGGTCGGCGGGACCGCGATGAAGGCGTTCTGGTACCACTTCGCCATCATGTTCGAGGCGCTCTTCATCCTCACCACCGTGGACGCCGGCACCCGGGTGGGGCGCTTCATGCTCCAGGACATGCTGGGCAACGTCTACAAGCCGTTCCGCGAGGTCAGCTGGAAGCCGGGGGTCTGGTTCGCCAGCGCCGTCGTGGTCGGCGGCTGGGGCTACTTCCTCTGGGTCGGCGTGCACGACCCGCTGGGCGGCATCAACCAGCTCTTCCCGCTCTTCGGCATCGCCAACCAGCTGCTGGCGGCCGTCGCGCTCGCCGTCTGCACCACCCTGCTCGTCAAGTCCGGCCGCCTGAAGTGGGCGTGGGTCACCGCGGTCCCGCTCGCCTGGGACGTGGCGGTCACGCTCACCGCGAGCTGGCAGAAGATCTTCTCCGACGACGTGAAGATCGGGTTCTTCGCCCAGCGTGACAAGTATCAGGCGGGCATCGACGCGGGCGAGGTGCTGCCCCCGGCGAAGACCATGGACGACATGCGGACCGTCGTCACCAACTCCACCGTCGACGGGGTGCTGAGCGCGCTCTTCGCGCTCCTCATCATCGTGGTGCTCGTGGACGCCGCGAGGGTCTGCTACCAGGCCATCCGCGATCCGGAGAGCGTCAAGCTCCACGAGACGCCGTTCGTCGAGTCCCGGCTCGTCGCCCCCGCCTCGCTCTTCGCGACCAAGGAGGAGAAGGCCGAACTGGCCGCCGCCGGTGTCGGCCCCGAGGGCGGCCTGCGCAAGGAGGCGGCGGGAACGGGGAGCCGGACATGACGGTCGCGGATGTACGACGGCTGGCCGGGCGGATCCGCTGGTACGTCCGCGAGGTGACCGGCGAGTCGGTCTACGACCGGTACGTGGCGCACGCCCGCGCACACGATCCGGACGCGCCCGTCCTGTCCCGCCGCGCCTTCGAGCGCGCACGCATGGACGCCCGCGAGGCGGACCCCCGCGAGGGCTTCCGCTGCTGCTGAGCCCGACGGCCGGTCACCAGGCCCTCGCTCACGGGCCGTCGCCCCTCCCCCGATGGGGCGGGCGGCGGCCCGGCGGCCTTTCAGTCGCCCGCCGGCCTTCCGGTCGCCCGGCGGTCCGCTGCCCGCCGGCCTTTCCACTGCCCGCCGGGCCCGGCCGTCCTTCCGGTGCCTTCCCGTCGTTCGCCTTCCCGGCACACGGAGCCCTCACCGTACGCAAGGATGTGCGCATGACCTCGCGTTCCCGGCGGCCCCGGTTCCGGCTCGTCCGCACCATCACCCCGGCGGCGCCGGCAGTGGCCCTGGCCGCCTCGGCGGGCTGCGGCACCGAGCCGCCGCCCGACGCGCGGGCGGCGGACCCGAGCGGTTCGGCCGTCCCGGCGCCCGACCGGGCGGAGCTGGAGGCGCGGGCGCGGGCCGCGCGGACCGTCCCGGAGCATGTGTGGGTGACCGAGGCCGACGGCTTCGCCCTGGCCCGCCGGTCGGTCGGGGTGCTCGGCGACGACGGGTTCGGCAGCGCCTACACCTCGCCGGACGGCGGCCGCATCCAGCTGTCGGTGGAGCGCCGCCCGCACGCCGTGGCCGACTGCACGGACGCCGCCGCCCACCCGGCCGGCCGGAAGCCCCCCGCGACCTGCGAGCGGGACGGCGGACAGTGGTACAGCGCCACGGAGTCGGGGCACGCGTACGCGCGCGAACAGGGCGGCCTCGTGGTGACGTTGAGCGGAACACGCCAGGAGGTGGACCGGGCGACGCTGCGGGCGGCGGCCCTGGCCGCCCACCGGGCCGACGACCGCGAACTCGACGAGGTCCTGCCGCCCGCCGGCCCGGACTCCGCCGAGCGGCCGGTCGAGCGCGGCGACCTGCCGCCGGTGGGGGACGGCGCCCCCGACAACGACGTGGGAACGAGTGGTTGATGAAGGTGACGGTCAGGGTGGCCGACCCCGCCGAACACGCCGTTCTCGGCGAGATCATCGCCGAGGCGTATCTGGGCGACGGCCTGCTGGACGGTCCGCGGGACCCGTACCTGCTGAAGCTGCGGGCGGTGGAGCAGCGGGCGGCCGAGGCGGAGGTCCTCGTCGCGGTGGCCCCGGAGGGGGCGGTGCTCGGCGGGGTGACGTACGTCCCGCCGGGTGCTCCGTGGTGCGACATCGCCGGTCCGGACGAGGCCGAGTTCCGGATGCTGGCGGTGGCCCGCGCGGGGCGCGGGCGGGGCGCGGGCGAGGCGCTGGTGCGGGCCTGCATCGAGCGGGCCCGGTCCGCCGACGGGGTCCGGGCGCTGGTGCTGTCGACGCAGCCGGCCATGTTCCCGGCCCGGAGGATCTACCGCCGGCTGGGCTTTCTGCGGACCCCCGAGCGGGACTGGGAGCCGGTGCCGGGCCTACGGCTCATGACGTTCCGGCTGGACCTGGAGGCGTCTTCCTAGGCGCGAAGGACATCGCCGCGACACAACATGTGGGGGCCACATCATCCGGCTGCCCCCACATGTATGCTCGACCTCGCTGTCGCCGCAGGGGAATCCGGTGCGAATCCGGAACTGTCCCGCAACGGTGTGATCAGTGCGCTTCTGCGCACCCGCAAGTCCGAAGACCTGTCGACAGCGCGTCCGGCTCGACCGAACCGGGCGCCAGACGTCCGGGCCTCGCGGATGGGCCGGTGGACGCCGTCAGCTGCGCTGCCCCGACCCCGGGTTTCGCGCTGCCCGGCTTCTCCGCCCTCCGCAGGCCCCTGCCGAGCGAGGGAAAGCCCTGTGACCATCGCGCCCGCCGATCCGGTTTCAGCCACCGAATCCGCAGTGCCCCCGGTGTCGGCCACGGCCGGGAACACCCCGAACGACGGACCCGGTACCGCGCTGCTGCGGACCCTGACCGATCTCACCGTCGATCTTCCCGACACCGACCCCGGCCGGGTCGCCGCCGCCGCGCTGCGCGGGCGCAACGCCCGCTCCGACGAGGCCGAGCTGCGCTCGCTGGCCACCGAGGCCGCCGCGGGGCTGATCTCCGAGGACCCGGCGTACTCCCGGCTCGCCGCCCGGCTGCTGACCCGTACGATCGCGGACGAGGCCGCGGGCCAGGGCGCGACGTCCTTCTCCGCCTCGGTCGTCGTCGGGCACCGCGAGGGCCTGATCGCGGACCGCACCGCCGCCTTCGTCGAGCTGCACGCGAAGGCGCTGGACGAGCTGGTCGAGCGGGCGCTGGCCGAGGGCGCGGACGACCGCTTCGGCTACTTCGGTCTCCGTACGCTGCACAGCCGCTATCTGCTGCGCCACCCGCACACCCGCCAGGTGATCGAGGTCCCGCAGCACTTCATGCTGCGGGTGGCGGCGGGCCTCGCCGAGGACGAGTCGGCGCGGGCGCTGGACGAGGTCGCCGCGCTCTACGGGCTGATGAGCAAGCTGGACTACCTCCCCTCCTCCCCCACGCTCTTCAACTCCGGCACCCGGCACCCGCAGATGTCCTCCTGCTATCTGCTGGACTCGCCCAAGGACGAGCTGGACTCGATCTACGACCGCTACCACCAGGTGGCACGGCTCTCGAAGCACGCGGGCGGCATCGGTCTGTCGTACTCCCGCATCCGCGCCAGGGGTTCGCTGATCCGGGGCACCAACGGGCACTCCAACGGCATCGTGCCGTTCCTCAAGACGCTGGACGCCTCGGTGGCCGCGGTGAACCAGGGGGGCCGGCGCAAGGGCGCCGCGGCCGTCTACCTGGAGACCTGGCACGCGGACATCGAGGAGTTCCTGGAGCTGCGCGACAACACCGGCGAGGACCAGCGGCGTACGCACAACCTGAACCTGGCGCACTGGATCCCGGACGAGTTCATGCGCCGGGTCGAGGCGGACACCGAGTGGTCGCTGTTCTCCCCGGCGGACGTGCCCGAGCTGGTCGATCTGTGGGGCGACGCGTTCGACGCCGCCTACCGGGCGGCCGAGGCCGCGGGGCTGGCCCGCAAGGCGATGCCGGCGCGTGAGCTGTACGGCCGGATGATGCGGACCCTCGCGCAGACCGGGCAGGGGTGGATGACGTTCAAGGACGCCTCCAACCGGACCGCGAACCAGACCGCCGAGCCGGGCCGGGTCGTGCACTCCTCGAACCTGTGCACGGAGATCCTGGAGGTCACGAACGACGGCGAGACGGCCGTCTGCAACCTGGGCTCGGTCAACCTGGGCGCGTTCGTGGCGGACGGCTCGATCGACTGGGAGCGCCTGGACTCCACGGTCCGCACCGCCGTGACCTTCCTGGACCGGGTCGTCGACATCAACTTCTACCCGACCGAGCAGGCGGGGAACTCCAACTCCCGCTGGCGGCCGGTCGGTCTGGGCGCGATGGGCCTCCAGGACGTCTTCTTCCAGCTGCGCCTGCCCTTCGACTCCCCCGAGGCCCGCGCGCTCTCCACGAAGATCTCCGAGCGCATCATGCTCGCCGCGTACGAGGCGTCCTGCGACCTCGCGGAGCGGTCGGGCCCGTTGCCGGCCTGGGCCGAGACGCGGGCGGCGCGCGGGGTGCTGCACCCCGACCACTACGCCACCGAGCTGAACTGGCCGGAGCGCTGGGACGCCCTGCGCTCCCGGATCGCGAAGACCGGTATGCGCAACTCGCTGCTGCTGGCCATCGCGCCGACCGCGACGATCGCCTCGATCGCGGGCGTGTACGAGTGCATCGAGCCGCAGGTCTCCAACCTGTTCAAGCGCGAGACGCTCAGCGGTGAGTTCCTCCAGGTCAACGCCTACCTGGTGGACGAACTGAAGAAGCTCGGCGTGTGGGACGCCCGCACCCGCGAGGCGCTGCGCGAGGCCAGCGGCTCCGTGCAGGGCTTCGCGTGGATCCCCGAGGACGTGCGGGCGCTGTACCGCACGGCGTGGGAGATCCCGCAGCGCGGCCTGATCGACATGGCGGCGGCCCGTACGCCGTTCCTCGACCAGAGCCAGTCGCTCAACCTGTTCCTGGAGACGCCGACGATCGGCAAGCTCTCCTCGATGTACGCGTACGCCTGGAAGCAGGGGCTGAAGACGACGTACTACCTGCGTTCGCGCCCGGCGACCCGGATCGCCCGTGCCGCGTCCGGCCAGGCGTCGGCCGCCGCCCCCATCCCCGTACAGCAGGCTTCGGCGCCCGACGCGGACGCCATCGCCTGCTCCCTCGAAAACCCCGAGTCCTGCGAGGCCTGCCAGTGATGAGCACCACGAACGAAGAGAAGAACCTGCTCGATCCGGGATTCGAGCTGACCCTGCGTCCCATGCGCTACCCGGACTTCTACGAGCGCTACCGGGACGCGATCAAGAACACCTGGACCGTGGAGGAGGTGGACCTCCACTCGGACGTCGCCGACCTCGCCAAGCTGTCGCCGGGCGAGCAGCACATGATCGGCCGGCTGGTGGCGTTCTTCGCCACCGGCGACTCGATCGTGTCGAACAACCTCGTGCTGACGCTGTACAAGCACATCAACTCCCCCGAGGCGCGGCTGTACCTGTCGCGGCAGCTCTTCGAGGAGGCCGTGCACGTCCAGTTCTATCTGACGCTGCTGGACACCTATCTGCCCGACCCGGACGACCGGGCGGCGGCGTTCGACGCGGTCGAGGAGATCCCCTCGATCCGGGAGAAGGCCCAGTTCTGCTTCCGGTGGATGGACTCGGTCGAGAAGATCGAACGGCTGGAGACGAAGGCGGACCGCCGCCGCTTCCTGCTGAACCTGATCTGCTTCGCGGCCTGCATCGAGGGACTGTTCTTCTACGGGGCGTTCGCCTACGTGTACTGGTTCCGCTCACGCGGCCTGCTGCACGGTCTCGCCACGGGCACCAACTGGGTGTTCCGTGACGAGACGATGCACATGAACTTCGCGTTCGAGGTCGTGGACACCGTCCGCAAGGAGGAGCCGGACCTCTTCGACGACGCGCTCCAGCAGCAGGTCACCGACATGCTCAGGGAGGCCGTGGAGGCGGAGCTGCAGTTCGGCCGTGACCTGTGCGGCGAGGGCCTGCCGGGCATGAACACCGAGTCGATGCGCCAGTACCTGGAGTGCGTCGCCGACCAGCGGCTCGCCCGCCTGGGCTTCCCGACGGTGTACGGCTCGGAGAACCCGTTCTCCTTCATGGAGCTCCAGGGGGTCCAGGAGCTGACGAACTTCTTCGAGCGCCGCCCGTCCGCCTACCAGGTGGCCGTCGAGGGCTCGGTCGGGTTCGACGACGACTTCTAGACCGCAGGGGTTCCTCAGACCCTGGCCCAGCTTCCGGGCCGGGGGCGCCGCGCGGCCGTGACCGGCCGCGCGGCGCTCCGCGTTCGCGGGGGTGCGGGCTCCCGCCGCCCCCGTTCCGCCTCCCGCAGCTGGCGGGCGATGCGGCGCTCGCGGGCGACGCCGACCGCGACAGGCGCGAGGACGAGGGCGAAAAGGGCGGCCACGACCAGGTAGTTCAGGAATGTGTTCATGCCTCCACTCTGGCCCGCCGGGGCGAAAATCATCAGTGGCAGGACTGCCATAGGACCCCAAATAACTGCCACACTCGTTCCATGCTGACCAACGTCGCCGTCCTGCTGCTGGACGAGGTCCATCCCTTCGAACTCGGCGTTCTGTGCGAGGTGTTCGGGCTCGACCGGAGCGAAGAGGGCCTGCCGGTCCACGAGTTCGCGGTGGTCTCCGCCGAGGGGCCCGAACTGCGCACCCACGCGGGCTTCACCATCAGCACGCCGTACGGCCTGGAGCGGCTGGAGGAGGCCGACCTCATCGCCGTCCCGGCGAGCGGGCACGTCATGGACCGGGAGTATCCCGAGGAGGCCCTGGACGCGCTGAGGCGGGCCGTGGAACGGGGTTCACGGGTGCTGAGCGTCTGCTCGGGTGCGTACGTCCTCGGCGCGGCCGGCCTGCTGGACGGCCGCCGCTGCACCACGCACTGGCGGCACGCGGCGGAGCTGGCCCGCCGCTACCCGAAGGCGATCGTGCAGCCGGACGTCCTGTACGTGGACGAGGGCCCGGTGATCACGTCGGCCGGGACCGCCGCCGGGATCGACGCCTGTCTGCACCTGGTCCGCCAGGCTTACGGGCAGCGGACGGCCAACACCATCGCCCGGCGGATGGTGGTCCCGCCGCACCGGGACGGCGGCCAGGCGCAGTACATCGACCGCCCGCTGCCCCGGAACGCGTGCGACACGGTCGGCTCCACCCTCGCGTGGATGGAGCACCACCTCGACCAGGAGATGACCGTGGAGCAGTTGGCCGCGCAGGCGCACATGTCACCGCGCACCTTCGCCCGCCGGTTCCAGCAGGAGACCGGGACGACGCCCTACCGGTGGCTCCTGCGGCAGCGGGTGCTGCTGGCCCAGCATCTGCTGGAGAGCTCCGACCGGACGATCGACACGATCGCGGGACAGACGGGGTTCGGCACGGCGGCGACGCTGCGGCACCAGTTCGTCCGGTCGCTGGGCACCACGCCGAACGCCTACCGCCGCACCTTCCGGGGCCCGTCGGCCGCGGCGGGGGGCGACGTCGCCCGGGCGGCGCCGCACACGGCGGCGGGGCCCGGCGCCGATGACCGGCTCCGGGCCCCGCGCACGCGTGCTCAGGCGTTCGGGACGACCTCGTAGCGCGGCGTGCCCTCTTCCATCTGCCGCAGCGCGTCCTTGCGCTCCCGCTTGGAGAGCCGGTCGATGTACAGGTAGCCGTACAGGTGGTCCGTCTCGTGCTGGAGGCAGCGGGCGAAGTAGCCGGTGCCCTTGACCCGGATCGGGTTGCCCTGCGCGTCCTGCCCGCGCACCACCGCGTAGTCCGGGCGGGCGAGCGAGGCGTAGGCGGTCGGGACCGAGAGGCAGCCCTCGTTGGAGTCGTCCAGCACCCGCAGCTCGGGGGCCAGCTCCTCCAGGACCGGGTTGCAGACGACGCCGGTGTGGCGCACGCCGTCGTCGTCCGGGCAGTCGTAGACGAAGACCTTCAGGTCCACGCCGATCTGGTTGGCCGCGAGACCGACGCCCTCGGCCGTCTTCTGGCTGGCGAACATGTCGTCGATGAGCTGCGCCAGCTCGTCGTCGAACGCGGTGACGTCCTTGCACTCCTTGTGCAGGACCGGGTTGCCCACGACCGTGATCGGACGGGAGGTGCCGCGCGCGCGGTGGGCCGCCTCGCGCTCCTCGCAGTCCTCGGTGTCGACGACGAACCCCTCGTCGTCCACGTCGATCCGCCCGTCCGTCTCCTGCTGCGACATGTCCGCCGTACGCCTTCCTGCAAAACCTGAACCCGGTACCCCGCCGCATCCCGTCCGGAACCGGGAAGCGCGGGAGGAGCAGCACCGCGATCGGTGCGCGTACAGCCTACGGGCAGAGGTCAGCAGACTTCTTCGAGATCCCGCCACTCACGGCTGTCCGGGCTGTCGGCCACCCAGCCGTCCAGCAGTCCGCGCACCAGCCCGGCGGGGGCCGCGAGGCCGCACTCCCGCTCCGGCACCCAGAGGTCGCCGGCCCCGGCGGTGCGGTGGCCCAGCGGGCCGGGGTGGCCGGGCTCACTGTGGTCGTGGGGGTCCAGGTGCTCCCCGTCGCCCTCGTCGCTCTCCATCCGGCTCTCCGAACACGCCCGGCACAGCAGACGTACGGAGGAGGACCAGTCCTCGGCGGCGAACCCGGCGTCCGACGCCAGCTTCTCCAGCGCGTCCCGGTCCTCCTCGGTGGCCGCCTCCAGCAGCACCACCCAGGTCGGCACGGGGGACGGGGCCCACAGCTCGATCTCGTCGAACACCGGATACGCGGGCCCGGCCGCGGTGACCCGTTCGCCGTTGGGCACCCCGTCGTGCAGGACGACCTCGCCCCAGCGCCGCCCGGAGGACGGCAGCGGGATGGAGAGCACCTCGATCCGGGCCGGGTCGAGCCGGCGGCCCCAGACCACCTCGGCCTCACCCTCGGGCGAGAGCCGCACGGCGGCGCTGCCCAGCTCCATGCCGGACGGCTCGGTGGTGGCCGCGCTGTGCTGGCCGCCGCCGGGGACCTTCAGTCCGTACGCCTGCCAGGCCCGCCGCGCCAGCGGCCAGTCCTGGAGCGCGGTGGCCGCGATCCCCACGTTCCACCAGTCCGGGGCGCCCGACTCGCGGTCGAGCAGCGCGACGGCCCGCAGGCCGGCCGCCCTCGCCTGTTCCCAGTCGTGCCGGAACTTGTGCAGCAGCGCCAGATTGAACCAGGACTCCGAGAGCCAGGGCTCCAGATCCGCCGCGCGCGTCAGCAGCGCCCCCGCGTCCTCGTACCGGCCGTCGCCGATCAGCGTGAACGCGCGGTCCGTGGCCTGCCGCCAAGAGGCGGACGGCCGATGCCGTACCTTCCCGAAGATCCTCACGATTCCCGCCTGTCCCGACTGGACGCCCTCGTCATCCGCTCTGCTTTCGCATCCAACCATGCCCGGCCGGACGCCCGCTCATTACCCATGGGTTACCCAGCTCCGGCCGGGGTCAGACCGCCTCGTACGAGGACGCCTCCCAGCGCGCCACCACCTGCGGCCGGTGGCCCTGCCCGGCACCGAGCCCGAGCCGCTCCAGCACGCCGGGCGGTCCGCCCACGCCTTCCCCGCACAGCTCGGCGTACGCGTCGACCGTCCTGACGATCCCGGGGGCAGTTGATCCCGGTGCGGACCGGTACGGGGCGGCCTGCTACCACGGGTACGGATGCGGTTGGGCGGCACGGGTACGGGGCGGTCGCGGTTCCCCTCCGGGAGGTCGCGGCGGGGACAGGCAGCCGGGCGGCCGGGGCGGGAGGGGAGTGCCTGCCGATGTCGCGCGACGGGGCAGCGGCGCAGGCGGGGGCGGGCCGAGCGGGGGCCGGATCGCGGCACGCCTGGTCGTCGGGGACGAGGAAGGAGCGCGACACGCGCCTCCGGGGTGCCCCTCGCGCCCGCCCCGGCACGGTCGACGGACGCGCCACGCCGCCGGGTTGGCGGCTCACCGAGTCACTACGGAGACCCGAAGAGCCCCTGCGGGCGGCCGGCTATTCGGCGGCGGTCGCCGACCGGTCCGCGTCCGGCGCGGCGACGTCCTGCTCGGGCACGGCCTCGCCTGCCCGGATGAGCTCGATCCGGCCCATCACCTTGGAGCGCAGGTCGGTCGGGACGTCGTCCTGTCCGCAGCAGCGCTTGACCAGCTTCTTCACGGCCTGTTCGAGGCCGTACTTCTCCAGGCACGGGGAGCACTCCTCGAAGTGCACCTCGAACTTGGTGCAGTCGCCCTCGGGCATCTCCCGGTCGAGAAACTCGTAGAGATGGTCGAGGACCTCCGAGCAATCCGTCTCGTGCGGCTCTCCGCAGCTCATGAGGCCGAGCCCTTCCGATCGTCCGCGTCACCGGCACCGGCCGCGACGAGCCCGCGCTCGCGGGCGTAGTCCTCCAGCATGCCGCGCAGCTGGCGACGGCCGCGGTGCAGCCGGGACATCACCGTACCGATGGGTGTCCCCATGATGTCCGCGATCTCCTTGTAGGCAAAGCCCTCGACATCGGCGAGGTACACGGCGATGCGGAACTCCTCGGGGATCGCCTGGAGCGCCGACTTCACGTCGGAGTCCGGGAGATGGTCGAGGGCCTGGGACTCGGCCGAGCGCAGACCGGTCGACATGTGCGACTCGGCCCGCGCGAGCTGCCAGTCCTCGATCTCCTCGGCGGCGCTGCGCTGGGGCTCCCGCTGCTTCTTGCGGTAGGAGTTGATGAAGGTGTTGGTGAGGATGCGGTACATCCACGCCTTGAGGTTGGTGCCCTCACGGAACTGGTGGAAGGAGCCGTACGCCTTGGCATAGGTCTCCTGGACCAGGTCCTCGGCGTCGGCGGGGTTGCGCGTCATGCGCAGCGCGGCCGAGTACATCTGGTCGAGAAAGCCCAGGGCGTCGCGCTCGAAGCGCGCGTTGCGCTCCGCGGGCGTCTCCGGTGCACGGCCGTCGTCGGTCCCTGTGTCGGTCCCAGTGACCGGACCCACCTCCTCCAACGATGTGGCGGAACCGAGACCGGATCCGCTCGTATCGGAGAATAGTCGACCTTGCTGACGGACGGCCTGCCGATTACCCCCGCCCAGGGGCCGCTCGGAGGTGGTCCTCGCCGCGGGCAACACGGTCCACTCCAGGTCAGCGGCGTTCGAGCGGCTGGGGCAGATGGTTGAACCCATGCGACGGACTCCCTCTCCACGTACGACGTTGTTGTACCGACGTCCCGAACAACAGCGCCCCCGCGCGGGGCATTCCCGGTGCCGGAGGGCGGCGGTTCCCGGCGGGGCCCGCGGGGTCACCGGAGTGACGTGAGCCACCCGGTGACCGCGTCGGTGAGGACGCCCATCGTCTGCGCCTCCGTCACCCCGGACCTCTTCGGCACCGCGAACCCGTGGTCGCCGTGGGGTACTTCGGTCAGCCCGTACGGGCCGGGCGGGAACTCGCCGGGCCGGCCGAACGGGTCGTTGCCGCCCTGCACCACCAGGGTGGGCACGCCCGTGCCGAGCAGTTCGTCGGCGCGGGACCTCTCGGGCCTGCCCGGCGGATGGAGCGGGAAGCTCAGCGCGAGCACGGCCGCCGCGCCCAGTTCGACCGCGGTCCGGCAGGCGACGCGGGCCCCGGCGCTGCGACCGCCGGAGACGACGGGGAGCCCGGCCGCGGTGAGGGAGGGCCAGAGCCCGCGCCAGCCGGTGTCCAGGGTCTTCGGGGCGGGGGCCACCTTCTTGCCGGCCACCCGCCAGGGCTGCTCCACCAGGGCGACGGTGACGCCGCGTGCGGGCAGGGCGGCGGCGAGGGCCTTCAGGTCGCGGGCCTCGATGCCGCCGCCGGCCCCGTGGCTCACGGCGAGCACGAGGCGGGGCTCGGCCGCGGTGACCCAGGTGATCCGGGCCTCACCGGCGTCGGTGGTGACGTTCTGCGTACGTGGTTGACGGCTCACCGCGCCATCCTCCCCCGTCCACGACGGGCCCGGAACGGCGCGACAGCCCGCGGGCCCCTCGGAGGCGACAGCCCGCGGGCCCCTCAGAACAGCGTGGCCTCCTCCGGTGCGGCCAGTTCCTCCAGCAGTTCCGGACCGTTGTTGCGGACGTTGCTGACGGCGGTGGCGACCGGGTAGGCGCGCATCAGTCCGGCGGGCGGGGGCTCCAGCAGCGCGCGCAGTTCCTCGACGCCGGTGTGCGTGGGGTCCAGCCAGGTGTCCCAGCGGTCGGGGGTGAGCATCAGCGGCATCCGGGGGTGGATGTCGGCGAGCGTGCCGGGCCCCTCGGCGGGGGCGACGGCCAGCGGGGTGGTCTCCGCCTCGGTGGTGATCACCGAGCACGTCACCCACCAGGCGTTCTCGTGGTCGCCGGGGAGGGTCGCGTCGCGCCAGAACTCGTACAGCCCGGCCATGGCGAAGACCGAGCCGTCGGCGGGGGTGACGAAGTAGGGCTGCTTGCGGGCGCGCTTCCTGCCCTTCTTCTCCTCCAGCTGCCGCTCCTCGGCGCCGGTGACCCACTCGTAGTAGCCGTCGGCGGGCAGGATGCAGCGGCGCTGGGCGAAGGCGCGGCGGAAGGAGGGCTTCTCGTGCACGGTCTCCGCGCGGGCGTTGATCATGCGGGCGGCTCCCTCGGGGGTCTTCGACCAGGAGGGTACGAGTCCCCATGTCAGGGCACGCAGCTGGCGAACCGGACGCTGGTCGTCGGCGTCCTTCACAGGGCGCTCCAGAATCGCGTACACCTCCTTGGTCGGTGCCACGTTCCAGTCCGGCTCCAGGGCCTCGGTGGGTTCCCACTTCTCGACGCCGAAGAGTCCGGTCAGGTCCTCGGGCTTCCGACTCGCTGCAAACCGTCCGCACATAAGTGCCAGACTGCCACGACCGCCCGCCCCGACCGCAAGGAGTCGCCCGGCCGATGAACAGCACCGAATTGGGCGATCTGTGGGATCGCGTCACCGGCACCCAGCCCGCCCCCGAGCAGTGGCTGGTGGTGGTGACGGCCACGCTCGCGCTGATCGCCGTCGTGCCCAACCCGATATGGCGGCTCACCCGCAACACGATCACCATCGCGCACGAGGGCGGCCATGGCCTGGTGGCCCTGCTCACCGGGCGTCAGCTCTCCGGCATCCGGCTGCACTCGGACACCAGCGGCCTGACCGTGAGCCGCGGCAAGCCGACCGGGATCGGCATGATCCTGACAGCGGCGGCGGGTTACACGGCTCCGTCCCTGCTGGGTCTGGGCGGTGCCTGGCTGCTCACGAACGGCCGGATCACCCTCCTGCTGTGGGTGGCGACCGCGCTGCTCGCGGTGATGCTGGTGATGATCCGCAACGTGTACGGGGCGCTCACCGTCATCCTGACCGGCACCACGTTCCTGCTGGTGTCCTGGCTGGCCTCGTCCGACGTGCAGTCGGCGTTCGCGTACGTGGTGGTGTGGTTCCTGCTGCTGGGCGGGGTCCGGCCACCGTTCGAGCTCCAGTCCAAGCGGCGCCACGGCGGGGCCCCGGACTCGGACGCGGACCAGCTGGCCCGGCTGACGCACGCCCCCGCGGTGCTGTGGCTGTTCCTCTTCCACGCGGTGTCGCTGTGCTCGCTGATCGGCGGCGGACGGTGGCTGCTGGGCTGGTGAGGGCAGGGCGGCCGGTACCGCGCACCGAGTAAGGGGCGTTTTCGCCTATTTCGCCAGGAACCGGGCCGGTGCGGAGCCACTAAAGTAAAGCCATGACCGAGAGTTCCGTGCACCCCGCCCTCTGGCCCGCCCCCCACGCGAGCGGCGCCGTCGACGCGACCGTCACCGTGCCCGGATCGAAATCGGTCACCAACCGCGCGCTCGTACTGGCCTCACTGGCCTCCGAGCCGGGCTGGCTGCGCCGCCCGCTGCGCTCCCGCGACACCCTGCTGATGGCCGACGCGCTGCGCGCCATGGGCGTCGGCATCGAGGAGACGGTCTCCTCCTCGTCCGCGAGCAGCCCGTCCGCCGCGGCCTCCCCGGACGCCCGGGGCGAGGCATGGCGGGTCATCCCGGCCGGGCTGCACGGCCCGGCGACGGTGGACGTCGGCAACGCCGGCACGGTCATGCGCTTCCTGCCGCCGGTCGCCACGCTCGCCGACGGCCCGGTCCGCTTCGACGGCGACCCCCGCTCGTACGAACGTCCGCTGACCGGCGTGATCGAGGGCCTGCGGGCGCTCGGCGCACGGATCGACGACGACGGACGCGGGGCGCTGCCGCTGACCGTGCACGGCAGCGGGGCGCTGGTGGGCGGCCCGGTGTCGATCGACGCCTCGTCCTCCTCGCAGTTCGTCTCGGCACTGCTGCTGTCGGCCCCGCGCTTCAACCACGGCGTGGAGGTCCGGCACACCGGGACCACGCTTCCCTCGATGCCGCACATCCGGATGACCGTCGACATGCTGCGCGCGGTCGGCGCGCAGGTGGACGAGCCGGAGACGGGCGGCGAACCGAACGTATGGCGGGTCTCCCCCTCCGCCCTGCTCGGCCGGGACCTGACGATCGAGCCGGACCTCTCCAACGCCCAGCCGTTCCTGGCGGCGGCCCTGGTGACCGGCGGCCGGGTCACCATCCCCGACTGGCCCGAGCGCACCACCCAGCCGGGCGACGCGCTGCGCGAGATCTTCACCGCGATGGGCGGCAGCTGCGAGCTGACCGAGCGCGGACTGACCTTCACCGGTACGGGCCGGATCCACGGCATCGACGTGGACCTCGGCGAGGTCGGCGAGCTGACCCCGGGCATCGCTGCGGTCGCGGCGCTGGCCGACTCCCCCTCCACGCTGAGCGGGGTGGCCCACCTGCGGCTGCACGAGACGGACCGGCTGGCCGCGCTGACCAAGGAGATCAACGAGCTGGGCGGCGACGTCACCGAGACGGCGGACGGGCTGCACATCCGCCCGCGCCCGCTGCGCGGCGGCGTCTTCCACACGTACGACGACCACCGCATGGCCACCGCCGGGGCGGTCATCGGCCTGGCGGTGAAGGGCGTGGAGATCGAGAACGTGGGTACGACCGCCAAGACCCTGCCGGACTTCCCGGACATGTGGACCGGAATGCTCGGGGCCTAGACGATGCGCCGCTACGGGAAGAACCCCGACGAGGACGACATCCGCGTCCGCCCCAACCGCAAGGGCAACCGCCCGCGTACGCACATCCGGCCCAAGCACGAGGACGCCGAGGACGGCATGGTCCTCACCGTCGACCGGGGCCGGCTCACCTGCCTCGTCGACGGCCGGACCGTGGTGGCGATGAAGGCCCGCGAGCTGGGGCGCAAGGCCGCCGTGGTGGGCGACACCGTCTCCATCGTCGGCGACCTGTCCGGCGAGAAGGACACCCTGGCCCGGATCGTGCGGATCGCCCCGCGCCGCACGGTGCTGCGCCGCACGGCGGACGACGACGATCCGTACGAGCGCGTGGTCGTCGCCAACGCGGACCAGCTGGCGATCGTCACCGCCCTGGCCGACCCGGAGCCCCGCCCGCGCATGATCGACCGCTGTCTGGTCGCGGCGTACGACGGCGGGCTCACCCCGCTCCTGGTGCTGACCAAGTCCGACCTGGCCTCGCCGGACGCCCTGCTGGAGGCGTACACCCCGCTCGGCGTCCCGTACATCGTGACCAACCGTGAGGAGCTGGAGAACGGGGACGCGGCGGAGCGGGTGCGCGAACAGCTGGAGGGGAAGATCACCGCCTTCGTCGGGCACTCCGGGGTGGGCAAGACGACCCTGGTCAACGCCCTGGTGCCGGAGGACCGGCGGCGGACCACGGGCATCGTCAACGCGGTCACCGGCCGGGGGCGGCATACCACCACGTCCGCCCTCGCCCTGCCGCTGCCCGGTGACCGGGGCTGGGTGGTCGACACTCCGGGCGTGCGCTCCTTCGGGCTGCACCACGTCGACCCGTCGCGGGTCATCAACGCCTTCCCGGATCTGCAACCCGGCACCGAGGAGTGCCCGCGCGGCTGCACGCACGACGAGAACCAGCCCGAGTGCGCCCTGGACGCCTGGGTGGCCGAGGGGCACGCCGATCCGGCCCGGCTGGACTCCCTGCGCCGGCTCCTCGCGACCCGCGAGCGGCGCGAGGGCGACTGACGGTCCGCCCGCCCGGAATCGGCTGCGGCCCTCCGGGCATGTTTGCGAGCTTCAACGATCGGTGAAGGCATAATCGCACCGTGCGGGACGAAGCCGTCACCTATGTGGGAGGCAACTGACGATGGCGTGGCTGCTGGTCGTGGTCGCAGGTCTCCTGGAGACCGGCTTCGCCGTGTGTCTGAAGCTCTCCCACGGATTCACCCGGCTCTGGCCGACGATCGCGTTCGCCACGTTCGCGCTGGGCAGCTTCGGTCTGCTGACCCTGGCGCTGAAGAAGCTGGACGTCGGCCCGGCGTACGCGGTGTGGACCGGGATCGGAGCGGCCGGGACCGCGATCTACGGCATGATCTTCCTCGGCGACGTGGTGTCCACCCTGAAGCTCGTCTCGATCTCGCTGGTGATCGTCGGCGTGATCGGCCTCCAGCTCTCCGGCTCGGCGCACTGAGCCCCGGCCGGCTCCTCACCACCGACCGCTCCTTCCCCCGCGGGGTCTTGCTGAACCACCCCCGCCCGCGTGTCGCCGGCCGCTCCTACACCAAGGGCCGGGTCGCCGCACGGACCAGGCCCAGCGCACCGCTGTCCGTCGCGTCGTCGCCCGGCACCGGGACGATCGCACAGGACAGCGCGAGCCGTAACGCGATCTCGCAGCGCCCGTCCGGGGCTCCGGCCGAGGCGGCGGCCATCCGCTCCCGTACCAGCGCGAGCAGTTCGTCGGGCGTCGGCGGCGGCTTCCCGCCGGTACGCCCCCGCGAGCCCGGCCCGCGGTCCGGGCGGGGCAGCCCGTCCGCCCAGTGCCCGGTCAGCAGCGCCTTGATCAGGGCGTCCTGCCGGGCGGCCCGTACGGTCCAGAGCGCGACGGCGGCCGGGCGGTCGGGGCCGGGGGCGGTCAGCGCGCGGTCCACCCCGGCGAGGTAGGCGTCCGAGGCCCGCCGCAGCAGGGCTCCGGCCAGACCTTCCTTGGTACCGAACGCGTTGTAGAGGGTCTGCCGGGACACCCCGGCCAGAGCAGCCACGTCGGCCATGCGCACGGAGCGCCAGGGCCGGTCCTCCAGCGCCCGGTGGGCTGCCTCCAGCAGGGCCTGCCGCGCTCTCGGCATCACCGTCACCCCCTGTCCTGCGGTTCAGCGTTGACGCGCTCGCCGGGAGCTGTCAAGGGTGCGGGTCGAAGCGGTGGCCGGGGGCACGGTGGCCCGCGCACGACGGCGCTGGATACTGTGACGGCATGCCCGACTACCACGATGATCTGCGCCTCGCCCATGTGCTGGCGGACGCCGCCGACGCCGCGACCATGGACCGGTTCAAGGCTCTCGACCTGAAGGTGGAGACCAAGCCGGACATGACGCCGGTCAGCGAGGCCGACAAGGCCGCCGAGGAGCTGATCCGGGGGCATCTGCACCGGGCCCGCCCGAGGGACGCGATCCTGGGCGAGGAGTACGGGCTGGAGGGCAGCGGTCCGCGCCGCTGGGTGATCGACCCCATCGACGGCACCAAGAACTACGTGCGCGGTGTGCCGGTGTGGGCGACGCTGATCTCACTGATGGAGGCGGGTGAGGACGGGTTTCGGCCGGTCATGGGCGTGGTGTCCGCGCCGGCGCTGAACCGGCGCTGGTGGGCGGCGAAGGGCGCGGGCGCGTTCACCGGTCGCAGCCTCACCTCCGCGACCCGGATGCAGGTGTCGGGGGTGGGCCGGATCTCCGACGCCTCCTTCGCGTACTCCTCGTTGTCCGGGTGGGAGGAGCAGGGCCGCCTCGACGGCTTCCTCGACCTCACCCGCGCCTGCTGGCGGACGCGCGGGTACGGGGACTTCTGGCCGTACATGATGGTGGCGGAGGGTTCCGTGGACATCTGCGCCGAGCCGGAGCTGTCGCTGTGGGACATGGCGGCGAACGCGATCATCGTGCAGGAGGCGGGCGGCCGGTTCACCTCGCTGGACGGGGTGGACGGCGTGGACGGCGGAAACGCGGCGGCCTCCAACGGGACGCTCCACGACGAGCTGCTGGGCTACCTCGACCCGCGCTCCTGACCTCGCCCCCTCCGGCACCCGTGGTTCCCCGTGGGGGCCCGGTCCGGAACCGTACGCTTCCCGGCCCTGTCCGGAAGCGTACGGTCCGCACGGCGTGCGGGGGCGTGACGGATGCCTGCCGCACGCCCTCCGCGCACGTCACCCACCCCTTGTCGGCCCGCCCCGAGGGTGCCACTCTGAGAGTCCCCCCACTTGTGAACTTGTGAATCGACTCACAGAGTCATTCACCGAGGAGGTGGCTCGTTTCATGCTCGTCCGTGACGCCATGAGCACGGTGGTCCTCACCATCGGCCCCACCCACACGCTCCGCCAGGCGGCCCGGCTGATGTCGGCCCGCCGGATCGGGGCGGCTGTCGTCCACGATCCGGACACCTTCGGGCTGGGCATCATCACCGAGCGCGACATCCTCGACGCGGTCGGGGCGGGGCTGGACCCCGACCGGGAGACCGCGTCCGCCCACACCACCACCGACGTCGTGTTCGCGGCGCCGGCCTGGACCCTGGAGGAGGCGGCGGAAGCCATGACGCACGGCGGGTTCCGGCACCTGATCGTGCTGGACGGCCACGGCGCGGTGGGCGTGGTGTCGGTGCGCGACATCATCCGCTGCTGGTCGCCCGCCCGCCGCCGGCGCCCCGTGGCGGCCACCGGCTGAGGCCCCGAAGGCCCTGCCCCGGGACCGACGACCGGTGGGCCGGACCCCGCGAGGGAGTCCGGCCCACCGTCGACGGCAAGCGCCCGGTCAGCCGCGAAGGGCCTGGACCGCGGCCTCCAGCCGCTTGCCGAAGTCGGCGTCCGCCTGACGGAAGTTGTTGATCGCGCGCTCGGCGATGTCGTCGCGCGAGACCTTGGCGATGAACCCGGCGAGGTTGTCGACCAGGCGGCCCTTCTCGTCCTCCGCCATCAGCCGGTAGAGGTCGCCGGCCTGCACGAAGTCGTTGTCCTCGGCATGGACGGGAGCCTCGGTGTTGCCGGTGACGCCCGTGACCGGGGCCGGCTGCCACAGCGGGCGGCCGGTCTGGGCGGGGCCGCCGAAGCTGTTCGGCTCGTAGTTCTTGGCCCCCTGGTGGCGGCCGTCGTAGAGGAAGCCGTCCCGGCTGTTGGTGCGCGCCTCGGTTGCGTGCGGGCGGTTCACCGGCAGGTGGTCGGCGTTGATGCCGACGCGGTAGCGGTGGGCGTCGCCGTACGCGAAGAGGCGGCCCTGGAGCATCTTGTCCGGGGACGGGCCGATGCCGGGCACGAAGTGCGCGGGGCTGAAGATCGACTGCTCGACCTCGGCGAAGACGTTCTCCGGGTTGCGGTTGAGCTCCAGCTTGCCGATCTCGATCGGCGGGTAGTCCGCGTGCGGCCACACCTTGGTGAGGTCGAACGGGTTGAAGCGGTACGTCGCCGCGTCCGCTGCGGGCATGATCTGGACCTGCACGGTCCAGGACGGGAAGTCGCCGCGCTCGATCGACTCGCGCAGATCGCGCTGGTGGCTGTCGGGGTCCTCGCCGGCGAGCTTGTCGGCCTCGGCCCGGGTGAGGTTCTTGATGCCCTGGTCGGTCTTGAAGTGGTACTTGACCCAGAAGACCTCGCCGGCCTCGTTGTTCCACTGGTAGGTGTGCGAGCCGTACCCGTTCATGTGGCGCAGCGTGGCCGGGATGCCCCGGTCACCGAAGAGCCAGGTCACCTGGTGCGTCGACTCGGGCGACAGACCCCAGAAGTCCCAGACGTTGTCCGCCTCCTGCGAGCCGGTGTACGGGTCGCGCTTCTGGGTGTGGATGAAGTCGGGGAACTTGATGGCGTCCTTGATGAAGAACACCGGGGTGTTGTTGCCGACGAGGTCGTAGTTGCCCTCCTCGGTGTAGAACTTCAGCGCGAAGCCGCGGGGGTCGCGCACGGCGTCGGCGGAGCCGAGGTTGCCGGCGACGGTCGAGAAGCGCAGGAAGGTCTCGGTCCGCTTGCCGACCTCGGAGAGGAACTTCGCGCGGGTCCACCGCGAGACGTCACGGGTCAGCGTGAAGGTGCCGTACGCGCCGGCGCCGCGGGCGTGCACGACGCGCTCGGGGATGCGCTCGCGGTTGAAGTGGGCGAGCTTCTCCAGCAGCGCCTGGTCCTGGACGAGAACCGGACCGCCGGGGCCCGCGGTCTCGCTGTTCTGGTTGTCGGCGACCGGCGCCCCGGCCTCCGTGGTGAGCGGTCCCTGCGTCACGCGCGCCTCCTGCGTCATGTCCTGCACTTCGGTGATCGGTCCGGCGTCTGTCAGCGGGCCGATGTTCCGCACAGCCTGTCCCCTGGCGTATGCCGAACTCGATCCTACAATGGACAATGTCTAAGTCAAGTGAACATCCAGAGTCATGAGACATCCAAGATCCATACATATCCAGAAGCACCGAAGATCCAGAGCCACCCCCCGTCCAAAGTCACACCTGATCGGGATTCCGCCCCTCCACTGTTAGGCTGGGCCCATGAGCGACCTGTTGGAACGACTTCGCGGACGCGGCTGGCGCATGACGGCGCAGCGGCGTGTCGTGGCCGAGGTCCTCGACGGGGACCACGTGCACCTGACGGCGGACGAGGTCCACGCGAGGGCCGTCTCCCGACTGCCCGAGATCTCCCGCGCCACCGTCTACAACACCCTCGGCGAGATGGTGTCCCTCGGTGAGGTGCTGGAGGTGTCCACCGACCGCCGGGCCAAGCGCTACGACCCGAACGCCCACCGCCCCCACCACCACCTGGTGTGCGGCCGGTGCGGCGCGATCCGGGACGTGCACCCCGCGGGCAACCCGCTGGCGGACCTGCCGGCGGACGAGCGCTACGGCTTCATGGTCTCCGACGTCGAGGTGACGTACCGCGGCCTCTGCCCGGACTGCGCCCCCACCGCCTGAAGCGACCCTGCCGGGCCCGCCCGTTCGAACGGCCGGGCCCGGCTTCCGCGTACCCACCGCCTTTCCCGGCCGTTAGCCGTAGGCCTACCCGGCACCCGGAGCCACGGCCCTACCCAGCTCCGGGCATGACGAAGGCCCGGATCTCGATGAGATCCGGGCCTTCGCCTTCAGTAGCGGGGACAGGATTTGAACCTGCGACCTCTGGGTTATGAGCCCAGCGAGCTACCGAGCTGCTCCACCCCGCGTCGGTGAATGCAACGTTACGTCAGCGGGTCGGGCGAAGCAAATCCCTTCACGGCGCCCCCGGCCGGGGGCGCCGCCTGCGGCCGGTCACGGCCCGAGCGGTCCCGCCGTCACGCGGTCAGCTCCTGGTGCAGAGCCTCGCGCAGCCGCGCCGCCCGCTCGGCCACCTCGGCCGGTCCCAGCTCCACGGCCCGCGCACACCAGCGCTGCCCCTCGGTCAGCTCGCCCCGGCGGGCGGCGAGCAGCGCCAGGCGCAGCGCGGCCCGGCCGTGGCCGGCTGCCGCCGCCCGCGTCCACCACAGGGCGGCCTCGCGCTCGCTTCCCTCGCGGGCCAGCAGCAGCCCGAGGTTGAAAGCCCCGTTGCGGCTGCCCGCCTCGGCGGCCTCCCGGTACCAGTGGGCCGCGCTCTCCACGTCCCCGCGGGCGGCGGCGAGCATGCCGACCCGGACCTGGGCGCGGCGGTGCCCCTGCTGGGCGGCGCGCTCGTACCACTCCTCGCACTCGGTCTTCTCCGGCATCGGCTCGCCGAGCGCGGGCGGCCCCGGCGGCGGCTGGCGGGCGTCCAGCACCCCGGCCAGCCGGAACGCCGCCTCGGCGCTGCCGCCGCCCGCCGCGCAGCGCAGGTGCCGCTCGGCCTCCTGGTCCTCGCCGTCGCGCAGGAGGGCGATGCCGACCTGGAGTGCGGCGTCGGTGTGCCCGGCCGCCGCGGCCCGCTCGTACCAGCCGAACGCCGTACGGTCCTCGTCGCGTCCGGCGTGCAGGATGCCGAGGTTGAAGGCGGCGTCCACGCTGCCCGCCTCGGCCGCCTTGGAGAACCAGGGCTCGGCCCCGGTGTGGTCGCCGGCCTGGAGAAGGAGCACCGCGAGCGCGTTGGCGGCCTCGCGGTGTCCGGCGTACGCGGCGCGGCGGTACCACTGCTCGGCCTGCGGGATGCGGTCCTGGGCGGCACAGAGCAGCCCGAGGTTGTACGCCCCGTTGACGTCCCCGGCATCCATGGCGGCCCGGTACCAGCGCTCGGCGGTCTGCTGCTCCCCGCGTGCGGCGTGCAGCGCGCCGAGTGCGTTGGCGGCGTTGCCGTCGCCGTCCTGAGCGGCGCGCAGCCACCACACGGCGGCGCTCTCCTCGTCGCCGGCATCGCGCAGCAGGAAGCCCAGCGCGCAGGCGGCGCGCGCTTCACCGTCCTTGGCGGACGTGAGGTACCAGCGTCCGGCCTCCTTGAGTTCGCCGCGCTGCTCCAGGATCGCGCCGAGATGGAGGGCGGCGCGCCGGTGCCCACGGGCGGCGGCCTGGCGGTACCACTGCTCGGCCTCGCCGACCCGGCCCGTGGCGGGCCCCGCCACCGGGCTGTCGCCGCGGGCCGCGCCCGTGCCCGCCGTGCCGTCCGCGGTGGACGCGGCTGCGACGTCGGGGAGCCTCAGACCCGTCCCGGTCCGCACCGGGCTCCGGCCGAGGCCGAAAGCCTCGTGCGGGTCCTCGACGGCCTTGCGCTCCAGGGAGCGGGCCAGCCGGTAGGCGGCCTCGCGGTGCCCCTGTTCGGCGGCGGCGCGGAGCCAGCGTTCGGCGCCGACGTCGCTGCGGTGCTCCAGAAGGTCGGCGAGCGCGTACGCGCCGAGGGCATGGCCCTGCTCGGCGGACTGGCGCAGCCAGTACTCGGCGCCGGGCTCGTCGCCGCGCTCGCGGAGGTGGCGGCCGAGGGCGTGCGCGGCGGCGGCGGAACCGGCGACGGCGGCGATGCGCCACCATCCGGCGGCCTCGTCCGGGTAGCCGCGCTGGTGCAGCAGGACGCCCAGGTTGTTCGCGGCGGCCCGGTCGCCGTCGGCGGTGGCGGCGCGCAGATAGCGCTCGGCGCCGTCCAGATCGCCCCTGCGCAGCAGCAGGGCGCCCAGGACGCTCATGGACGCGGTGTCCCCCGCGTCGGCGGCGCGCCGGTGGCGCGCCTCGCTCTCGGCGTGGTCCGCGGCGTCGACGGCGTCGGTGGTGTCGTCACCCGGCGCGGCGTCCTCGGCCGCGGGATCGTCCTCGAACGAGGCCACGCCAAGGCCGCCGGTCGTCCGCTGGACCGGTGCGCCCGTCCCGGCGATGGCAGCGGCGAAAGCCGCGTCTACCGCGCTTTCCGTATCTTGGCCGCGCTGCTGCACATACCGCCCTGTCTCCAACAGAGTTGCCCTGTCCCCCATAAATACCATCGTCGCACCACCTGTAACCCGCGTACACCCGGTATATCGCGGACAGTGAGGTCACTACAGCGTTTTGTCGACATGCCCACAGAGAGACAAGTCAAACACGTCCGAACCCAACTGGTGCCCAGCGAACCGCGCTTCACGCGCACAGCTTGGAATCGACACGTCACGATCACGACAGGCATGACGAAGGCCCGGATCCCCTGGGAGATCCGGGCCTTCGTCTTTTCAGTAGCGGGGACAGGATTTGAACCTGCGACCTCTGGGTTATGAGCCCAGCGAGCTACCGAGCTGCTCCACCCCGCGTCGTTGTGTTCAAACCGTACCACGACGCGGGGTGGGCTCTGCTCAGCTGCCCTGGTCGGAGCCCTTCTCGGCCCCGTCGGGCTCGGTCGCCGGGTCCGACGGCTTCTCGGCGCTCGCGGGCGAGGCCGAACTCTCCGGCTTGGCGTCGTCCGCCGGCTTCTCGGAGCCGTCGGCCTTGTCCCCCTCGCCGCCCGCCTTGGGCTGCGCGGCGGCGGCCCGCTCCAGAGCCTCCTGAAGAGCGTCCTGCGCCTTGCCGTAGGCCGGCCAGTCCTGCTCCTCCAGCGCTTTCTCGCCGTCCGTGTACGCCTTCTGGGCGTCCGCGATGGCCTTCTTGAGCGCCGCTTCACCGGTGGCCGGGGGCTCGTCGGTCTCCCCCGGCGGCTCACTCGGGTCGGTCGGGGGCGTGTCCGCGTCGCCCTCGACCCCGAAGACCGCGTTGAGCGCCTCTCCCAGGCTGTTCTCGAACACGATCTTCGATCCGTACGAGGCGGCGACCTTGCGCAGCAGCGGGTAGTTCTGGTTGCCACCGCGCGTGTAGACCGGCTCGATGTAGAGGAAGCCGCCCTCCAGCGGAACCGTCAGCAGGTTGCCGTACTCGATGTCCGAGTCGGTGCCCTTCAGGTTCCTCACGAACTCGGCGACGTCGTCGTTGCCGTTGAGCTCACTCTGCACCTGACCGGGGCCCTTCACCGTGGAGGTGACCCGCAGCAGCCGCATGGTGCCGTAGTCCTTGCTGGCCGCGTCCGCGTTCACCGCCATGAAGGCCCCCAGGTTGGGACGGCCTCGGGGGGTGAACGTCGTGGTCAGCGAGAACTCCTGGGCCTCCTGACCCGGCATCTTCATGCTCAGGTAGTACGGAGGGACGGAGCCCGGCTCCTTGTTGGTCGGGTCGTCCGGCACCTGCCACGCGTCGGAACCGCTGTAGAACTGCGCGGGGTCCTCCACGTGATAGCGGGTCAGCAGCTCGCGCTGGACCTTGAAGAGGTCCTGCGGGTACCGCAGGTGGTCCATCAACGCCTTCGGGATGTCGCTCCGGGACTCGACCGTGCCGGGAAACGCCTTGCGCCAGGTCTTCAGGACCGGGTCCTCGGTGTCCCACTCGTACAGCTTGACCTTGCCGTCGTACGCGTCGACGGTGGCCTTCACCGAGTTGCGGATGTAGTTGACCTGGTTCTGCTGGGCGACGACCGCACGCTGGTTGGTGGTCAGCGAGTCGGCCGTGGTGTCGCCGAGCGTCGTCCGGGACGCGTACGGGTAGCCGTTGCTCGTGGTGTACGCGTCGACGATCCACTGGATCCGGCCGTCCACGACCGCCGGGTAGGCGTCGCCGTCGATGGTCAGCCACGGGGCGACCGCCTCGACGCGCTCCTTGGGCGTGCGGTTGTACAGGATGCGCGAGCCCTCACCGATGGCTCCCGAGTACATGATCTGCGGCTCGCTGAACGAGACCGCGTACGCGGCGCGGTTGAAGCCGTTGGAGAGGCTGACCCCGCTGTCGCCCTTGTAGCTGGTGGTCTTCTCGCCGTCCTCCTCGTAGTCGAGCTCCTTCTGGGGCCCGCCGACGATGGAGTACTGCTCGGTCTTCTCGCCGTAGTAGATCCGCTGCTCGTACGCGCCGAACTCACCGGTGGAGGGCAAGCCCGACTCGGTGAAGTCCGGGGACCCCGTCGGGTTGGAGCCGGTGGTGGTGCCGCGGGCCGCGATGGCGCCGTAGCCATGGGTGTACGTGAAGTGGTCGTTGATCCAGTTCCGCTTGGGGATGCCCTGGATGTTCAGCTCCCGCAGGCCGATGACGGTGTCCTGCTCCTTGCCGTCCTCGTCCTTGTAGCGGTCGACGTCGAGCGTCCTGGGGAACTGGTAGTAGTTCCTCCGCTGCTGGAGCTGCTGGAAGGCCGGGGAGACGACGTTGGGGTCCATCACGCGGTAGCTGGCGGCGGTGTTGGCCGCGGCCCGCAGCTTGGTGTCGTCCTCGGTGGCCGCCTGTCCTTCGTAGTCGTCCACCTTGGCGTCATCGATGTCGTACGCGTCGCGCGTGGCGTCGATGTTCTTCTGGATGAACGGCGCTTCCTTGGCCTGCTCGTTCGGCTGGACCTGGAACTTCTGCACGATCGCCGGGTAGAGCCCGCCGATCAGGATCGCCGAGAGCACCATCAGGCCGAAGCCGATGACCGGGAGCTGCCACGTGCGTCGCCACAGCGTCGCGAAGAACAGCACCGCGCAGATCGCGGCGATGCAGAAGAGGATGGTCTTCGCCGGAAGATAGGCGTTGGCGTCGACGTACCGCAGGCCTGTCCAGTTGTCGGTGGCCTTGAAGTCACTGGACTTCACGGCCAGTCCGTACCGGTCGAGCCAGTACGCCACGGCCTTCAGCGAGACGAAGATGCCGAGCAGCACCGAGAGGTGGCCGGTGGCCGCCCCGGTGGCGCGGGCGCCGGGGCTGGTGATGCGCAGCCCGCCGTACAGGTAGTGGGTCAGCGCGGCGGCGATCAGCGAGAGCACGGTCGCCGCGAAGCCGAAGCCCAGCAGGAAGCGGTACCACGGCAGGTCGAACGCGTAGAAGGCGACGTCCAGCTTGAACTGGGGGTCCTTCTGGTTGAACGGCACGCCGTTGATGTACATCAGCCAGGTGCGCCACTGACCGGAGGCGGAAGCTCCGGCGATCAGTCCGACGAGCGCCGTGACGGCGACCAGCACCCACTTCTTGTAGGGGGCGATGCTCATGCGGTAGCGGTCCAGGCTCTGCTGCTCCAGTGACATCGCGCTCAGCGGCGGCCGGAGCCGGTGCGCGAGCCAGACGTTCACACCGATGGCGAGGGCCATCAGCAGTCCGAAGACGAGGAACAGCCCGATCTTGGTCCACAGGGTGGTGGTGAAGACGGATGAATACGCGACCGACCTGTACCAGAGCCAGTCCGTCCAGAACCCCGCGAACATGACGAAGGCCATGGCGAGGACCGCCAGGACACCCAAAGTCATGAGCAGGGTTCGGGCACGCCGGGACGGGCGGCCGACTCTGATCCGTGGCCCGGTCGGGCCTCCGCCGCGGTCCGGCATCTGGAAAGCCAACGTGCGCACCTCGAAGTTCGCGGTCGTGTGGAGCAGGCCCAGGGATCGTAGAGCCCACCTATGCAACTTACTGAGGCTTTACCTAGTTCCCGTTCCCGGGGCGGAAGGAGGCAGGATATTGCCCATGCCCAATGTTTCCCCCGCAGGACCTCCGATGGCCGCGAGTCCGCTCACCGTCGCCGTCCTCGAAATCGACGCCTACGCCTCCACCCTCGGCTGGGACCAGCCGGCCCGGCTGTTCGCCCTGGTCGACACCGCGCAACTGCGGGTCCAGGAGCCCGGTCTCGCCGCCCAGCTGGGCCTTGAGGACCCCAACTCATCCGTTGCCGCGCTCACCCCGATCGAGCAGGACGAGCTGCCGCCGGGCACCGCGCTCGACGACTTCCTCGCCACCATCGCCTGGCCCGACGCGGTGGTCGGCTGCGCCATGACGGTGGAGCGGCTGATGCTGCCGCCGTCCGCCGAGGCGTCCGTGCCGGAGGACCTCAGCGACGAACAGCTGACGAAGTGGGTGGCCAGGCACCCCGACCGGCAGGAGGTGCGGATGACGGTGGCCGTGCTGCGGGACGGGGCCCGCGAGTCCGCCGTTCGGCTGCGCGAGAAGGACTCCCCCACCGAGGTGCTGACCGGCGCCGGTCTGGTGCCCGGTCTCGCCGAGGCGCTCGCGGCGACGTTCGAGTCCTGATCCGGCGGCTGCCCGGGAGCCCTCCGCGGGCCCCGGGCGGCGCGTCCGTCAGCCGGTCGAACAGCTCGGCAGCCCGGCGGGCTTCCCCGTGCGGATCCGCTCCATCGACTTCGTGGCGTCCTCGATGGTCCTGACCCGGACGAGGGTGAGCCCGTCCGGCGTGTCGGCCGCGGCCGAGGCGCAGTTCTCGTCGGGGGTGAGGAAGTAGCGGGCCCCGGCCTCGCGGGCGCCGACCAGCTTCATGTTGATACCGCCGATCGGGCCGACCTTGCCCGCGTCGTCGATGGTGCCGGTGCCCGCGACGAACCTGCCGCCGGTCAGGTCGCCCGGAGTGAGCTTGTCGATGATGCCCAGCGAGAACATCAGTCCGGCGCTCGGGCCCCCGACGTCGGCGAGCTTGATGTCGATCTCGAACGGGAACGTGTGGTCGGTTCCGGCCCTGATGCCGACGATCGCCCGGTCCTTGCCGCCCTCCTCGCCGTCGCCCTCGGCGGCCGGGGCCTTCACCGTCCTGACGGTGATCTTCTCGCCGCCCTCGGGGGCGCGGCCGGCCTTCTCGGCGGCGGCGGCCTCCTTCGCCGGAACGATGGTGAAGGTGACGTTCTCACCGGGACGGTGCTCGGTGACGAGCTTCGCCACGTCGCCGGGCTCCTCGACCGCGGTGCCGTCGACGGCCTTGATCACGTCACCCGCGTGCAGCTTGCCCTCGGAGGGGCTGCCCTTGACCACGGTGGAGACCACGACCTGGGTGGCGACCGGGATGTCCAGCTGCTTCAGGGCCGCCACCTTGGCGCTCTCCTGGGACTGGCTGAACTCCTCGGCATTCTCCTGGGTGGACTGCTCCTCGGTCTTGCCGTCCGGGTAGAGCGTGTCGTGCGGCACCACGACGCTGTCGTGGGTCAGCCAGCCGTAGACGGCCTCGGCGATGTTCATCCGGTACTCCGCGCCGGTGACGCGGACGGTCGTCATGTTGAGATGCCCGGAAGCCGGGTACGTCTTGCGACCGGAGATCTGCAGGACGGGCTCGCCGCGCGCGTCGCCCAGGGTGTTCACCGTCGGTCCGGGAGACATCTCCGAGTACGGCACGGTGATCAGCACGCCTGCGCAGAGCAGCGCGATGAGGACGAGAGTGGAGGCGAGCATCGTCGCGGTGCGGCGTGGCATGGAACGACAGTACGGGAAGGGCCTGTCAGTGCACCGCCGGGGCCGGTCCGTACGGGGCGACCGGAACGCTGCGGAAGGCGGTCACGCGGCGTGCGCCGGTCTCAGGCGGCCTCGGAACCGGAGTGCGATTTCGCCATCGCGTCACGGAAACGGGCGTAGCCGGCGAGTTCGGTGACATCGCCGGTCGTGCGGTTGCGGGCAGCCCAACCCGCCCATATCGCGCCGCCGACCGCGGCGATAACGGGAATCAACAGCCAAGCGAGTGCCGCCATCACGACCTCCCTACCCATGAGCGACCGGGTACCCCGATCAGCAGATTAACGATCCGGAAGACCAACGCTCATGGCGGGGGTGCGGTTACGCAAATCGGGGCTGATGCGCCTCCGTACGGTTTGCGATCAGCAGGCTCCGACCCACTCCTCCGTCCCGTCCGAGAACCGCTGGTGCTTCCAGATCGGAACCTCGTGCTTGAGGTCGTCGATGAGCTTGCGGCAGGCGTCGAACGCCTCGGCGCGGTGCGGGCAGGCGACGGCGACGACGACGGCCAGGTCGCCCACCTCCAGTTCACCCACTCGGTGGACGGCCGCCAGTGCGCGGACGGGGAAGTCGGCGACGACCTTCTCCGCCACCCGGCGCAGCTCGGCCTCGGCGGAGGGGTGGCAGGAGTAGCCGAGGGCGCCGACGTCCTGCCCGCCGTCGTGGTTGCGCACGGTGCCGACGAAGAGCGCGATGCCGCCCGCCGCGTCGTCGCCGACGGCGCGGAACACCTCGTCGACGGAGAGCGGGGTGTCCCGGATCGCCAGCAGCCGGAGGGGGTCGGCCGCCGCGTGCTCGCCGGGGTGGTCGTGGGTGGGTGCCATGCTCCCATCGTGCCGTACGGCTCCGACAACCTGGAATTGCCTCTTCCACCGGCGGCGGGTCGACCCGTTTGGAGTCTTCTACAGGGTCGCGGGAGCGTTCAGATGCGGCGGCGGGCCTTGCGGGCACGGCGGACGACGGCGGCGGCGCCGAGCAGGGCGACCGTGGCTCCGGCGGCTCCGGCCGCGGTGGCGTCCTTGCGGCCGAGGCGGCGTCCGGCGACCGTGTGCCGACCCTCGACCTCTTCGAGGAGGGCTCCGAGCACGTCCTCGTTCGTCCACTTCGGGCGCCATCCCGCGTCGTGCAGCCGGCTGACGCTGACGACCCAGGGGTGCATCGTGTACGCCAGGTCGCCCGCCGGGGACGGGGTGAGGCCGATCCGGTGGAGCCGGGCCGCGGCGCCGAGCGCGACGGCGGAGGGCAGCTCCATCCGGCGCACGCCGCTGAGTTCCTCGACCTCGTCCTGCTCCAGCCAGCCGTCGCAGCCGACCGCGAACTCGCCGTCGATCTTCTCCAGGGCGGCGTACTCCAGTGCCGTCACCAGGTCCTCGACGTGGCAGAACTGCCAGGTGGGGCGTGATCCGGCGACGACCAGGAGGCGCGGGGACTCGAAGTAGCGGGTCAGCGCGGTGTCGGTGCCGCCGACCAGGACGGTGGGGCGCACGACGGTGACGTTGAGGCCGGGGTGGGCACGCGGGGCACGTCGGCCGAGCCGCTCGATCTCCAGGAGGTCGCCGACGCCGGTGGCCTCCGCGGTGGCGCGCAGTTCCGCGTCCTCGGAGAGCGGAACATCGTTGTCCGGGAGGGCCCCGTAGACCATCGCCGAGGTGCACAGCACGACCCGGTGGACCCCGGCGGCGGCCGCCGCGGTGAGCACGGTCTGCGTGCCGCGTACGTTGTACGCGGTGCGGGCGGCCGGGTCGGTCTCCAGGTCGAGATCGAGGGCGAGGTGCACGACGACGTCCGCACCGCGCAGCTTCTCGGCGATGGCCGGGTCGCGGACGTCCAGGATGTGCCAGGTGGCCTCGGAGACCTCGCCCCGGCGCTCGTCGATGGCGATGACCTGCTTGATCTCGTCGGAGGCCGCGAGGTGGGCGGTCAGCAGTTCGCCGATGCCCGTGGCGGCGCCGGTCACCGCGACGACGGGGCCCCGGTGTCTGCGGTTCCCGGGGCGCTTCTCTTCGGGTGTGCTCGCGGGCGAGGGGTCGGTCAGGTTTCGCGCTGCGCGAACCTGCGGATCTGGGGAACTCACCGGGCGTCTCCAGCGGTTGTCTTCAGTACGTACCCGACGTGACGCGTACGTACCAGGTGGCGTCCATCCTGCCGCAGGCCGGGAGCCGGCGGAGCACTGAGGCCCGAAGCGGGCGTGGTGTCTACGCTGGGTGGTGATGTCGGGCAGTCGCCGCCGGTTCGAGCCGGCGGCCCTACGAGCCGAGGAAACCCGTGAGTGACACCCCATTCGGATTCGGCCTTCCGCCGGAGGAGCCGGAGAACGGCGACGAGGGCAAGAAGAAGGACCCCACCGAAGGTGGGCAGAGCGCGGGCGGGCCCGGAAACCCGTTCGGATTCGGGCCGGGAGCGGGCGGGGACAACCCGTTCGCCGCGATGTTCGGCTCGATGAACCCGAACGATCTCGGCGCCGCCTTCCAGCAGCTCGGTCAGATGCTGAGCTACGAGGGCGGTCCCGTGAACTGGGACATGGCCAAGCAGATCGCCCGCCAGACGGTCTCGCAGGGCACGCCGGACGGTTCCAAGGACGCCAGTGTCGGCCCGTCCGAGCGCACGGCGGTCGACGAGGCGCTGCGGCTGGCGGACCTCTGGCTGGACGGCGTCACCTCGATGCCCTCCGGTTCGGTCTCCACCGTGGCGTGGAGCCGCGCGGAGTGGGTGGAGGCATCACTGCCCGCCTGGCGGCAGCTGGTCGACCCGGTGGCCGAGCGGGTGGGCCTGGCGATGGGCGATGTGCTGCCCGAGGAGATGCAGGCCATGGCGGGCCCGCTGATCGGCATGATGCGGTCCATGGGCGGCGCCATGTTCGGCCAGCAGATCGGGCAGGCCGTGGGCACGCTGGCCGGTGAGGTGGTCGGTTCCACCGACATCGGGCTGCCCCTGGGCCCCGCGGGCAAGGCCGCGCTCCTCCCGCTGAACGTGGAGAAGTTCGGCAAGGACCTCAGCGTCCCGCAGGACGAGGTCCGGCTGTATCTGGCCCTGCGCGAGGCCGCCCACCAGCGGCTCTTCGCCCATGTGCCGTGGCTGCGGTCGCATCTGTTCGGCGCGGTCGAGGCGTACGCCCGCGGGATCAAGGTCGACACCAGCAAGCTGGAGGACGTCGTCGGCCAGTTCGACCCCTCGCAGCCGGAGCAGTTGCAGGACGCCCTTCAGCAGGGCATGTTCCAGCCCGAGGACACGCCCGAGCAGAAGGCGTCCCTGGCGCGGCTGGAGACGGCCCTCGCGCTGGTGGAGGGCTGGGTGGACGCGGTGGTCCACGAGGCCGCGAAGTCCCGGCTGACCTCGTCGGACGCGCTGCGCGAGACGATGCGCAGGCGTCGCGCCTCCGGCGGTCCGGCCGAGCAGACGTTCGCCACGCTCATCGGGCTCCAGCTGCGCCCGCGCCGGCTGCGGGACGCGTCGCGCCTGTGGGCCTCGCTCACGGACGCGCGGGGTCTGGAGGGCCGGGACGCGCTCTGGGCCCACCCGGACATGCTGCCGACCGCGGGCGACCTGGACGACCCGGACGGCTTCGTCCACCACGAGCAGGCCGACTTCTCCGAGCTGGACAAGATGCTCGGCGAGGCGGCTCAGGGCTCGGCCACGTCCGCGCCGGAGAAGCCGAAGCCCGCCGAGGGCGAGGACGAGGACGGCGGCGGGGAGGCCGCGGACGAGGGCAAGGACGGCCGCGACCGGTGACCCTGCACGACGACGCCGTCCTCGTACTGAAGGGGTACGCCCCCGCGGACGCGGCCGGTGACCAGGCGGAGCTGCGCCGGGTCTACCTGGATCATCTGGCCGCGCACGACGACGGCATGTGGAAGGCGTGCGGGGCCGGGCATGTGACGGCCAGCGCCCTGGTGATCGACCCGTCGCGGGAGAAGGTGCTGCTGACGCTGCACCGGAAGCTGCGGATGTGGCTCCAGATGGGCGGCCACTGCGAGCCGGAGGACACCTCCCTGGAGGCGGCGGCGCTCCGCGAGGCCACCGAGGAGTCCGGGGTGACAGGGCTGGCCCTGCTGCCCGGCGGGCCCGTCCGGCTGGACCGGCATCCGATCCCGTCCCCGTGCAACTGGCACCTGGACGTCCAGTACGCGGCGCTGGCCCCGGCCGGAGCGGCCGAGCGGATCAGCGAGGAGTCGCTGGAGCTGCGCTGGTTCGCGTACGAGGACGTGCCCGGCGTGGCCGACGCCTCCGTCGTACGGCTGCTGGAGGCGACGCGGGCCCGGCTGTAGCGACGGCCAGGACGGACATGCGTAAGGGGCGGCCTCAAAAGAGGCCGCCCCTTACCGCTGCGTTCTGCTGGTGCCGGTCAGTTCCAGGCGTTGTTCTGGTTCTGACCGTGGGAGCCCTGCTGGCCCATGCCGAACTGGGCGCGGGCGCCCTGGCCGATCTGGGCGTTCTGCGGGGGCATGACCTCACTCGGCTGGACCAGCGCGAAGCCCTGGCCGAGGAAGCTCAGCTCCCAGCCCTCCCCCGTGTTGCCGCGACGCCGGAAGACGCCCGAGGAGTGCGTCTGGGCCTGCATCTGCACGCGCAGGGAGCTGGACCAGGCGACGATCGCGTCCGCGTCCACATTGACGTATTTGTCGGGCGTGACCTGCATCATCAGCGGCTGGCCCGAGGTCATCAGGGCGACCTTGCCCGTGCCGGAGATGTTGAGCTGGTACTTGCCGCTGCCGGAGATCCCGTACTGGCTGTCCACCGCGATGACCTCGGTGTGCAGCGAGGAGTCGAGCGCGAGGACGTAGGAGCTGTCCACCGTCATCCCCTCGCGGTCGACGTCCACGACGTGGATGTACTGGGCGAGGTTGGCGAGGTAGACGGTGCCCTGCCCGGACACGCGCATCAGGTCGAGGCCCTCGCCGGTGCGCGCGCGAGCGCGTCGCTGTCCCTGGGACTGGTATTCGCCGTCGAAGTCCATCAGGCCCTGGTAGGCGACCATTGCGCCCTTGCGGGCGAGGACGTCGTCATGACCGGTCAGCGCCACCCGCAGGAGCTGCGGGTTCTGGATCGCGTACCGGTCCTGGCTCTGCTGCTCGGTGTAGCTGAAAAGCGGACTCTGCATGATGTGGACTCCCTCCCCGTCAGTTCCGGATCCGCAGGCGGTCCGTGCTGTCCTCGCTCGGCTGGACGACGACGATGCCCTGGCCGGAGAAGGCCATCTGGTACGCCTCGCCGCTGCCACGGCCGATCAGCGAGCCGGCCTTGAAGCTGCGCTTGCCCTTCACCTTGAGGTTCGGGGACCAGGCGACGAGCGCGTCCGGGTCGACGTACGTCTCGTCCTCGCCGCGTCCGCAGTCGACGACGATCGGGGTGCCCCGCGAGGTGATGGCGACCCATCCGGTGCCCTGGACGACGACGTTCCACAGGCCCTGTCCGGCGAACTTGGCCATCCCCTTGACCTTCTCGACGCCCCAGGTGAGGTGGGCGTCGAAGGCGAGGAGGTTGGTGCCGTTGACCGAGATGGAGTCGTTGTCGAGGTTGATGACGACCACGTCGGCGCCGTAGTCGGCGAGGTAGAGCAGCCCGTCCCCGGAGCACTTCATGACGGGGGCGCCCTCGCCGGTGATCCACTGGGAGGCGATCTGCCGGACGGCGGGCGGGTTGGGCTCGTACTGGATGAAGCCCTCGTACGCGACCATCGAGCCGGTGCGCGCGAACAGGTCCTGCCCGGAGGCCATGGCGACCTTGAGCATGGTCTTGCCGTGGTTCTCCATCCGGGCCGTGACGGGGGTCGGGGCGTAGCCCGCGAGTTGCTGGTTCATGACGGGCTCCCTCAGACCTCGTAGGGCTGGACGACGATGAAGTTGCCGGGGGCTCCCCGGAACTGGAGGTTCACGGTCTCCCCGCTGTGGCCGGGGTAGGCGTTGCGGCGCAGCCGGACCTGGCTGGAGACGATCACCTGGGAGGCGGCCGACCAGGCGACGACGGCGTTGCAGTCGGCGAACGTGGTGGGCGTGACCGGCAGGACGACCGGGGTGCCGTGCGTCTTCACGACCACCGTGCCGGTGCCGTGGAACTGCATGGTGAACAGCGCGCCGCCGGGGATGCCGTGTCCCTCGACCCGGCGGACCTCGTACTGGAGGGACTCGTCGAAGGCGAGGACGCTCTCGGCGGAGACGCAGATGGCGTCGCCCTGCAGCTCGATCGGGTGCAGATGCGAACCCTCCTCGGCGAGGAAGACCTGGCCACGGCCGGTACAGCGCATCAGCTGCATCTCCTGGCCGGTGGCGTTCCCCACGGCCCGGCCGACGAAACCGGCGCTCTTGTAGCCGAAGTCCACCTTGCCCTGGTACATCACCATGCTGCCCTGGCGGGCCAGCACCCCAGCTCCGCCCATGGTCAGGTCGACCCGCATGAGCTGCTGGTTCTGCGGGGTCCACCGCTGGCCGGTCGCGGTCTCCTTGTACGGCTGCAAGGCCGCCAGGAGCCCGGCGCCCGCAGCCGGCACGCCCTGGGGAACACCCTGCGGAGCGCCCGGGGGCTGCTGACCGTACGGGGACGGGGCGGGCTGACCGTAGGCGGCGGGGGGCTGCTGGCCGAAGGCGGGGGGCTGCTGACCGAAGGGCGCGGCGGGCGGGGCGCCCTGGCCGGGGGCCTGGCCGAACTGCGGCTGCTGCGGCTGCCCGTACGGTGACGGGGTCACGGGAGGCTGCGGCGCCTGGGGAGCCGTCGGGGCCGCGAGCGTCGGCGCCGCGTGGACCGGCTGCTGAGGCGCGGGCGGCGGCGTGGGTGCGGCCGGGGCGCCGAAGGACGGGGCGGGCTGCTGGGCCTGGGGCGCGGACGGGGCACCGAAGGACGGGGCGGGCTGCTGGGCGGCCGGCGCACCGAAGGTCGGGGGCGCGTCGGCCTGGGCCGGCGGGGCGAAGCCCGGTGCGGCGGCGGGGGCCGCGGCGGAAGGCGCCTCCTCGGCGACCTCGCCGCCGAAGTTCTTCAGGAGCGCTTCGAGACCGCCGTCGAAACCCTGGCCGACGGCGGCGAAACGCCAGACGTCCTTCAGGTAGAAGTCGCCGAGCATCACCGCGCGCTCGGTGGTGAACTCCGATCCGGTGAAGGAGTACCGCACCACCTCCTCGCCGCCCGCGACGATCCGGATGTACCCCGGACCGATCTGGGACATCTGCCCCGCGCCGTCGAGCGTCGCGGTGAAGGAGAGCTTCTGGATGGTCGCCGGAACGCGGTCGAGCGTGACGCGGAAGGACTCGGTGTCACCGGACTGCGCACCAAGGAGCTGGATGGACTCCTCGGGCGATTTCGGCTGGTTGAAGAAGATGAAATACCGGTCGTCGGAGAGCTGCTCGTTGGCGTCGAGGCCGAAGCAGCTGATGTCGAAAGTCAGCCCCGGAGCCGCGATCTGCACACCTACGTACAGATCCGTCCCTGCCGTGAGATCACTGATCTTGGCCTTGTGGCCGCGTTGAAATTCCCTGGCCATGCGTAACGACCGTCCCCCATCCCGAAGGTAAATGCGTCGCGTCAGGCTAACCGCAAACAACGACATCGGACCAAGTCGGTACACACCCGGTACAGAATCGGCGAACGCGAAGGGGCTCGGTCACTCCTCGCGGGCGGCGGGCGGGTGGGGCAGCCGGCCGGCCGCCACCACACCCTCCAGATAGCCCCGAGCGCGCTCGGTGCGCGGGTACGCCTCCAGCAGCCGCCAGAACTCCGGACCGTGCCCCGGAACGAGCAGATGGGCCAGTTCGTGGAGGAGCACGTAGTCGATGACGTACTCCGGCATGCCGTGCAGCCGGTGCGAGAGCCTGATGCTGCCCTCGGCCGGGGTGCACGAGCCCCAGCGGGTGTTCTGGTTGGTCACCCAGCGCACCGATACGGGCCGGGCGCGGCCCTCGAAATACTGGGCGGACAACCGCGCGGCACGCTCCGACAGCTCGGTGTCGCCCGGCACGCGCCTGCTTTCCCGGGCGGCCAGCTTGTCCAGCATCACGCCCACCCAGCGCCGTTCCTCCGCCTGCGACATCCGGGCGGGGATGAGCACGATCGTGCGGTCACCCTCCCGGTAGGCGGAGACGGATTTCCTGCGCCGGGTGCTCCTGCGGACCTCGACCGCGCTCGTGGCGGCGCCACGGGGCGGGTAGCCCTCCGCACCCGCACCGCGCGCGGAGCCTCCGGGGCCGCGGGTGGGGATCTCTCCGGCGAGGCCGGGCAACGGGTCGGCAGGCACGCCTCGACGGTACCCGCTGTCCACGGAAGAAGTCCCGCCTCGCAACGGCTCCACGGCGCTCGGCGGTGGAGCCCTTATGGGGCGAGTCACGGTGGAGCCATTCCGTGACTTTCCGTGGTGGAGCCATTCCGGGTCGGTCCACCGATTGCGCGATAAAAGCGATAAGCAGACCGCGCCTGTGGACAACTCCGAGCACGGTTCGGCACGGGCCCTCATTCTGGCAGTGGTCCCGCGGAATGCCGTGTGGATCACCGGACCTGCGGGTGCGCCCGTGGCCATGACACCACTCGGGGGAGAGTCATGTATCCGATGCTGAAGCCCGCGCTGCGTCGCGCCTGGCGTGGACGGAACACCGTGCAGTTCGGTGTGACGCCCGCGCATGCCGTGGCACTGGGTCCGGTGGACCTTGCCACGGGGAGCTTCCTGGAACTGCTCGACGGTACGCGCGGCCTGCCGCTGCTGCACGAGGAGGCTCGCGCACTGGACCTGTCGGAGCATCACGTCGATGTACTGCTCCGCCGGTTGACGGAGGCCGGGCTCCTCGACGATCCGAGGGCGGCGGGCCCGGAAGCCGATGTGCTGCGCCGTCGGGCCGAGGTGATGGACCGCCAGCGCCCCGACGTGGCCTCCCTGTCGGTGGTACGGCCCGAGCCCGGTGGCGGGCTGCGCCGGATGGCGGCCCGGCGGCAGATGCGGGTCCAGGTCAGGGGGGCGGGACGGGTCGGGGCGTCCATCGCCTCGGTGCTGTCCGGTGCGGGGGTGGGGCGGGTGGACGTGCTCGACGGGGGCCGGACGGAGCTCTGGGACGTGGCGCCCGGGGGCCTTCCCCCGGCGGCCGTGGGGGAACGGCGCGATGTGGCGGCCCGCCGCCTCGTCCGCCGTTCGGCACCCGGACCCGGACCCCGCCGGAGGACGGGCGAGGCCGGGGTGGTCCGGGAGGAGAAGCCCGACGTGGAGACGGTGATGCCAGGGGTGCCGGGGATGTCGGAGGTGGGGGCGTCGCGGTCGTGGAGGATGGGCGCGTCCGGGTCGGGAGCGCCGGGGTCAGGAGTGGCGGGTACGGCCGCGTCAGGGGTGGGCGTGTCGGGCTCGGGCGCGCCGGGGGCGCGGACCGGGATGGGGCTCGGCCGGGCGGCGGGCGCCGGGGAGCCCGCCGTGTCTCTGATCGTCGTCGCGCCACGGGACGGGCTGGCGGTGTACGCGCCCGCCGCCGATACGGCCGCCCCCTGGATCGCGTCGGGTACACCTCATCTCTACGCGGGGGTGATCGAGGCCACCGGGGTGGTCGGCCCGCTCGTCCTGCCCGGAGGCACCGGCTGCGCGGGGTGCCTGGAACTGCACCGTGCGGACCGGGATCCGCAGTGGCCCCGGATGCTGGCGCAGTGGCGTTCCGGGAGGCGGGGCGCGGTGCCCGCATGCGACCTGGCGCTCGCGGCGGCGGTCGCCGGGCTGGCCTCGGCCCATGCCCTGGCGTTTCTGGATGGGGACCTCCCTGCCAGCACCGGGGCGCGGTGGGAGGCTGCTCTGCCGCTGCTGGACTGGCGTTCCGAGCCCATCGGCCCGCACGCGGACTGCTCCTGCGGGGCGGCCGGAGCGACTGAGCGGGATCGGCCCTCCACCGCTGTTCGGGCGCAGGACACAATGGCGGGGTGACCGCCATCGACGGAGTGACTCCGAAGGCCGGAGCGGCACGGCAGTCTGGGAACTGGAGGGGCACCATGTCTGATCTTCCCCGGAAGGCGGTAACGCGTACGGCCAAGCTGGCCGCGCTTCCGCTCGGCTTCGCCGGCCGTGCTACCTGGGGTCTGGGCAAGCGCATCGGCGGGAAGTCGGCCGAGCTGGTCGCCCGTGAGGTGCAGCAGCGCACGGCGGACCAATTGTTCAAGACCCTGGGCGAGCTGAAGGGCGGGGCCATGAAGTTGGGCCAGGCCCTGTCGGTCTTCGAATCGGCCCTGCCCGAGGAGGTCGCCGGCCCCTACCGCGCCGCGCTGACCAAGCTCCAGGAGGCGGCGCCGCCGCTGCCCGCGCGCACGGTCCACGGGGTGCTCGCCGAGCGGATCGGCGAGGACTGGCGGGACTGCTTCCTGGAGTTCGAGGACACACCGGCGGCGGCCGCCTCGATCGGGCAGGTGCACCGGGCGGTGTGGCACGACGGCCGTGAGGTCGCCGTGAAGGTGCAGTATCCGGGCGCGGGCGAGGCCCTGCTCTCCGACCTCGCCCAGCTCAGCCGTTTCGCCCGGCTGCTCGGACCCCTGGTTCCGGGGATGGACATCAAGCCGCTGATCAAGGAGCTTCGTGAGCGGGTCTCGGAGGAGCTGGACTACGCACTGGAGGCACAGGCGCAGCAGGAGCACGCGGCGGAGTTCGCGGACGACCCGGATGTGGTGATCCCCCGGGTGGTGCACCAGTCCGACCAGGTGCTGGTGACGGAGTGGATCGACGGGATTCCGCTCTCCGAGGTGATCGCGGAGGGGACGGAGGAACAGCGCAACCGTGCCGGTCAGTTGCTCGCCCGCTTCCTCTTCTCCGGACCGGCGCGCACCGGACTGCTCCATGCCGACCCGCACCCGGGCAACTTCCGGCTGCTGCCGGCGAAGGAGGGTGATCCGGCGGATGCGTGGCGGCTCGGGGTGCTGGACTTCGGCACGGTCGACAGGCTTCCGGGTGGGCTGCCGCGGAACATCGGCGACTCCTTGCGGCTGACGCTGGAGGGTGACGCGGCAGGGGTGTACCGGCTGTTGCGCGAAGAGGGCTTCGTGAAGGAGTCGATCGACCTGGACCCGGACGCGGTGCTCGACTACCTGCTCCCGATCATCGAGCCGACGCGGGTGGAGGAGTTCACCTTCACCCGTGGCTGGCTCCGCGAACAGGCGGCCCAGATAGCCGACCTGCGTTCCCCCGCCCATCAGCTCGGCAGGCAGCTGAACCTTCCTCCGTCCTACGTCCTGATACACCGGGTGACGCTGAGCACGATCGGGGTGCTGTGCCAGCTCGGCGCGACGGTCCGGATGCGCGACGAACTCGAAGCGTGGCTGCCAGGGTTCCTCGTGGAGGAGGAGGCCCTGGACGCGGTGGACGCGGGGTACGCCGATGAGGAGGGCGATCCGGAGCGGGCGGGCGACGCCGTCGAGGCGTAGGAAGTTCTGAGGGACAGCTTGAGAACCGGCCCGCAGCTCGAAGACCGGCCCGATCGGGAGGGGGGATCGGGCCGGTCACCAGGGCGGCGGCCACCGTCGGCGTCCGGGCGGTCACCACCAGAGGGAGTCGAGGCGGCTCTCGATCGCGCGGATGTGAAGGCGCGCGCAGCTCTCGCAGAAGTCGAGGCGGCGTCCGTCCTCCCTGGAGCAGAGCCAGGTGGGCGGGGCGGTGTCTCCGGCGGCGACGGTGCCGCAGCGGGCGCACACCACGCTTCCCGCGGCGGGCTGTTCGGGGGAAGCGGAGTGTTCGGACCTGCCGGACCCCTCGGAGAGGCCGGGCCTACCGGGCCGCTCGGAGGGAGCGGGCTGTTCGGCCCGGTCGGGCTGTTCGGGGTGATCGGTCTCCTCGTCCACCCGGCGACGATAACGCCGTGACCGGGCGGCCGGGGGCAGAACGCAGCGCGGGGCCGCCCGTGTCCGGGCGGCCCCGCGGTGGGGTTGGGCGGGCGGTCAGTTCATGACCGCCATGGCCAGCGCGCGGCGGGCGCGCAGCGAGGCGCGCTCCGCCCGGCGCTGCATCCGGCGGGCGGTGACCAGGCGGGCCGACCGGCGGTCGTCCTGGGCCTCCCGCAAGCGCTCGTGCATATGCGCACGGGCCAGGGCTTCGGGGATGAGTTGCATTTCGCGGGTCCTGTTCTGACGCGAGTCGTTCGCGCCGATGATGCTGACGTCGGGGGTGGCGGAGCCGACCGGCTCCTTCGTGGGGGTGCTCATTGGTGCCTGATTCCGAGGGTCATGGGTGTGGGGGTGGTCGATCGTTCCGATGCGCAGCCGGCGTGTGGGGGCGGGGACCCCACAGGTCGCGGTCACGCTGCGACCGGGTTCTTGCGCGGACGGCCACGGGGCCGCTTGCGGGCGACGACGACACCCTGGACGAAGAGCTCACCGCCCCAGACACCCCACGGCTCGCGGCGGTCCTTCGCCCCGGCGAGGCAGGCCTCGACGAGCGGGCAGGTGCGGCAGAGGGACTTGGCGTACTCGACGTCGGCGGGCGACTCGGCGAAGAAGACCTCCGGGTCGTAGGAGCGGCAGGGAACCGGAACGCCGAGGTTCTCGATGGCGTCGTCGAGCGCGGTGAGCGTGGTGAGCGGGGTCAAGGTGGAGTCCTCCGTGGAGCCGGGCGGCGAGATCGGGGCGGTGAGCGGTACTGACGGGGCGTGCGTCTCGATGGGCACGGTGGGTGGTGTCCTCGTCTGGTCGTGCCGGCCTGTTGGCCGGTTGGCGGCTGCTGGTACCAGGTCCTGCTTGTCCCGAGGCTCCTTCGTTCCGTCTCATCCGTTCGGACAAAACAAAAGGGCCGCGGATCCCGAGTGGGGTTCCGCGGCCCTGAAGGCGCCGGCCTGATGCTGGATCAGGCTGGATCGCTCCAGGGTTCAGGCCCACGGAAGGCCCACATCGTGTGGTGCTGCTGCGTCTGCTTCGTGAATCCGGCACCGGCTGCCGCAAAGGCATAGGCCTGAGCCTGCGCTGCCTTCACTCCTACTGCCGCCGGTGCCTGGATCGGTCGCTCATTACGCTCCCGCGTCACGGGGAGGCTCGCGGGGGCCGACGGACGGACGGCGGAGACGCCGGACAGACCGGTGGCGTGAAGCGAGGCAGCCGAGGAGCGGGTGAGGCCGAGCGAGCAGGCGGAGACGACCGAGAGATCGGTCATTTTCTGGGTTTCGATGATGCTGATCACTTCAATCGCCTCCTCTCGGCGTCTAGGGGGACCGACCGGGGCCGGTCCTGCGTATTCGGATGAGTACAGCTAAGTACAGCACGGGCCCAGGGCTTCAGAGAAGCCGCTGTTTCCGTGGTTAAGAACCTATGGTGACGACTGGTGCGGGCGCAAACTATTTTCTGGACGAGTTTTCCTCAGGTCTCGCCGGAGCCTTCCTCGGTCCCGTCACCAACCGCCTCACCTGCGCAGATGGCCAGGACATCGGTGCCGAAACGGCTCAACTTACGGTTGCCGACGCCCGCGATGACGACGAGCTCGCCCGCGGTGGACGGGACGGTCTCGGCGATCGCCATGAGCGTCTTCTCGGTGAACACGCAGTAGTCGGGCTGGCCCAGCAGCGCCGCCTGGGCGGCGCGCCAGTCGTGCAGCCGCTCGTACAGCGCCTCGTCCATGTCCGAGGGGCAGTCCTCGCAGCGCATCAGCTTCATCTCGCCGGCGTCGGTGAGCGTCCGCCCGCAGACCCGGCACCGCACCGGGCTCCTGGGCTTGCGCTCGACCGCCGGCGCCCGGTTCGCCCCGGCCCGGCCGGTGCCCCGGTCGATGCCTCCGCCGCCCCCGGCCCCGCCCCGCGCGCCCGCCGCCCCCGAGCCGGGACGCAGCCCGTTCAGGAAGCGGGTGGGCCGACGGCTCGCCCGGCCGCCCGGGGACCGGGAGAGCGCCCAGGACAGCGAGAGGTGGACGCGGGCGCGGGTGATGCCGACGTACAGCAGGCGGCGTTCCTCCTCGACCTGCTCGTCGGTCCTGGCGTAGGCGATCGGCATCATGCCCTCGGTCAGGCCGACCAGGAACACGGCGTCCCACTCCAGGCCCTTCGCGGCGTGCAGGGAGGCCAGCGTGACGCCCTGGACGGTGGGCGCGTGCTGGGCAGCCGCCCGCTCGTCCAGCTCCCGGACCAGTTCGGTGAGGGTCGCTCCCGGCCTGGCCGCCTCGAAGTCCTCCGCCAGGCGGACCAGCGCGGCCAGCGACTCCCAGCGGTCGCGCACGGCGCCCGAACCGGCAGGGGGCCGGGTGGTCCAGCCTTTCGTGGACAGCACCGCCCGGACCTGGGAGGCCAGGTCCTCGGCCCCGTCGAGCAGGGAGTCGTTGCCCCCGGCGCGGGCCGCGCCGCGCAGCGCGGTGCCGGCCTCGCGGACCTCGGCCCGCTCGAAGAACCGCTCGGCGCCGCGCAGCTGGTAGGGCACCCCGGCGTCGGCGAGGGCCTGCTCGTAGACCTCGGACTGGGAGTTGACCCGGTAGAGCACGGCGATCTCTCCGGCCGGAACGCCCGCGGCGATGAGGTCGCGGATGCGGCGGGCGGTGGACTCGGCCTCGGTGGGCTCGTCGCCGTACTCCGTGTAGACCGGCTCGGGGCCCTTGTCGCGCTGCGAGACCAGCTCCAGGCGGTGGTCGGCGGCCCGGCCGCTGGCCTGGCTCAGCAGACCGTTGGCCAGGTGGACGACCTGGGGGGTGGAGCGGTAGTCGCGGACCAGCTTGACGACGGTCGCGCCGGGGTGGCGGGTGCGGAAGTTCAGCAGGTGGTCGGGGGTGGCCCCGGTGAAGGAGTAGATCGTCTGGCTGGCGTCGCCGACGACGCAGAGGTCGTCCCGGTCCCCGACCCAGAGGTCGAGCAGCCGCTGCTGGAGCGGGCTCACGTCCTGGTACTCGTCGACCACGAAGTGCTGGTACTGGCCGCGCACATGGTCCGCGATGTCGGCCCGGTCCTGGAGGATGCCGACCAGGAGCAGCAGCACGTCCTCGAAGTCGATCACCGAACGGTCGCGCTTGAGCTGCTCGTACGTGGAGTAGATCTGGGAGAGCTCCGCCGGGTCGCGGGGCGCGTCCCGCAGGGCCTTGGCGACGGCGGCCGGATAGTCGGCCGGGACGGTCTGGGTGACCTTGGCCCACTCGATCTCGCTGGTGGCGTCCCGCAGCTCGTTCCGGTCGAGCCGGATCTGGCAGCGGGCGGCCGCCTCGGAGACCAGCTGCACCTTCCGCTCCAGCAGCCGGGGCAGTTCCCCACCGACTGCTTTCGGCCAGAAATACTGGAGCTGCCGGAGCGCGGCGGAGTGGAAGGTCCGCGCCTGGACACCGGTCGCGCCGAGCTGGCGGAGGCGGCCCCGCATCTCGCCGGCGGCCCGGTTGGTGAAGGTGACGGCGAGCACGGTGGCCGGCTGGAGGATGCCGGCGCGCACCCCGTACGCGATGCGGTGGGTGATCGCGCGGGTCTTGCCCGTACCGGCTCCGGCCAGCACGCACACCGGTCCGTGCAGGGCGAGGGCCACCTCGCGCTGCTCGGGGTCGAGCCCGTCGAGCACGGCGTCCGGGGTCTCGGGAACCTGCGGGAAGAGGGTGGAGTGCGTTGCTGCTGTCACCCTGCCATGCTGCCAGGTCCGCGGGGGCGGAAGCGGCGGTTGTCCACAGGGGTGAGGCATTCGTCGTACCGGGACGGGCCTGTGCGGGAGGTCGGCGCGGGCGGTACGGGAAGGTCCACGACCGGCCAGGATCCGTGCGCGGGCGCCGCTGCCCCCGTCGGGGGAATGGGAGCCTCGTCCCGTACGTTCCCCAACCGTGCGGGAAGGCCGTGGACAGCGGCCGTACCGCGAGTGACGCTGCCGGCCGCGCAGCGGTACGGACGAGACGAAGGAGCGCCAGCGACATGGCGGGCACTGTGACGATGTACAGCACCACCTGGTGCGGCTACTGCCGCCGGCTGAAGAGCCAGATGGACCGTGAGGGCATCGCGTACAACGAGGTCAACATCGAGCACGACCCGGAGTCGGCCGCTTTCGTCGAGAAGGCGAATGGCGGAAACCAGACGGTCCCGACGCTGCTGATCGTGTCCCCCTCGGGCACCGAGTCGGTCATGACGAACCCGTCGCTGGCCCAGGTGAAGCAGGCGCTGGCCGCCTGATCCGGCCGCCCGGCCCCCGCTGCCCCCGGCACCGCCGGGGGCAGCCGTGCGTCCGGGGGGCGCGCAGGACCCCGCGCTCGGGGCCCGCGCTCCCGGCGGGAAGCCCGCGCTCGGACGGCGAAGGGGCCGCGCTCAGGCGGTCCGCTTCACGCTGCCGGGCTTCGGGAGCGGCTTGCCGTACCAGAGTTCGATCAGGCGGGCCGCGATCGAGATGCCGAACGGGGGCATGACCTCGCCGGAGTCGAAGGCAGCGGTGAGGTCCTCGCGGGAGAACCAGCGGGCCTCCTCGATCTCCTCTCCGTCGACCTGGATGTCGAAGGAGGTCGCCCGCGCCATGAAGCCGAGCATGAGGCTGGAGGGGAACGGCCACGGCTGGCTGGCGATGTACTCGACCTCGCCGACCGTGATCCCGGCCTCCTCGTACACCTCGCGGGCCACGGACTGCTCGATCGACTCCCCCGGCTCGACGAACCCGGCGAGCGTGGAGAACCGCCCCTCCGGCCAGTGCACCTGCCGGCCCAGCAGGGCCCGGTCCTGGTCGTCGGTGACCAGCATGATGACCGCCGGGTCGGTACGGGGGTAGTGCTCGGCCCCGCATGCCTGGCAGCGGCGGATGTGCCCGGCCGCCGCGATGACGGTGCGCTCGCCGCAGCGCGAGCAGAAGCGGTGCAGGCGCTGCCAGTTCTCCAGGGCGACGGCGTGCACCATGAGCCCCGCGTCGCGGGGGCCGAGCAGGAGGCCGGCCTCGCGCAGTCCGGCCGGGCGGGCCGACTGGTCCATGCGGCCGGGCAGCGAGTCCTTCTGGAGGGCGAAGTAGCTGACGCCCGTCTCGTCGGTGCCGAGGAAGTACCGGTGGGTCTCGGTGACCGGGGCCTCGAAGGCCGGGGTCATGACGATCTCGGTGCCCCCGTCGGGGGTGTCGTCGATCAGCACCTGGCCGCCGGAGACGACGAAGACGCGGGTCGTCGGGTGGCTCCACGCCACGGACAGCCACGCCTCGTCGAGGCGGTGGTGGGCCGCGCGGTCGATGCCGCTCGGCGCGGTGAGGCCGATCGGGCGGTCTGCGGTGGCGTTGTCGAAGGTGCTCACAGGTGCTTCCTACTCCCCCTGGGTGGATCGGGTGTGCACAGGTACGTGGAGGGTGTGCGGAGGACTCAGCTCAGTGCGGTGGCCAGCTCGTCCCAGAGGTACGCCGCCGTCTCCACGCCCTTCAGCAGGAGGTCCAGCTCGACCTTCTCGTCGGGCGCGTGCCAGCCGTCGGAGGGTACGGAGATGCCGAGGAAGAGGACGGGGGCGCCGAGCACGTCCCGGAGGTCGGCGGCGGGGCCCGATCCTCCCTCGCGGGTGAAGAGGATCTTCCGGCCGAAGGCGCGGCCCATCGCGCGGGCCACGGCCTGGAGGGCGGGGTGGTCCAGCGGGGTCAGGCAGGGGCGGGTGGCGGGCTGGAAGGCGATGGTGTGCCGGACGCCCGCCGGGACGCGGGAGGCGACCCAGGCGGTGACCGCCTCCTGGACGCGCTCGGGGTCCTGGCCGTCGACCAGCCGGAAGCTGATCTTCGCCAGGGCGGAGGAGGGGATGATCGTCTTGCTTCCGGCGCCCTGGTATCCGCCGCCGATGCCGTTGACCTCGGCGGTGGGGCGGGCCCAGACGCGTTCCAGCGTGGAGTACCCGGCCTCGCCGGACGCGGCCCCCGACCTGGCGGTGCGCAGCCAGGTCGCCTCGTCGAAGGGCAGCTCGGCGAAGAGGGCCCGTTCGGTGGCGGTGAGCTCGGTGACCCCGTCGTAGAAGCCGGGGACCGCGACCCGGCCGTCCTCGTCGTGGAGGGCGGCGACGAGGCGGGCGATCTCGGTGGCGGGGTTGGGGACGGCTCCGCCGAACGATCCGGAGTGGATGTCCTGGGCCGGTCCGAACAGCTGGATCTCGCACTCCGCGAGACCGCGCATGCCCGTGCAGACGGTCGGGGTGTCCTCGTCCCACATGCCGGTGTCGGAGACGATCACCGCGTCGGCGGCGAGCCGGGCGGCGTGCTGCTCGGCCAGGGCGCGGAAGTGCGGGGAGCCCGACTCCTCCTCCCCCTCGATCAGCAGCTTGAGGGTGACGGCGGGGGTGGTGCGGCCGGTCGCGGCGAGGTGGGCGCGGACCCCGAGGGTGTGGAAGAACACCTGGCCCTTGTCGTCGGCCGCGCCGCGTCCGTACATCCGGCCGTCGCGGACCACCGGCTCGAACGGCTCGGTGGCCCAGCCGTCCGCGCGGGCGGCGGGCTGGACGTCGTGGTGGCCGTAGACCAGGACCGTCGGGGCGTCCGGGTCCTCGCTGGGCCACTCGGCGAAGACCGCCGGGGCGCCGGGGGTCTCCCAGATCTCGGTGACCGGGAAGCCGGTCTCCCGGAGCTTGGCGCTCAGCCACTCGGCGCTGCGCCGTACGTCCCCGGCGTGCTCCGGCTGCGCGGAGACGGACGGGATGCGCAGCCACTCCGCGAGGTCGTCGAGGAAGGCCGCGCGGTGCTGTTCGGTGTACGTACGGACGGCGCTGTCCGGGGTCTCGCTCATGCTCCTGAGCCTAACCGTCCTCGGGGGCCGGTTCGTCCAGCAGGATGCGCTCCAGCTCGGCCCGGCCGGGCAGCCCGCGCGGCTGGACGGTCTCCCCGGTGCGTACGTAGAGGAAGGTGGCGGTGACCGCGTCCAGCGGCAGATCGTGCAGCTCCGCCCAGGCCACCCGGTAGACGGCGAGCTGGAGCGGGTCGGCGGTGCGGTGGCGGGTGGTCTTCCAGTCGACGATCTCGTAGCGGTCGCCCGTGCGGTAGACGGCGTCGATCCGGCCCCGGATCACCCGGCCCGCCAGGGTGATCTGGAACGGGGTCTCCACGCGGTACGGCGTGCGCCGGGCGTACACGGTGCGTTCGAACGCCTCCTTCAGCTCGGCGAGGTCGCGCTCGTCGGCGATCTCGGCGTCGCTGCCGTCGCCTCCGGGCAGGTCGTCGGGGCCGAGCATGGGCAGCGGCACCTCCTCGTACCGGGACTCCACCCAGGCGTGGAACCGGGTGCCCCGGCGGGCGGCGGGCTGCGGCGGGCGGGGCATCGGCCGGGCCAGCTCGCGGGCGAAGGCGTCGGGGTCCTCGGCCAGCCGCAGCAGCTGGGTGGCGGAGAGCGAGGCGGGGACGACGACCTCGCGCACGGTGGCGCGGGAGCGGCGCAGCTCCCCGGCGAGGGAATCCAGGTCCCGGTCCCAGGAGGCGAGGGTGCGGGCCTCCTCGGGGGTGAGCCGGTCCGCCGGCTCCTCCTGCGGGTGGCGGGCGGCGGGGATGTGCGGGGCCGGGTCCGCCGGTTCCGGGGGGGCCGGGGGGCGTTCGGTGGGGAGCTCGTCCCAGTCCTCCCAGAGCTCGTCGGCCGGCGGCTCGTCCTCGTACGCCGGTACGTCGTCCTCTTCGTGGGGTCCGGTGGCCTGCCGCTCCAGGTGGGCCAGGACCGTGTCGCGGGCGGCGCGGCGGCGGGCGAGGGCGTCGGCGTCGAGCGGGAGCGGCCAGGCGAGGTCGGCGTCGCGCTCCGCGAGGGCCGGGTTCTCCTCGTCCTCGGCGGGCTCGTCCGCCCACGCCTCGATCTCGCCGTACCCCGCCGCGCAGTGCTCGTACAGCGCCTCCAGGAAGGCGGACGGGCCGCGCGTCCGCTTCTGGGAGGGGCCCCACCAGTGGCCGGAGCCGAAGAGCAGGGAGCGGGGGCGGGTGAAGGTGACGTAGCCGAGGCGCAACTCCTCCGTGTGCTGGTGCTCCTTCATCTCGGCCTTGAACGCCTTGACCCCCCGGGCGTCGTACGTGTCCAGGGCCGGGAGCGTCGCCGCGTCGCCGCGCAGGGCGTGCGGGAGCACCTTGGCCCCGGCGGTCCAGGCGTCGCGGGACCGGCCGCTGGGGAACTGGCCGGTGACCAGTCCGGGGACGGCGACGACGTCCCATTCCAGCCCCTTGGACTTGTGGGCGGTGAGCACCTTGACGGTGTTCTCGCCGCCGGGCAGCGCGTTGTCGAGGCCCTTCTCGTACTGCGCGGCGGTCCGCAGGAAGCCGAGGAAGGCGAGCAGCGACGCCTCGCCGTCCAGGGAGGCGAACCGGGCGGCGGTGTCGAGGAAGTTCCCGAGCGTCTCGCGGCGGCGGGCGGCCAGCGCCTGCGGGGAGGCGGACAGCTCGACCTCCAGGCCGGTGGTGGCCAGGACCCGGTGCAGGACGTCCATCAGGGGGTCGGCCAGTGAGCGGCGCAGGTCGCGCAGCTCACGGGCGAGGCGGGCGAAGCGCACCCGCGCCTCGGCGGAGAACGGCAGCCCGTCGTCGGCGGTCTCCCCGGTGCCCAGGAAGGTGTCCAGCGCGTCCGCGAGCGATATCACCTCGGCCGGGTCCGTCCCCTCGACCGCGTCCGCGAGCCGCTGGTCCGCGTCGGCGTCGTCGTCGGTCCGGCCGGCCCGGTGCACCAGGAGGCGGGCCCGGCGGCCGAGGAGTGCGAGGTCACGGGGACCGATGCGCCAGCGCGGTCCGGTGAGGAGGCGGACCAGGGACGCGTTGGCCCCGGGGTCCTGGAGGACCTCGCAGACGGCCACCAGGTCCGCGACCTCGGGCAGGTGGAGCAGTCCGGCGAGGCCGACGACCTCGACCGGGATGTCCCGCGCGACCAGGGCCGCCTGGATCGCGGGGAAGTCCCCGGCGGTACGGCACAGGACGGCGATCTCGCCGGGCGGGGTGCCGGTGCGCACGAGGTGGGCGAGGGAGTCGGCGAGCCAGTCGATCTCCTCGGCGTGGGTGTTCAGCAGGGCGCAGCGGACCAGTCCGTCGCGCTCGGCGCCGGGGGCGGGACGCAGCGCCTCGACGCCCTCGTGCATCGCGCGCAGCGGTTCGGCGAGGCCGTTGGCGAGCTGGAGGAGGCGGCCGCCGCTGCGCCGGTTCTCGCTGAGGCTGTAGCGGGTGGCGGGGGCGCCGTCCGCGTGCGGGAAGTGCTCGGGGAAGTCGTCGAGGTTGGCGACGGACGCGCCGCGCCAGCCGTAGATCGCCTGGCAGGGGTCGCCCACGGCGGTCACCGCGTGTCCGGTGGGCGCGGCCTCCGGACCGGTGCCGTTGCCGGAGCCGCCGCTGCCTCCGCCGCCTCCGCCGCCGAACAGCGCCGAGAGCAGCAGCCGCTGGGCGACCGAGGTGTCCTGGTACTCGTCGAGCAGGACGACCCGGAACTCGTCCCGCAGGATCGCCCCGACCTCGGGCCGGGTCAGCGCCAGCTCGGCGGAGAGGGCGATCTGGTCACCGAAGTCCAGGAGGTCGCGGCTGCGCTTGGCGGCCCGGTAGCGCTCGGTGAGGCCGAGGAGGGAGCGGCGGGCCTCGGCGGTCTCGGGAATCTTGCGCAGGTCGGCGTTGCTGAGCTTCGCGCCTTCCAGGGCGTGCAGCAGCTCGGTGTCGTACGTGTGCAGCGCGCCGGGGCGTACGAGGTGTTCGGACAGCTCCGCGTCGAGCGCCAGGAGATCGCTGACCAGGGTGGGAAAGGACCGGGTGAGCGCCGGGTACGAGCCGGGGGCCTCGCGCAGCACCTTGGCCGCGAGCTGGTAGCGGGTGGCGTCGGCCAGCAGGCGGGTGGACGGCTCCAGGCCGATGCGCAGGCCGTGCTCGGTGAGGAGGCGGCCGGCGAAGGCGTGGTACGTGGAGATGGTGGGCTCACCCGGAGGGTTGTCCGGGTCGATGACGTCGGGGTCGGTGACCCCGGCGGCGATCAGCGCCTTGCGGACGCGTTCGGCCAGCTCGCCCGCCGCCTTGTTGGTGAAGGTGAGGCCGAGGACCTGCTCGGGGGCGACCTGTCCGGTGCCCACCAGCCAGACCACGCGGGCGGCCATCACCGTGGTCTTGCCGGACCCGGCTCCGGCCACGATCACCTGCGGGGCGGGCGGCGCGGTGATGCAGGCCGTCTGCTCCGGGGTGAACGGGATCCCGAGGAGCTCCTTGAGCTGCTCGGGATCGGTGAGGCGCGGGGACACCCGGACAACGGTAACCGGGCCCGCCGACATCCGGCCCCCGCGCTCGGACCCGGACGCTGCCGGGTCGGCGCGGCGGCCGGGCCGCCCGAGGTCGTCCGGGCGGCCGGGGCGGCTGAGGCAGTCGGACAGCCGGTCGGCCGGGGCAGCCCGGTCGGCCGGGGCTACTCCACCACCTGCCGCCCTTCCGGCTGCGCGCTGCACGAGGCGCGGAAGGCGCAGTGGGCGCAGTGGGTGCCGGTGGTGGGCGTGAACCGTTCGTCCAGGACCTTCCCGGCGGCAGTGGCGAGGAGGTCGGACACCCACTCCCCGGCCAGTGGTTCCTGGGCCTGGACCTTGGGGAAGGCGTCGCCGCCCTCCTTCTTGGGGGCGGGCTGCCGGAGCTGGACCAGTTCGGCGCCGCCCGGTTCGGGGCGCCGGCCGTCGAAGACCTCGTCGACCGCGCCCTCGCGGACCGCGAGCTGGTAGACGGCGAGCTGGGGGTGGGCGGCGACCTCTTCCTTGGTGGGCGCGCCCTTGCCGGTCTTGAAGTCGACGACGTACGCCCGGCCGTCGGCGTCCTGTTCGACCCGGTCCATGGAGCCCCGGATGCGCACGGCGTACTCCCCCGCCTCCAGCGTCACGTCGAAGTCGTGCTCACTGGCGGCAGGGATGCGTCCGCCCCGGTCCAGGACGTGCCAGTGCAGGAAGCGTTCCAGGGCGGCGCGGGCCTGGCCCTTCTCCTGCTCGGACTTCCAGGGGGCGTCGAAGGCGAGGCCGTTCCAGACGGAGTCCAGCCGCTCCATGAGGACGTCCAGGTCGGCGGGGGTCCGGCCGGAGGCGACCTCGTCGGCGAGGACGTGGACGACGTTGCCGAACCCCTGGGCGGCGGTGGCCGGGGCATCGGCCTTCACCTCGCGGCCCAGGAACCACTGGAGGGCGCAGGTGTTGGCGAGCTGGTCCAGCGCGCTGCCGGAGAGCGTGACGGGCTGGTCGCGGTCGCGCAGCGGGACGGCGGACCGGGTCGGCTCGTCCAGACCCCACCAGCGGTACGGGTGGGCCGCGGGCACCAGCGGCTGCCCCTCGTCATCGGTGAGCGCGGCGAGCCGGGCCAGCCGCTGGGCCGCGGCCTCGCGCAGCGCGTCGGAGGCGGCCGGGTCCACGGTGGTGGCGCGCAGTTCGGCGACGAGCGCGGCGACCGCGAGGGGGCGGCGGGGGCGGCCGGTGACGTCGCGGGGTTCGACGCCCAGCTCGGTGAGGAAGCGGGAGGGCTGGTCGCCGTCGTCGGCGGGGGCCTTCACCGCGGTGACGACCAGGCGGTCGCGGGCGCGGGTGGCGGCGACGTAGAAGAGGCGGCGCTCCTCGGCGAGGAGGGCGCCGGGGGTGAGGGGTTCGGCGAGTCCGTCGCGGCCGATCCGGTCCGCCTCCAGGAGCGAGCCCCGGCGGCGCAGGTCGGGCCAGACGCCTTCCTGGACCCCGGCGACGACGACGAGCCGCCACTCCAGGCCCTTGGAGCGGTGGGCGGTCATCAGGCGTACGGCGTCGGGGCGGGCGGTCCGCCGGGAGAGCGTGTCGGCGGCGATGTCCTGGGCGTCGACCTCTTCGAGGAAGTTGAGCGCCCCGCGTCCGCCGGTGCGCTCCTCGGCGCGGGCGGCCGTGTCGAACAGGGCGCACACCGCGTCGAGGTCGCGGTCGGCGTTGCGCCCGCCCGCGCCGCCGCGCAGAGCGGCCCGTTCCAGGCGGCCGGGCCACGGGGTGCCGTTCCACAGGGTCCACAGGGCCTCCTCGGCGGTACCGCCGCCTTCGAGGAGTTCGCGGGCCTTGCGCAGGAGCGCGCCGAGGCGCTGCGCTCCGTGGGCGTACGCCGGGTCGTGGGTGACGAGGCGTTCGGGCTCGGCCAGGGCGCGGGCCAGCAGCGCGTCGGAGGGGGCGGGAACCCGGATTCCGGCGGCGCGTTCCTCGTCGCGCAGGGCCCGGCCGAGGCGGCGCAGGTCGGCGGCGTCCATGGAGCCGAGCGGCGAGGTGAGGAGGGTGAGGGCGGTCTCGGTGTCGAGCCAGGGCGGGGTCACGGGACGGGTCCCTTCGTCGCCCGGCCGCGCCGCATCGGCCCGGGGCTCCGTCTCGTGCGTCTCCGGTTCCACCGCCTCGGCCGCCGGGCCCGTCCCGTCGGCCTCGGGTGCGGCCTCGTCGGCCGCCGTTCCCGCCGTACCGGCCTCGGACACCGGCTCGTCGGCCGCCGGTTTCGCCGCATCGGCGTAGGGGACTGCCTCGTCGGCAGCCGGGCCCTGCGTACCGGTCTCCGGCTCCGCTCCGAGGGCGTCCCGCGGGTCCGGCTCGTCGGCGCGGGAGGTGTGCAGGGCTGCCTCGGCCACCGTGCGCAGGGCCGTCAGCAGGGGGGCGACGGCCGGTTCGTGGCGCAGCGCGACATCGTCGCCGTCGACCTCCAGCGGGACCCCGGCGGAGGTGAGGGCACGACGGACGGCGGGCAGCGAGCGGCCCCCGGCCCGCACCAGCACGGCCATCTCCTGCCACGGCACCCCGTCCTCCAGGTGGGCGCGGCGCAGCAGGTCCGCGATGTTCTCCAGCTCCGTGGAGGCGGTCGGGTAGGTGTACGCCTCCACGGAGCCCCCCTCCCGGACGGCGGCCGGCTCGCGGTGGGCGCGGACCGTGTCGGCGGGCAGCCGGCTCAGCGGCATCCGGCGGGTGAGCAGCCGGGTCGCGGCGAGCAGCCCGGCCCCGGAGCGGCGCGAGGTGGTGAGGACGGCCACGGGCGCGGGGTCGCCGTCCACCCGGCGGAAGGCGTCCGGGAAGTCGAGGATGCCGTTCACGTCGGCGCCCCGGAACGTGTAGATCGACTGGTCGGGGTCGCCGAAGGCGATCAGCGTCCGCCCGCCGCGCGCGCCCTCTCCGCGCCCCCGGCCCCCGGCCCACGCGCCCTCCCCGCGCGCCCGGCTCCCGGTGGACGTGTCCCTTCCACGCCCCTGGTTCCCGGCCCGCACGCGCCGTTCGCGCCCCCGGTTCCCGGCCAGCGCGTGCAGCAGGCGCACCTGGGCGGGGTCGGTGTCCTGGTACTCGTCCACGTACACCGCGTCGTAGCGGTCGGCCAGCTCCGCAGCCACCTCGGGGCGCTCCGCGAGCAGCACCGCGCGGTGCACCAGTTCGGCGTAGTCCAGGACCCCCTGGGCGTCCAGGACGTCGAGGTACTCCGCGAGGAACTGGGCCGCCGCCGTCCAGTCCGGGCGGCCCGTGCGGCGGGCGAAGGCGGCCAGCGCGTCCGGGCCGAGCCCCAGCTCACGGCTGCGGGCCAGCACGGCGCGCACCTCGTCCGCGAAGCCGCGGGTGGTCAGGCAGGCGCGCAGCTCGTCCGGCCAGCGGACATGGGCCAGGCCCTCCTTCTCCAGGTCGACCTGGCCCGCGAGCAGTTCGCGGACGGTGACGTCCTGCTCCGGCCCGGAGAGCAGCCGCAGGGGATCCGCGAAGAGGTCGGCGTCCTGGTGGGCCCGGACCAGGGCGTAGCAGTACGAGTGGAACGTGGTGGCCTGCGGGCCGCGGGCCGCCCCGAGCCGGGCGGCCATCCGGTCGCGCAGTTCGACGGCGGCCTTGCGGCTGAAGGTGAGGACGAGGATGCGGGCCGGGTCACCGCCGCGGTCCACCCGTGCGGCGACGGATTCCACGAGGGTGGTGGTCTTGCCGGTGCCGGGCCCGGCGAGGACCAGCAGCGGCCCGTCGGTGTGATCAACCACCGCGCGCTGGCCTGCGTCCAGGAGGGGGGGTTCCACGGAGCCCGGCGGCGTGCGCAGCAGACGGTACGCACCGGTGGTCCGCGGCCGTGACTCACGGTGCGGACTGTGCCGGGTGGTGGAGGAACTCACGTGGATCGCCGGTCCTGGTGGGTGTTACGCGGGTGTACTGGTGAGGAACAAGGGGTTCGAGTCGGCCGAGGACGAGGAGAGGAGGGGCGGAGCATGCCGCGCGATGACGACGCTACGCGAGCGGGGGCGCGGGGGGCGGCGACCGCACTGCGTCTCTCGTCACGTCCGCCGTCCCCCTCACCGCTCTCCCCCTGGTCGCCGCCCCCGTCGCCCTCGCCGCTGTCCCACGGGGCGCCGCTCCCTTCGCCGCTGTCTCCCTGGTCGCCGCCCCTGTCCCTCTCGGGCCCCGCGCCCGGTTCGCCGCCGGATTCCGTGCCGCGTCGGGCCGCTGCCGCCGGGGGCCGATGGCGGAAGCTGTCAGATGTGAGCTTCCCCGCCCCGACCGCCCCGTCCGGCCGGCTGATCCGTATCGGGTCCGCCGCCGCCCGACGGCGTACCGGGTCCGCCAAGGGCCGGATCCATGCCGCTTCCGTCCCAGCGGGCGCGCCGCATGTCGAGCCGCAGGAGGTGTCCTTCCGCGTGGCGCGACGCCTCGCGGAGCGGGGTGCCCTCGGCGCGGTAGTGCTCCAGCGCCCGCAGTTCGTGGGCGGGGAGCAGGGTCCCGTCGGCACGGACGACACGCCACCACGGCACCGCCGATCCGTGCAGCGCCATGACCCGGCCCACCTGGCGGGGACCGCCCTCGCCCAGCCACTCCGCGACGTCGCCGTACGTCATCACCCGGCCGGGCGGGATGAGGTCGGCCACGTCGAGGACGCGCTCCGCGTAGGCGGGCAGCTCCGCGTACTCCGGCGGCGCGGCACCGGCCGGGGCGGTGCCGGAGCCGCCCCCGTCCGTCTGGTCCTGGCTCATCCGTCCCATCCTGCCGTACGCCACCGACAGCCCGGCCGGAACGGTGCCCGTCCCGGCACACAGGGTGCGCGCGGGGGCAAAGGAGCGTATGTTGCGCATCCCGCGCGCGTGCGAAGCACCCTGATGCCTCCCTCCGGCCACCGGCCGTGCCACCATCGTGCGGGCGGTGACCGGTGATACCAGAACACGAAGACGAACCAGAGGCGACGAAGGAGCAGGGCGTGCAGCCACCGAAGGCGGCGGACGCCTCCGATGCCGGGGAGCGCCCCCGGGGCGCTTCCGATCGCTCCGGGTCCTCCGGGGGTCCCGGACCCTCCGGGGCTCCCGATGCCGAGGCCGCCCCGTCCCCCGGTCCTCCCCGCTCCGCCGGCCCTCCGTCCGCCGGGACACCCCGTGACGACGGGCCCACCGCGTCCACCACCGGGCTCCTGACGGGTTCGACGCTCTCCTCGGCCGACGCCGCGCTGTCCGACCGCGTCTCGGGGGACGAGCCGTTGCTCCCCGCGCGGGTGCACCGTCCCTCCGACCTGATGCGGCTGCTCATCGGGGTGCTCGCGATCGCGGTCCTGTTCACGATCGCGGCGTTCGCGCAGGGCACCACCACCGGCCTCGAGGACGACATCTCCAAGGGCACCGAGCAGGCGCCCGATCTGCTGATCAAGATCGCCGGCCTGGTGTCCAGCATCGCGGTGCTGCTGGTGCCGGTCGCCTTCGCCATCGAACGCCTCATCAAACGCGACGGACTGCGCATCGCGGACGGAGTCCTCGCCGCCGTGCTCGCCCACGGGGTGACGCTCGCCACCGACCTGTGGGTCTCGCGCACCGCGCCCGGCTCCATCCAGGACGCGCTGACCCAGCAGCAGGTGTCCGGCGGGCTGACCGACCCGGTGCACGGCTATCTCGCGCCGGTCATCGCGTACATGACGGCGGTCGGAATGGCGCGGCGGCCGCGCTGGCGCGTGGTGCTGTGGGTGGTGCTGCTGCTCGACGCGTTCGCCATGCTGGTCGGCGGGTACACCACACCGTTCTCGATCATCCTCACCGTGCTGATCGGCTGGACGGTGGCCTACGGCACGCTGTACGCGGTCGGCTCGCCGAACGTCCGGCCCACCGGCCAGCACCTGATGGCGGGGCTGCGGCACGTGGGCTTCCGCCCGGTCGCGGCGATGCGCGCCGAGGACGTACCGGACAAGGACAACGCCGACCAGGGCGACCGGGGGCGGCGCTACCTGGTCACGCTGGAGGACGGGCCGCCGCTGGACGTCACCGTCGTCGACCGGGAACAGCAGGCCCAGGGGTTCTTCTACCGGGCCTGGCGACGGCTCACCCTGCGCACGCTCACCCAGCGGCGCTCCATCCAGTCGCTGCGCCAGGCGCTGGAGCAGGAGGCGCTGCTCGCGTACGCGGCCATCGCCGCCGGAGCCAACGCCCCCAAGCTGATCGCCACCTCGGAACTGGGTCCGGACGCGGTGATGCTGGTCTACGAGCACATCGGCGGCCGGTCGCTGGACCAGCTGGAGGACGAGGAGATCACCGACGACCTGGTGCGCAGCGCCTGGCGTCAGGTGAAGGCCCTCCAGTCGCGCCGGATCGCGCACCGCAGACTCACCGGTGACGCCATCCTGGTGGACCGTTCCGGCAGGGCGTTCGTGACGGATCTGCGCGGCGGCGAGATCGCCGCCGGCGATCTGGTGCTGCGGATGGACGTGGCCCAGCTGCTGACGACGCTGGGGCTGCGGGTGGGCGCCGAGCGCTCGGTCGCCGGGGCACTGGCCGTGCTCGGGCCGGACGCGGTGGCGGACTGCCTGCCGCTGCTCCAGCCGATCGCGCTGAGCCGCTCCACCCGTGCCACGCTGCGCCGGATCGCCCGCGAGCGTTCGCAGCGCGAGCGGGAAGCGGCGCTGGAGGCGTCCCGGACCGCCAAGCAGGACAAGGCGCTGGACGAGGTGGAAGCCGCTGCGGGGGCGTCCGCCGGGCAGGGCGCGGACGCCGGGGCCGACAGCCGCCGGGCGGGCGGTGAGGCAGGGACCGGTGCCGGGTCCAGGGCGGTGTCCAAGGCGGACGCGAAGGCGGAGGCCAAGGCGGAGCGCAAGACGCTGCGGAACGAGAAGCAGGCCGAGAAGCGCGCCCTCGACGAGGCGCTGGACGAAGCCCGCGAGGAGGACCTGCTCGCCCAGATCCGCCGTCAGGTGCTGCTGATCCGCCCGCAGGCCCCGGTCGAACCGGTCCGCCTGGAGCGGATCAAGCCGCGCACCCTGTTCAGTTTCATCGCCGGGGCCATCGCCGCGTACTTCCTGATCTCGCAGGTCACCCAGGCCGACTTCGGGACGGTCGTGGAGCAGGCCGAATGGGGCTGGGTGGCGGCCGCCCTCGGCTTCTCGGCCCTCAGTTACGTGGCGGCGGCGATGAGCCTGCTGGGCTTCGTGCCGGAGCGGGTGTCGTTCCTGAAGACCGTGCAGGCGCAGGTGGCCGGCTCGTTCGTGAAGATCGTGGCGCCCGCCGCGGTCGGGGGCGTGGCGCTGAACACCCGCTTCCTCCAGCGCGCCGGGGTGCGCCCCGGTCTGGCGGTGGCGAGCGTCGGGGCCTCGCAGCTGTTCGGGCTCGGTGCCCACATCATGCTGCTGGCGCTGTTCGGCTATCTCACGGGGACGGAGAAGACCCCGGACTCGCTGACCCCGTCCCGTACCGTCATCGCCGGTCTGCTCACGGTCGCGGTGCTGGTGCTGGTGGTGACGGCGATCCCGTTCCTGCGGAAGTTCGTGGTGACGCGGGTGCGGTCGCTGTTCGCCGGGGTCGTGCCGCGCATGCTGGACGTGGTGCAGCGGCCGCAGAAGCTGCTCACCGGCATCGGCGGCATGCTGCTGCTGACCGGCTTGTTCGTGCTCTGCCTGGACGCGTCGATCCGGGCGTTCAGCGGTCCGGACGTCCCCCAGCTGAGCTACGCGAGCATCGCGGTGGTCTTCCTCGCCGGGAACGCGCTCGGCTCGGCCGCCCCGACACCCGGCGGCATGGGCGCGGTCGAGGGGGCTCTGACGCTGGGCCTGATCGCGGTCGGGCTCCCGAAGGAGGTCGCGGCGCCGGCGGTGCTGCTGTACCGCGTGATGACGCTGTGGCTGCCGGTGCTGCCGGGGTGGCTCGCCTTCAACCAGCTCACCCGTAAGGGCGAACTGTGATCCGGGCGGGGGTACGGGGCCGGTAGCCGCGCCGCCCGCGTGAAGGCGGTGGCACCGGCGCGTCCGCGAAGGCGGCACGGCTCGGGCGAGGGGCGGTGGCTCCGGGTCCGCGCGCGAGCACGGTGGTCGGGGCCCGCGTTCGAGCAGGGCGGTCCGGGCCCGCGTGCGAACACGGTGGCTCCGAGCGCGCGGACGCGGGGGGTGCCACCCGCATGGACCGCGCCCGGCCGCGCTCCCCGGCGGCCCGCCCCACGATGGGGGCATGAGGACTTCCCCCGTGCTGCGTGCCGCTGCCCTCGCCGCCACCGCCACCGTGCTGCTGCCGCTGGCCGCCTGTTCGGACGAGGGCGACGGGGACGGCGGCTCGACACCGACCGGGGCCTCGACCGCCTCGCCGTCCTCGACCGCCGACGAGCTGGCCTCGCAGAAGCTCGACTGGTCGCCGTGTCCGCCACCGAACACCTCCCAGGGCGGCGGCGAGTCGCCGTCCCCGCTGCCCGGCGGCGTGGTCTGGGAGTGCTCCTTCATGGACGTGCCCCTCGACTACGCGAAGCCGGACGGCCGCACGATCGAGCTGGCGCTGGTCCGGGCGAAGGCCAAGGACCGGAAGCGGCGGATCGGCTCGCTGGTGTTCAACTTCGGCGGGCCCGGCGCGTCCGGCGTCGCAACGCTGCCCGCGTTCGGCACCGAGTACGACAAGCTCCGCACCCGGTACGACCTGGTCAGCTTCGACCCGCGCGGGGTGGGTCGCAGCGAGGGCGTGGAGTGTGCGGACGACGCCCAGCTGGACGCCTTCTACCAGGAGGACTCCACCCCGGACGACGCGGCCGAGGAGAAGCAGTTCGTCCAGGGCCAGAAGGACTACATCGCGGACTGCGAGGACAACTCCGGGAAGGAACTCCCCTTCGTGGGCACGACGAACGCCGCCCGCGACATGGACCTGATGCGCACGGTGCTGGGTGACGAGAAGCTGCACTACTTCGGCATCTCGTACGGCACCGAGCTGGGCGGCGTGTACGCCCACCTCTTCCCGGACAAGGTCGGCCGGGCCGTCTTCGACGCGGTGGTCGATCCCACGAAGAACACCGAACAGTCCGCACTCGGGCAGGCCGAGGGGTTCCAGCTCGCCCTGGACAACTTCACGAAGGACTGCGCGGAACGCGACGACTGCGCCCTGCCGGGAGCCACCCAGCAGGAGGTCGAGCAGGGCATCGCCGATCTGCTGGACGCGTTGGAGGAGCAGCCCGTCGACGGGCTCGGCGACCGGGCGCTGACGCAGACGCTGGCCACCACCGGCATCGCGTCCGCGCTCTACTCCAAGGAGACCTGGCCGCTGCTGGAGCAGGGTCTGGACGAGGCGGGCGGCGATGACGGCGGGCTGCTGCTGGCACTGGCCGACTCGCTCAACGGCCGCTCCGAGGACGGACGGTACGACAACTCCAACGCCGCCAACATCGCCATCAACTGCGCCGACAGCAAGGAGCGCTTCTCCCTGGAGCAGACGAAGGCGGCGCTGCCCGCCTTCCGGAAGGCGTCCCCGCTGTTCGGGGAGTACCTGGGCTGGGGCCTGATGGGCTGCACCGGCTGGCCGGTCGCGGGCGCCTGGCAGACCCCGGACGTCAGCGCCGCGGGCTCCGCCCCGATCCTGGTCATCGGCAACACCGGCGACCCGGCGACCCCGTACGCGGGCGCGAAGGCGATGGTGGAGAAGCTGGGCAAGGGCGTCGGCGTCGAGCTGACCTACAAGGGCGAGGGACACGGGGCGTACAACAGCAAGGACGCGTGTGTGCAACGCGCGGTGGACGACTACCTGGTGGACGGGAAGACGCCCGGGTCCGGTACGGTCTGCGGCTGACCCGCGCGGCGGCATCGTCCGCGGCCGCCACGCGGAAGGGGCCCGGACCGCACTGTGCGGTCCGGGCCCCTTCCGTACGTACTGCCGGGCGCGCCTAGTACACCGGCTTCTCGGGCTCGATCTGGTTGACCCAGCCGATCACGCCGCCGCCCACGTGCACCGCGTCGGCGAAGCCCGCGGACTTGAGGACCGCGAGGACCTCGGCGCTGCGGACGCCCGTCTTGCAGTGCAGGACGATGCGCTTGTCCTGCGGGAGGTCCTGGAGGGCGGTGCCCATGAGGAACTCGTTCTTCGGGATCAGCTTGGCGCCGGGGATCGAGACGATCTCGTACTCGTTCGGCTCGCGGACGTCGATGATCTCGATCTTCTCGTCGCCGTCGATCCACTCCTTGAGCTGCTTGGGGGTGATCGTGGCTCCGGCCGCCGCCTCCTGGGCCTCCTCGGAGACGACGCCGCAGAAGGCCTCGTAGTCGATGAGTTCGGTGACGGTGGGGTTCTCGCCGCAGACCGCGCAGTCGGGGTCCTTGCGCACCTTGACCTGGCGGTACTGCATCTCCAGGGCGTCGTAGATCATCAGCCGGCCGACCAGGGGGTCGCCCACGCCGGCGAGCAGCTTGATGGCCTCGGTGACCTGGATGGAGCCGACCGACGCGCAGAGCACGCCGAGCACGCCGCCCTCGGCGCAGGAGGGGACCATGCCCGGCGGCGGGGGCTCCGGGTAGAGGCAGCGGTAGCAGGGCCCGTGCTCGGACCAGAACACGGACGCCTGGCCGTCGAACCGGTAGATCGACCCCCACACGTACGGCTTGTTCAGCAGCACCGCGGCGTCGTTGACGAGATAGCGGGTGGCGAAGTTGTCCGTGCCGTCCACGATCAGGTCGTACTGCGCGAAGATCTCCAGCACGTTCTCGGCCTCGAGCCGCGTCTCGTGGAGGATCACGTTCACGTACGGGTTGATCCCCAGCACCGAGTCCCTGGCCGACTGCGCCTTGGAGCGGCCGATGTCGGCCTGGCTGTGGATGATCTGACGCTGCAGGTTCGACTCGTCGACCTCGTCGAACTCGATGATGCCCAGCGTGCCGACACCGGCCGCGGCCAGGTACATCAGAGCCGGCGAACCGAGGCCGCCGGCGCCGACGCACAGCACCTTGGCGTTCTTCAGACGCTTCTGTCCGTCCATCCCGACATCCGGGATGATCAGGTGGCGGGAGTACCTGCGGACCTCGTCGACGGTGAGCTCAGCAGCTGGCTCGACCAGGGGTGGCAGCGACACAGGAACCTCAACAATGCAGGTGGTCGGAGTTTACGCGGACCGGCCTCTTACGGTCGGCTACGTACGGTTGTTCTCCCCGTAACACTGCCACGCCCCTTCTCATTCCGAGATACCAGGTCCGATCCGCGAGACGATTTCGTCCCAGTACCTGGGCAGGGTCGCGTATGGGTCGCTTTGCCCGTTCCGGTCGTCCCGGTCCGTGAAGAAGATCGTCCCGGCCCCCTGCCAGCGGGCGATGCGCATGGCCTCCTCCAGATGGGTGCGCGGGACCCCGTGCACGAAGTGGGCGAACCGCTCCGGCGGGTAGTCGGCCGTCCACTCGGCCACCTGCGACCAGCGGTAGTCGGTCCAGTGCCCCTGGAAGGTGACCAGTTGATCGGCCGCCTCCGCGTATCCGGGGTACGGCTGGAAGCCGTGGCCCAGCACCAGCCGGCCCCCGTCGTCCGCGCTGTCGCTCTCCGCGAGCAGCGCGTGGAGCGTGCCGGTGAGCCGGCGGACGGCGGGCAGCCCGGCCCGCTCGCCGGGGCAGCGGGCGAGGTAGAAGCCGCCGATCCGGTACCAGTCGATGAACGACCGGGCGTCCGCGACCAGTTCGTCGAAGGGCCGCTCGCCGTGGGCCAGGTCGAGATGGCCCAGCAGCCTGCCGCCTGAGGCCCGGACGCTGTCGTCCGGGGCCTCACCGTGCAGGGCCCGCTCACGGGCGTTGCGCAGCCGGCCGGCCGCCTCCAGGCAGTGCGGGTCGGGCCGGGAGCCGGGACCGTCGGCGATGTTGAGGACGGCCCAGTGGAGCGGCGTGCCGGGGCGGGCCAGCTCGGCCCATTCGGCGGGGGCGAGCAGCGGGTGGGCGTAGCCCGGAACACCGAAGCCGAGCTGTTCGCCCCCCGCGGTGCGGCGGGCGTCGGCGGGGGCGGTCAGATACGGCACGCCGCCTCCATCCAGATGTCCGCGAGGGACTCCTCCAGGTTGATCCGGGGCCGCCAGCCGAGCCGGTCCCGCGCGGTGCGGACGTCGGCCTGCTGCCAGGCGCCGCAGCCGTCGGGGTACGGGGACGGGGTGGCGGAGAGGTGTTCCATGACGGACTCGGCGGAGGTGCGCGGTGCCCCGATGGGCAGGCGCGGGGGCGGCCCGTCCAGTTCGTGGAGCGCGCCCGCGTAACCGGCGACCCGCGCCAGGACGGCGGCCGCGTCGCGGAGCCGGACGGCGCGCCCGGTGCCGATGTTGACGACGCCCTGCGCGGCGGAGAGCGAGGCGGCGTGCACGGCCCGCGCCACGTCCCGTACGTCGACGAAGTCCCGCTGCACGCCGAGCCCGCTGAGCTTCAGCTCGCCGTCGCCCGCCTGCATGGCGCGACGCATCGCCTCGGCGAGCCGGCCGAGCGGGGAGCCGGCCGGGGTGCCGGGGCCGACCGGGGAGAAGACCCGCAGCACGACGGCGTCGAGGCCGGAGCCGAGGACGAGTTCGGTGGCGGCGAGTTTGCTGACGCCGTACGGGCCGCCGGGGCGCGGGACCGCGTCCTCGGCGGTGGAGGAGCCGGGCTGTGAGGGCCCGTACTCGGAGGCGCAGCCGACCTGGACGAGCCGGGCGCCGCAGCCGCTGCGGCGCAGGGCCTCGCAGACGGTGGCGACGGCGACGGTGTTGTGGCGGGTGAGGTCACGGGCGCCGCCGCGGGTGGCGCCCGCGCAGTTGACGACGACTCCGGGGTGGACGGCGTCCAGGAAGCGGGTGAGCGCTCCGGGGCTGCCGCCCGCGAGGTCGAACCGGACGTCGGCGTCGTCGCCGCGTCCGAGGGCCGTGAGGTGGACGGCGGGGTCGGCGAGCAGCCGGTCGGCGACGAAGCGGCCGAGGAATCCGTTGGCTCCGAGCAGCAGCACCCTCATCGCGCACCGCCTCGGTGCCGACGGCTCACTGCCGGTGCGGGGGATTGGGGGGTCATGGCGGGTTTCTCCTAGGTCGGTCAGCAGGTCGTACGGAGGGGGAAGGCCCGCGGCGTCGGCTCCGCGGGAGTGAAGCGGGTGGAACGGGTGGAGCGGCTCGTGGGTGGGGGGCGGTGGTGCGTGTCGGGCGGGCTCCGGGGAGGGCGAGCCGGGACGTCGGTACGTCGGTGTGTCGGCGGCTCAGGTCCCGGTGTGGGTGTGCGCGGAGGCCCGTGAGAGCGCGAGGGAGGCGTACAGCAGCAGGCCGAGGGCGGCCGCGCCGCAGGCGAGGGCGGCCACGGCCCCGGTCCCGCCCGCCGAGACGACGGCGTTCACCGGTTGGGCAAGGGGTTCGAGTCCGGGCAGCCGGGCGGAGAGGACGAGGGAAGGGGCGGCGGCCTCGACGGCGCAGGCCGCGGCGAGCGCGACCGTGCCGGGCTCCGGCAGCCCGTGCGCGGCGAGCAGCCGGGCCACGAAGAACAGGACCCCGAGGGCGACCGCCGCGACGGTCGTGCCGCCTCCGCCGAGGCCCAGGTCGGCCAGGTACAGCAGGGGCAGCAGGGCGCCGAGGAACAGGGTCACGGCGGCGAGCAGCAGCGGGCGCACGCCCGCGCCGAACTCCTCCAGGGCGCGGCTGCCGGCCAGTTTGCGGTGCGCGCGGACGGTGAAGAGGTGAGCACACCAGGCTGCCGGGGCCACCGCGGCGGCGAGGCCGAGCAGGGGGGCGGGGGTACCGCCCCACGGACCGTCCGGCCCACCCGTCATGACCTGGGCGAGCAGTCCCTCGCCGTACACCGCGTAGCTCAGCAGCCAGCAGCCGTACAGCCCGGCGCGTCCCGCTCCTTCAGGGGCGCGCAGGGGCCCGCGCCCCAGGCAGGCGCGGAGCGCCAGGCAGGCCAGCAGGGCGCCGACGGCGGTGACGAGGGCCCGCGTACCGTCCCCGAGGACGCCCTCGGTGACCCGGAGCGCCCCGGCGGTCGCCAGGCAGGCGGCTCCGGGGAGCAGCGCGAGCAGCGTCCAGGCGGCCCACGCCTCGGTGCCGGGACCGGGTCCGGGCGGGCCGGGCGGCGGCCCGTCCGGCGCGGGCCGGTGGGCTCGGGGCGGTATGCGGGCGTACAGCTCCTCGGCGAGGGCGAAGACGTCCCGGTGGCGGTAGCGGGCGGCGGTGCGGTCGGTCAGGCCGTGCGCCTCCAGACCGGCGGCGATCTCCAGCGGGTCCACGGCCCGTTTGCACAGGTCGCGGTGGTGGCGCAGCAGGGACGTCACCGGGTCGGCCGGACCGCGGCGGGCGGTGGCGGAGTTCCGCCGCGCCGTGCCGCGCGGCACGATCTCCGCGGGCCGCTCCGGCGCGGACACGGGCCGCTCAGCGCCGGCGGGGGTCGCCGGGTCGTCCGGACGGGTCATCGAACGTCTCCGTGATCGGGGCGGGCCGCGGGGCCGCGGGGGGTTACGTGGTCGGGACGGGGGCGGGGTGCGGGACGGGGCCCGCCTTCGGGACGGCTACGGGCTGCGGGGCCGAGGTCGGAGGCGGCGTCGGAGCCGAAGGCGGTCGCCCGGCCGGGGCGGCCGGGGCCGGAGTCGGAGCCGGTTGCCCGGCCGGGGCCGCTTCCGGGACCGGGGCGGCCGGGACGGTCGCTCGGTGGCCGGTCACGCATCGCCGCTCCCCGCCGGTCCCACCGCGACCGCGCAGACGCCCTCGGGCTCCGGCCCCCGTGTGTGCTGCGGCTCGGGCTCGCCGGACCGGTCCGGCAGCCGGATGCCGCCGGCGGCCGGGACCGGCCCCGTGGCCGGGCCCCGGAGCCGGTCCCGGTCCGAGCGCTTCCCCGCCCCGGACTCCGTTCCCTCCCCGGTCGCTCCGGCCGCTGCCGCCCCGAGGCACGCCCCCGTCCGGGCCCACGGTCCGGGGAGGTGCGCCTCCGGAGGGGTGGCGAACGGCAGGGGGTCGCCGTGGGCGTCCAGCGTGTCCGCCTCGCGGCGTACCGGGGTGCGCGACATCAGCTCCAGGTAGATGGCGCGAAAGGCCGCGAGGTTCTGTTCGACGGTGAAGAGTTCGAGTGCGCGGGCGCGCGCCGCCGCGCCCAGGCGCGCACGGCGCTCGGGGTCGCGCAGCAGCGCCACGCAGGCGTCCGCGAGCGCTCCGGGGTTGCGCGGGGGCACCACCAGACCGGTGCCGCCGATGACCTCGACGACCGCGCCCACGTCGGTGGAGACGGTGGCCCGGCCGCAGAACATGGCTTCGACGAGACCGACCGGGAAGCCCTCGACCGTGCTCGACAGCACGATCACCCCGCCCGCGCCGTACGCCTCCGCGAGGTCGGGCCCGTCCGGCCCGCCGACCTCCTCGAAGGTGACCGCCCCGACGTCCCCGGCGCCGGACCTCCCGCTCCCGTCCGTGCCGGTGCCCCCGCCCGTGCCCCCGCCCGGAAAGAGCCGGGCGGCCAGGGCCTTGCAGCGGGCGAGGTGGGCGGCGGCCGCCTCGTCGCCCTCCACCGGGGCCCCGAAGACGCGCAGCCGGGCGTCCGGCTCGGCGCGGCGGACCTCCGCGAAGGCGTGCAGGAGGGTGCTCAGGTCCTTGGCGGGCTCGATCCGGCCGACCCAGACCAGGGTGTCCGGGCCGCCCGCACCGTCGCGCCCGCCCGTGGCGTCGAGGCGCTCCGCGTCCTCACCGAGCGGGCCGAACCGTTCGGCGGCCATGCCCGGATGGACCGTGCGCTGCCTGGCGGGGTCGGCTCCGCACCGCCGCTGCCAGCGGCGGACGTGGATGTTGCCGGGGGTGATGAGTGCGGCCTGCCGGTAGACCTCGGTGGCGAGGCGGCCGTGGAACCCGGCGAGAAGGGCGCGCACGGGGGCTCCGTACGCGGTGTCGGAGGACGTCAGATAGTGCGCGCGCAGCGGGACGCCGTGCTCGGTGACCAGCAGCGGCACCCCGAAGAAGCGTTTGGCCAGGAGGCCCGGCAGGGCGGCCGCACCGCCGGAGGCGGCGTGGCAGAGATCGACCGCGCCCAGGCTCTCCCGGTCGTACCAGTCCAGCGAGAGCGGGCGCAGCGCGCGCTCCAGCTCGGCGGCGAAGGCGAGCAGGTCGGGGACGGTGGCGCTCTGCACGGTGCGGCCGGTGCCGCGGGCTCGGGAGGCGGCCTCCAGGATGCGTACGGCGGCCTCGGAACGCAGGGCGAGGTGGAGTCCGCCGCGTTCGCGGGTCAGCTCGGCGAGTCCGTACAGCCCTTCGGCGAACAGCTCGGCGCCGGGGCCCGTGCCCGCTGCGGTGCCGGGCTCGTCGGGGGTGCAGACCGCGGCGGCCAGGGCGGCGAGGTGGTCGGCGAAGCGCCGTCGGTCGCGCCGTCCGTAGGACTGCTCGCCCCCGGTCACCAGCCGGGCCAGCAGGCCGCGTTCGCCGCTGCCGCGCAGGGTGCCGTCGTCGGGGGTCCACAGGGGGGCGGTGCGCACGCGGCTGACATGGTGCGGCAGCCGGACCCAGCCCTGGTCCTCCTGGTGGGCGGAGCGGCTCAGGGCGAACAGGTCGAACTCGTGCTGCGGCAGCCCGTGCACCAGTCGGTCGCACCAGAGTCCGGACTCACCGGTCGCATACGGATAACCACCGTCGGTGAGCAGTCCGATCCGCACGAATACACCCCCGATCTCCCGTGTGGGCGGCCACCGTTGAAATGGCGACTCGCAGCGGGAAGACCGTAAGCGGATACATCGGTGGCGCGACGGACGGTTGTCCGTCGCGCCACCGAAAGGGGTGAACCGGCGTAACTTTCCCGGCCCGGTCGCGTTCTGTCGCGGTAGGGCGGCCGGATGTTACGGAGGGTCAGGCTCGGGCCAGCTCCCTCCGGGCCGCCCGGCGGGCCGCCGCGAGGCCGGGGTCGAGGGCGGGCACGGCCGCCAGGAGCTGCCGTGTGTACGGGTCGCGGGGGTCCGCGTACACCTCGTCGGCCTCGCCCTGCTCGACGATCACGCCCCGGCGCATCACGGCGACCCGGTCACTGACCTGCCGGACCACGGCGAGGTCGTGGGCGATGAAGACCAGGCCGATGCCCAGCTCCCGCTGGAGCTCGGCGAGCAGGGCGACGACCTGGGCCTGGGTGGTGACGTCCAGGGCGGAGACCGGTTCGTCGCAGACGATCAGCCTCGGCTCCGCGGCCAGGGCGCGGGCGATCCCGACGCGCTGGCGCTGTCCGCCGCTGAACTCGTGCGGGTAGCGCTCGAAGTGCGCCGGTTCCAGCCCGACGCGTTCCAGGAGCGCGCCCACCCGGGCCCGGACCCGCCCCTCGTCGCGCTCCCCGGCGGCCCGGAGCGGATCGGCCACGGACTCCCCCACCGAGCGGCGGGGGTTGAGGGAGGCCACGGGGTCCTGGAAGACCATCTGGAGCTCGCGGCGGAAGGGCCTCAGCTCCTTCTCCGACAGCGCGCCGATCTCCCTGCCCCGGTAGCGGAGGCGGCCCGCCGTGGGGTCGAGCAGCCGGACCAGCATCCGCCCGAGGGTGGTCTTGCCGCTGCCGCTCTCGCCCACGATGCCGAGCGTCTCCCCGGCGCGCACGGTGAGCGAGACCCCGTCCACGGCCGCGACCCGCCCGCTCCCCCGCCCGAACGCGCGCCGCAGGTCCACGGCTTCGAGCAGCGGCGCCGCGTCCCGCGCTCCGGCCACGGGCGGCGCGTCCCCGGCGGCACGGGCCACCGGCACCGGCACGGCCCGGCGCGCCTCCACGCGCGGCACGGCCGCCAGCAGTTCCTTCGTGTACGGGGCACGCGGCGTGGACAGCACGCGGGCGACGGGGCCGCGTTCCACCTCCGTACCGCGCCGCATCACGAGGACGTCGTCCACGCTCTCCGCCGCCACGCCCACGTCATGGGTGACCAGCAGCAGACCCATGCCCGTCTCGTGGCGCAGATCGTGCAGCAGGTCCAGGATCTGGGCCTGGACGGTGACGTCGAGGGCGGTGGTCGGCTCGTCCGCGATGAGCAGGCGCGGTTCGCAGGCGAGCGCCATCGCGATGAGGGCGCGTTGCCGCATGCCGCCGGAGAACTCGTGCGGGCGCAGCCGGGAGCGGCGGGCGGCGTGCGGGATGCCGACCCGGTCCAGCACCTCCACCGCGCGGGCGCGGGCGGCCTTGCGGGAGACGGGGCGGTGGACCCGGTACACCTCGGCGATCTGGTCGCCGACGGGGTGGTACGGGTCGAGCGAGGACAGCGGGTCCTGGAAGACCACGGCGGCCTTCGCGCCCCGCAGCGCCCGCAGCGCCCGGTCGTCGGCCGCGTTCACGTCCGTACCGGCGACGCGGACGCTTCCGCCGACGCGGGCGCCGGTGTTCCGGTGGAGGCCGAGCAGGGCGTGGGCGGCGGCGCTCTTGCCGGAACCGGACTCCCCCACCACGCCCAGCGCGCCGCCCGCCTCCAGGGTGAAGGAGAGCCGGTCGACGGCCTTCACCGGCCCGAACTCGACGGTGAGATCGGTGACGTCGACCAGGGGGGTGGGCCCGTCGGCCTCGGCCGGGCGGCCGGTGACGCCGGGGGACCCGGCCGGGGGCTCGGGGTGTGGGGTCATGACAGGACCACCCGTCGGTCGGCCAGCGCGTACAGGAGGTCCGCGACGGCGTTGGCGAGGACGACGAAGAACCCGGTCACCAGCACCATCCCGACCACGACGGGCAGGTCGACGACCTTGACCGCGTGGACGAGTTCGCGCCCGATGCCGGGAATGCCGAAGAGGGATTCGGTGAGCACCGCGCCGCCGAACATCGTGCCGAGGTCCAGGGCGCTCAGCGCGATGACGGGAGCCACCGCGCCCCGCAGCGCGTGGCGGCCGAGGACGGCCCGTTCCCCGACCCCGTACGCGCGGAACGTGCGCACATGGTCTTCGGCGAGGGTCTCCAGCATGGCGCTGCGGGTGAGGCGGGCGTACTTGGCGGACTCGATGAGCGCCAGGGACGTCCAGGGCAGCAGCAGCCCCCAGGCCCACTGTTCGGGGTCCTCGGTGAAGGGGACGTAGGAGGGGGCGGGCAGCCATTGGAGGGTGGAGCAGAACAGGATGATGAGCAGCAGTCCGACGACGAAGACCGGGGTGGCGGAGCCGGCCAGGGTCAGCCAGGTCAGCACGCGTTCGGTGAGCCGGCCGCGCCGCAGGACGGAGAGCACGCCGGTGCCGACGCCGAGCAGCAGCCAGCCCGCGAACGCGCCGATCACCAGGGAGCCGGTCACCGGGAGCTTGGCCAGGATGAGCCGGGTGACCTGCTGGTCGGACTGGTAGCTGACGCCGAGGCAGGGCATCGCGCAGTGCTCGGTGCCGGTGCCGGTGGAGAAGTCCCGTCCGGCGACGATGCCCTGGAGGAAGTGGGCGTACTGCACGTACACCGGGTCGTCCAGCCGCAGTTGCTCGGTGACCTGGGCGACCTGGGCGGGCGAGCAGCGCGGTCCGCAGGCGATCTGGGCGACGTCGCCGGGGGCCACGTAGAAGACCGCGTAGAGGACGACGGTGAGGGCGAGCAGGACGAGGACGGCCCCGCCGAGCCGCCGGAGCAGGAAGCCGGTCACGTGGTCTCCCCCTTCCCGGTGGCGCCGGTGCCCACCCGGAGCCGGGAGGCGGCGCGCGGGTCGAGTGCGGTGCGCACGCCCTCGCCGAGGACGGTGAGCGCGAGGACGGTGACGAAGAGGAGCCCGGCGGGGATCAGAAGATACGTGGGGGCGGCCTGGTACCAGGTGTCGGCCTCGGTGAGCATCTGCCCCCAGGACGGGGTGGGCGGTTGGATGCCGACGCCGAGGAAGGACAGGGCCGCCTCGACGGTGATGTTGGCCGGGAAGGCGAGGGCCGCGTACGTGATGACGGGCGCGGCGAGCGAGGGCAGCAGTTCGCGGCGGGCGACGGACCAGGTGCCGCGACCGCTGAGCCGGGCCGCCGCGACGAAGTCGAGGGACTTCAGGGTGAGCGCCTGGGCGCGCACGATCTTCGACGTGCCGGACCAGCCGATGCCTCCGATGACCAGGGCGATGAGCACGGGCCGGGGGAAGGTCTCGGGGACGATCGCCAGGAGCGCCAGGGCGATGACCATGACCGGCAGGGCGACGTTGATGTCGGTGATCCGGCCGAGGAGCTGGTCGAGCCGGCGGTTGCCGAGGGCGGCGGCGAGCCCGATGACCGTGCCGAGGGCGACCTGGAGGAGGGTGGCCACGAGGGCGACGCCGAGCGAGACCCGCGCCCCGTACACCACGCGGGCGAACAGGTCGCGGCCGGTCTGCGGTTCGACGCCGAGCCAGTGCTCACCGCTGATGCCGCCGAAGGAGCCGAGGGGGACGCCGCCGGCCGCCGAGTCGACGAGGTCGGGGTGGTAGGTGTTCGGGTCCTGGCCCGCCAGGGCGGTGAGCAGCGGCGCGGCGAGGGCGACCAGGACGAGCAGGAGGACGACGAGGGCCGCGGCGGAGGCGGCGCGCTGGGCGCGCAGCCTCCGCCGGAACGACCGGGCCCCGGTGGCGGGGGCGGCGGCCGGCGCCGCTCCCGCCTTCTGGACCGACAGGGCTTCGGACATGGTTACTTGACCGCGACCTGGGAGACGTCGAGGACACCGGTCCAGTCGCTGATGACGACGTTCTTCACGTCCTCGCCGTACAGCCGCTTGTAGACCGGGTGGAAGAGCGGGACGGTCAGGGCCTGTGCGCCGATCTTCTTGTCGAGCGCGCCCCAGCGGGCGGCGGCGGCCTCGAGGTCGGTGAGCTGGTTGATCGCGTCGATCTCCCGGTTGACCTCGGGGTCGTTCAGGAAGCCGGTGTTGAAGTTGGCGCCGTCCTTCACGATCTGCCGGCCGTCGAAGATCGGGGCGAGGAAGGGGCCGCCGGAGGGCCAGTCGGCTCCCCAGTGGGCGAGGAAGAAGCCGGGCTCCTTCTTCGCGCTGTGGATGGTGTCGGAGTAGTCGTTGCTCTCCAGGCCCCGGAGCTCGACGGTGATGCCGGCCTTCTTCAGCGCTGCCTGGATCGCGGTGGCGATCTCCGGGCTGGTCTCGAAGTCCTTGTCGTTGGAGTGGGTGAGCGTGACGGTCAGGCCCTTCCCGTATCCGGCCTCTTTCAGCAGTTCCTTCGCCCGGGCGGCGTCGCCCGTCTTCCCGGCCGGGAAGTGGTCGTAGGGGACGTGCCCGAAGGAGTCCCGCTCGGGCAGGAAGGTGGTCGCGGGTTCGGCGAGGGAGGAGCCGCCCGCCGCGTTGACGACCGAGGTGCGGTCGATGGCGTACGAGATCGCCCGGCGCACCTTCGGGTCGTCGAAGGGCTTCACCTTCGGGTTGAAGGCGAGGTAGTTGGTGTAGCCGAAGTGGCCGGTGCCGACGCGGGCGGCGAGCTTCTTGTCGCTGCCGGTCCTGGCGAGTTCGGCGGGGCCGAGGTTGGTGTCGGTGGTGACGGCCGCGGCGTCCGCGCCCCGGGAGGCGGAGAGGCGCTGGTTGATGACGGCGGAGTCGAGCCCGGAGCGCACGTCGATCCGGTCGGGGTAGGCCTTGCGCTCCTCGTCGGTCGTGGCCGACCAGTGCGGGTTGCGCTCCAGGACGAGGCGTTCGCCGTCGTTCTCGTTGGAGACGACCTTGTACGGCCCCGAGGAGACCGGGTGCTCCTCGTACTTCGTTCCGGTGTCCTTGGCCTGCGGGACCGGGGTGGTCTGGGTCTGGGTGGCGAGGTAGGGAAACTCGCCCTCGGGCTTGTTCAGCCGGAAGACGATCGTCCTCTCGTCGGGCGTCTCGATGGAGTCGAGCCCCTTCCTGTCCTTGTACGGGCCCTGGTAGTCGGCCCCGCCGATCAGCCAGTCCCGCAGGTAGGGGGCTCCGCCGGAGAGTTCGGCGGCGAAGGAGCGTTCGATGCCGTACTTGATGTCGGCCGAGGTGATCGGGGTGCCGTCCTCGTACTTCAGCCCCTCCTTGAGGGTGTACGTCCACACCGTGGCGTTCTCGCTGGGCGTGCCGAGGTCGGTGGCGAGGTCGGGGACGACCTTCGCGCCCTCGGCCCCGTCCTCGCGGTTGCGGGTGGTGAGGGTGCGGAAGACGAGGGAGGGGACGTTGCCACCGCCGGAGGTGTAGAGCCGGGCGGGGTCGAAGTCCTGCTGCGGGTTGCTGTTGAGGACGGTGAGGGTGCCACCCTTGCGGGGTGTGCCCTCGGCCCCGGAGCCGGCGGCGGCGCTGCCGGTGTCCTCGGGGCCGCAGGCCGCGACGCCCGCGGCCAGGACGAGGACCGCGGCGGAGGCTGCCACGCGGCGGGATATGACGGACGGTTGACGCATCGGAAGATGACCTCTCGGAGTACGGCGTGCGAAGAATGCGGAGGAAGCGATGTCCGCGCAGGCGTCGGCCGACCAGGGCACGGAACCCGTTCCCGGAGAACGGAAAGGGAGCCGGAAAAGGAGCTGGAAAGGGAAAAGCCGCGCCTGCGGACGGAATACGTCCGGGCGCGGCAGTCAGGGGCCCGCCGGAGCCGGAAAAGGACTCACGGAGAAAGAAGGAAGAAAAGGGGCCGACGCGCGCTCGGACAGGCGTCAGCTACAGAGAACGTCGGCGACGCAGTGCCCGGTCACGCCGAAAAGCGCCAGCTCAAGGGCGGCGATCTCGGAAGGTGCGGGGCTGCGCGACATGCCGAGAAATATGAACGACCGCCCCGACCGCTGTCAAAGCGGAAGTGGACGGTCGTCTCAGCATCCGGACCGGCTCGCCTCAACTCTTGGGGTACACCCAGGGGTTGGGCTTGCACTTGATGCCTTCCAGCTCCAGGCTCTTGGTCTGCTGCTGCATCACCGGAGCGAGCGCGCCCGGAGTGCGGCAGCTCACATGGTTGTGACCGAGGCGATGGCCGACCTCGTGGTTGATGAGCATCTGGCGGTACGACAGCATCTTGTCCGGACCGAAGGTGACCGCGCCCCGGGCCCAGCGGTAGGCGTTGATCATGACGCGGTCGGTCGCGGCGGAATCGCACGAGACGTTGTCGATCGTGGTGTCCAGACCGGATTTGGCACACCAGTCGCCGGTGGTGCCGGGGCTGGCGAGCGTGATCACGAATTCCGGTTGGCCCGACGAGATCCGCTCGAAGGTCATCGCACCGTTGTGCGCCCAACTCCGGTCGTCGTTCAGCGTCTTCTGCACGGCCTCGGCGAACAGTCCGGCGTCGAGGCCGAGCCCCTTCTCCACGTCGATCCGGTAGGTGCGCTTGTGCCCCTTCCCCGGAGCCTTCGCCATTCCGGGCACCGCCTCGAACTCGCCGCTCCCCCGGAGATCGGCGGCGAGCGGGAACGGCTGCGCCATCTTGGCCGCGTACGAGAGGGGCTTGACCTCGGGCTTGCGCGAGGCGTGGTTGGGGGTCGGGCGGTTGTCGGAGCGGGACGCCTCCTCGGTCAGGCCCTTGCGCTCCATACCGGCGGCGCGCGCGGCGGCCGCACGGTCGCCGGAGTCCTCGGCGACCTGCCCGGCCACCACGACGGCGAGCACGGTGGTCACCGCCGCGGCGGCGATCCCGGTACACGTCCGGCCCCGGCCGCTCCGGGGCGCCGGGCGCTCGTCGGACTCCGGCGCCTCCGCCCCGGCCTCGTCGGCCCCGTCCGGGACCGTGGGCGGCGGCGCGGCGGGCGCACTCTCCGGGGCGTCGGCGTCGAAGGCTTCCAGGAACTCCCGGCGCGGGCCGGGCACCGGGGGGCCGTCGGGCGCCGGCCGCTGCCGCGCCGCCCGGCCGTCCGCGACGCGCTGGGCCGCGCGCTGCGCGGAGACCTGACGGGCCACGGCCTGCCGCCGGGTGTCGCCGTCCCGGACCCCGGAACCGGAATACGGCCGGCCGTCGGCGTCCTGGACACCGGGACCGCCGGAGGGCGGCCGGCCACCGCCGGAACGGTGGTCGCCGCTCCCGGAGCGGTGGTCCTGACCGGGGTACGGGCGGGGCGGATACGCGTGCGGCGCGGGGGCGGCGTGCCCCTGGCCGGGACGGGAGACCGGACCGGCTCCCCAGCCGCCGCCCTGCTCGCGCTGTTCGGGGTGGCCGCCGCGCACCTGCGGGGCGTCGGCGGCGAACGGGCCCTGCCCGTCACCGGTCAGCGGGGAGAACACGTCCCGCCGGTCGCCGGCCGGCGCGGTCCGCCGGCGTCGGCCGGTGCCGGACGCCGGAGGCGCCGCGGCCCGCTCGGCGGCCGGTTCCGCCGCGTCCGGGCCGATCGCCCCGGATCCCTTTCGACTGTGTCGTCCCACGCCCCGGATCAGCTCCCGCCGCTCTCGTCCAGCAGTTCCCGGAACGCCTGGGCGACCGCCTCCGGGTACTCCATCATCGCCACGTGCCCGGCGTCGGGCAGCGTCAGCAGCCGGGCGTCACGGAAAGCCGTGGACGCCCTGCGCGCCATCCGGTACGAGACGAGCCGGTCCCGCCTGCCGTACACGAGCAGGGTCGGTGCGAGCACCCGCTCGGCCTGGCGCCACAGCCCCTGCTGGCCGCCCAGCGTGTACGCGTCCACGATGCCCCGCGCCGAACGCGTCATCGCGTCCCAGAAGTACGGCAGTCCCAGCCGGCGCTCCATCTCGGCCACCGCGTGGCGGAAGGCTTCCTCGGAGACCCGTGCCGGATCGCCGTAACAGAGTGCCATGACTCCACGGGTGCGCTGTTCCGCCGTCCAGTCCTTCGTCAGCCGGGAGAACAGGGAGGCGACCCCCGGCACCGCCAGCAGGCCGGTCGGCACGGCCGGGCGCTGGACCCGCCACTCGGGCAGGGCGGGCGAGACCAGGGTGAGGGTGCGCACCAGGTCGGGGCGGACGGCGGCGACCCGCGTGGCGACCGCGCCGCCCAGCGAGTTGCCGAAGAGGTGGACGGGGCCGCGGTCCTCCGCGTCCAGCAGCCGGATCACCGCGCGAGCGTGTCCGGTCACCGAGTAGTTGCCGTCGTCCGGCGGCGGCGAGTCCCCGAATCCGGGCAGGTCGACGGCTTCCCCGTCGACCACACCGGACAGCAGCGGCATCAGCGCGGACCAGTTCTGGGACGAGCCGCCGAGCCCGTGCACGTACAGCGCGGGGGGCAGCCCGGTCCGGTCGCCCGGCCGGCAGCGGACGTTCAGACCGAGCCCCGGCAGGGAAACGGTGCGCAGCCGTTCGCCGTCGGCGACCCGGACGGCACTGACCGCAGGGGCCACCGCTGCGGCGGCGGCCCGGGCACCCGGCAGCTCGGTCGAAGACATGCGCCAATGTTACGAGACGATCACGCCATGAATCATGTGTTCGCCGTCACAAGCCCGTATCGCGGGGTAGACGGGTAACTCCTAGGCTTCATGGGGAACGACAGGAAGGGAGCGGCACATGACGGTCGACCCGAGCGACCCGGACACCTTCGAGGACGTCGAGCCGGACGAGCCGGGGCCCGAGGCTCCGGAGGCGGACGCCGCCGAGCAGCGCGCGGATGTCCGGCCCGAGGACGACGAGCGGGCCGGAGACGTCGACCCCGCGGTCGCCGATGAGGCGGACATGGCGGAACAGCGCCGGGTGATCCCGCTGGATGAGGACGATTACCGGTAATACGCCCCGCTTTGCCCCCCGACCAGGGAGAACTGTGGCTTCCGCAGCCGTCCGGTCCGTGAAATTCTGCGTCCGCGCCACGCGCAGCCCGGTTACCCAAAAGTACGATGGCTGTACGGCGCAGCGTGCACGGACCGGCTGTGCTGGAACACATATTTGGGAGGCGGCGTGACAGCCATCGAGCAGACAGAGGCGGCGCGCCCGCGGGGCACCCGCCTGCCCCGCCGCGCCCGACGCAATCAGCTGCTGGGCGCCGCGCAGGAGGTCTTCGTCGCGCAGGGTTACCACTCCGCCGCGATGGACGACATCGCCGAGCGGGCCGGAGTCAGCAAGCCGGTGCTCTACCAGCACTTCCCCGGAAAGCTGGAGCTGTACCTGGCCCTGCTCGACCAGCACTGCGAATCGCTCCTCCAGGCCGTGCGCACGGCGCTGGCCTCGACGACCGACAACAAGCTGCGCGTCGAGGCGACGATGGACGCCTACTTCGCGTACGTGGAGGACGAGGGCGGCGCGTTCCGGCTGGTCTTCGAGTCCGACCTGACCAACGAGCCCGCCGTGCGCGAGCGGGTGGACCGGGTCTCGCTCCAGTGCGCCGAGGCCATCTCCGACGTGATCGCCGGGGACACGGGCCTCTCCAAGGACGAGTCCATGCTGCTGGCGGTGGGGCTCGGCGGCGTCTCCCAGGTGGTGGCGCGCTACTGGCTCTCCAGCCGGTCCCCCATCCCGCGCGACACGGCGGTCCAGCTCCTCACCTCGCTGGCCTGGCGGGGCATCGCGGGCTTCCCGCTGCACGGCGTCGAGCAGCACTGACCCCCGCCGGGGCGACACCCGGACCCGTGTTCGCTGCGGGCGTTGCCGGTCGGGCCCTGAGCGTCCCTCCCGCCGGGCTAATGTGGCTGCGTACGGCGCGGTTCGCCGCGCGAGGACTGACCGTCGGAGGGACATAGCCGTGGAGGTCAAGATCGGGGTGCAGCACTCGCCCCGCGAGATCGTTCTGGAGAGCGGGCTTTCCGCCGAGGACGTCGAGAGCGCGGTCACCGCTGCACTGGGCGGCAAGGCGGAGCTGCTCAGCCTCACGGACGACAAGGGCCGCAAGGTCCTGGTGCCGGCCGACCGCATCGCGTATGTGGAGATCGGTGAGCCGACCACCCGGCGGGTGGGGTTCGGGGCGCTGTAGTCCACCGGACGCGTCGACCATGGGAGCGGCCCGGCGGGAATCTTCCCGCCGGGCCGCTCCTGTGCTGTTCCGCGCCGTGCCGTGTGCGGCTCCTCCGCCGTCCCGGCGCACGGGCTCCTCGCAGCGGGTGGCGCGGGTGTCCCGCAGCAGGTCGGGGCGGGATCCCGTACGAGTTGCGGAGGCCGCCGGAGGGTTGCCCGGCGCGGGCGGGGGGTAGGACGCCCTACGACCGATTTGCCCGCCCCGCACACCCCCGCGAGGTGATCCTCTGTGATCTGGGAATCCTTCGGCGCCGCCGTACTCGGACTGGCCCTGTCCTGGGTGGCGCTGCGATCACTGTCCGACCGGCTGCCCTCCGCCCGTGCGGTGTATCTCACCGGCACGCTGGGCGCCCTGTTCGGCGCCTACCTGACGCATGCGGCCCTGGGACCCGGCCACGCCCTGGCGACGCTGATCGGCGCCGTGCCGGTGGGGGCGGTGACGCTGTCGCTCCTGATCAGGCCCCGCGGCCGCCGCCTCACCCGGTCGGCGGCGGCCCAGTAGCACGGGGGTCGTGCGGGCACAGCGCTGGGGTCATGCGGGCACGGGGTTACGCGGCCAGCCCCAGCGCGGCCATCCGCTTGGTGTGGGCCTCGGTGATCCGGGAGAACATCCGGCCCACCTCGGCCAGGTCGAAGCCGTCCGCGACGCCGCCGACCAGCATCGTCGAGAGGGCGTCGCGGTCGGCGACCACCCGCTGGGCCTGCGAGAGCGCCTCGCCCATCAGGCGGCGCGCCCACAGCGCGAGGCGTCCGCCGACCCGCGGGTCGGCCTCGATGGCGGCGCGCACCTTCTCCACGGCGAAGTTCCCGTGGCCCGTGTCGTCGAGCACCGACAGCACGAGAGCACGGGTGTCGGTGTCCAGCCGGGCCGCGACCTCGCGGTAGAAGTCGCTAGCGATCGAGTCGCCGACGTACGCCTTGACCAGGCCCTCCAGCCAGTCGGACGGAGCGGTCTGGCGGTGGAAGTCGTCGAGCGCCTTGGCGAACGGCTCCATCGCGGCGGTCGGGTCCTCCTCCACGGCGGCCAGCCGGCGGCTGAGCTGCTCGAAGTGGTGGAACTCGGCGGTGGCCATCTTCGCCAGCTCCGCCTTGTCCGCGAGGGTCGGGGCGAGCTTCGCGTCCTCCGCCAGCCGCTCGAAGGCCGCCAGCTCTCCGTAGGCGAGGGCGCCGAGCAGGTCCACGACGGCTGCGCGGTACTGCGGGTCGGCGGCCGCGGTGGCCCAGTCCCGGGCGGCGATCCCGGTGGCTTCGGACAGGTCTGCGGGGGCTTCGGTGGCGTGGTCTGGCGTCTCCATGAACGGAACGATAGCCCTCTCCGCGCAGGGCGGAAGGGCCTGGTCAGCCAGGGACCCCATACCGTTCCGATGAATTCGTCCGACACACATGCGCGAATCCGGGGTACAGTGGTATTGCGCTTACTGAGCACTGTGCTGTGCCAGAGGCGCGCCCTTGAATGAGGATGCCCGGTCGGTGGCCCGATCGGCTCCGACCCGACAGCCCTCCACGCGGTGCGTACGACATGTACGGCGGCAGATGAGGGGCCCCCTCAGCGGCACGAGCGCTCGAGCGACGGCAGTGGTCCCGCGCCACCCGGCCCATCCACGGCCGGATGACCAACCCGGCACGGTACGACCCCCAGCGTTCGCCTCGGACCGCGTCTCACAGAAGAGGCAGCACCCTGACTACGTTCCGAGACCTCGGTATTCTTTCCGAGACGGCCGAAGCCCTTGAGGCGGTCGGCATCACGTCCCCCTTCCCCATCCAGGAGCTGACGCTCCCCGTAGCCCTCTCCGGCTCCGACGTCATCGGCCAGGCCAAGACCGGCACCGGCAAGACGCTCGGCTTCGGTCTTCCGCTCCTGGAGCGGGTGACCGTCCCCGCCGACGTCGAGGCCGGGCGCGCCAAGCCCGAGCAGCTGACCGACGCCCCGCAGGCGCTCGTCGTCGTCCCCACCCGTGAGCTGTGCCAGCAGGTCACCAACGACCTGCTCACCGCCGGCAAGGTCCGCAACGTCCGCGTTCTCGCGATCTACGGCGGCCGGGCCTACGAGCCCCAGGTCGAGGCGCTCAAGAAGGGCGTCGACGTGATCGTCGGCACGCCGGGCCGCCTCCTGGACCTGGCGGGCCAGCGCAAGCTCGACCTCTCCCACATCCGCGGGCTCGTCCTCGACGAGGCCGACGAGATGCTGGACCTGGGCTTCCTGCCCGACGTCGAGCGCATCATCACGATGCTGCCGCCCAAGCGCCAGACCATGCTGTTCTCGGCCACCATGCCCGGCGCGGTCATCAGCCTGGCCCGCCGCTACATGTCGCAGCCGACGCACATCAACGCCACGTCGCCCGACGACGAGGGCACGACCGTCAAGAACACGGTCCAGCACGTCTACCGCGCGCACAACATGGACAAGCCCGAGATGCTCGCGCGCATCCTCCAGGCGGACGGCCGCGGGCTCGCGATGATCTTCTGCCGGACGAAGCGCACGGCCGCCGACATCGCCGAGCAGCTGGAGAAGCGCGGCTTCGCCTCCGGCGCGGTCCACGGCGACCTCGGCCAGGGCGCCCGCGAGCAGGCGCTGCGCGCCTTCCGCAACGGCAAGGTCGACGTCCTGGTCTGCACCGACGTCGCCGCGCGCGGCATCGACGTCGAGGGCGTGACCCACGTCGTCAACTACCAGTCGCCGGAGGACGAGAAGACCTACCTCCACCGCATCGGCCGCACCGGCCGCGCGGGCGCCAAGGGCATCGCGATCACGCTGGTCGACTGGGACGACATCCCGCGCTGGCAGCTGATCAACAAGGCCCTGGACCTGAAGTTCCCGGACCCGCCCGAGACGTACTCCACCTCGCCGCACCTCTTCGAGGAGCTGGGCATCCCGGCGGGCACCAAGGGCGTGCTGCCGCGCGCCGAGCGGACCCGCGCCGGCCTGCGCGCCGAGGAGGTCGAGGACCTCGGTGAGACCGGCGGCCGCGGCCGCAAGTCCGCCGCCCCCGCTCCGGCGCGCGAGGAGCATGAGGAGCGCGAGCCCCGCACCCGTACACCGCGCCAGCGCCGCCGCACCCGCGGCGGATCCGGCGTCGAGGCGGAGGCGGCCACGGTGCCCGCACCCGCCAAGGAGGCCACTCCGGCCGCCCCGGCCGGTGAGGACGACGCGCCCGAGGCTCCGCGTACCCCGCGCCGTCGCCGCCGTACCCGCGTCAGCGCCGCCGAGGCAGCCGTGGCCGTCGCCGAGGCCCCGGTGGTACCCGCCCCGGTGGCCGAGGCAGCGCCGGCCGCGAAGCCGGTGGCCGAGGCCGCGCCCGTCGCCGAGCCGGTCGTGAAGCCGGTGGTTGAGGCCCCCGCGGCCGAGCCGGTGGCCGAGGCCGTCGCGGAGACGAAGCCGCGCCGCCGTCGCAGCCGCGCCGCGAAGCCGGTGGCGGAGGAGGCGGCCGCGCCCGCCACCGCTCCGGCCGCGTCGGCCCCGGCCGAGTTCCAGACCGTGGCGGTCGCCGCGGGCATCACGGAGCCGGCCCCCGAGGCGAAGGCCCGGCCTCGCCGCCGCGCCCGGATCGTGAAGCCGGCCGACGAGGTCGACTTCCAGATCGCCCCGGCCGCCGAGCCGGAGCCCGAGGCCAAGACGCGCCGCCGCCCGGCTCGCGCCACGTCGAAGACGGAGCCGAAGGCAAAGACGGAGTCGAAGGCGAAGGCCGAGTCGAAGGCCAAGGCGAAGGCCGAGGCCAAGAGCGCCGAGTCCGAGGCCGTGGTGAGCGAGCCGAAGGCACGGGCGACCAGGACGACGAAGTCGCGCGCCAAGGCGGAGACGGCTTCGGAGCCCGTGGAGAAGGCCACCGCCAAGAGTTCCTCGGCGGTCGCCGCCGAGGCCCCGGCCGCCGAGGCGGAGGCCAAGCCGCGCCGCCGCCGGGCGACCCGCCCGGCGGGCGCCGCGACCGCGACCGCGACCCCGGAGGCCGCCGTGGTCTCCGCCGCCGAGGCCGTGGTGAGCGAGGCCGCCGCCGCGCCGAAGACGCGACGTCGTCGGGCCACCCGCCCGGCGGGCGCCGCGACGACGACCGAGAGCTGACGCTTCCGGCGACACCGCTCCAGGGACGGCCTCGCATCCGCGGACACAGTTCGCCGGTGCGGGGCCGTACCCGAACCGGCTGGTCCACAGCACTCCGCCCCGTCGATCCGATGATCGACGGGGCGGAGTCGTGGCGGGCCGCCCGGCAGGGTCGGCTCGGTGGCCGCGCGGAGCGGTGGCGGATCAGGGGCGGAGGACCCGGCCCTGCTTGTCGGTGCGGTCATTGCTGGTGAGGTAGAGGATGCCGTCGATCAGCGCCCAGACGCCGAGACCACCGAAGGTGAGGAGCTGGGCGATGCCCACACCGATGGACCCGACGTAGAAGCGTCCGATGCCGAGACCTCCCAGAAGAATCTGGAGGACGCCGGCGACGACCTTCGACTTGTCGGAGTAGGGGCGGCCCTGCGGATCGAAGCCGTAAGGGGCGTCCGGAGCGGGGGTGGTCATGGGGATATCTCCTGGGTGAGCGGAAGAGCAACCGGAAGAGAACATTCCGGCCTGAGCCAGGAGGAAGCCGCGCCCGAACAGCGCAGACTCAAGCCCCCTGTGTCATGACAGGGTAAAGAAGATCGCGGCCCCACCGAGAGGGGCGACCGGCGATCGTGCCCGCTTCGTGATCAATCACGGCAATTGCGCACTCCGACCACCGGATCAACCGGGGCACCCGGTCCTGTGCCTGATCACGCCACGCCGCGGACCACGGGCGAGGAGGACCGGACCGTCACGGTTCAGGCACCCGGCGGGCGGAGGGGGACGGAACAGGTCCGACCGCCGTTCTGCGGGACGGGTGAGCGGGGAAGCTCTCCGGTGCGGGCCGAGGGCGCGGTGGCGGGCCCGGGTGGCACGGCACCCGGCCGGAGCGGGCGCGGGCGGAGACCACTGCCGCCATGCCACCTCCCGCCCGGGGCGGCGGCTGCCGGGTGGCGGCGATAGCCTCGCCGTATGAGCCGTCCGCCCACCTTCACCCCGCCGCCCTGCGCCCGCTCACGCGCCCTGTCCACCGAGCGCGGCGACTTCGCCGTCCTGGACGCCGTACCGGCTGCCCCGGCACGGGCGACCGCCCTGCTGCTGCCCGGCTACACCGGCAGCAAGGAGGACTTCGTCGCCCTGCTCGAACCGCTGTGCGCGGCGGGCTACCGGGTGGTCGCCGTGGACGGCCGGGGGCAGTTCGAGTCGCGGGGGACGGGGCGCCAGGAGAGTTACGTCCAGGCCGAGTTGGCCCGCGACGTGCTCGCCCAGGCGGCGGCCCTGGAGGGGGACACAGGGAAGCTGCACCTGCTCGGGCACTCGCTCGGCGGTCAGATCGCCCGCGCCGCCGTCCTGTGGGACGCCACCCCGTTCCGGTCGCTGACGCTGATGTCCTCGGGCCCCGCCGAGGTGGTCGCCGCCCAGCGGGACAAGGTGAAGATGCTGAGCGACGCGCTGGCCGTGCTGTCCATGGACGAGGTGTGGGAGGCGATGCGGGCGCTGGACCCCCCGCAGGACGCGGACACCGGCGACGGCGCGGACCTGCGCCGCCGCTGGCTCGCCCACGACCCGGCCCAGCTGATCGCCACCGGGGCCCAGCTGGCGGCCGAGCCCGACCGGGTGGACGAGCTGGCCGCCGTGGGGCTGCCCGTCCACGTGCTGTCCGGGGAGCGCGACGACGTCTGGCCGGTGGAGCTGTTCGACTCCATGGCGCACCGCCTCGGCGCCCGCCGCACCACGATCACCGGCGCCGAGCACTCCCCCAACACCGCCCGCCCGCAGGAGACGGCCGAGGCGCTGACCGCGTTCTGGGACGGCGTGAACGGGTCCTGACACCCGCCTGACGGACGTCTGCCCGTGCCCTGGCACGGTTCGGCGGCACGCGTCAGTACTGCGCCTGCAGGTGCTGCCAGAAGCCGTCGCGGAGCGCCCGCCGCAGGTGGGCGTGGCCGCGCAGCGAGCACTGGAGCAGGCGTTCCGCCTCGACGAGGAGGTCCTGGTCGACGGAGCCCGGCAGATAGGGCTGGCCGGGCAGCAGATCGGCGAGGGATTCCCGGCCCCGTGCCGCGAGCCAGGCCGCGGCGATCTGCGCGCCGACGAAGCGGACGTCCTCGCGTGAGGGGGTCGGGGTGTCGTCCTCGTACGTGGTGACGGGCCGCCGGGTGACGTAGGGGCGGCAGAAGTCGAGGTCGAAGGTGCGCTGGCTGTCGACCTCCCACAGCAGCGGCTCGGCCTGGTTGCGCCCTTCGGCGGCCTCGATGCCCCAGAGGTGCACGCGCGCCCCGTACCCCTGGGCCGCCTCGACCGCCGAGACCAGGTCCTCGTCGCCGCCGACCAGGGCCGCGTCGCTGATGGCGCGGTGGCGGGCGAGGGATTCGAGGTCGGTGCGGATGAGCGAGTCGACGCCCTTCTGCTGGTTGTTGGCGTTGAGGTTGCCGAGCCGCACCTTGACGTCGGGCAGCTCGGCGATGGCCTGCTGCTCGGTGGTGTGGATGCGGCGCCGGGCGCCGTCGTACCAGTAGACGCGCAGCAGCCTGCTGTCCGCGAAGATCGTGCGCGCCTTGTCGATGAAGGCGTCGATCAGCCCTTCGGCGTCGAGGTCGAAGGAGCGCCGGTCCTCGGTGCCGGTGACGAGCAGTCCGGCCGCGGCGTACACGTAGCCGGCGTCCACGAAGATCGCGTGCGTCGACGGGGTCTTGGCGACCTCCACGAGCATGCGCTGGAGCAGCTCGTTGGTGCGGTCCAGACGGGCGGCGAGATCGGCTCCCGCGCCGAGCCGGGGGTCCCCCTCGTTCATGCGGACCTCAAGGTCTGTGGCGCTGCGGTTACCACCGGGTACTTAGACATCCAAAAAATTTCCTTAGCGTAGGGAATGTTTGCAGGAGGCAACTCGTTGTCACCCATGTGGAACGCGAGGGAAACCTCGCGTTCCTAGTCTTGCCGGTGGGACGCCCCACCGGCGCCAGCAGTTCTCCAGCAGGAGGATCAGACGAAGGGAAGCCCTATGCGCTTCGAGATCATGCGCCTCGACGACGTCGACGGTACCGCCGTGGACAGCACCGTCGTGGACGCCGCCTCCGTCAACCGGATCGTGCGGCAGGCCGCGGCAACGGGCCAGCGCCTCTACATCCGGCCGGCCGACAGTCCGGCTTCGTAACGCCCGACGGGCCGATGCCCCCCGGTGAGGCCCGAAGGCCCGCCGCGTCGCGCCACTGAAGACGAAGCGCCCCCGTACGGAACGTCCGTGCGGGGGCGCAGTGCTGTGCGGGGGACCGCTTCCGTCCCGCCGGGTCAGGAGTCCTGGATGACCTGGGTGACGCCGTTGATGATCTGCTGGACGGCGATGGCGGAGAGCATCATGCCCGCGAGCCGGGTCACCAGCACCACACCGCCGTCCTTGATCACACGGATGATGACGAGCGAGTAGCGCATGGCCAGCCAGAGCACCACGTGCATGGCGACGATCGCGGACCACACCGAGAGCTGACCGCCCAGGCCGTCCGCGTGCTGCACCGCGAGGATGACCGAGACGATGGCGCCGGGCCCGGCGAGCAGCGGCATGCCCAGCGGTACGAGCGCCACGTTGACGTCCTTGGTCTGCGTCGGCTCGTCCGTCTTGCCGGTCAGCAGGTCGAGCGCGATGAGCAGCAGCAGGAGCCCGCCCGCGATCATCAGGGCGGGTACGGAGACGTGCAGGTAGTCGAGGATCTGCTGGCCCAGCACGCCGAACACGGCGATCACGCCGAACGCGACCATGACCGCCTGGAGCGCCATCCTGCGCTGCACCTTGGCGGGGCGGCCCGCGGTGAGCGCGAGGAAGATCGGTGTGATCCCGGGCGGGTCCATGATCACAAATAGGGTGAGAAAAAGGGATCCGAAGACAGCGACGTCGAACACAGTGAGCCTTGCGAGAGAAGAGTGGGCGGTACGGGGGCGGCGCGGGTCCGGGCGGCGGGCGCCGTCGTGCGTCGGGCACGCGACGGTACGCGCGGGCGCGCGGGGAAAAGGGTGGTGCGGTGGGTGAGAGCTAGCGGCGGACGGCTCCGCCGGCGCCCGGCACGGGGAAGGCTCCCGTGGCGCGCCGGGTGATCTCGCCGTAGATCTCGGGGTCGGTGGTGCAGGCGCCGAGCTCGACGGCCTTCCGGCTGCCGTGGTAGTCGCTGGAGCCGGTCGTCAGCAGGTCCAGTTCGCGGGCGAGGCCGCGCAGCCGGGCACGGGTGGGCCCGTCGTGGTCCATGTGGTCGACCTCGACGCCGTCGAGACCGGCGTCGGCGAGCGCGGCGATGGTGGACTCGGGAACCACCGCACCGCGTTTCACGGCCGCCGGATGGGCGAAGACGGTGACCCCGCCCGCGGCCTTCACCAGGCGGACGGCCTCGAAGGGGTCGAACTCGTGCTTCTCCGCGTACGCCCGACCGCCGTTGCCCAGCCAGTCCGGTGTGAAGGCGTCGGAGACGGTGGGGACGACGCCGAGGTCGACGAGGGCGGCGGCGACGTGCGGACGGCCGACCGAGCCGTCCCCGGCTATGCGGGCGACCTGCTCCCAGGTGATGGGGACGTCGAGGGCGCGCAGCTTGCGGACCATCTCCCGGGCGCGCGGCACCCGGTCGTCGCGGACGCGCTCGCGGGCCTGCGCCAGCTCGGCGTCGGCGGGGTCGAAGAGGTACGCCAGCAGGTGCATGCCCACGCCGTCGACGCGGCAGGACAGCTCTGCCCCGGTGACGAGGGTGAGCCCCTCGGGCAGGGCGTCGGCCGCCTCGCGGTGGCCGCCGACCGTGTCGTGGTCGGTGAGGGCGACGACGTCCAGACCCGCTGCGGCGGCGTTGGCGACCAGCTCGGCGGGGGTGTCCGTGCCGTCCGAGGCGGTGGAGTGGGTGTGCAGATCGATGCGCACGACGCGTGACTCCGGGGCTCGCGGGCGGACGGGGGACCGCTCAAGGATAACCGCCGCGCGCCCGGCCCCCGGCCGCGCTCAGCCCCGTGTGGGCCCGCCCCCGCCGCGCACATCGCCCCACCGCCCGCGTACGCCCCACCGCGTGCGTCCCCATCGCGCACTGCCCCTACCGCTCCCCCGTCGCCTGTCGCGGCGGCGCCTCCGGGGCGGTGAGCAGGCGGGGGGTGAGCGCGCCGCAGGGGACCAGGTCCACCTCTCCCCCGGCGTCCCGCAGGTCGGTCAGGACCAGTTCGTCGTACATCAGGAGCCCCGACTGCTCCGGCCACAGGATCGCCCAGAGCCACAGCCCCCGCGCCTCGCCGGCGAAGACGGCCCGGTCCTCCGGGGCGTTCCTGACGTGCCAGAGCGGGGTGGGGCGGCCGGCGGCGTGGACCTTGGCATCCGGAGCGGAGTCGATGTTCAGGTGGGGGCCGGGGTCCAGGCCCTCGATCCCGGCGTACCGGGCGCCGAGTCCGACGCCCAACTCCTCGGCCACGAGCAGCAGTTCACCCATGCCGCCCAGCGGGCCGGGTCCGGAGCAGGCCACGGCGGTCGCGCGACCGCCGCTGCGGTCGTCGCCCGCGCTGGCGACGCCGGTGAACAGCCAGCCCACCGGGAGCGGCCAGGGCATCCAGACGGGCACCCTGGCGCGGTGCACCACGACGCCGAGCGCCTCGACGCTCGGCGGGATGACCGGCTGCAGCGGGTGGACCTGGCCGTGCGCGGAGCACTGCCAGGCGTCGGCGAAGAGACCGGGCGCCCTGACCCGGCCACCGCACTTCGGGCAACTGGGTTCGCCCCTCATAACCACCAACCGTCCTCCCCGCCGGACGTCCCGTCAAGGACGATCACCCGTCCGCAGCGTGGCCTTGACCGGGGAAAGTAGATGTAGTTTGCATTTATTAGATTGTCTAACTTATTCTGTGCATAACGCATCGATCAGATGAGGCCGGAGGAGAAGGAGAGAGCCCATGCGGGGAGAAGATCCGTTCGACGAGGGAGCGACGGGAGCCAGGCTCCTGCGCCAGCCGAAGGCCGTCTGGGCGACGGCGGGCGCATCGGTGGTGGCCTTCATGGGGATCGGCCTGGTGGACCCGATCCTGCCGTCCATCGCCGAGGGACTGGAGGCGTCGCCGAGCCAGGTGTCGCTGCTGTTCACCTCGTACTTCCTGATCACCGCCTTCGCCATGCTGATCACCGGCTTCGTCTCCAGCCGCATCGGCGGGCGCAGGACCCTGCTGGCCGGCCTCGCGCTCGTCGTCGTCTTCGCCGCGCTCTCCGGCACCTCGTCCTCCGTCGGAGAGCTGGTCGGCTTCCGGGCCGGCTGGGGTCTGGGCAACGCCCTCTTCGTCTCGACCGCCCTCGCGGTGATCGTCGGAGCGGCGGCGGGCGGCAGCGCGGCGGCGATCCTGCTGTACGAGTCGGCGCTCGGCCTCGGCATGGCGTGCGGGCCGCTGCTCGGCGCGCTGCTGGGCGACGCGAGCTGGCGCTACCCGTTCTTCGGGACGGCGGCGCTGATGGCGATCGGCTTCCTCTGCATCGCGGCCTTCCTGAAGGAACAGCCGAAGCCCGCCCGCAAGACCTCCTTGCTCGACCCGGTGAAGGCGCTGGGCCACGGCGGTCTCGCCTCGGTGGCGGCCTCGGCCTTCTTCTACAACTACGCCTTCTTCACGATCCTGGCCTTCACGCCGTTCGTGCTGGACATGACCCCGTACAAGTCGGGGGCGGTCTTCTTCGCCTGGGGCCTGCTGCTCGCCGTCTTCTCCGTGCTGGTCGCCCCGCCCCTCCAGCGCCGATTCGGCTCGCTCAGGGTGCTCGGCGTCTCGCTCATCCTGCTCGCCGCCGACCTGCTCGTCCTCGGGTACGGGAGCCACACCACGGCGATCGTCGCCACGATCGTCTCCGGCGCGTTCATCGGCATGAACAACACCGTCTACACCGAGCTGGCCCTCGGGGTCTCGGACGCGCCGCGCCCCGTGGCGAGCGCCGGGTACAACTTCGTCCGCTGGTTCGCCGCGGCCGCCGCCCCCTTCCTCGCCCCGAAGATCGAGGAGTGGACCGACGTCCACATCCCGTTCGTGGTGGCCGCGCTCGCCGCCACCGTCGGAGCGGTCGTCGTGGGCGTCCGGCGTACGGCGCTGACCCATGAGGCGGAGGAGCTGGAACCCGTCCACGCCAGGGAGGACGGCGTCACGGCGCTCGCCGACTGACGGCCCGTGACCCGGTCGGGCCGGGGGCGGCGGCACCGCGGTCGCCCCCGGCCCGACCGGACTCGGCACGGCGGCACGGCCGCCGCCCCCGGACCGGCCCGCCCCGGTCGGCGGCGCGTCCCCCGCGCCGCGCCCCCGCCGGACTCAGTCGAGCGGTACGGACGCGCGGAACGGGTCGCGCAGGTCCGCACCGTGCGTCAGCCAGCGCTCCTGGAGTTCCTGCGCCCCGCGCACCCGCTTCCAGGCGGCCTCGTTGTGCGTCATCGGCAGCAGCGGCAGGAAGCGCACCGGGTCCATCGGCTCGTCCAGCTCCAGGTCCTCCACCAGGCCGCCGGACTCCGCGACCAGGACGGACGTGAACGGCGCCTCGGGCCACAGCGGTTCACCCAGGTCCAGCGAGGCGCCGGGGGCCACGATCACCCCCTCGACCTGCGGGGAGGCGGCCAGCACGGCGAGCGGGCGCAGCACCTGATCGGTGTCGGCGAGCCCGCCCCGTACGGAGAGGACCAGCTCGGCGCGCGGGCCCTTCACCGGGTCGGCGAGCGGGGAGGTCGGGTCGGCCATCGGCGCTCCCGACATGCCGAGCGTCGCGTACCGCACGATGTCGCCGTCGAGGAAGCGCAGCACCTGGATACGGTCCGTGCCGAGGAACGTCACATCGGCGCGGGCGTCCGGCTCACCGAGCGCGGAGACGAGCCGGGCCTCGACCAGCGCGAGAATTTCTGCCATGCCGCGAGCATAGATCGCGTAGCGAATGGGCAAAGTACGGGATTGGGCCCGGGACGGCTGATAGCCTGGCCGCCGGTCGGGACAGCACGCAGAAGCGTCGCTCTTCTTCGTCCCGACGACACGTCGTCCCTCACGGGGGACCGGCCGGAGGAGGTGGGGACTGCCATGGATCCAAGTCGACCGTGCAGTACCGACCACTCTTCCGCGCCCCGCATGTCCCGTTGATCCGACACCTCGCCGGTCGCCCGGAGCCGACATCGCCGTCGCCGCCGGACGACTCCCCGACAGCGGTTCGCGTGACGGAAGAGCCCCTCGTTTCTGCCTGCCTGCAACGCATTTTGCCTGTCTGTAGCGAACGCCGTCATCGCGCCCGCGCGGTGCCGCCCGCTTTGCGGACGTGAGCGCACGTCCCCATTCCGGGCTGTTCCACGCCCTCGCCGACGGCCCTCCGTGAAGGAGCCAGCCATGTCGATGATCCGTGACCTGCGCGCCGCCGTGCGCCCGTCCCTGCGTCCGTCCTTCCGTAAGAACAGCGGCGCCCCGTACAGCGCGTACGACGCCACCCGCGACCCGTCCGCCTCCAGCGCCGTCGTCGACTGCGCGGTCTACCGCGACGGCCGCCGGCTGGCCGCGCCCGCGGCCCCGACGCCGCACGAGGCCATGCTCCAGGTGCGGGAGGAGGGCGGCTTCGCGTGGATCGGTCTGCACGAGCCGACCGATGCCGAATTCGCGGGCATCGCCAGGGAGTTCGGGCTGCACCCGCTGGCGGTCGAGGATGCCGTCCACGCCCACCAGCGGCCCAAGCTGGAGCGGTACGACGACACCCTCTTCACCGTCTTCAAGACGATCCACTACGTGGAGCACGCCGAACTGACCGCGACCAGCGAGGTCGTGGAGACCGGCGAGGTGATGTGCTTCACCGGCCGGGACTTCGTCATCACCGTCCGGCACGGGGGCCAGGGCTCCCTGCGGGCCCTGCGCCACCGCCTCCAGGACGACCCGGAGCTGCTGACCAAGGGCCCTTCCGCCGTGCTGCACGCGATCGCCGACCACGTGGTCGACGGGTACATCGCCGTGGCCGAGGCGGTGCAGGACGACATCGACGAGGTGGAGATCGATGTCTTCTCCACACCGGCCAAGGGCTCCGCACGCGGCGCGGACGCGGGACGGATCTACCAACTCAAGCGCGAGGTACTGGAGTTCAAGCGGGCCGTCTCCCCGCTGCTGCGGCCCATGCAGCTGCTGAGCGAGCGCCCGATGCGGCTGATCGACCCCGACATCCAGAAGTACTTCCGCGACGTCGCCGACCATCTCGCGCGGGTCCAGGAAGAGGTCATCGGCTTCGACGAACTGCTGAACTCGATCCTCCAGGCGAATCTGGCGCAGGCGACCGTCACGCAGAACGAGGACATGCGCAAGATCACCTCCTGGGCGGCGATCATCGCCGTGCCGACGATGATCTGCGGCGTCTACGGCATGAACTTCGACCACATGCCGGAGCTGGAGTGGAAGTACGGCTATCCGCTGGTGCTCGGCGTCATCGGGGTGGTCTGTTTCTCCATCCACCGCATCCTCAAGCGCAACGGCTGGCTCTGAGCGCAGGTGCCCGGTCCCTGGCGTCGCGCCACCGTCGTCGCCCGGCAGGCGGCGATGCGACGCCAGGCCCTAAGCTCGCGCCCATGACTGACGCCGCCGATCTGCTGGAGAGGGCCCTCGCCGAGGAGGCCACGAAGAAGTCCGGTCTGGTCTGGGTGCGGGCCTCCGGGCCCGCCCGTGCCGTCTGGCACGTCTGGCACGAGGGGGCCGCGCTCCTGGTCGGCGGCGGCCCCGGTGAACAGCCGCTGCCGGAGGGCCTGGCCGACGGGGGCCGCGCCGAGGTGACCGTACGCAGCAAGGACAAGGGCGGCCGGATCGCCGCCTGGACCGCGACGGTACGTTTCCTGGCACCGCGCTCCGAGGAGTGGGAGGCGGCGGTCGCCGAGCTGAAGGGCAAGCGGCTGAACGCGCCGGACGCCGAGGCGATGCCCGAGCGGTGGGCGCGCACGTGCACGGTGGCGCGGCTGACGCCCGAGACGGTCGGTACCGCCCTCCCGGACACCTCCCTGGCTGCCGCCCCGCTGCCGACCCCGGCCACCACCCGGAACGCCGTCCCGCCGGCGCTCCCCCGGCTGCTGCTGAAGCGTCGCCGGAAGGGCTGAACCGCTGTCCGGCGCGACGGGCACGACGGGCCGGGACGCGGGCCGCGCGCTGGGGTCCGGACCCGGCCGGCCGAACCGGCCCCCGCGGCCCGCCGCCGGACGTCGCGTCAGCCGGCGGACTTGGGGAGCTGGCCGCCGTAGTCGACCGTGTCGCTCTCGTCGGGGGCCTCCAGGGGGAACGCCCGGCCCCAGTCGGCCAGCGAGACCGTACCCCCGCCGCCGCCGCGGGCCACCCGTACGGGATACGGCCGGTCCTCCAGCGAGACGTCGAAGGCCCCGCCCTCGCCCTTGCCGCCCAGGAGCTGGATGGTGCGGTGCCCGGCGACGGTGTCCCGGTCGCCCTTGTTGACCTTGCCGTGCAGCGCCAGGAGTCCGTCGAGCAGGATCTTCTTGTCGGTGAAGCCGCGCAGCCGCTGGTAACTGGGGTCGTCCTCGGGGACCTTCACGTACTTGCCGCCCAGCTTGTCGGCGGCGGCCACGTCGGCGGGCCCGCCCTCGTCGCCGCCGTCCTCGTGGGACCAGAACTCGGCAGGCGCCTTGAGGAACAGCTCGTCGCCGATCCGCAGCAGCGCGAAGCTCAGCTTCTTCGAGGACACCGAGCCCATCCCGCCCTGCGCGTTGAGCTTCATGTCCAGCCGGTAGGTGCCGCCCTTGCTGACCAGCGTGCCCGACAGCCGTACGGCGCTCGCCGCGTCCGCCGCCGCTCTGGCCTTCTCGTCGATCTCGGCGGCGGAGAGTTTCGCCACGCCGTTGGTCCCCTTGTCCGGGTCCTCCTCCGTGCCGCAGGCGGCCAGGGCCACGGTGAGCCCTCCGCACAGCACCAGAGCGAGAGCGGTCCGGCGATGGTTCCGCACGGCCGGGGCAAAAGAGGTCACGGGCGCACTGCCTCTCCACTGCGATCGGGGGTAGCAGACGGCAGCGTACCTGGGGAGCGCGCACCGTCCGGCAGCCAGCCGTACGGACGGGTCCGCCGGGGCGCGGTGCGATGGTACGGGCTAGCCTGATCCCGGCGTACCGGCGAAACACGCTGGTCGGCGCGGTCCGGCTCACGCCGATCGGCGCGGACCCGGCCACACCGGCGGCGCGGCCGGGTGCGGACGCACATCGACACGGACGGACGAAGGAGGCGGCGGATGGCTGCGGTCACACACAGGGTCTTCGTCTCCCACCTGTCCGGGGTGCCCGTGTTCGACCCGAACGGGGACCAGGTCGGCCGGGTCCGCGACCTGGTGGCGATGTTGCGGGTCGGCGGACGCCCGCCGCGCATCCTGGGCCTGGTGGTCGAGGTGATCAGCCGGCGGCGGATCTTCCTGCCGATGACCCGCGTGACGGGCGTCGAGTCCGGCCAGGTCATCACCACCGGCGTCGTCAACATGCGGCGCTTCGAACAGCGGCCCACCGAACGCCTCGTCCTCGGCGAGTTCCTGGACCGCCGGGTGCGGCTGGTGGACGGCCATGGCGAGGAAGGTGAGGAGGTCACCGTCCTGGACGTGGCCATCCAGCAGCTGCCCGCCCGCCGCGACTGGGAGATCGACAAGTACTTCGTCCGCAAGGGGCGCGGCGGGGCGCTGCGCCGGAAGGGCGAGACGCTGACGGTGGAGTGGTCGGCGGTCAGCGGCTTCTCGCTGGACGAGCACGGCCAGGGCGCGGAGAGCCTGGTCGCCACGTTCGAACGGCTGCGCCCCACCGATGTGGCCAACGCCCTGCACCACCTCTCGCCCAAGCGCCGGGCGGAGGTCGCGGCCGCCCTGGACGACGACCGGCTCGCCGACGTCCTGGAGGAGCTGCCCGAGGACGACCAGGTGGAGATCATCGGCAAGCTCGCCGAGGAGCGGGCCGCCGACGTCCTGGAGGCGATGGACCCCGACGACGCGGCCGACCTGCTCTCCGAGCTGCCCGAGGAGGACAAGGAGCGGCTGCTGGAGCTGATGCGCCCCGACGACGCGGCCGACGTGCGGCGGCTGCTGTCGTACGAGGAACGGACGGCGGGCGGTCTGATGACGACCGAGCCGATCGTGCTGCGGCCGGACGCCACGGTGGCCGACGCGCTGGCGCGGGTGCGCCAGCAGGACCTGTCGCCGGCGCTGGCCGCTCAGGTGTACGTCTGCCGCTCCCCCGACGAGACCCCGACCGGCAAGTACCTGGGCACGGTGCACTTCCAGCGGCTGCTGCGCGATCCGCCGTTCACCCTGATCAGCTCGATCGTCGACAGCGATCTGGTGCCGCTGTCGCCGGACACCCCGCTGCCGACCGTCACCAGCTATCTGGCGGCGTACAACATGGTCTCGGCGCCCGTGGTGGACGAGAGCGGTTCGCTGCTGGGCGCGGTGACCGTGGACGACGTGCTGGACCACCTGCTGCCCGACGACTGGCGCGAGACGGATCTGCACGGGGAGGAGGGGATCGGGCATGGCGGGCGATGAGCGGGCGAAGGCGGCCTCGACCGGCTCCTCGGGCCTGGTGCGGCCCCCGCGCACCCGGCTGGACCAGCCGAAGGACCCGCGCCGGCGGCTGCTGCCGGAGTACGACCCGGAGGCGTTCGGCCGGTTCTCGGAGCGGATCGCCCGCTTCCTGGGGACCGGGCGGTTCATCGTCTGGATGACCCTGACGATCATCGTCTGGGTGGTGTGGAACATCTTCGCCCCGGAGCATCTGCGCTTCGACGAGTACCCGTTCATCTTCCTGACCCTGGCGCTCTCGCTCCAGGCGTCCTACGCCGCGCCGCTGATCCTCCTCGCGCAGAACCGGCAGGACGACCGCGACCGGGTCACCCACGAGCAGGACCGCAAGCAGAACGAGCGCTCCATCGCCGACACCGAGTACCTGACGCGGGAGATCGCGGCACTGCGCATGGGCCTGGGCGAGGTCGCCACCCGCGACTGGATCCGCTCGGAACTCCAGGACATGGTGAAGGACATGGAGGAGCGCCGGTGGGCGTTCCCGGCCGAGAGTGACGAAGGCGACCGCTGACGGGCTACCCGCGCGTAGGCCCTCGCGCCGTAACATCGTCGGTATGGCTACGGAAGACGCGGTGCTTGAGGCACTGGCGACAGTGAACGACCCGGAGATCCACCGCCCGATCACCGAGCTGGGCATGGTGAAATCGGTCGAGATCGATCCTGACGGTGTAGTCGCTGTCACGGTGTATCTCACGGTCTCCGGCTGCCCGATGCGCGAGACGATCACCCGGAACGTGACCGAGGCGGTCGCCCGCGTCGAGGGCGTCTCGCGGGTCGAGGTGACCCTCGACGTGATGAGCGACGAGCAGCGCAAGGAGCTGGCGAGCTCGCTGCGCGGCTCCAGCGCCGAGCGGGAGGTGCCCTTCGCCCAGCCCGGTTCGCTGACCCGCGTGTACGCGGTCGCCTCCGGCAAGGGCGGCGTCGGCAAGTCCTCGGTGACGGTGAACCTCGCCGCGGCGATGGCGGCGGACGGGCTGAAGGTCGGCGTCGTGGACGCGGACATCTACGGGCACAGCGTGCCCCGGATGCTCGGCGCCGACGGCAAGCCCACCCAGGTCGAGAACATGATCATGCCGCCGTCCTCGCACGGCGTGAAGGTCATCTCCATCGGCATGTTCACGCCGGGCAACGCACCCGTGGTGTGGCGCGGGCCGATGCTGCACCGGGCGCTCCAGCAGTTCCTCGCCGACGTGTACTGGGGTGACCTGGACGTCCTGCTGCTGGACCTGCCTCCGGGCACCGGCGACATCGCGATCTCGGTGGCGCAGCTCGTGCCGAACGCGGAGATCCTGGTCGTCACGACCCCGCAGCAGGCGGCGGCCGAGGTGGCCGAGCGGGCCGGTTCGATCGCCGTGCAGACCCACCAGAAGATCGTCGGCGTGGTGGAGAACATGTCGGGCATGCCGTGTCCGCACTGCGACGAGATGGTCGACGTGTTCGGCTCGGGCGGCGGTGCGCGGGTGGCCGAGGGGCTGACGCGCACGGTCGGCGCCGAGGTGCCGGTGCTCGGCTCGATCCCGATCGACGTACGGCTGCGCGAGGGCGGCGACGAGGGCAAGCCGGTCGTCCTCTCCGACCCGGACTCCCCGGCCGGCAGCGCGCTGCGGGCGATCGCACGGAAGCTGGGCGGCCGTCAGCGCGGCCTGTCGGGCATGTCGCTGGGGATCACCCCCCGCAACAAGTTCTGACGCCCGGCGCCTCCACGGCGCACGGCACACGACAGGGCGGGCCGGTGGTCATCCGGCCCGCCCTGTCGTTCCGTGTCGCCGGTACGCGCGAACGCCGCCCCGCGGCACGTGACCGCCGTCCGCGCGTCGTCGCGCGTACGTCGTCGTCACACGTAGGTCTCGATGTCCTTGATGGCCGCGAAGCCGAGACCGTACGCGCTCATCCCCCGCCCGTACGCCCCGATGTGGACGCCCTCGTGGGCGGAGCCGGCGAGGACCCACCCGAACTCGGACTCCCGGTAGTGGAACTGCACCGGCACCCCGTCCACCGGCAGCGACAGCGTCGTCCAGGGCGCGCTGCCGAGGTCGTCGGCGAGGGTGAACGCCGTCTCGGTCTGCTGGTCCAGCCAGTCGTCGCGCAGGGTGTGGTCCATCTGGGCCGGCCAGGTGTACGCCAGCAGTCCGGAGCCCGCGAGCCAGGCGGCCGAGGACACCGTGGTGGCGTCCAGCACGCCCGTACCGTCACCGCTGCGGCGCACCGGGCTCGCGGCCACGGTGATCACCGCGGCGAACCGCTCCTTGTCGGCCGAGGCCCCGTCCGTCTTCACGGACGGCTCGTCGCCGTGCCCCGTCGCCCCGTGCTGGACGGTGCCGTCCGCCGCGGTGCCGACCTGCATCAGCCAGCGCGGACCGGTGAACGCCTCGTCCAGCCCGTACCAGGGGAAGGTCGCCTTCAGATAGCCGTCGACGCCCCGCCGGGCGGCGCGGGCCTTCCGCGGGGTCTCCTCCGCCATGGCCGTGCCCGGAACACCGTCCGTATCAATCCGACTCGTCGTCTCCATCTGCGCGGCCGCCTCCTCGATCAGTCATGATCCGGAGCGGCCCGCCCCCCGCGGGCTCGGGCGTCCTCGCAACCGGACAGATGGAGAATAGCCATACTGTCCGGACCAGCCGGGATTGACCGGGGTCAGGTGGCGTCTGCGTCGAACGGCGGGCGCTCGGGCCGGTCCTGCCGCGGGGTCTTCTTCAGCAGGTCAGGAGCGGTGTCGTCGGTCTTGGTCAGACGGGTGGAGCCACCGCCGCCGACCGCACCGTCCGCCGCACTGTTGGCGGTATCGGAGGCGGCCGGGGTGCGGCCGTTGACCGCGTCGGTGACGTCGGCCAGGTCCTTGCGCAGGTCGAAGCTCTCGCGGATCTCCTTCAGCCCCAGGTCGTCGTTGCCGTCCATGAGCTGCTTGCGGACGAACGTCTTGGGGTTGAGGTCCTCGAACTCGAAGTCCTTGAACTGCGGGCCGAGCTCGGAGCGGATGTCTTCCTTGGCGCTGTCCGAGAACTCGCGGATCTTGCGGATGGTGCGGGTGACGTCCTGGATCAGCTTGGGCAGCTTGTCGGGGCCGAAGACCAGCACGGCCAGCACCCCGAGCGTCAGCAGCTCCAGTGCGCCGATGTCATTGAACACCTTGTTGCTCCTCGTGTTCTCCGCGTGTTCTCCGTGCGATCCCGGCCGGGCTCCCCGACGCCCGGACCGCTCAAAGGTACCTGTCGAAGGTGTCCGGGCGGTACCTCGCGGTGGACGTCAGGGGCTGGGACGCCGTACGCGTGCCAGGGCTTCTCGGGCGGATCGTGCCGGGCGCACCGCCCCGGCACGACCCGAGCGAGAGGTCCTAGCTTCCGCTCGCGGAGCCCAGGGTCAGGGTCACGGTCCGTTCGCTGCCGCCGCGGGTCAGCTCGAGGTCGAGCTCGTCGCCGGGACGGCGGGCGCGGATCTTCACGATCAGCTCCTCGCCGCTGTGCACCCGCTGGCCCTCGACGTGGGTGATGACGTCGCCGGACCTGATGCCCGCCTCGGCCGCCGGACCGTCCTCGGCGACGGCGGGTCCGCCGTCGGCGTCCTTCGTGCCGACCTTGGCCCCGTCGCCGGTGTACTTCATGTCCAGCGTGACGCCGATCACCGGGTGGGTGGCCTTGCCGGTGCTGATCAGCTCCTCGGCAACGCGTTTGCCCTGGTTGATCGGGATGGCGAAGCCGAGGCCGATGGAGCCGGACTGACCGCCGGACTCGGGTCCGCCACCGCTGTCGGCCGCCCGGATCGCGCTGTTGATGCCGATGACATGGGCGCGGGTGTCGACCAGGGGGCCGCCGGAGTTGCCGGGGTTGATCGGGGCATCGGTCTGGAGGGCGTCGACGTAGCTGATGTCGCTGCCGTCGCCCTTCTCGCCGCCCGCGGTGATCGGCCGCTGCTTGGCGCTGATGATGCCCGAGGTCACGGTGTTGGACAGGTCGAAGGGCGCGCCGATGGCCACCACCGGGTCGCCCACCTGAACGTTGTCGGAGTTGCCCAGGGGCAGGGGCTTGAGCCCGGACACCCCGCGCACCTTGACGACGGCCAGGTCGTAACCGCTGTCCTTGCCGACGAGTTCGGCGGAGGCCGTTTCTCCGGTGCTGAACGTCACGGTGATGTCCCCGCCGGTCCCGGCCGGGGCGACGACGTGGTTGTTGGTGAGGATGTGGCCCTGGCCGTCCAGGACGAACCCGGTGCCCGTGCCGGACTCGGCGGCGCCGCTGACGTGCAGGGTGACCACGCTGGGCAGGGCGCTGGCGGCGATCCCCGCGACGCTCTCGGGGGCCCGGTCACCGTGGTCGCGGCCCGCCTGCGGCAGCTCGACGGTGGTCAGGCCGCCGTTGCGCTCGACGTACGCGCCGACCCCGCCGCCGATGCCGCCCGCGACCAGGGCCAGCAGGAGCGCCCCCGCGAGCGTCCCGCCCCGCCGCTTCTTCCGCCGGCCGGGCTCTCCGCCCTCGGGACCGGTCCGGCTCAGCGGCCCCGGGGCACCCCACGGGTCGTACTGGAGCCACTGCGTCTGCTGCTGCGCCGGGGGCGGAGCCGGGGCCGGATGAGCCGCGGGTACGGGATGTGCCGCCGACGCCGGGTGCGGCCCCTGGTGCTCGGGAGCGCCGGGGGGCGGCTGCGCCGCGTGGGGAGCGGCGTACTGCGGGGCGGGCCCCCCGGCCCCCGGCGGTACGACGGTGCCGTGCGCCGGGGTCGGCCGCTGCACCGGCGGGGCGGGCGCCCACGGTCCGGGGCCGCCGTAGGGCGGGGTGCGGTACTCGTCGGGCTCGTGCAGCGGCGGCCCGGACGGTCTCGGGTGCGGAACCTCCTGGCCGGGCGCGTCCGCCGGGACCGGGGCGGCGTCCTGCTGATCCGGAACGGCCGGAGCCGGGACCTCCGGGACGGGGGCCTGTACCGGGGCCTCCGGTGCCGGGGTCTGCGCCGGGACGGTCGGAGCAGGGGCCGCCGCGACGGCACGGGCGGCCGGGGCCGCCTCTGCGGGGTCCTCCACCACCGGGGGCTCCACGGGGGCGGTCCCGGTGTCCGATTCGATGCGGTCGGCGCGGCGCGCCGTGGGGCGGCTCCACCACTTCGCCTGCGGCCCGGTGGGCTTCCCGTCGTCCATGCTCTCCCCGCAACTGGCCTCTGTACGCCCCCGGAGGCGTTCCTGAACGGAATTCAACCAGGTCGTCGAAGCTCCGTGCAGGGTCCGGTCAGGGCCGGGGGGAAAGCGGGCTCGCCAGATCGTTGGCGGGCACGCGCGGGAGCGACGCCGAGGAGGCCGTCTTCGGCTTCGTCCCGCTGCCGAGCGCCGTCAACGGGGCGCCGGAGGCGGCCGGCCGTACCAACGGCGGCACGGACACATTGAGCACGGGGAGCACGAAGGGGTGTCCGCCCGAGGCCGGGCCGCCGAACAGCAGCGGCGCGGCCGGCGGAACCTGCCGGTTCACGGGAGGGGTGGCGGCCGGGGCCGCCGGGGCCTTCCCGGTGAGCGCGGGATGCACGCTGTCCGTGCCGGCCGGGGCGGTGCCGGAGGGACGTCCCGTCCGCAAGGGCTCGACGCCGCCGGCCGGGGCGAGCGCACCGCCGCTCCGGCGGCTGACCGCCTTGGCGCCCTTCTCCGCGCGGGTCTCCGCGTCGAGTGGGGAAACGTTGTTCCCGGTGCCCTCGGCCCGCAGTGAGGGCTCGGGTCCGGAGTCGAGCGGCAGGGAGCCGCCGAGCGCGATGGCCGCGAGGGAGACGGCGCCGGCCGCCGCGAACGCGAAGCGCCGCCCGCGCCACGCGGAGCGGTCCGCGTCGCGGGCCACCTCGTGTATGCGGAAGACGGATCCGGAGACGGGCCGCCCCGGCAGCACGGCACCGGCGCCGTGCGCGGCGGGAACGTACCCGAAGCCGTCGAGCGGGGAGGGCGCGGAGTCGGCGCGGGTGCTGCCTCCGGAGGGCCGCAGTGCGGGAAAGAACTCCTCCGCGAAGGGGCTCCGGCCGCCGAACGGCGCGCCGGAGCCGGCCCCGTCGCCTCCAGGACCGCCGGGAAGGCCCTGGAGGCGGGCCAGGAACCCCTCGGAGGGCGAGGGTGAGGCGGACATGGCGAAGGCGCTCTTCAGGCGGCGCTGGGCGTCGGCCTCGGCCTTGCACTTGGCGCAGGTCGCCAGGTGGGCCAGGACCCGCTCGCGGGCGTCGTGTTTCAACTCGCCGTCGACCAGTGCGGCGAGCCGGTCCCCCAGGTGCGCTTCGGCAGGGGTGGGACCGGTCGGACCTGTGCCGCTCACGCCAGTCCGCCCTCCCCCGCCAGGATCGCGTCCGCCAGGGAGCGCTGCTCGGCGCGGGCCTCGGGCGAACGGTGCTTGAGCGCCTTGCGCAGGTGCGAGCGCCCGCGGTGGATACGGCTGCGGACGGTGCCGAGCTTCACCCCGAGGGTCGCGGCGATCTCCTCGTAACTGAGGCCCTCGATGTCGCAGAGGACGACGGCCGCACGGAACTCGGGCGCGAGGGTGTCCAGCGCCTGCTGCACGTCGGCGTCGAAGTGGGTGTCATTGAAGACCTGCTGCGGGGACGGCTCCCGGCTGGGCAGCCGCTCGGCCGCGTCGTCGCCGAGCGAGTCGAAACGGATGCGCTGCTTGCGCCGGACCATGTCCAGGAAGAGATTGGTCGTGATGCGGTGCAGCCAGCCCTCGAAGGTGCCCGGCGTGTACGTCGACAGCGAGCGGAACACCCGGACGAAGACCTCCTGGGTCAGGTCCTCGGCGTCGTGCTGGTTTCCCGTCAGCCGGTAGGCGAGGCGGTACACGCGACCGCTGTGCGTGCTGACGATCTCTTCCCATGAGGGCGGGGTCCACGCCTGAGAATCCGCATCAGAGGCGAAGGTCGCGGTCGGTGCGGAGTCTTCGGAAGAACGGTCAGCGATGTCGGTCACGGATTTCGGCTCACCGGCCGACCTGAGAAGGCGCCGCAGCATCCCTCCCCGGTCCACAGGCGCAGCCGCACCTCCCCTATCGGCTCTGGTGGTGTCCAGTGGAGCCCCTACCATAGCCACCTCGCCCGTTAGCTCCGGATAAGCCTTTTCCCTGATGGGGCCGGGCGTCGCCCGGGTCTTCGGCTCAGCTCGGCGGCCCGCTCCGCGGTCCCGGTCGCTGCGCTTTCCCCACGCCTTGCACAACGCCCGGTCCCATCTGCGGGTTCCCGCGTCCAGCGGATACAGTCACCGTTGCGCCAACTACGGGGACAGGAGAGGGTCATTACCGCCAACCGGCAGACGAGCTGGGCGTTCGCCGACGCCTTTGTCGCCGAGGACGAAGCACTGCACGTGGCCCGGGAGCGGGCTCACGAGCTGGGACTTCGCCCGGTGACACCGGGCACCGGCGCCGCGCTGCGCCTGCTGGCGGCCGCCGCGGACGCCAAAGCGGTGGCGGAGATCGGTACGGGCACGGGCGTGTCCGGCATGTATCTCCTGCACGGAATGCGGCCGGACGGGGTGCTGACCACCGTGGACCCCGAGCCCGAGCGCCAGCAGTTCGCCCGGGAGGCGTTCCGTGCGGCGGGCTTCGCCACCAACCGGGCCCGGTTCATCCCCGGCCGTGCCCTGGACGTCCTGCCCCGGCTGGCGGACGGCGGCTACGACCTCGTCTTCTGCGACGGCGACCGGCTGGAGAGCCTCGACGTGCTCGCTGAATCGTTGCGCCTGCTGCGCCCCGGCGGGCTGGTCTGCTTCGAGGGGGTCTTCGCGGACGGCCGTACGGTCGACTCCGCGGCCCAGCCGGCCGAGGTGCTGCGGCTGCGGGAGCTGCTGCGCGCGGTGCGCGAGAGCCAGGAGCTGATGTCGACCCTGCTGCCGGTGGGCGACGGTCTGCTCTGCGCGGTCCGGCGCGGCTGAGCCCGCCCGGCGGGCGGAAGCGCGTACGCCCGCGGGGCACGTGGGGTCTCCCCCGGCCGCACGACGCCCGGACGCACCTCTGCCCCGGTACGGAGTTCCGTACCGGGGCAGAGGTGCAGGTGATGGGCGTTCCGCGTCAGCCGACGACCTTCTTCAGCGCGTCGCCGAGGGCATCGGCCTCGTCCGGAGTCAGCTCGACAACAAGCCGACCGCCGCCTTCGAGCGGAACGCGCATGACGATGCCCCGCCCCTCCTTTGTCACCTCGAGCGGGCCGTCGCCCGTCCGCGGCTTCATGGCCGCCATGCTCGTTCCCCTTCCTGAAACCAGCTCAATCGCAACCGGCGGCCCCATGACAGGCGCTGCCTCACCGGCATCGAACACATTGCTTCTTCGCCATTATCCCGCATCAACGACCCCGATGACCAACATCGGTCTGCATCGCTTGCGCAACGCGCTCTCGCAAAACCACCCAATTCGGCAATCCAGCTGCGATACTGCGCGGCTCCGGACCCCCTGGCGGGAGCCGATCGTTAGACACAGGTCACATATCTGCCCAGCTCCTGATCGGCCATGCTTGCCTCTTGTGGCAACGATGCCCGAGCAGCGAGGGGATACCGGAATGGCCGACGAGCCGGCGAACACCGTCCTGTACGACGTGAGCGAGGGGCTCGCGACGATCACGATCAACCGACCGGACGCGATGAACGCGATGAACACCGCGGCGAAGGTCGCGCTCCGGGACGCGCTGCTCGCGGCGTCGGCGGACGCGGGGGTGCGGGCCGTTCTGCTCACGGCCACCGGGCGCGCGTTCTGCGTCGGGCAGGACCTCAGGGAGCACGTCGCCACGCTCGCCGCCACCCGCGAGTCGGGCGGCGGGAACGCGCTGAGCACGGTCCGGGAGCACTACAACCCGATCGTGCGGGCGATCACCGAGATGGCGAAGCCGGTCGTCGCCGGGGTGAACGGCGTCGCGGCCGGGGCCGGGTTCGGGTTCGCGCTGGCGGCCGACTACCGGGTCGCCGCCGACAGCGCCTCCTTCAACACCTCCTTCGCGGGCGTCGCCCTCACCGCCGACTCGGGCGTGTCCTGGACCCTGCCCCGGCTCATCGGGCAGAGCCGCGCCGCCGACCTGCTGTTCTTCCCGCGCTCGATCTCCGCACAGGACGCGCTGGAGCTGGGCATCGTCAACCGGGTCGTCCCGGCGGCCGAGCTGGCCGAGCAGGCGGCGGCGGTGGCCCGCACCCTGGCCGCCGGCCCCACGGTGGCGTACGCGGCGCTGAAGGAGTCGATGGCGTACGGCGCGGGGCACACGCTCGCCGAGACGCTGGAGAAGGAGGACGAACTCCAGACGCGGGCGGGCGCGTCGCAGGACCACACCATCGCGGTGGAGGCGTTCCTCGCCAAGGAGAAGCCGGTCTACCTCGGGAGGTAGCCGTTCAGCGTGGCGCGCTGCCTCCGGCGCGCGCCACGCAGTCCGCGAGATGGTCGTCGACCAGTCCGCAGGCCTGCATCAGCGCGTAGGCGGTGGTGGGGCCGACGAAGCGGATCGAGCGCCTCTTCAGCTCCTTGGCGAGCGCGGTGGACTCGGGTGTGACCGCCGGGACGTCCGCCAGGGTGCGCGGGGCGGGCCGGGCGGCCGGGTCGGGGGCGTAGGACCAGATCAGCTCGTCCAGCTGCCCGGCCGGCCACGCGGCGAGCACCTTCGCGTTGGCGAGGGTGGCGTCGACCTTGGCCCGGTTGCGGATGATGCCGGGATCGGCCAGGAGCCGTTCCCGGTCGGCGTCGGTGAACTTCGCCACGGCCTCGATCCGGAATCCCTCGAAGGCGGTACGGAAGGTCTCGCGGCGGCGCAGGATCGTGATCCAGGAGAGCCCGGACTGGAAGGCTTCCAGGCAGAGACGTTCGAACAGGGCGTCGTCCCCGTGGACCGCCCGGCTCCACTCCGTGTCGTGGTAGGCGAGGTAGTCCTCGGCGGACAGGCCCCACGGGCAGCGCAGCCCCCCGTCCGGGGCGGGCACGGCTCCGCCGCTCATCGGCCGTCCTCCCCGGTGCGGTCGCGGCCGTCGGACTCCGTGCGGTCGCGGCCGTCCGTCCCGGTGCGGTCGCCCGGCTCGGGGTGCCGGCCGCCCTGCTCGGTGGGGCGGTCCTCCGCCGACTCGACGGGCCGGTCACCGGGAGCGGCCGGCTCGGCCGACCGCTCGTAGGGGGGCCGTTCCGCCGCCGCGGAACGGTCGCCCGGCTTCTCGAAGAGGCCGGTGCCCGTCGTCACGGCCGCCGCCCGGTCCCCGGCCAGGGCGGATTCCAGCTCCGCGATCCGGGCGTCGCGCTCGGCCAGCTCCGCGCCGAGCCGGGTCAGCGCCTCGTCGACGTCGGCCATCCGGTAGCCGCGCAGGGCCATCGGCAGGCGCAGCGCGTCGATGTCCGCCCGGCCGACCGGGCGGGCCGCGGGCAGCGGATCGGTGAACCGCTCGGGCGCTACGTCCTGGAGCACCGCGCTCCCGCCACCGCCGACCACCGCGAGGGTGACCGCGGTGACGACCACGACCATCGTGAGCAGCAAGAACCAGAACACGCGCATCTCCCCGGGGGCGGCAAACCTCGTCCGGCTCCGATCGTGCCATGCGGCACCGACAAGTCGGGCCCGCCCACGAAAGGCCGTAGGGTCGCAGCCGGACTATCTGAGGAGGAGAGACGGGATGCCGAGCGGTGCACTCAGGCTGGGGCGGCGGGAATTCGGTCCGCACGAACCGGTGATCATGGCGATCGTGAACCGGACCCCGGACTCCTTCTACGACCAGGGCGCCACCTTCCGCGACGAGCCGGCGCTCGCGCGGGTCGAGCAGGCGGTGGCCGAGGGCGCCGCGATCATCGACATCGGCGGGGTGAAGGCCGGACCCGGCGAGGAGGTGACCGCCGAGGAGGAGGCGCGCCGCACGGTCGGCTTCGTGGCCGAGGTCCGCCGCCGCCACCCGGACGTGGTGATCAGCGTGGACACCTGGCGGCACGAGGTGGGCGAGGCGGTCTGCGAGGCCGGGGCGGACCTGCTGAACGACGCGTGGGGCGGGGTCGATCCGAAGCTGGCGGAGGTCGCCGCGCGGTACGGGGCGGGTCTGGTGTGCACGCACGCGGGCGGCGCGGAGCCGCGGACCCGGCCGCACCGGATCGCGTACGAGGACGTGATGGCGGACATCCTGCGGGTCACACTCGGGCTGGCGGAGCGGGCGGTGGAACTCGGGGTGCGGCCGGACGGGATCATGATCGATCCGGGCCACGACTTCGGGAAGAACACCCGGCACTCGCTGGAGGCGACGCGGCGGCTGGAGGAGATGGCGGAGACCGGGTGGCCGGTGCTGGTGTCCCTGTCCAACAAGGACTTCGTCGGGGAGACGCTGGACCGGCCCGTGAAGGAACGGGTCATCGGCACCCTGGCGACGACGGCCGTCTCGGCATGGCTGGGGGCGCGGGTGTACCGGGTGCACGAGGTCGCGGAGACGCGCCAGGTGCTGGACATGGTGGCGTCGATCGCCGGGCACCGGCCGCCGGCGGTGGCGCGGCGCGGGCTGGCGTAGCCCGGCCGGCCGAGGGGCCCGGCGGCCCGGAAGGGCCGGCCGGGCTCGGCGTGCCTACCGTCCGACCTCCTTCGTCACCAGTCTCACCGCTTCCTCCACGTCGTCCGTCACGTGGAACAGCAGCAGGTCCTTCTCCGACGCCTTGCCCTGCGCCACCACCGTGTCGCGGAGCCAGTCGACCAGGCCGCCCCAGTAGGCCGTGCCGAACAGGACGATCGGGAAGCGGGTGACCTTGCCGGTCTGGACGAGGGTCAGCGCCTCGAAGAGTTCGTCGAGGGTGCCGAGGCCGCCGGGCAGGACCACGAAGCCCTGGGCGTACTTCACGAACATCGTCTTGCGGACGAAGAAGTAGCGGAAGTTGACGCCGATGTCGACGTGCGGGTTGAGGCCCGACTCGAAGGGCAGCTCGATGCCGAGGCCCACCGAGACGCCCTTGGCCTCGCGGGCGCCCTTGTTGGCGGCCTCCATCGCGCCCGGCCCACCGCCGGTGATCACCGCGAAGCCCGCGTCGACCAGGGCCTTGCCGATCTCCACGCCGGCCTCGTACTCAGGTGATCCGGCCGGGGTGCGTGCCGAGCCGAAGACGCTGATCGCGCTCGGCAGTTCGGCGAGCGCGCCGAAGCCCTCGACGAACTCCGACTGGATGCGCATCACCCGCCAGGGGTCGGTGTGCACCCACTCGGAGTCGCCCTCGGAGTCCAGCAGCCGCTGGTCGGTCGTGCCGGGCTGGACCTGCTCCCTGCGGCGCAGGACCGGGCCCAGCCACTGTTCCTCGGGGCTGACCGCGCCCTCGGGGACCTCCGCGCCGTCGGGAATCCGTGCGTCCTCGGCGTTGCCCATGTTGCGCTCCCTCCACCGACCTGCGTCGTGCTGGGTCGTACGTGTCGTGCTGCGTACGGCCAGCGTAGATCGGCGGAGGTTACGTACGGGGGAATGCCGTGCGTCAGCTGGTCAGCCAGGAGCGCAGCCGGTCCTCGCAGTGGGTGATGCGCTCGACGACCACGTGTTCGTCGCGCTTGTGCGCGTACATGGGGTCGCCGGGTCCGTAGTTCACGGCCGGGACGCCGAGCGCGCCGAAGCGGGAGACGTCGGTCCACCCGAACTTGGGCCGGGCGGTGCCGCCGACGGCGGTCATGAACGCTTGGGCGGCGGGGTGCGAGAGGCCCGGCATGGCGGCGCCGGAGTGGTCGTCGATGACCATCTCGTCGATCCCGCAGTCCGCGAAGACCTCGCGGACGTGGGCGATCGCCTCCTCCTCGGTGCGATCGGGGGCGTAGCGGTAGTTGACGACGACGGTGCAGGCGTCCGGGATGACGTTGGTGGCGACGCCGCCCTCGATGCCCACCGCGTTGAGGCCCTCGTGGTATTCGAGGCCGTCGATGACGGGGCGGCGCGGTTCGTACGCGGCGAGCCTCGCCAGGATCGGGGCGGCGGCGTGGACGGCGTTGGACCCCATCCAGCTGCGCGCCGAGTGGGCCCGTTCGCCGGTCGTGCGGAGGTGGACCCGGAGCGTGCCCTGGCAGCCGCCCTCGACCTCGCCGTCGGAGGGCTCCAGGAGGACGGCGAAGTCCCCGGCGAGCCAGTCGGGGTGGGCCTCGGCGATGTGACCGAGGCCGTTGAGGTGTGCGGCGACCTCTTCGTTGTCGTAGAAGACGAAGGTCAGGTCGCGGTTGGGAACGGGGACCGTGGCGGCGATCCGCAGCTGGACGGCGACGCCGGACTTCATGTCGGAGGTGCCGCAGCCCCAGAGGACGCCGTTCCCGTCGAGGCGGGAGGGGACGTTGTCCGCGACCGGCACGGTGTCGATGTGCCCGGCGAGGACGACGCGCTCGGCGCGGCCCAGGTTCGTACGGGCGACGACGTTGTTGCCGTGGCGGTCGACGGTGAGGTGGGGCAGGGCGCGCAGGGCCGATTCGATCGCGTCGGCGAGGGACTCCTCCTCCCCGCTGACGGAGGGGAGGTCGACGAGCCGGGCGGTGAGCGCGGGTCCGTCCAGGGTGAGGTCAAGCGTGCTGTCGGCCATGGCCCCGACCCTAGAGGACAGGGGTCGGCACCCGTGAGGGGCTGGGCTCCGCACCGGTGGGGGACAGGGGCCGTCCCCCTGCGACGACGCGGGTGCCGCCCCGGAACACAGGGGAATCGGTCCCGGAACGCCGAGGTATCGGTCCCGGCCATACCCTCCAGTACGGTGGGCCCGTGCCCAGGACAGCCAGCCCTCGCCGACGACGCCTCCTCCGCTACGGGGCCGCCCTCGCCGTGCTCGCGGCGCTCGGCGGTTATCTGGCCGTGCAGTACGACTCCTCCGGTTCGAAGAACCCGCCGCGCTGCGTGGTGGAGGCGAAGGACGGGGACGAGGGCGGGACGCAGCGGTACGAGATGAGCCTCGCCCAGGCCGTCAACGCGGCGACGATCTCCGCCGTGGGCACCACGCGGGGCATGCCGGAGCGGGCGGTGACGATCGCGCTGGCCACCGCGCTCCAGGAGTCCGCGCTCCACAACATCGACCACGGCGACCGGGACTCGATGGGCCTGTTCCAGCAGCGGCCCTCGCAGGGCTGGGGCAGCGCGGAGCAGATCATGGACCCGGTCTACTCGTCCGGGAAGTTCTACGAGGGCCTGGCCGAGGTCCCCGGCTATTCGCGGCTCCCGCTGACCGTGGCCGCGCAGCGCGTGCAGCGCAGCGGGTTCCCGCAGGCGTACGCGAAGCACGAGCCGGACGCCGCGCTGCTGGCCGCCGCGCTGACCGGGCGCAGGCCCGCCGCGCTGAACTGCACCCCGTCCACCGCCACGGCGGACGGTCCGGGCGACGCCGGACAGGTGCGGGCCGAGTTGGTGCGCGCCTTCGGCAAGGAGGTGCTGCCCGCCGCGAAGGCCGCGGGGCCCTCCGCCGCCTCGACCGTCTCCGTCCCCGTACCGGCGGCACCGGCGAAGGCCGGGGACGAGAGGGCGCCCCGGCGCGGCTGGGAGCTGGCGCACTGGGCGGTGGCGCAGTCCGAGGCGCTGCGGATCGAGCGCGTGAGCTACGCGGACCGGGTCTGGGAAGCCGGCCGGGGCTGGCGGACAGAAGACCCGAAGGGTACGGAAACGGGTGTGGCGACGGTCGGCATCCGGGTCGCTCAGTAGTACGCCCCATCCCCCGTACGGACCCCGGCGGCCCCGGCCCCGGACGTTTCCCGCCCTTCCCTCACAGGCTCGGCGAGCCTGCCCCGATCCCCTTGCCGCGCAAGAGGAGTGACGGTTCACCGGGGCGCGGCGGTATGGATCGTTTGCCCGGTTTCCGGCGCTGCGGATAATCGGACGCATTACTCAGTCTTTACCTTTGCGCACCGCAACCTCCCCCGCCCCCGCAGCGGTTGTCAGGGCGTCCGGATCACCGGACGGACGCATCCGTGCACAACCCGCTGAAGGAGCATCATGTCCCTCCCCCTGGCCCGTCGGATCGCTCGTGCCGCGCTGCTGATCGCCGCAGGCGCAGCCCCCGTGGTCGGTGCGGCCGGCGCCGCGAGCGCCGCAGAGCTCCCGCAGACCACGGACCTGGGCGGTCTGACCTCGCTGGACGGCGCGAGCGTCGGCGACACCCTCGACAGCACCGCCCGGCAGGGCACCGAGGCGGCCGGTCAGACCGGCGGCCGGCTCGTGGGCACCGCGCTCCCGGCCGCGGGCGAGGCCGTCGGCGGCTCCGCCAAGGTGGCCGTCCCGGCCGCCCAGGAGACCGCCGGCCGGACCGCGGGCAGCGCGGGCGAGGCCGTGGGCGGGGTGGCCGAGGCCGCCGGCGGCGGTCTGCCCACCGACTCCCTCACCCGGGGCGGCCTGCCCACCGACGCCCTGCCGCTGAGCGGGCTGCCGATCGGCTGACCCGAGCCCGGCACCAGCGGGAGGGCCCGGGAAGTGCGGAGTGCGCACTTCCCGGGCCCTGCCGCGTCTCCGGGCCCCGCGCTTCCGGGTCCCTATCAGGACAGGCGCTTGACCGCCGCCGCCACCCGCTCGTCGGTCGCGGTGAACGCCACCCGGACGAAGCTCGCGCCCGCGGGGCCGTAGAAGTCGCCGGGCGCGACCAGGATGCCCCGCTCCGCGAGGTGGGCCACGGTGTCCCAGCACGGCTCGTCGCGGGTCGCCCACAGGTAGAGACTGGCCTCGCTGTGCTCGATCCGGAAGCCGTGCGCCTCCAGGGCCGCGCGCAGGGCGAGGCGCCGGTCGGCGTACCGGGCGCGCTGCTCGGAGACGTGCACGTCGTCGCCGAGGGCGGCGACGGTGGCCGCCTGGACGGGGGCGGCCGTCATCATCCCGCCGTGCTTGCGGATCAGCAGCAGCTCACCGAGGACGGCAGCGTCGCCCGCGATGAACGCGGCCCGGTACCCGGCCAGGTTGGAGCGCTTGGAGAGCGAGTGGACCGCGACGATGCCGTCGTAGTGGCCGCCGCAGACGTCCGGGTGGAGCACCGAGACCGGCTCGGCGTCCCAGCCCAGCTCCAGGTAGCACTCGTCGCTGAAGACCAGGACGCCGTGCTCGCGCGCCCAGGCGACGATCCGGGTCAGCTCCTCCTTGGGCAGCACCTTGCCGGTCGGGTTGGAGGGCGAGTTGAGCCAGAGCAGCTTCAGCCCGGCCGGGTCCAGCTCGGTCGGGTCGTCGTAGACGACGGGCTCCGCGCCGCAGAGTCGCGCGCCGACCTCGTACGTCGGGTAGGCGAGCCGGGGGTAGGCCACCCGGTCGCCCGCGCCGAGTCCGAGCTGGGTGGGGAGCCAGGCCACCAGCTCCTTGGAGCCGACGACCGGCAGCACGTTCGCGTGCGTGACGCCGACCGCGCCGAGGCAGCGACCGACCCAGCCGGTGAGCGCGTCCCGCAGCTCCTCGGTGCCCCACACCGTCGGATAGCCGGGGCTGTCCGCCGCGGCCACCAGCGCCCGCTGGATCAGGTCGGGGACCGGGTCGACCGGAGTGCCGACCGACAGGTCCACGATGCCGTCCGGGTGGGCGAGCGCCGTCGACTTGTAGGGCGCGAGCTTGTCCCAGGGGAAGACGGGGAGGCGGGAGGAGACTGCGGACACGGGATTCTGCTTTCTCGGGTTTCTCGTGCTGATCTCGTACGGGGCGTTCTCGCACGGCCTGTGCGCGTGGTGTTTCCCGCGCGGGAAACACCACGGTCCCGCACGGGGACGAGCCGTACGGGACCGGGCTGCGCGCGTGGTGCCGCCGCCTACTGGTTCTGCGGGGGCAGTGCGGCGATGAACGCGTGGTCGCGCTCGATGAGACCGAGCTTGGAAGCACCACCCGGCGAGCCGAGGTCGTCGAAGAACTCGACGTTCGCCTTGTAGTAGTCCTTCCACTCCTCCGGAGTGTCGTCCTCGTAGAAGATGGCCTCGACCGGGCAGACCGGCTCACACGCTCCACAGTCGACGCACTCGTCCGGGTGGATGTACAAGGACCGCCGGCCCTCGTAGATGCAGTCGACGGGGCACTCTTCGATGCAGGCCTTGTCCTTCACGTCGACACAAGGCTGCGCGATGACGTAGGTCACGCTGTCGTTCCTCCTCGGTAGGGCGTTGGCTCTCGCGCGGGAGCGCGGCGTCGTCGATGCCCACCCCTAGTATCTCCGTTCTCGGGCACGATCCGAACAGGAGGGGCGGACAGACCTGTGGAATTCACGATCGGCGGACGGATGGACGTTCGCATCACCCGCGCTGACGTGGGCAAACGCGTCTCCGTGCGGTGCCGGACGGAGAACGGCGGCGCGGGCGCGGAGTTCACCGACACGGTCGGGGTGCTCACATCATGGACCGACGGTGTGCTCTCGATCACACGAAAGAGCGGGGAGTCCGCGCACATCGGGGAATCCTCCCTCGTCGCCGGAAAGGTCGTGCCCGCCGCGCCGGCCCGTCGGCGCGGTCCCGCCGCCTCCTTCGAGGAACTGGCCGCCGTCACGGCGCGCGCCTGGCAGCCCGTGGAGAGCGAGGCACTGGGCGACTGGCGGCTGCGCGCCGCCGCCGGTTTCACCCGGCGCGCCAACTCCGTGCTGCCGCTCGGCGATCCGGGGCTCCCGGTCGGTGAGGCGCTGGGGCGGGTGCGCGCCTGGTACGGGGAGCGGGGGCTCCCCCCGTACGTCCAGACGGCGACCGGGGCCGCGGGCACGCAGGAGGTCCTGTGCGCGGAGCTGGAGCGGCACGGGTGGCGGCGCGAGGTCTCGGCCCAGGTGCGGATCGCCGCGCTGGCGCCGGTCGGTGACGGGGCGGCGGCGGGTACGGCGGTCCGGCTGACCCGCGAGCCGGACGCGGCCTGGCTCTCCCGCTACCAGCGGTTCTCCACCCCCGGACCGCAGGTGCTGCCCGTGCTGAGGAGCGGCCCTTCGGTCTGGTTCGCCACGGTCGCGGGGGACGGTGACGCGCCGGACGCGATCGGGCGGTGCGTGGTGGACGGCCGGTGGGCCGGGTTCCTGGCCGTCGAGGTCGCCCCGGAGCGGCGGCGGCGCGGGCTCGCGACCGCCGTGATGACCGCGCTGGCACGACGGGCCCTGGACGAGGGCGCGTCGGCCGCCTGGCTCCAGGTCGAGGAGGACAACGAGGGGGCGCGGGCGCTGTACGACGGCATGGGCTTCGCACTCCACCACCGCTACCACCACTACCGCCCGGCGTGACGGAACGCGCCGGGGCTCCCGGCACCGGCTCCGGGACGGGCCCTCGGGCAGGCACCGGTGACGGCCCCTCGGGTGTACGGCGGGCGGATCTGCGCACATGAACGGGGACAGGGGCGGGGACAAGGGCAGGGGTCGGAGATGAGCACGCTGGATTCCGGGGCGGACGAGCGTCGGCGGCAGTTCGCCGAGGAGGCCCGGTCCGAGCGGCCGGACCTCGCCCTGCTGTGCCTGCTGCTGGGCGCCGAGGCCGGACCGGTCGGCCCGGCCGAGGTCCGCCCGGTGGTGCCCGGGGAGACCGACCCCGACCCGTACGGCATCGACGCCGCGCAGATCGAGCTGGACCGGCTGGCGGGGATGCTGCCGTACGGCTCCCGCTCGCCCGCCGGCTGGGCCTCGGCCCTGGCCGAACTGCTCGGCGGGCGCTACGGGTTCGGCGGATCGTCGGCCGACTACCAGCGGCTGGACTCCTCCCTGCTCCAGCGGGTGCTGCGCCGCCGCCGGGGCCTGCCGATCCTGCTGTCCGTCGTCTGGATCGAGGTCGCCAGGCGGGCCGGCGCGCCCGTGTACGGCGTGGCGCTGCCCGGCCACTTCGTGGTCGGCTTCGGCGACCGCGAACACCCGGTACTGGCCGACCCGTTCGCCGGGGGCGCGCCGTTGACCGGCCAGGATGCCGCGTTGCTGGTGGCAGGGGCGACCGGGGCGGCCCTCGACCCGTCGATGACGACGCCCGCGCGCCCGCTGGAGATCGTGCTGCGCATCCTGAACAACATCCGGGCGTGGGCGGCGGCCCGGCCCGAGCGCACCGATGTGGCGCTGTGGGCGGTGGAGTTGTCGCTGCTGCTGCCCTCGCGTCCCGCGCGGCTCCGCTACGAGCACGCCCAGCTCCTGGTCCAGCGCGGCGAGTTCCTGCGCGGGGCGGCGGAGATGGAGGAGTACGCGGAACTCCTCGACGGCATCGAGCCGACGACGGCCGAGAACATCCGGCGCAAGGCCCGTGCGGCGCGCGCCCTCCTCAACTGAACCACCCCCCGAACCGGCCATCCGGCGGGAATGACGCGGGGCCCGGCCCACTGACGGATGCCCACGGGTTCCCGAATACCCAGGAAATAGCGAGACAGATGGATCGGTGAGCGCTGTGCGCTCCCGATTTACATCCGAACGCCCCCTTCCGCGCCCAACGGGGGCACTATTCGGCCCGTTTGTCGGCGTACGTGAAGGCCCATGCGCTCAACTGGAACCGTCACCGGACGCACACGATCCATCGCATTCCGCGTTGGTCGGGCCGCAAGAGAAAGACTGAGGGCAGATCTATGACAACCGTGCTGCTGGTCCACACCGTGCCGTTGTGGCGCGCTTCGCTGGCCTCGCTGCTCTGCGCGGGGCCGGGCATAGAGGTCCGGACCGCCGAGCACGGTGCGATACGCGACGCCCTGGGCGGATCGAGTGCGGACGTGCTCCTCACGGACCTCGACTGTCCGGGCGTCCTGGAGGTCCTCGACGAGGTGAAGACGGTGACCGCGCCGCACGGCGGCCCGTACCCGCTCGCCGTGCTCACCCGCAGCGACCGGCCGCGCGGCCTGCGGCGGGCGTACGAGGCGGGGGTGCTCGGCTACATCGACAAGTACCGTCCGGTGGACGACCTGTCCGAGGTGATGCACAAGCTGGCGGACGGCGGGCGGCACATCGACGAGTCGCTGGCGTTCAGTCTGCTCCAGGTGGCCGACATGCCCTTGTCTCCGCGCGAGTTGAGCGTGCTCTCGCTGGCCGAAGGGGGTGACACCGTGGCCGGGATCGCCGCCGAACTCCACCTGACGCCGGGGACGGTGCGCAACTACCTGGCCGCCGCCATCCGCAAGTCCGGGGCCCGCAACCGGCTCGACGCGATCAGACGGGCGAAGGAGGCGGGCTGGATCTGACGCCGGGCTCCCCGCCCGGTGCGCGGTCCTCGCCCGGCGTGCCCCGACCGGAGCCGAGCGACGAGCCCCGACCGGTACCGACCGTCCCGTGCCGACCGGCGACGGCCACCGCGTCCTCCTCGTCCGGTACGCGGGCCTCCCCCGGCGCACCCGCGTCCTCCGGCGTGTCCACGTCCTCCGGGCCCCAGAGTCCGGCCAGGTCGCGGTAGAGGGGGCTGGAGAGCAGGAGTTCGTCCGGCGTGCCGCACCGGGTGTGCGGGCCGTCCATCACCAGGGTCCGCCCGGCGCGGCGGGCCGAGCTGAGCCGGTGGGCGACGACGACCAGCGCGCCCGGCAGCGCGGCGCAGGCCAGCTCGGCCCGCGTCTCGGCGGCCGGGTCGAGGCGGCTGGTGGCCTCGTCGAGGATCAACAGGGGTGGTGCGGCGAGGTAGGCCCGGCCCAGGGCGACGAGCTGGCGCTCGCCCTGGGAGAGCCGGCCCGGTTCGACGTACGCGTCGAGGGAGCCGAGCCGGGAGAGCAGCGATTCCAAGCCGATCGCGTCCCCCATGGCCGCGATCTCCCGGTCGTGGGCGTCGGGACGGAGGTAGCGGAGGTTGTCCCGCAGGGAGCCGCTGAACACATAGGCGTGCTGGGGCAGCAGAACCCGTACGGCGGTGGCGTCGGCCGGCCGCACCGGCCGCCCCCGCCACCGCACCGCTCCCCCGGTGGGGCGCTCGACCCCGGCGAGTACGGCGGCCAGGGTGGACTTGCCGCTGCCGCTCGGGCCGACCACCGCCAGGTGCTCCCCCGCTGCGATCGTCAGGGAGAGCCGGTCCAGGACGGGCCGGGCACGGGGCCCGTACGCGAAGGTGACCTCGTGGAGTTCGGCGACCGGGGTCCCGCGCGGCGTGGGGACGGCGTCGCCGACGGGTGCCGTCGTGGTGTCGCCCGGGGGAGCTGGTGCGGTGTCGCGTGGGGCGGCCCCGGTGGTGTCGCGTCCGGGGGGCGGGTGGTCGTCCCCGGGCGGGGGCGGGGCGTCCGTGAAGCGGTCCAGGACCACGACGAGGCGGCCCCCGGCCGTGCCCAGCATGGTCATCAGCGCCTGGACGGCGGGGGCGAGCGCCTGGGTGAGGTAGGTCAGCGCGCCGACCAGCGCACCCGGCGTCAGCCCGTTCCGCAGCAGCCAGGGCGCCCCCAGGAGGAGGAGCAGCGGGGGGAACCGGCCGCAGACGGCGAGGGCCAGCACCCGTACGGCCGACCAGCGGGCCAGCGACCGGGAAGCGGAGAGCTGCGCGGCGGCCAGGGCTCCGGACTCCTCCACCGTCCGCCCGGCGGCCCCGGCGGCGGCGATGTCGCGTACGGATGCGGCGAGTTCACCCGCGTGCGCGGCGTACGCCTCGTCGGCGGCGAGGTAGGCCCGCTGGCGGGCGGCCATCGGCGGCAGGGTCCCGAGGAACAGGGCGGACCCCACGACCAGCGGCGGCAGGACGATCAGGAGGAGGGCGGGCGAGAGGGCGAGCAGACCGGTGACGGCCCCGGCGGCGGTGAACGCGAACGAGCGCAGCGTCAGGACGAGTCCGGCCCAGCCGTCCCGCGCGATCTCACTCTGATGGGTGAGCTGGGACAGGGAGCGGGTGCTGACGTCGCCGGAGCGGCCGAGCGCGCCGGACAGCGCTCGGGACACCGCCCGCCGGACCAGTCCGTCGCGCAGCGGCTCCACCAGGTCCGCGAGTCGGCCGAACATACCGCGCGCGGCGAACACGGAGGGCAGCACGGCGACCGCGGCGACGGCCAGCCAGAGCAGGCCGGTCGCCGGGCGTCCGGCGAGGAATCCGTCGTCGAGGGCGCGAGCGACCCCGTACCCGCTGAGGAAGGTCTGCGCGAACTCCAGCAGGGACCAGCCGGACAGCCGCAGGATCACCCCGGTACGCGCCCGCAGGAAGGGCCGGGCCTCCCGGCTGACGCGACGCAGCGCGGTGTCGCGCCGGGGGCGCGGCGGCGCGTCGTCCACGTCCTCGGCCCCCGTGTGCGGTGCCGGGTCGTTCACGTCCTCGGCCCCGCCCGGCGGCGGCGCGTCGTTCCGCTTCACCGGGCCGCCTCCGCTCCGGTCCGCTCCCGGTGTACGTCCGGTGGGTCGCCGCGGAAGACCGCCCGGTAGTCCGGGTCCGTCCACAGCTCGTCGTGGCGGCCCGTCGCGCGGAGACGGCCGCCCTCCAGCCAGGCGACCCGGTCCGCCCGCGCGGCCGAGGACAGCCGGTGGGCGACGATGATCCGGGTGCAGCTGCCGGCCCGCGCGTCGAGCGCGCGGCGGACGTGGTGCTCGGTCACGGTGTCGAGGCTGGACAGCGCGTCGTCGAGGATCAGCAGTCGGCCCGGATGGGCGAACGCGCGGGCCAGGCCCAGGCGTTGGCGCTCGCCGCCGGAGAGCGGGGCGTCGGCGACCGGGGTGGCGTAACCGTCCGGCAGCAGGGCGACGAACCCGTCGGCGCGGGCGGCGCGGGCGGCTTCGCGTACGGCGTCGGGCGCGGCGGTCCAGGGCCCGTAGGCGATCGTGTCCTCGACGGTGGTTCCGGGGAGGGCGGGCCGGGCGAAGGCGTACGCCACTTCGCGGCGGAGCCGGGCCGGTTCCATGCCGTCCATCGGGACGCCGTCCAGCAGCACCCTGCCGGTGTCCGGGTCGAGCAGCCGCCCGGCGACCGCGGCGAGCTGCGACTTGCCGGAGCCGGAGCGTCCGACGACGGCCAGGGACGTGCCGCCGGGGACGGTCAGGTGGATTCCGGTCAGCAGCGGTGTGCCGTCCTGTTCGACGCCGACGTCCCGGAGTTCGAGGTGTCCGGGGGCGTCCGGGGCCGGTCCGAGGCCGCGGTGCGGGAGCGGAGCGAGGGTGAGGAGGGGTTCGAGGGTGTCGGCGGCGGCGCGGCTGCGGGCCAGCGAGCCGAGCGCGCCGGTCAGTGAGCCGATGCCGACGGCGAGGCTCGCGTAGCGGGAGGCGGCGACCAGGTCCCCGACGCCGATCGCGCCCGTGCCGAGCCGGAGTCCGGCGACCGCGAGGACGAGCAGCATGAGCAGGGGCAGCAGGAGTCCGCTGCGGCCGACCGCCCGCCCGTACACCTCCCAGGTGCGCCTGCCGTGTCCGGCGAGGGTGGCCAGGGGTTCCAGGATGCGGCGGTGTTCGCGGGCGGCGGTGCGGGCGGCGCGGATGGTGTCGGCGCCTTCCAGGGCCTCGGTGAGCCGGTGGGCGATGAGCGACTGGGCGCGCTGGTAGTCGGCGCCTGCGTCGGCGGTCCCGCGGGTGAAGGCGCGCAGCAGGAGGACGAGGAGGGGCGCGCCGACGAGGAGCGCGGCGGCGGTCCACACGTCGATGAGGAGGAGGCCGGCGAGCGCGCCGAGCGGGAGCAGGACGCCCGCGACGGCTCCGGCGGCGGTGGCGGGCGCGGACGCGGCGTCGGCGGTCCGCGCGGTGAGCCGGGCGGTGAGGTCGCCGGTGGGCAGGGCGAGGGCACGACGGGGTTCGGCGGCCAGGACGCGGGCGGCGGTGCGGGTACGCAGGGACGCGGTGAGCTTGGCGGTGGTGGTCGTGCCGGTCACGGCGGCCGCCGCGTCGAACCCGGTCTCGGCGAGGGTCAGGGCGGCGCAGAGCAGCAGTCCGGACCAGGGCACGGGCCCGCCGGTGACGAGCCGGTCGACGGTGTGGCCGAGGGCGGCGGGCAGGGCGAGGGCGGCGAGCGCGCCTCCGGTGGAGCAGAGGAAGAGCCAGGCGAGGGCGGCCGGATGCCGCCGGGCGAGCCGCCGTGCGCCGGACGCGCGGGCCGGGCGGGGGTGCAGCGGCACGGGTCGCCTTTCCGGTCGGCAGGACGGTTGCCCGAGGGAGCCCGGAGTCGTCCTCGGGGTGGCGGGACAGCCCCGGCGCGGGTTCCGGAGCCGCCGGCCCGGTCGGTCGGACGGCCTGCGGTGCACGTGGTTCGGGTGCACGTGGCGTGGGAACGTGGCCGGTCGGCCCGTCGGTGGTGTCCACCGACGGGCCGACCGGGGTGGGTCACGGGGTGCAGAGGACCACGCTGAGCGAGCTGTACTCACAGACCAGCAGCGAGACCTGGCTGCCCGTGGCGAGCTCGCCGAACGAGTCCTCGGCCGGGGTGTCCATCGCCTGAAGGTCGAGAAGCGCCATGATGATGTCCTTTCGGGGACGGTTGTCGTACAGAACGGTGTTGCTACGACCCCTGGAGGGGCCGGTCCGTGGGGCCGCTGACGCGGCCGGGGTGCGCCGCCGGGGTGGCGGGCAGGAAGGGAAGTCCGATGGGGGCGCCGTGCGCGGCGCCCAGGGCGAGGAGCGCGCCGGCGGTCCCGGTGGCCAGGTCCATCGACAGGCGCATCAACTGCTCGCCGGGGAAGGCGAGTCCGCCGCCGTACGCCAGCACGTGGCTGCCCAGCAGGTCGAGGTGGCGGTCGATCGCCCGCTGCCGGTCGGCTCCCTCGCAGAGCGGGGTGGCCGCGAGGTGTGCCAGGAGTCCGGCGGAGCCCCGGAACAGTCCCGGCTGTACGTAGAAGGCGGAGCGCGCGGCCGGCAGGAGGGCGCGGCCCGCCTCTTCGAGCGCGGGGTCCGGGCGCTGGGCCAGGTAGGCGTCGATGACCGCAGCGATGCCCGCGCTGCCCGAACCGAGGTACGGCATCAGCCGCCTGCCCTCGACGACGAGGAGTTCGCCGTCGTCGCCGGCCCGGCACCGCTCCAGGTCGCGGTGGAGCGCGGCGGCGGCCAGGTCGAGGAGGGCGGTGTCGCCGGTGGTCGCGTACCGGCGGACCAGCAGCAGGGCGATGCCGCTCGCGCCGTGCAGCAGTCCGGTGCGGGGCGAGGGCGGGCCCTCGGTGAGCGCGCGGACGGCGAGGGCGGTACAGCGGGCGGCCGCGGCGGAGAGCGCCGGGGCGTCGGTGGCGGAGGCGGTGCGGGCCAGGTCGTCGAGGGCGAGGCCGATGCCCGCGTACCCGTTGTGCAGGCCGGGGGCCAGGCCCTCCAGCGGCTGGTCGAGGATGATCCGGAGGAGGTCGGCGGCCTCGGCGGTACGGCCGATCCGGTGCAGGGTCCAGGCGATGCCGGTGAGCCCGTCGTAGAAGCCGAGGGGGCTGCCGGACGCCGGGGACTTGGCGTGCCGCAGGAGCCAGTCCTCGGCCGCCGGGCAGGGCGGGGCGCCGGTCTCGTGGAGGGCGTAGAGCACCCCGGCCGCCCCGTACGCGAGGGACTGGCCGCCGGTGGCCGTGGCGAACTGGGCGATGTCTCCGGGGAAGACGCGGTCCTCGCGCTCCGGTGTGCAGGAGGCGGTGATCGCCCGGACCAGCGCGTCCCGGCTGCGCGGCCAGTCACGGAGGTCGGCGGGGTCAGGGGGGCGGGGAGCGTCACGGCGGTCGGGGAGGTCCCGGCTCTCGGGGAGGTCCGGGAGGCCGGAGGCCGGGGCCGCCGCGTTCCGGGGCTCCGCGCCGGGCGTGCCCGCCTCTCCTGCCTCCCCCGCCTCGCGCAGGATCTCCGTGACCGCCGGGCGCAGCGCCTCCTCCGTGACCGGGAAGACACGGACGATGTCACGGGCGAGCCCGGCCGCCTTGGTGCGGTCGATGCCGAACAGGGTGGTGAGCGGCAGGTACAGCGCGAGCCGCAGACAGGCCAGCGCGTACCGGTCGATGTCGGTGCCGCGCCGGTCGGCCGGGGCGACGAAGGCCGGGTTGGCGACGATCTGGCGGCGGCGGTCGGCCGCTGGGAAGGCCGCCTCGAAGTCGAGCAGGGCGATCCGGGAGTTCTCCTCGTCGACCATGACGTTGCTCATGTGCAGGTCGCTGATGACGATGCCCCGGGCGTGCACCGCCTCGACGGCGCGCTCGACCTGCCCGTACACCTCCTCGGCCCACGCCGCGTGTTCGGCGAGCAGTTCGGGCGAGGGGTGCTGCCGGGCGAGTGGGAAGCGTCGGGCGAAGACGGTGTTGAGGGTGGCGCCGGGCATGTACCGGAGGACCAGGAAGTGGTGGTCCCCGACCTCGAACACGTCCCGGACCGCCGGTACGCAGTCCAGCCCGGCCAGGTGCTCCAGGGCGGTCCGCTCGCGGTCCAGCCGGGCGACGGCGTCCGCCCCGTCGGCGGCCAGTCCGGCGTACGGGCGGGCCTCCTTGAGGACGACCTGTTCGTCGGTGCGGGTGTCACGGCCGAGGTAGACCCCGCCGCCGTTGGAGAAGTGCAGCGCCTTCTCCACGGTGTACGGGAGGCCGGCGAGGCCCACGGCGGCACGGGCTTCGAGGTGCGGTGCCAGGAAGCCGGGCGGGGTCACCCAGGAGGGGACGCGGAAGGCGGGGCCCCGGTCGTCCGGGACGAGCCTGCCGAGCGGGTCGGCGACGGCGGGTACGGGCCGCCCGTCCGGGCCGGAGCAGAAGCGGGCGGCGAACGCCCCGTACCGGGTGTGGACCGGGCCGTTCCCGCACCGCAGGTCGCTCAGGATGTACGGTCCGTGCTCGCCCTCCAGCAGGCCCATGAGGGCGGTGCACACCTCGGGGAACGCCTCGTCGGAGGGCGGGTACACGGTGATGAACTTCCCGCTGCCGGCCCGGTCCGCGTACTTGGCGTTCCGCAGGGCGAGCAGCCCCGCGTTCGGGACGCACTTGAAGGCCAGCCGGTGCGCCAGACAGTGGGCCACGACCCGCTCCAGCACGGAGTCCGCGTTGTCGAGGGCGGCGGATATGTGGAGCTTCCAGCCCTGCGGCGGCAGGCGCAGCCCGTCGGGGCTGTAGGAGAGCCAGTCACCGCGCCGGGAGCGGGTCCACCCCTGGGGGGCGGCGGCACGGACGGCGGCGTAGAACGTGTGATCCTCGTCGGCGCTCCCGGCCGGCTGGAGGGCACGGTGGGGTGCGTCGTAGAAGCGGCGGTCCGCCTGGCAGTACGCGGCGTACTCCGGATTCACGCACGTTCCCCTCGCTCGGTTCGGTCGCGGCGAGAGAGAAGTTGTCACAACGATGAGTGGTGTCCCTAGTCACGGTTGTCACGACTCGTACATGCACGCCAACCGTCACCGGCCGTGCGAAGTGCATCGTCGGCCGGTGCGTTTCCCTTCCCGCGCAGGTACGGACCGGTGCCACCGGGGGGCGTGCGGGGGCGTGCGCGGGGCGCTTCCGGAGCCGTTCAGCCCGCGCTGCGCACCAGGACGTCGCCCGCTTCCGTACGGATGTAGAGCACCGAGCGGCCCGCGCGGTGTCGGCGGACCAGCCCGGCGTCGCGCAGGACGCGCAGATGGCGGCCGACCGACCCCAGCCCCTGGCCGGTCAGTGCGACGAGTTGCGTCGTGCTGAGCGGTGAGGCCAGCAGCACCAGGACGCCCGCCCGCGCCGGGCCGAGCAGTGCCCCCAGAGCCGTCGGTGCGGGGCTGCGCCCGGCCTCGGCGAGCGTGCCGGAGCAGGGGTAGACCAGCGCGTACCGGCGCGGGATGTCCCAGCCCACCCAGCACTGGTGCGGGGTGACGGGGACGAACAGCAGCTGGGCGCTGCCCAGTTCGCGGGGCGGGTTGTCGTAGGCGTTGATCTGGAGGCGGCTCCCGCCGAGCCAGCGGATACCGGGGCGCATCCCGTTCAGCGCCTCGGCCCAACCGCCCCGGCCCAGTTGGGCGGTACGCGCGACCACATCGGCTTCGAGCACGCGCCGCCGCCTCGGCCAGTCGGGCCGCACGGTGTGGGTCCAGACCCACTCCACGGCGTCGGCCGCGCGCTCGGCCAGGTCGTCCCTGTCCAGCGCGGCGGGCAGGGGCCCGCCCAGCGTCACCGCCAGGTCGGCGCGGGCCTGTCCGGGCGGGGTGGCCCGCATCCGCGCCAGCTCCTCGGCGAAGGAGGGCGGGGCCTGGCGGGGCGGGGCGGGGACCGGGGCGGCGGCGAGGAAGTCGGCGGTCCAGCGGGGCCCGAGGGCCGACCGGATCACCAGCGCGGAGACCGGGTCGCCGGCCATCCGCCGCCGGTACGCGGGCAGATGGGCCTCCAGCCAGGCGCGCTCCCCCGGATGTGCGGCGTTGGTCCGTTCCAGGAGCAGCAGGCTCGCGACGGCCTCCGCGAGCGGCGAGACGACGAACCGGCTGCCCGCGAGCGTGTCGGCGCTCACCTGCCACCAGCCCATGCGTGCCCCACCCTGTCCGCCGCGTACACCGTGTTCACTGCTTACGCCGTGTTCGCCGTGTTCACCGGAGCTGCCTCCTCCACCCGCGCGCTGCGGATCGGTGGCACCCCCGGCCCCGGCCCCGGCCCCGGCCTCATGAGACCCCGGCCCCGCCGCCCGGCCCCGGACTTTCGCGTCCGCGCGAAACAGTAACGGCCCCGGCGGCGGCTTCCGGAGACTCCGCTCATGCGCACCTACCGCGAACTGTTCCGGACCCCGGAGTTCACCCCCTTCTTCGCGGCCGTCTCCGTCCAGACGGCCGCCCAGACCGCGACCGGCCTGGCGCTGGGCACTCTCGTGTACACGCGCACCGGCTCGCCCCTGCTGTCGGCGCTGGCGATGTTCGGTCCCTCGCTGGCCCAGCTGGCCGGGGCGCTCACCCTGCTCTCGGCGGCGGACCGGCTGCCGCCCCGTGCCGCGCTGACCGCGCTGGCCCTGCTGTCGGCGGCGGCCGCCTGCGTGCAGGCCGTGCCCGGACTGCCGCTGTGGGCGGCGTTCGCCGTGCTGCTGGTGGTCGGGGCCACCGCCTCGCCGGGCGGGGGTGTGCGGTACGGACTGCTCAACGAGATCGTGCCGCGTGAGGGGTTCCTGATCGGCCGTTCGGTGCTCAACATGACGGGCGGCGCGATGCAGATCTGCGGGTTCGCGGTGGGCGGGGTGCTGGTGGCGGTGTTCTCGGCGCGCGGCACCCTGCTGGTCGGGGCGGCCCTGTACGTCGTCGCGGCGGCCGTGACCCGGCTCGGGCTCTCGCCCCGGCCGCCCCGCGCCACCGGCCGCCCCTCGGTCCGCGAGACCCGCCGGACGAACGCGCTGCTCTGGTCGTCCCGGCCGCGCCGGTACGTGTTCCTGGCGCTGTGGGTGCCCAACGGGCTCGTCGTCGGCTGCGAGTCCCTGTACGTGGCGTACGCGCCGGCACACGCCGGGCTCCTCTTCGCCGGCGGGGCCCTGGGGATGCTGGCCGGGGACACGCTGGTGGGGCGGTTCGTCACGGCCCGGTGGCGGGCCCGGCTCGGAGCTCCGCTGCGACTGCTGCTGGCCGCCCCGTACCTGCTCTTCGCCCTGCGGCCGGGGCTGCCGCTCGCGCTGGCGGCGGTCGTCCTGGCGAGCGCGGGCTTCGCCGCGAGCCTGCTGCTCCAGGAACGGCTCCTGGCCCTCACCCCGCCCGAGCTGAGCGGCCAGGCGCTCGGGCTCAGCTCGTCGGGCATGCTGGCGATGCAGGGGGTGGGGGCGGCCGTGGCGGGCGGCATCGCCCAGCTGACCTCGCCCGCGACGGGCATGGCGGTGGTCGCGGGGCTCTCGGTGGCGGTGACGCTGGCGCTGGCTCCGGGCCTGGGTGATCGTTACCGGGACGGACGGGGCAGGCTCCCCGGAGCGGACGGGGCGTCCCCGGAACCCGGAGTCCCCGCCACGCCCGGCACGGCCGACACCCCCGGCACGGCCGACGCCCCCGGTGCGGCCGACGAGCCCGGCGCACCCGGTGTGCCCCGCACGCCCCGTACCCCCCGGACGAAGGAGACGAGTTGAGCGACGAGACCTGGCCCGGCCAGGACGGAACCGGGCGCAGCCAGAAGGAAGCCATGCTCGCCGGCGAGCTGTACATCGCGGACGACCCCGAGCTGGCGGCGGAGGCGCGGCACGCGGCCGTGCTGAACGAGCGGTACAACGCCACGTCGGCCGCCGACCCCGAGGCCCGGCGCGCGGCCCTGGCCGAACTCCTCGGCGCGGTGGGCGAGGGCGTGGAGGTACGGCCGCCGCTCCGCGTCGACTACGGCTACCGGACCACCATCGGCCCCCGGACGTTCGTCAACTTCGGCGCGGTCTTCCTGGACGTCGCCCGCATCACCATCGGCGCGGACGTCCAGCTGGGCCCGAACGTCCAGTTGCTCACCCCGACCCATCCGATCGCCCCCGAGCCGCGCCGCGCCAAGTGGGAGGCCGCGCAGCCGATCACCATCGGGGACAACGTGTGGCTGGGCGGTGGGGCGATCGTCTGCCCCGGAGTGACCATCGGCGAGAACACGGTGGTCGGCGCGGGCGCGGTGGTCACCAAGGACCTCCCGGCGGACGTGGTGGCGGTCGGCAACCCGGCACGGGTGATCCGCACGATCGGCGAGGAGGCGGCCGAGGCGTGACGCGCCTGCGGTCCGCGCTCCGGCACGGCCCGCAACCGCACGCCGCACGCCGCCCCCGGCGACAGCGGGCGGAGGCTTCACACCGCACCGCTCACCCCCCGCCGGTCAGGCACCGGCCCCCACGCCTCCGCCCCCGGCCGGAGACTTCCCGGCCGGGGGCGGAGGCGTGGAGCGGGTGGAGTGGCGGTTCGCGCCGGGCGGGGTCAGCCCTGGCCGGTCAGGTCGATGGTGACCGTGCGCTCGGCCTCCGTCTTCCCGGTCAGGGCGGTCTTCATCGCCTGGGCCACGTCGTCCGGGCCGACCTGGTGCTTCTTGCCGTCGGCCTTGACCGCCATGATGCCGTCGAAGACACCGTCCAGAAGCTCGTCGATCGCCTTCTTGTCGTAGACGTCGACGAGCCGGCCGTCGATCGGCTTCATGGAGAGGATCTGCGGCAGCGACCGGGCCGGGCCGAACTGGATCTGCTTGGGACCGGCCTTGATGGTGATCAGGCCGGACATCGCGGGCTCGGCGAACTCCTTCATCGCCCGGTCCAGTTCGGCCCGGGTGATGGTGGGTTCGCTGGTGGTCACGGGGAGTTCGACCAGCCGGGCCTTCCCCGTCTGCACCTGGGCGCGGTAGGCGTCCCGGACGGAGATCAGGGACTGCGCGGCGTCCAGCCGCTTGCCCGGCTTGCCCGGCACCGCCACGGCCTTGTTCGGCTCGAAGCGGATGGTGCCGTCGTTGGCCGAACCGGACGTGCCCGCGAGGTCGTTCAGGGCCACGCCGAGCTTCTCCTCGTCGACCGGGATCACCGGGTCGGCGGGACGCTCCCCGCCGAACAGCGAACCGATCACCGAGACGGGGTTGTAGTCGCTGCCCGCCGCGCCGCGCACGGTCTCCTGGCTGTCCAGGGTGAGCCCGGCCTTCTCCGGGTCGAGCTTCTCCTCCTTGCCGTCCACCGACAGCCGCAGCGGCGTCTTGGCCCGCTCGCCGAGGGCGGCGTCGAGCTTGGCGACCGCCTCCTCCTTCGTGCCGCCGCCGATGTCGACCCCGAGCACCGTGGTGCCCTTGGGGACCTCGGCGTGGTTCAGCAGGAGGCCGGCCCCGTACGCGATGCCGAGCAGCACGACCGCGACCACGCCGAGGAGGACCAGCTTGGAGCGGCCCTTCTTCGCGGCGGCGGGAGCCGGTTCGGGCGCGGGGTCCTGCGCCGCCGGACGCGGTGCGGCCGGGCCGGGCGCCGGAACACCGGGGCCGCCCGGGCCGCTCGCGCCCGGTCCGCCGGGGGTGCGCGGAGCGCCGGGGAACGGAGGGCGGGGTTCGCCGGACACCACGGGGATACCGCTCGTCAGCGTGTCGCCCGAGACGTGTCCGCCGGGACCGGGCTCGGGCGCCGGGGCCTGCGGGGTGAGGATCGCGGTGTCGTCGGACATCCGGGGCGGGGTGGCGGCGGGACCGCCCGGAGCCATCGGGCCGGGACCGGCGAGGTCCGGGACGTCGTCGAGGTTCGGGGTCAGCGAGGACGTACCGGTGACCGGTCCCGTGGTGGGTCCGGACGGTCCGGGCGTACGCGGTCCGGGGCCGGAGGCGGAGCGCGGGCCGCCGCCGGGGAGGCCGGTGCCGTAGCCGTCGAGCGCGCTGCGGCCGGGACCGGGCGTGCCCGGCCCGCCGCCGGGCTGCGGGGCGTCCGAGAAGTACGGCAGGTCGGGACGCGGCCGGCCGCCGTCGTCGGACAGGCCGCCCGGACCGGACGGGCCGCCGGGGCCCCCCGAACCGCCGGGGCCGCCGAGACCGCCCGAACCGCCGGGGCCGGAGGGTCCGCCCGGACCGGAGGGCGCGCCCGCGCCCGGACCACCGGGGCCGGTGGACGCGCCGCCCGCGCCGGGGGTCGCCGTTCCCGACGCGGGGGTCGGGGCCTTGCGCGGGGCGAACCAGTCGCTGCCGCCCTTGTCACGGGCCGGCTTCTCCGCGGCCGCCGGTTCCCCGGCGGCCGGGCCGCCGTCCCGCGTCCGGTCCGCGGGCGCCCCGCCGTCCGGACCCGCCGAACGGTCCGGGGCGCCGGGCGGGGGCGCGGTCGGCGGGGTGCCGGGTCGCGGCGTCGCCGCGGTGCGCTCCGGATCGGGGCGGTCGCCGGAGATGTCGCTCTCCGCCATCGGTGTGCGCATCACGACCGGCGGGATGGGACGCGAGCCGGGGATGTTGATCCGGATGCGCGTCGTCAGCGTCGTCTCGGTCTTCGGCTCCTCGGGCCGGGGCGGATCCATGGATGCCGGGTTCTCGTCAGAGCCGTCCTGCGACGGGTGCGGCGACGGATACTGGCCGGATCCGTACGGCTGCGTACCCGGCGGGTACGCGGCTCCGCCGCGGCCCTGGGGCCCGGAGGACGAACTGTCAGTTTCACGACTCAAAGCAGGTTCTCCCGATTGGCTCCGCCGCCCGTACTTCCCCCATGCCGCAGGCCAGGGGACGGCTCGGCGCGCGCACCACCATACTGGCCGTCGCCGTCGGACACTCCGCGACCGGGGGAAACCTCCACCCGCGCATCACACCTGTGGGGGGCGCTCGCGGCCCGGACGTGGCACTTCACGGACCGGACCGGACGCCGCGCATGGCTGATTGCGGCACTCTGCGCGTGGTGGCGCAGATCACAGCGACGGCGGTTCCGCCGAGCATGAAGAGCACCAGGCCGAGTTCGTCACCGAAGACGTAGTCGCCCTCGGACCGGCCGCTCAGCAGCAGGAACACCGTGATGAACCAGCCCGCCGCCGGGGCCAGCGCGCCGATCTGTGTACGGGTCAGGATCCGGCCGCCGTGGAAGAGGCCCGCCGCGCCCGCCAGGGCGATGGCCAACCCTCCGGGGAACCACGCGGCTTGGACGAGCGTGCCGGCGAGTCCGACGAGCACGCCGAGCACCGCGAGGCCCGCGTGGGCCGCGATCCGGGCCGGGTTCGGGCGGGCGGCGAAACCGACGGGCTCGGGCTCCCTGGGCGGGGCGTTCCGTCGCGGCGCGTGCGAGGACGACGAGGACGAACGCGCGCGGACGCGAGCCTTCCCGGAGGTCGCCCGCGCCGTGCCCGGCGCGCCTTCCCGAGCAGGACCCACACCGGCCCGGTCGCCCCTGCCGCGGCCCTTCCCGGTGCCGCCACCGGCCTGGTCCGCGCCCTTCTCGGGGTTCCCGCTCATGCCGCGCCTCCCTCGGCGTCCAGGACGGCCGGCACGCCCGCGAACAGGTCGCTCTCGCGCTCCGGTGCGGCCACCCCGCTTTCGCCGCGCACCAGTTGGTAGCACTCGGTCGTCAGCAGCGGCTGGCCGAGGTCGTTGGAGAGGGCGAAGAAGGGGCCCTCGACCACGATCTGGGTGGCGTGGGCGCGCATCGCCGCCGACTTCGCCCCGGCGTACGCCGAGCCGTCGATCTCGGCGGTGATGCTCCCCCGGTCGGTCACGCCGGGGACGTCGTCCACGGCGGCGATGCCCGCGAAGGCGTCCGGCGCGGTCGTGCGGAGCCGGTCGAAGGCGGCCTCGACCACCTCGCGTTCCGCCCGGTTCCAGTAGATCTTCGCCACGGTGTGCGGTGCTCCGGCGCCGTACGCCGGGTCGGCGGCCAGGTCGGCGGCGCGCATCGCGACCCGGTGGGCCTGGATGTGGTCGGGGTGGCCGTAGCCGCCGTCCGGGTCGTAGGTGACCAGGACCTGGGGACGGACCTCGCGGATCACCTCGACGAGGTGGGCCGCCGCCTCGTCCACCGGGGTGGACCAGAAGGAGCCGGGGCGGTCGTTCTGTTCGACGCCCGTCATGCCGGAGTCCCGGTAGCGTCCCGCCCCGCCGAGGAAGCGGTGGTCGGTGACGCCGAGCTCCCGCATCGCCGCGGCGAGCTCGCCGACCCGGTGCGGGCCCAGCGCGTCGTCCCGGTCGGCGGTGAGGTGGGCGAGGGCGGGCGGGATGACCTCGCCCTCCTCGCCGAGCGTGCACGTCACCAGGGTGACGTGGGCGCCCTCGGCCGCGTACCTGGCCATCGTGGCGCCGTTGTTGATCGACTCGTCGTCGGGGTGCGCGTGCACCAGCAGCAGGCGGCGGGCGGGGAGGTCCTTCATGAGGACCACCCTACGAGCCCCGGAGGCCGCCCGTTGACCTCCGCCCCCGCGCCCGCCGGAGGGGCGCGGCGGCGCCCGGCGCCCGCGGTGCCCCGCGCTGCCCGGGGGCCTCGCCCCCGGAACGGCCGGTCAGAACTTGATGCTGCTGATCATCCCCGCCACGTTGCTCGTCAGATCGGAGATGGTCGGTGCGACGGACGAGCTCGCGATGTAGAACCCGAGCAGCATGCAGACCACCGCGTGCCCTCCCTTCAACCCGGATTTCCGGATCAGCAGGAAGACGATGATCGCCAGCAGCACTACCGCCGAAATCGAGAGCGCCACGGCGGTTCACCTCCATCGGTACGTTCGGACGGTCGGAACGGGGGTACACGGAGCCAGCAGGTTTCCTACCCACCGAGCGCTACGGATCATAACTATCCGTGCCAACGCATTGATCGGGGCACAGCAGCACGAGGGGCGCACGAACCGTGCCACGCGGCTAAGTTCGGTGCCATGACCTCGCAGAAGCTGTCCTTTCCCCGCCAGCAGGCACGCACCCAGCGCTTCACACTCGGCGCACCTCGCGCCTTCACCGTCTCACCGGATGAGACGCGGGTGATCTTCCTGCGGTCCACCTCCGGGACGGACCGGACCAACCGGCTCTGGGTGCTCGACCCGGCGACCGGCGAGGAGCGGATCGCCGCCAATCCCGAAGCCCTGCTGGGCGGTTCGGCCGAGAAGCTCTCGGCGCAGGAGCGGGCCCGGCGGGAGCGGACCCGCGAGGGTTCGTCGGGGATCGTCTCCTACGCGGTGGACGCGGCGGCCGAGTTGGCCGCCTTCGCCCTGTCCGGAAAGGTGTACGTGGCCGAACTGCGGGCCGGGACCGCGCGGGCGCTGCCGGTGCCGGGCCCGGTGATCGACCCCCGCCCGTCCCCCGACGGCCGGCACGTCGCGTACGTGTCCTGCGGCGCGCTGCGGGTCGTCGGCGCGGACGGGGAGGGCGACCGGGCGCTGGCCGAGCCGGAGGACCCGCGGGTCACCTATGGTCTGGCCGAGTTCATCGCGGCCGAGGAGATGCACCGGTACCGGGGATTCTGGTGGTCGCCGGAGTCGGACCGGCTGCTGGTGGCACGGGCCGACGAGAGCCCCGTACAGCGCTGGTACATCGCCGATCCGGCGCACCCCGAGCGCAAGCCGGCCGAGGTCGCCTACCCGGCGGCGGGAACGCCCAACGCCGAAGTGCGGCTCTACGTCGTGGACCTGGCGGGAGCCCGTACCGAAGTGGCGTGGGACCGGGCCGCGTTCCCGTACCTGGCCCAGGTGCACTGGTCGGCCGCGGGCGCCCCGCTGCTGCTGGTGCAGGCCCGTGACCAGCGCAGTCAGCGGTATCTGGCGGTGGACCCGGAGACCGGTGCGACCCGGGCCGTCCATGTGGACGAGGACCCGGTGTGGCTGGATCTCTTCCCCGGCGTGCCCGCGTGGGCGCCGGACGGGCGGCTGGTGCGAATCGTCGACGAGGGCGGCGCGCGGGTGCTGGCGGTCGGGGACCGGCTGCTCACCGGCTCGCAGCTGCACGTCCAGTCGGTGCTGGACGTCGGGGAGTCGGACATCCTCGTCTCGGCGGTGGCCGGTGAGGACGCGGTCGAGCCGGAGATCGGGCAGATCCATGTGTACCGGGTGAACGAGCTGGGAATCGAGAGGATTTCCGAAGGGGTGGGTGTGCACTCCGCGGTCCGCTCGGGCGCCCTGTCGGTGGTGGTCTCGGCCGTTCCCGAGGAGCCCGGAGCCACCGCGTGGGTGGTGCGGGACGGCAAGCGGCTGTCCCGGATCGTGAGTCACGCGCAGGCTCCGGTGGTCTCCGCGCGGGTGACCCTCACCGAGGGGGGCGCACGGCGGGATTCCGTGCGCCGTGCTGCTTCCGTCGGACTACCGGGAGGGGGACGGTCCCCTTCCGGTCCTGATGGACCCGTACGGCGGTCCGCACGGCCGCCGGGTGGTCGCCGCCCACAACGCGCACCTGACCTCGCAGTGGTTCGCGGATCAGGGGTTCGCGGTGGTCGTGGCGGACGGGCGGGGCGCGCCGGGCCGTTCGCCCGCCTGGGAGAAGGCCGTACGGGACAACCTCGTGCTGACCATGGAGGACCAGGTCGAGGCGTTGCACGGGCTGGCGGACCGCTTCCCGCTCGACCTGTCCCGGGTGGCGATCCGGGGCTGGTCCTTCGGCGGATACCTGGCCGGGCTCGCGGTGCTGCGGCGGCCCGACGTCTTCCACGCGGCGGTCGTGGGCGCCCCGGTGACGGACCAGCGGCTGTACGACACCCACTACACCGAGCGCTACCTCGGGGACCCGGCCGTCCAGCCGGAGGTGTACGCGTACAACTCGCTGCTCACCGACGACGGGCTCTCCGAACCGGCCTCCGAGGTCCGGCCGATGATGATCGTGCACGGGCTGGCCGACGACAACGTGGTGGTCGCCCATGCCCTGCGGCTCTCCTCGGCGCTGCTGGCGGCGGGGCGTCCGCACGAGGTGCTGCCGCTGAGCGGGGTGACGCACATGACGCCGCAGGAGCAGGTCGCGGAGAACCTCCTCCTGCTCCAGGTGGACTTCCTCAAGCGGTCGCTGGGGATGACGGGGGCCTGAGCCGCCCCGCCCCGCCGCGAACCGCCCCGGCCCGCCGGGCGCTCGCCGTCAGCCCCGCTCCCGGCTCACCAGCGGGGCGGCGGGGAGGAGGGCGGCGGACCGAAGCCACCGCCCTGCGGGGGGCCGAAGCCGCCCGGCGGAGCTCCGAAGCCGGGGGCGGCGGACTGTCCGGGGGCGGGCGGCTGTCCGGGGATTCCGGGTGCCGGGTGGCCGCCCCAGGGCCCCGCACCGCCCCACGGGCCGGATGGACCGCCGGCGGCCCGGTGGACGCCCTTGCGGGCGAGCAGGACGATCACCACGGGTCCGACGAGGAGCGAGCTGACGAAGCTCAGCAGGTTCAGCTGCTCCTCGAGCCCCAGGTCGGGGAAGCGCTCGTACATCTCGAAGTGGATGGCGCGGGCCACGCCCAGCACGCCGGAGCAGAGCACGAACCCGCCCGCGAACAGGCCGAGCGGACGCGCGTGGACCGCCCCGGCGACCGCGCCCACGGCCGCCACCAGGAAGACCAGGACGGTGGCGGCGGTGACCCAGCCGGGCGGCCCCTCGGTCACCGGGAGGTTCAGGGGCCTCCCGCCGATGAACCACGCGGGGTACAGGTCGGACGGGTAGACGAACGTCTGCCGGATCTCCCAGGCGGCGAACAACGCCCCCTGAAAGCCGAGCAGCAGGAAGACGGCCACCCCCGCGCCGCGCCCCGGACCGGCGGGGCGCTCCGCACCCTCCGGCACCGGACGGCGGCCCGCCACCCCCACCACGATCAGGGCGATCCCGACCGCCAGGACGGCGTACGTGGTGAGCAGCGCCCGGTCGCGCAGTTCCTCCGGAGCCGCGGCGTCGGCGATGGTCCAGACGCCGGGAAGCCGCAGGGCGACGGTGACGACGCCGGTGACCACCAGGACCGACGAGGCGGCGGTGGAACGGAGCGCGGCCACCACGGCGGCGGCGTAGGCGACCAGCAGGACGGCACTGGTGGCCGCGGTGGTGGGCTGCGCCATGTCCTGGAAGTTCGCGGTGCCCGACCAGAAGTGCCAGACCGGCTCCAGGCCGTCGGCGGCCCGGACGTCCCGGACGATCCAGGCGATGATGAGTAGGGCCGACAGCGCGCACAGGGCGGCGCCGGTGATTCTTGCTCCCCGTGTAAGTGTCACCCGGTGATACTCCACGGCCCCGAACGGATGGACAAGGCGTTCGGCGGCGGGCCGAGGACGGCGGAGCCGGGACGGACGCGGCCGAGCCGCGAGACCGCGGGCGAACGGCCGGAGCGACAGGACGACGCTCCGGCCGGACCACGGCACCCGCACGGCCGTACACCGTCGAGCATGGAGCGTCCGTATATCGGTGCCGCGACGGCCGCATTGCCTGCGTGTTAACGCTCCTGACGGCAGCTCAGGGGGTGTGGTCCTCCCCCCGTTCCGGCTCCTCGGGGCCGGGCACGTCCTCCACCGGCCGGCCGCGGGTCGTCGTGCCCGGAGCCTCCACGTCGGGGCCCGGCCCCCGCCCCGGCGCCTCCAGCTCACCCTCCGGCGGCACCACCCGCTTCTCCTCGGCGAAGTGGCACGCGGAGTCGTGGCGGGCCGGGGTGTCGACGAGCCGGAACTCCGCGGGGACCGCCAGCAGCGGGACCTCCAGCTCGCACCGCTCCTGCGCCTTCCAGCACCGGGTGCGGAACCGGCAGCCCGAGGGGATGTTGGCGGGCGAGGGCACGTCGCCGTGCAGGATGATCCGCTCCCGGTACTCACGGGCCGACGGATCGGGCACGGGGACGGCGGACAGCAGCGCCTGGGTGTACGGGTGGGTGGGGTGGTCGTAGATCTCCGCGTCGGAGCCGATCTCCACGATCCGGCCCAGGTACATCACGCCGACCCGGTCGGAGATGTGCCGGACGATCGAGAGGTCGTGCGCGATGAAGACGTAGCTGAGGTTGAACTCGGCCTGGAGCCGGTCCAGCAGGTTGACCACCTGGGCCTGCACCGACACGTCGAGGGCGGAGACCGGTTCGTCGGCGACGATGATCTCCGGGTTGAGCGCGAGGCCGCGGGCGATGCCGATGCGCTGGCGCTGGCCGCCGGAGAACTGGTGCGGATAGCGGTTGATGTACTCCGGGTTGAGCCCGACGACGTCCAGCAGGTCCTGCACCTTCTGCCGCCGGCTGCCCTTCGGAGCGACCTCGGGGTGGATCTCGTACGGCTCCCCGATGATGTCCCCGACCGTCATCCGCGGGTTCAGCGAGGTGTACGGGTCCTGGAACACCATCTGGATGTTGCGGCGCACCGCCTTGAGCGCGCGGCCGGAGAGCTGGGAGATGTCCTCGCCCTTGTAGCGGATCGCCCCGGCGGTGGGGCGCTCCAGGTGGACGAGCATCTTGGCGACGGTCGACTTGCCGCAGCCGGACTCCCCCACGATGCCCAGCGTCTCGCCCGCGTGCAGGTCGAAGTCGACGCCGTCGACCGCCTTGACCGCGCCGATCTGCCGTTTGAAGAGGATGCCCCGGGTGAGCGGGTAGTGCTTGGTGAGGCCGCGCACCTGGAGGATCGGGTCGCCCTCGGCGTACGGGGCCGCGGCCTCCTTCCCGACCTCGGACAGCAGGGTCGAGCCGGCCGCGCCGCTCCCGCCGCCGGCGTTCTCGCTCCCGTCGCGGTCAGCGTGCATCGAGCGTCTCCTTCCAGAAGTGGCAGGCGCTCCGGCGCCGCTCGTCGACCTCGTAGAGCGGGGGCACATCCTCCCGGCACACGTCCCGCGCGATCGGGCAGCGGGGGTTGAAGGCGCAGCCGGGCGGGATGCGGGTCAGGTTGGGCGGCAGGCCCTTGATCGCGTACAGCTCCCGGCCCTTCTGGTCCAGGCGCGGGATCGATTTCAGGAGGCCCTTGGTGTACGGGTGGGCGGGGGCCCGGTAGATCTCGTGCACGGGGGCCGTCTCGACGATGCGGCCCGCGTACATGACGGCGATCTTGTCCGCCACGTCGGCGACCACGCCGAGGTCGTGGGTGATCAGGATCAGGCCCATGTTGAACTCGCGCTGGAGCTCGGCCAGCAGGTCCATGACCTGGGCCTGCACGGTGACGTCGAGGGCGGTGGTCGGCTCGTCCGCGATGATCAGGGACGGTTCCAGGGCCATCGCCATGGCGATCATGATGCGCTGGCGCATCCCCCCGGAGAACTGGTGCGGGTACTGGCCGACCCGCTCCTTGGCGGCCGGGATGCGGACCCGGTCCATCAGCTCGATGGACTTGGCCCTGGCGTCCTTGCGGGACATCCCCCGGTGCACGACGAACATCTCGCCGAGCTGCTGGCCGACGGTGAGGACCGGGTTCAGCGAGGAGAGGGCGTCCTGGAAGATCATGGCCATCTCCTGGCCCCGGATCTTCCGCCGCTCCTCCGGCTTGAGCTTCAGCAGGTCCTGACCCTTGAAGAGGATCTCCCCGCCGGCGATCTTCCCCGGCGGCATGTCGAGGATGCCCATGATCGCCTGGGCGGTGACGGACTTGCCGGAGCCGGACTCCCCGAGGACGGCCAGGGTCTCGCCCTCGGCCACCGAGTAGTCGACGCCGTTGACGGCCTTGGCGACGCCTTCGCGGGTGTGGAACTCCACGTGCAGATCGCGCACTTCGAGCAACATGGCAACCGGCTCCTCAGCGCAGCTTGGGGTCGAGGGCGTCGCGCACCGCGTCGCCGAGCATGATGAACGCGAGCACGGTGATCGCCAGCGCCCCGGCGGGCCACAGCAGCATGTGCGGGGCGTTGCGGATGTAGTTGGCGGCCGCGGAGATGTCGATGCCCCAGGAGACGGCCGGGTCCTTCAGGCCGACGCCGAGGAAGGACAGGGTCGCCTCCAGGGAGATGTACGTGCCGAGCGCGATGGTCGCCACGACGATGACGGGTGCGATGGCGTTCGGGGTGATGTGGCGCAGCATCATCCGGGAGTTGGAGGCGCCGAGCGCGCGGGCCGCCTGGACGTAGTCGTTCTGTTTGGCGGTGATGACCGAGCCGCGGGCGATGCGGGCGATCTGGGGCCAGCCGAGCAGGACGATGAAGCCGACGACGGGCCAGACGGTGGAGCTGGTGACGACGGAGAGGAAGACCAGGCCGCCGAGGACGACGGGGATGCCGAAGAAGACGTCGGTGAGGCGGGAGAGGATCGAGTCCCACCAGCCGCCGAAGAAGCCCGCGAGTCCGCCGAGCACACTGCCGAAGAGGGCGACGCCGAGGGTGGCGCAGACGCCGACGGTCACCGAGGTGCGGGTGCCGTACACGACCCGGGTGTAGACGTCGCGGCCCTGCGGGTCGAAGCCGAAGGGGTGGCCGGGTTCGGAGCCCTTCTGGGCGTCGTCCAGGTCGGCCTGGAGGGGGTCGCCGCTCGCGATGAGCGAGGGCCAGATCGAGATGATCACCAGGAAGAGGATGACCAGCGCGGAGATGATGAAGACCGGGTTGCGCCGCAGGTCGCGCCAGGCGTCCGACCAGAGGCTGCGGGGCTTTCCGGTGGGCCCGGTGCCGTCGGGGCCGCCCGGGTTCTTCTCCAGGCTGGCGCCCTCCTCCAGGGCGAGGTCCATCGGGCCACCGGTGCCCGCCGGGGAGATCGCTCCGTCCGATGACTGGGGCTCAGGCATAGCGGATCCTCGGGTCGAGTACGGCGTACAGGAGGTCGACGATCAGGTTGGCGGCCAGGAAGACCAGGACGAGGATCGTGACGAACCCGACGACGGTCTGGGAGTTCTGGCGCAGGATGCCCTGGTAGAGCTGGTAGCCGACGCCGTGGATGTTGAAGATGCGCTCGGTGACGATGGCCCCTCCCATGAGGGCTCCCACGTCGGTGCCGATGAAGGTGATGACGGGGATCAGCGAGTTGCGCAGCAGGTGGCGGACGACGACCCGGCGGCGGGGCAGTCCCTTGGCGACGGCGGTGCGTACGTAGTCGGCGCGGGCGTTCTCGGCGATCGAGGTGCGGGTGAGCCGGGTGACGTAGGCGAGCGAGACCGAGGCGAGGACCAGTCCGGGGACGAGCAGTTCGTCGAAGGTGGGGTCGGCGGAGACCGACGGCTTGATGATGCCCCACTCGACGCCCAGGAGGAGCTGGAGCAGCAGGCCGGTGACGAAGGTCGGGATGGCGATGACGACGAGCGTCAGGATGAGGACGGTGGTGTCGATGGGGCGTCCGCGCCGCAGGCCGGTGACGACGCCGAGGCTGATGCCGATGACGATCTCGAAGACGATGGCGACGATGGTGAGCCGGATCGTGATCGGGAAGGCGGTGGCCATCAGCTCGGTGACCTTCTGCCCGTTGAACGCGGTGCCGAAGTCGCCGGTGAACACGTTGCCCATGTAGGTGAGGTATTGCTGCCACACCGGCTTGTCGAGGCCGAACTCGGAGCGCAGCTGGGCGGCGGTGGCAGGATCGCACTGGCGGTCGCCGCAGAGACCGGCGATGGGGTCGCCCATCACGTTCACCATGAGGAAGATCAACAGCGTGGTGCCGAAGAAGACGGGGATCATCTGCAGCAGCCGCCGGATCACATAACGTCCCATGAGGGGCTCCGGGGGTCGGGGGGTGCGGTGGCGGGCGTGGATGCGGGTGCGCGGACGGCCGGGGCGCGTGTCGGGCGTCCCGGCCGTCCGCGTCGCTCAGCGCGTCACTTGACGGTGATCTCTTGGTAGACCGGGACGCTGAACGGGTTGAGCGAGACGTTCTCCACCCGGTCCGAGTAGCCGGCGCTGCCGTTCTGGTACCAGAGCGGGATGACCGGCATCTGCTCGACGAGGACCTTCTCCGCGTCCTGGAAGGTGGTGACGGCCTTCGCCTTGTCGCTCTCGGCGTTCGCCTTGTCGATCAGGTCGTCGAACTTCTTGTCGCTCCACTTGCCGTCGTTGGACGGGGCGTTGGTGTAGTAGAGCGGCTGGAGGAAGTTCTGGATGAGCGGGTAGTCCATCTGCCAGCCCGCACGCCAGGCGCTCGAGAGCTTCTGGGTGGAGACCTGGGCGCGGAAGTCGGCGAAGGTGCCGACCGGGCCGCCGACGCACGCCTTGTTGTTGCCCATCACGTTGTTGATGCTGTTGCAGACGGCGTCTACCCATTCCTTGTGGGAGCCGGTGTCCGCGTTGTACGAGATCTTGAGCTGGCCGCCGGGGATGCCGCCGCCCTCGTCGATCAGCTTCTTGGCCGCGGCCTTGTCGTACGTGCACTCCTTGCCGCACAGCCCCTTCTTGAAGCCGCCGTCCTCGCCGAGGACCGGGGAGGTCCAGTCGGAGGCTGGGGTGCGGGTCTTCTGGAAGATCTGGTCGGTGATCTGCGCCCGGTTGATCGCCATCGACAGGCCCTGGCGGACCTTGCGCGCGTCGTCGGTGTCCCACTCCTTGTCGTAGAAGGGGAAGGCCAGGGTCTGGATGATGCCGGCGGGGGTGTTGATGTACCGGTCGCCGAGGTCGGCCTCGACGTTGCGGAGCTGGGAGGCGGGCACGTCGTCGACGAGGTCGAGGTTGCCCGAGGTCAGGTCGGTGTAGGCGGTGTTGTTGTCGGTGAAGACCTTGAGGTCGACGCCGCCGTTCTTCGCCTTGTCGTCGCCCGGATAGTCGGCCCACTTGCGGAGCTTCATCGAGGAGCCCTTGGCGTACGAGTCGATCGTGTACGGGCCGTTCCCGACGGGCTTGGAGAGCCAGGCGTCGTGGTCGTCGTAGAACGCCTTGGGCAGCGGGACGAAGGCGCTGTAGCCGAGGGTGTCGGGCCACAGGGAGAACTTCTGGGTGAGCTTGGCGGTGAAGGTCAGGTCGTCGACGACCTTCAGCCCGGACATGGTCTCGGCGGAGGCGGAGCCGGACTCCGGGTGGACCTTGTCGTAGCCCTCGATGTACTGGAAGAAGTAGGCGTTCTTCTGGTTGTTCTTCAGCGCCGCGCCGTAGTTCCAGGCGTCCACGAAGGACTTGGCGGTGACCTTCTCGCCGTTGGAGAACGTCCAGCCGTCCTTGAGCTTGATCGTGAAGTTCTGGGAGTCCTTCGTGTCGATGGACTCGGCGACCATGTTCTTGGCCTCGCCGGTCTTGGGGTCGTAGCGGATCAGTCCGCGGAAGACCATGTCGAGGACCTTGCCGCCCTGGACCTCGTTGGTGTTGGCCGGCTCCAGCGGGTTCTGCGGGTCCCCCCAGGAGGAGCTGACGATGCCTTCGGGGCCGTCGCTGCCACCGCCGTCGTCACCGCCGCCGCAGGCCGTCGCTGCCAGGGCGACGGCCACCGCACATGCGGCCCACCTGACCTGTGTGGCTCCGCGCATGAAGTGCCTCCTAGAGTCATCGAGTAGCTCAATGCCTCATATCACCCCATAACGCCACCCATCGCATGCGGGCTTACCCCGGACGGGCGTCGACGGCGGGCGGACGCGGCGATGCCCGGCCCCCACGGAGGGGGCCGGGCATCGTCGTCGGAGAGCGGAAGTGGTTACGCCGCGTTCACGACGTCCTTCTCCTCGGCGAAGTGGCACGCCGACTCGTGCGCGGCCGGGGTCTTCCCCGCCACGAAGCGCTCGGGGATCGCCAGCAGGGGCTCCTCCGTCGCGCAGCGGTCCTCCGCCTTCCAGCACCGGGTGCGGAAGCGGCAGCCCGAGGGCGGGTTCGCCGGTGACGGGACGTCACCGGAGAGGATGATCCGCTCGCGCCCCTCGCGGGCCGTCGGGTCGGGGACCGGGACCGCCGACAGCAGCGCCTGGGTGTAGGGGTGCGTCGGGTGGTCGTAGATCTGGGTGTCCGTGCCGATCTCGGCCATCTTGCCGAGGTACATCACGCCGACCCGGTCGGAGATGTGCCGGACGATCGAGAGGTCGTGCGCGATGAAGACGTAGGACAGGTTGAACTCGTCCTGGAGCTTCTCCATCAGGTTGATGACCTGCGCCTGCACCGACACGTCGAGCGCGGAGACCGGCTCGTCGCAGATGATGATCTCCGGGTTGAGCGCGAGGCCGCGGGCGATGCCGATGCGCTGGCGCTGACCGCCGGAGAACTGGTGCGGGTAGCGGTTGATGTACTCCGGGTTCAGACCCACGACGTCCAGGAGCTCCTGGACGCGGCGGCGCCGGTCGCCCTTCGGGGCCACCTCGGGGTGGATCTCGAAGGTCTCCCCGATGATGTCGCCGACCGTCATGCGCGGGTTCAGCGACGTGTACGGGTCCTGGAACACCATCTGGATGTTGCGGCGCACGGCCTTCAGCGCCCGGCCGGACAGCTTGGTGATGTCCTGGCCCTTGTAGAAGACCTCGCCGGCGGTGGCCCGCTCCAGCGTCATCAGGAGCTTGGCGACCGTGGACTTGCCGCAGCCGGACTCGCCCACGATGCCGAGGGTCTCCCCGGCGTACAGGTCGAAGGAGATCCCGTCGACGGCCTTGACCGCGCCGATCTGCTTCTTGAAGAGGATGCCCTGGGTCAGCGGGAAGTGCTTGACCAGGTTGCGCACCTGGAGGATCGGCTCACCCTGGCTGATGGGCGCGTCGATGGCGGCTACGGCCTCCGCCTCGGTCGCGGCGTCCACGGTCTCCACCTCGGAGACGTTGGGGGTGGCGTCCAGGGGCTCCTTGTCGAGCTCAGCCATGGATCGTCTCCTTCCAGAAGTGGCACGCGCTGCCGCGGCCGACCAGCTCGAGGCCGTCCTGCTCGGTCACCGGGACGAGCGGCGGAACCTCGGTACGGCAGATGTCCTGTGCCTTGGGGCAGCGCGGGCTGAAGGCACAGCCCGCGGGGATACGCGTGAGGTTGGGCGGCAACCCCTTGATCGCGTACAGCTCCTGGCCCTTCTGGTCCAGGCGCGGGATGGAGTCCAGCAGACCCTTGGTGTACGGGTGGGCCGGACGGCTGTACAGCTCGCCGACCGGGGCCGTCTCCACGATCCGCCCCGCGTACATCACGGCGATCTTGTCCGCGACGTCGGCGACCACGCCGAGGTCGTGGGTGATCAGGATCAGACCCATGTTGTACTCGCGCTGGAGCTCGGCCAGCAGGTCCATGACCTGGGCCTGCACCGTCACGTCGAGCGCGGTGGTCGGCTCGTCCGCGATGATCAGGTCCGGCTCCAGGGCCAGCGCCATGGCGATCATGATGCGCTGGCGCATACCGCCGGAGAACTGGTGCGGGAAGTCCGAGACACGGGCCGCGGCGGCCGGGATCTTGACCTGGTCCATCAGCTCGATGGACCTGGCCTTGGCCTCCTTCTTGGAGAGGCCCTGGTGGACCCGGAACATCTCGCCGAGCTGGTAGCCGACGGTGAGGACCGGGTTCAGCGAGGACAGCGCGTCCTGGAAGATCATCGCGATCTTGCGGCCGCGGATCTTCCGGCGCTCCTCGTTGGACATCTTCAGCATGTCCTGGCCGCGGAAGAGGATCTCGCCCTGCGTGATCTTCCCGGGCGGCATGTCGAGGATGCCCATGATGGTCTGCGCGGTCACGGACTTGCCGGAGCCGGACTCGCCCAGCACGGCGAGCGTCTCGCCGGCACTGACGGTGTAGTTCACACCGTTGACCGCCTTGGCCACACCGTCACGGGTGTGGAACTCCACGTGCAGGTCACGGACGTCGAGCAGTGGACCGTCGCCACTCACGGACTCCCGCGGTGCGGGGACGTGAGCCGTTTTGTCGATGGTGGTCACGAACGCCTCCCTCAGCGCATCTTGGGGTCGAGGGCGTTGCGGACCGCATCGCCGAACATCAGGAAGGACAGCACCGTGATCGAGACCATCACCGAGGGGATGACCAGGACGAACGGCGCGTTGCGGAGCTGGTCCTTCGCAGCGGACACGTCGATGCCCCACGAGACCGTCGGCTCGGCGAGGCCGATACCGAGGAAGGACAGGGTGGCCTCGGCGGCGATGTAACCGCCGAGCGCGATGGTGGCGACCACGATCACCGGAGCGATGGCGTTCGGCAGGATGTGCCGCGTCAGGATCCGGGTGGTGGAGGCGCCGAGCGCCTTGGCGGCGACCACGTAGTCGGCCTGCTTGATCGTGATGACCGAGCCGCGGGCGACACGGGCGATCTGCGTCCAGCCGAGGAAGGCCATCGACAGGATGACGACCCAGACGGAGCGCTCCTCGAAGCTGGTCAGGATGACCATGGCGCCGACGATGAAGGGGACGCCGAAGAAGACGTCGGTGATCCGGGACAGGATCGTGTCGATCCAGCCGCCGAAGTAGCCCGCGATCATGCCGATCACCAGTCCGGTGACGGTGACCGCGATGGTGACGATCACGCCGACCATGATCGAGGCGCGGGCGCCGTAGATCAGACGCGCGTAGATCGAGCGGCCCTGGACGTCGTACCCGAGCCAGTCGGGGGCGAAGAAGTGTCCCCAGTTCGGGTGCTGGAGGTAGTGCTCGGCCAGGTTGGCGTCCCGCGGCGAGGCGCTGGTGAACAGGCTCGGGAAGATCGCCATGACGGCGAGCAGCACGATCAGCACCATCGAGATGAGGAAGAGCGGGTTGCGGCGCAGGTCGTGCCAGGCGTCCGACCAGAGGCTGCGCGGCTTGCCGGGCGCGGGGCCCGTGTCCGTGGCGGGCGCCGCGTCGACGGCCGTGGCCGGAGCGTCGGTGCTCTTGAGTGCGGTGGTGTCAGGCATACCGGATCCTCGGGTCCAGGACCGCGTAGAGCAGGTCGACGAGCAGGCTGCAGACGAGGTAGACGATGACGAGCAGCGTCACGACGCCGACGACGGTGGCGCCTTCGCGCTTGGCGAGCGCCTCGAAGACGAGCTGTCCGACGCCCTTGATGTTGAAGATGCCCTCGGTCACGATCGCGCCGCCCATGAGGGCGCCGATGTCGGTGCCGAGGAAGGTGACGACCGGGATGAGCGAGTTGCGCATCAGGTGCACGCCGATGACCCGCCGCCGCGGCAGGCCCTTGGCGACGGCCGTACGCATGTAGTCGGCGCGCAGGTTCTCGGCGACCGAGGTACGGGTGAGGCGGGCGACGTACGCGAGTGACAGCGACGCCAGCACGATGGCCGGCATGATCAACTCGCCGTTGGTCGGATCGAGGCTCACGTTCGGCTTGGCGATGCCGAGCTGGAACGCGAAGAAGTACTGAACGAGGAAGCCCAGCACGAAGGACGGCATGGAGATCAGCACCAGCGTCAGGCCGAGCAGACCGCGGTCCCGGATGGAGTCGGCCTTGAGGCCGGCGACGATGCCGAGCGAGATACCGGCGACGACCGTGAAGACGAAGGCGAAGATCGCCAGTCTGATGGTGATCGGGTAGGCGTCGGCGATGACTTCGGCGACCGGACGCTGCGTTCCGATCTGGTTGCCGAGGTCGCCCTGGAACAGATTGCCGAGGTAATTCAGGTACTGCTGCCAGATCGGCTGGTCCAGTCCGAGGTCTGCCTTGATCTGCGCGATCTGCGTCGCGTCTACGTGCTGTTCTCCGGCAAGTGCTCTGACGGGGTCGCCGGGCAGTGCGTACATCATCAGGAAGACCAGCAGGGTCGACCCGATGAAGACCGGGATCATCTGGAGCAGTCGTCGTGCGACATAGCGCCCCATGGGTGCCTCCGTGTGGGGATAACTGCGGCGCGGGGGCCGTCTCTTCGCAGAGACGACCCCCGCGCCTCCGGCCGTGCTGAGGGGCAGCACGGGCGGATGACGGCCAGTTGGGGAATGACCCGCAGGCGTTACTTGGTGGTGACGCCGGTCAGTTCGAGGTCACCGTGGAAGTCGACCTTGACGTTGTCGACGTTCTTGCCGTGGCCGCCGTTGATGGCGTAGTACCAGAGCGGGATGGCCGGCATCTTGTCGACCAGCTTCTTCTCGACCTCCTGGTAGGCGGCGACGGAGGCCTCGAGCGAGTCGGCCTTGTCACCCTTCGCCATCAGGTCGTCGATCTCCTTGTCGCTGAAGCGACCGTTGTTCGACTCCGCCTTGGAGTGGTAGAGCTCCTTGAGGAAGTTCACGTTGACGGGGTAGTCGGCCACCCAGCCACCGCGGTAGAAGCCCTTGACCTCGTTGTTGTCACGCGCTTCGAGGTCGGTCGGGAAGTCCGGCTTGGCGTCGCCCACGCAGTCGACCCCGGTGGCGTTGCGGATGGACTCGCAGACAGCGGTCACCCACTCCTTGTGCCCACCGTCGGCGTTGTACTGGATGGAGAACTTGTTCTCCGGGACGCCGCCGCCGGCCTTGATGAGCTCCTTGGCCTTGGCCGGGTTGAACTTCAGGACGTCCGAGTCGAGCGTCTGGTTGCCCTTGACCTGCGGGGGCGTGAAGCTCGTCGCCGGGATGCGGGTGCCGTTCAGGACGGTCTTCGTGATGGTCTCACGGTCGATCGCCATGGACAGACCCTGGAGGACCTTGGGGTCGATGTCCTTGAACGTCTTCGAGTAGAACGCCGGGGTCAGCGTCTGGATCGCGGCGTACGGCTGGTCGATCGCGCCGTCACCGAGGTCCGCCTTGTACTTCGGGAGGTCACGCGGGCCGACCTGGCGGATCATGTCCAGGTTGCCGGAGATGACGTCCGAGTACGCGGCCTCGACGGTCGAGTAGTTCTTGAACTGGATGCCCTTGTTGGCAGCCTTGTTCGGACCCTGGTACTCGGGCCAGGCCTTGACCTGGATGAGCTTCTTGTGGGTCCACTTCTCGAACGTGTACGGGCCGTTGCCGATCGGCTTCTGGCCGAACGCCTTCGGGTCGTCGTAGAAGACCTTGGGCAGCGGCGCGAAGGTCGCGTAGCCGAGCTTGTAGTTGAAGTACGGGACCTTGTCGGTCAGCTCGATCGTGAACGTGGTGTCGTCCACGGCCTTCAGACCCGACATCTTGTCGGACTTCGGCGCACCCTTCTCGGGGTGGACGTCCGCGTAGCCCTTGATGTCGGAGAACCAGAACGCGTTCTGCTGCTTGTTCTCGACGTTGGCGTACCAGTTCCACGCGTCGATGTACGACTGCGCGGTCACGGCCTCGCCGTTGTGGAACTTCCAGCCGGCCTTGAGCTTGACCGTCCAGGTCTTGGAGTCCTCGGTCTCGACGGACTCGGCGTTCGTGAGAACGATCTCGCCCTTGTCGTCGAAGTCCAGCAGCTGCGTGAACAGCGACTGGATGACGTAGGAGCCGTTGCTCTCGTTCGTGTCGGCCGGCATCAGAGGCTTCTGGGGCTCACCGACGTCGATCGAGACGTACCCGGCGGGCTGACCCGACGTGTTCTTCTTGTCGCTACCACTGTCGCCGCCGCCACAGGCAGTCGCGGCCAGGGCGATGACGGCCGCTCCCGCGACCCACTTGGCGCTCTTGGCACCGCGCATGGGTTTCCTCCTCATGAGTCCACTTTTGACTACAAGAAGGGCACTGGAGAGATTCACCGACACCCCTGACGGTGATCGTTCAGTGCCCCGAGTGTGCTCGTGAGTCGGCACTCCCCACAGTGCGTGACCCATTGACCCGAGCTCAATGGAGCCAACTATTGAGTACGACCGGGCTGTAAACCACACTTAAAGGGTCTCGGTTTGACAACATCAGACCCGCCCGTGTGCCCGAAATCCGGACAAAGTGATCCCAGACAGACACGCCCGAAACGGACTGTTAACACATGTTCCGGAGAGCGACCCCCGATATCCGGACAGCACGGTCAGGAAAAGCGATTGACGAAGGCCCGGCCCACCACAGTGTCCGTGGTGGGCCGGGCCTTCTGTCAACGGCTGTGCTGACGCACCGTCCGACGAGCGGCCGGGGTGCGCGGAGACCTCCGCATGCGGAGCGTACGGCTCCGAGGCTCGGGAACCCGCCGGCGGACCTCCCCGGCGGGGTCTCCGGCCCTGATGCCCCCGGGCCCTGACGGGACCGCCCGGAGGCCCTCACGGGCGTCCGGGCGGTCCTCGGGTGCGTCGGGGCCGTACGGCGGCGTGTCGGCCCGTACGGCTCCCGGCGGCCCGGACATCGGGCCGCCGGGTCCCGTGAGAGGGATCAGCCGTGCTTGGCGCGGGAGGCGGCGCGGCTGCGCTCGCGCTGGTCGAGGACGACCTTGCGGATACGCACGGTCTCCGGGGTCACCTCGATGCACTCGTCCTCGCGGCAGAACTCCAGGGACTGCTCCAGCGACAGCTTGCGGGCCGGGACCACGTTCTCCGTGTTGTCCGCGGAGGCCGCACGCATGTTGGTGAGCTTCTTCTCCTTGGTGATGTTCACGTCCATGTCGTCGGCGCGCGAGTTCTCGCCGACGATCATGCCCTCGTACACCTCGGTGCCGGCCTCGGTGAAGATGGTGCCGCGCTCCTGGAGGTTGACCATGGCGAACGGCGTGACCGAGCCCGAACGGTCCGCCACCAGCGAGCCGTTGTGACGGGTGCGCAGCTCGCCGAACCACGGCTCGTGGCCCTCGAAGATGGAGTGCGCGATGCCGGTGCCGCGGGTCTGGGTCAGGAACTCCGTACGGAAGCCGATGAGGCCGCGGGACGGGACGATCCACTCCATGCGGACCCAGCCGGAGCCGTGGTTCGTCATGGTCTCCATGCGGCCCTTGCGGGTCGCCATGAGCTGGGTGATGGCGCCGAGGTGCTCCTCGGGCGAGTCGATCGTCATGCGCTCGATCGGCTCGTGCGTCTTGCCGTCGATCTGCTTGGTGACGACCTCGGGCTTGCCGACGGTCAGCTCGAAGCCCTCGCGGCGCATCTGCTCGACCAGGATGGCGAGCGCCAGCTCACCGCGGCCCTGGACCTCCCAGGCGTCGGGGCGCTCGGTGTCCAGGACGCGGAGCGAGACGTTACCGATCAGCTCGCGGTCGAGGCGGTCCTTCACCTGGCGGGCGGTGACCTTGTGGCCCTTGCCGCCCTTGCCGACGAGCGGCGAGGTGTTGGTGCCGATGGTCATGGAGATGGCGGGCTCGTCGACCGTGATCAGCGGGAGCGCGATCGGGTTCTCGGGGTCGGCCAGGGTCTCGCCGATCATGATGTCCGGGAATCCGGCCACGGCGCAGATGTCGCCGGGGCCCGCCACCTCGGCGGGCTTGCGGGTGAGCGCCTCGGTCATCAGCAGCTCGGTGACGCGCACGTTGGACATGGTGCCGTCGCGCTTGATCCAGGTGACGGTCTGGCCCTTGCGCAGCTCGCCCTGCTCGACGCGGCAGAGCGCGATACGGCCGAGGAAGTTGTCGGCGTCCAGGTTGGTGACGTGGGCCTGGAGCGGCGCGTCCGCGTCGAACTCGGGGGCCGGGACGTGCGCCAGGATCGTGTTGAAGAACGGCTCCAGGCTGTCGCTGTCCTGCGGGACGGTGCCGTCCTCGGGCTTGGTCAGCGAGGCCACGCCGTCACGGGCGCAGGCGTAGACGATCGGGAACTCGATCTGGTCCTCGTCCGCGTCCAGGTCCAGGAACAGGTCGTACGTCTCGTCGACGACCTCGGCGATCCGGGAGTCGGGGCGGTCCGTCTTGTTGATGCAGAGGATGACCGGCATCTTCGCGGAGAGCGCCTTGCGCAGCACGAAGCGGGTCTGGGGCAGCGGGCCCTCGGAGGCGTCGACGAGCAGCACGACGGCGTCCACCATCGACAGGCCCCGCTCGACCTCGCCACCGAAGTCGGCGTGGCCGGGGGTGTCGATGATGTTGATCGTGATCGGGTCCCCGCCGTCCTTGGGGTGATACTTCACCGCCGTGTTCTTGGCGAGGATCGTGATGCCCTTCTCACGCTCCAGGTCGTTCGAGTCCATCATGCGGTCGTCGAGCGACTCGGCAGCGTGGGCGGCGAAGGAGCCGGCCTGCTTGAGCATGGCGTCGACCAGCGTGGTCTTGCCGTGGTCGACGTGGGCGACGATGGCTACGTTACGGATGTCGTGGCGCGTGGGCATGGGTGGCTTGCGCTTCTCTCGGATCGTGGGATCAGGCGTCTCAGTCGGTCTTCGAGTCCTCGTACGCCCGCCGGGCGGCACGCCACGGCTCGTCCCATCGTACGGGCCCTGGGCCCGCCGGGCTTCCCGGACCGATCCGCGGAGACGGTCTTCCCGTGTGATTCAGGCGATATTCAGCCGGTGTCAAGGGCCTCGAACCGGGCCCTCGGGTACTGCCGGGCCGTCGATGCGGCCGGAACGCGGGCGGAGCTGTGGGGGGTGAGGAGCGGTGAAGCGATGAACGGCCCGGGTCAAGGGCAGGCACCACCTTGCCCGCCGGCGGAACCGGCGGGCAAGGGTTTTGAGATGCATCTGAGCTTGGCGGCCTGCGGGTGTGGTACTTGACCGCTACTTCTTGCGGTCTGCGGGGGAACCTGCGGCTTGCCGGTTCTTGAACCCGATGTCCTGGTACCGGGGGGCCGCGAACCCGAACGCCCCGACGTTCGCGAGCTTCTTGTCGACGGCGACGAGCTGCGGGCGCTGGTAGAGCGGAATCGATCCGGCGGCAGCCCAGATCCGGGCGTCCGCCTGCTTCATCAGCTCGCGTGCGGCCTTCTCGTCCAGCTCGGCGGCGGCCCGGTCGAAGAGCTGGTCGATGTGGTCGGTGCCGACGCGGGTGTAGTTCTGCTCCACCAGGAGCGACCCGTCGGTGGCGGGCTCCGGCTTGGCGTAGATGGGGCGTCCGTCGGTGGCCGGGTAGGCGGTGGCGGGCCACGAGTAGAGCGCCAGGTCGTACGCGCCGGAGGCGATGTGGTCCTGGAAGTAGCTCTCGTCGGAGACCTTGGTGATCTCGGTGCCGATGCCGATCTTCTCCAGCATCGCCGCGATCTTGTCCCCGACGCTGCGCAGCGACTGGGAGCCCGGTCCGGAGGGGAGGACGAAGCGCAGGGTCAGCGTCTTGCCGTCCTTGCCGAGCTGCCCCTTGGCCGCGGCGGGCGCGGGGGCGGCGGTGCCGACGGGGGCGTACGCTCCGGCGGCCCCGCCGGGCCGCTTGTCCCGCGCGGCGACCGTGCCGTCCTCACCCGTGGCCGCGGCGGCCTGGCGGCGCAGCGCGGCGCTCTGGACGGCCGCGTGCCGGGCGGGGGCGAGGACATGGACGGCGGACGTGCCGCTGGTGGCGTGCGCGGGGGCGTGGGCGCCGGGCTTGTTGTCCTCGCCGACGATGTAGAGCCCCTCGTCGCGGGAGGCGGCGGAGTCCTCCCCGCCCCGGCCGGCCCGGTCGGCCTCGTCCGTTCCGGCCTTCCTTTCGGCTTCCTTCTCGGCCTTCTCGGCCTTCTCGGCCTTCTCGGCTTCCTTCTCGCTCGTGGCGTCCTTGGCCTGGTCCTTGTCCTGTGCGGCGCCCTTCTCCTTCTCGGCGCCCCCGGTGGACTTCTCCTCCGCGTCGGTGCCCTGGTCGCCCTTCTTCTCCGCCTCGCTGCCGGCCTTGGTGTCCTTGGGCGGCCGGGCCGCGCCGCCGCGGGTCCAGCCCGCGTCCGCCAGCAGGGCGCGGGCCTCCCGGGTGTTCTGCTCGCCGAGCGCCCCGCTGCCGTCCTGGTAACCGGGCTGCCCCTCAAGGGCGAGGTGGCTGCCGAGCGGCTTGGCCGGAAGCCCCAGCGGCCCCAGCACCGTCTGCGCCAGCTCCTGGCGGTCCAGGGCGCGGGCCACCGCGCGGCGGACCCGGTCGTCGGCGAGCGGCCCGGACTCACCGTTCAGCGCGAGCTGGGTGTAGGCGGGCTCCAGGGACTTGCGTACGGCGAAGGCGCGCAGGGCCTTCTGCTCCGCGGCGTACGCGAGGGCGGCCTTGCGGTTCTTCGCCCGTGCGGCCTTCTCGATCCCGGCGGCCTTCTCGTCACTGCCGTGTGCCACGGCGTAGGAGCGCAGGGCGGCGGCGGGCGAGACGTCGGCGCCCGGACCGTGGGTCAGCGGCTGGCCGTTGCCGCCCCGGTCGCGGCGGGCGAGCGTGATGCGGTCGGCGGTGGACGGGTCGATATCGGCGACGTCCACCGCGCCGTCCGCGAGGGCCTTCGTACGGTCCTTGGGGGCGACCGCCCGGAAGACGAGTGTGTCGAGCTTGGCCTTGTCGCCCCACCAGCGCGCACTGCGGGCGAGGGTCACGGTGCCCTCGGCCTTGTCGACACCGCGCAGGACGAAGGGCCCGGCGGTGTTCTTGAGGGTGGTGCGCGCACCGTCGTTGAAGGCCTCCGGCGAGCCGGTGATCTCCTTCGGGTAGAGCGGCGAGAACAGCGAGCGCCAGTCGGCGTACGGCTTGGAGAAGGTGACCCGTACCTGGAGGTCGTCCGCGCCGCGCTCGATCTTCTCGATCCGCTCGTAGCCGGAGTTGCGGGCGGTCCAGAACGCGGAGTCCTTGCCCCTGAGGGCCCGCCACTGGGCGACGAAGTCGGGGGCACCGATCTCGCGCCCGTCGCTCCACACCGCCCGCTGGTTGAGCTTGTAGAGCACGACCTGCTTCGGCTCGCGCTCGATGACCTTCGCGGACTCCAGGTAGTCCGGGTTGAGCTTCGGCTGCCCGGTCCGGTCCATCGGGAAGAGCGTGGGGAGCACGGCCTCGGTGATCCGGGCGGTGGCGCCGTCCGCGTCCGCCTGGAAGGCGTTGAAGGTGGCGGGCAGCGCGTCGATCGCCCACGTCACGGTGGAGCCGTCGGCGACCGCCTGGCGGGCGGTGGGCGCGATGTCCTGCGGCACGCCCCGTGGGGCCTCCTCACCGCCGGAGCTGCACCCCGCCAGCACCGGGATCGTGAGCACCCCCGTCGTGAGGAGCGCGAGCGTGCGGCGCTTTCGAACCGTCCCGCGCGGGACGCCGACGTGGGACATGGCTGATACCTCCGGGGCCGGCCCGGACCACCCCGTACCGGAAGGGTCCGGATAGTGCTTATTGGTGGCATTTGCAGTTGATCACACTGATTCCTTCCCCCCACTGAAAACGCCCCCTCGCGCGAGGGGGCGCCGACACGGCGGGAGGAGGCCGCAAGCTCACCCGGCCGGTGGAACGTTCAGGAACGTCCCGCCCCGGTTTCCGGCCGCGCGGGGCGGCCGGAACCGGGGCGGACGCGCTTTCCCGCCGCTCGTCGGCCGTCAGAGGCGCACGGTGGCCGTGGGCGGTTGCCAGCGGCGGGCGCGGAGCGACGCAGGGGGGACGTCGTACTCCTTCTTGAGCTGCTCCGGGATGGCGTAGTGCATCACGCGTCCACGGGTGAGCGAGGACAGTTCGAGGAGGGTGGTGAGGTGGCCGAGGCGGTCCAGCGCCCGGGCTCCCAGGGGGGAGCGGTCCTCGATCGTCTCCAGGACACCGAGGAGATGTGGTACGGCCTTGACGACGGTGTCCCAGGAGGAGCGGGGCACCCGTAGCCAGTCGGCACAGGTGTCGCCGGTGAGGTGGCGGATGAGCGCGGAGACGATCGGGTCGAAGAAGGTTCCGGGCACGACCTCCTCGTAGAGGTCGATGAGCTGCCGGGTGAGCGACGCACCCTCCTCGGAAGGGCCCATGTGCCGAATCATGTACAGGTCGAGGAAGGCGCGGGCGTCGTCCAGGGACCGGGGGGCGGCTTCCTGGCTGACGCCCAGCATCGCGCCGACCACCCGCCAGGCGTAGTAGTACGCCTCGGCGCCCTCCTCGGACATGTGGATGCCCAGCCGGTGCAGGCTGTCGAGGACGAGGAGCGAGAAGAACATCTGCCCGCCGATCATGTCCTCCTGGCAGATCGGCGTCCCCAGCGCGCCGGTGTCCCAGCGGTTCTCGCGCCGGAGGTGGTGGCGGATGGACGCGTGCAGGAGCCGGACCTTCTGGGCGGCGGGGATGAAGCGGCCTCCGGCCTCGAAGGCGTCGGGCCGCATCAGGTGGACGGTGAACTGGCCGGTCTCCGCCATCCGTTTGGAGGGGTACTTCAGTCCATGGGTCGCCGACAGCAGCTTCGCCACGTGCGGGACCACGTAGCAGGCGGGCATGGAGGCGAACGACAGAGCGGTGGAGATGTGCACGTTGTTGTCGATGAAGAACAACCGGGCCTTCTCCATCTCCTCCCAGTCGACCCAGTCCGGCGGGGCGCTCGTCGCCCGCAGGTACTCGCGGGCGACATCGGGCAGTCCGTCGGGAAGGGGGGCGCCCGCGGTGGAGACGTACCGCATCAGGGTGTTGAACTTGCCCACCTCCCCGCGTTCGAAGAGCGCCGCCACGGTCGCGTCGGCCAGTTCGTCGCCGCCCTCCCGCAGGGCGTTCATCGAAACCTCGGTGTAGGTCATGGCGTGGTTCCTTGTCCTCGGGACGTGAGCGGCGGGCGGGACTCGGGGCCCCGGGAGTCGGGTCTCCGCGAGTCGGAGCCCCGGGGATCGGGGCCCCGGGGATCGGAGCCCTGTGAGTCGGAGCCCCGGGGGCGGGAAAGCGGGCGGGTCAGGACAGCCGGACGGTCGCCGAGTTCGCCAGCGCGCCCAGGGCATCGGCGGCGCCGGCCGGCACGTCCAGCTCGTGGAGGGCGCCGAGGGCCTCCTCGACACGTGCCGTGATCATGTCCTCGACGAGGGCGGGGGCCCTGTGCCGCCGCATCACTTCGCGCACCGCGTGCAGCCCTCCCTGGTCGAGGTGACGTCGGCCCAGGTGGGCCCGGAGCCGGCCCCGGTCCTCGTCACCGGCGAGGCGCCAGGTCTCCGCCAGCAGCGCCGTGGGCCGCTGCCCGCACACATCGTCCGCGTTGGCCTTGCCGGTGCGCTCGGGATCTCCGAACAGCCCGAGCAGGTCGTCCCTGAGCTGGAACGCCTCGCCGAGGGGCAGGCCGAAGGCGGAGTAGCCCTCGCGGAGCGCCCGGCCGGCCCCGGCCAGCGCTCCACCGATCAACAAGGGCTGCTCCACGGTGTACTTGGCGGTCTTGTACCGGATCACCCGCAAGGAGGCTCCGGTGTCCGGCTCGGCCCCGGTGCACAGGATCTCCAGGCACTCGCCCGCGATCAGCTCCCGGCCCAGCACCGACCACAGCGGGCGGGCCCGGCCCAGATAGGCGGCGGGCAGACCGCTGGTGGCGAACAGCTGCCCGGCCAGCCCCATCAGCAGGTCCCCGACCAGCATCGCCAGCGACCTGGCGGCGGCAGCGGAACGGGGGCGGCGGCGCACGGCCCCCCGCAGAGCGATGTGCGCGGTGGGACGGCCGTGCCGCAGAGCGCTGTCGTCGATGAGGTCGTCGTGGACGACCGCGGCTGCGTGGACCAGCTCCAGGGACGCGGCCGCCCGCAGCAGCGCGGCGCTGTCCGGCTGCCCCGCCGCCCGCCAGCCCCAGTAGCAGAACGCGGCCCGCAGCCGTTTGCCGTCCGCGACGGCCGCCTCCACCTGGGCGGCCACCGGGGCGAGGGAGGGGTCGATCTCCGTGAACAGATCGGCTTCGCGGGCGACGAACGGGTGCAGCACCTCGTCGACCCGGCTCTTGAACAGGGCCGCGTCCCACCGGTCAGACCTCATCGGCGGCCCGCCGCGCGACGGCGTGCCGGGCGAGGAGCTCCAGATGGGCGGGGGGCGGGGCCGTGTACCGGTCCAGCACCAGCCGTCCTCGCGCCATCAGCTCGTGCTCGGCCTCCGCCGCCAGCTCGGCGGCGTCCGAGCGGCGCAGCAGCCCCCGCACCGCGCCCAGGGCCGACCCGATCGCGCTCACCGCCAGATCGGCCGCTCCCGCCACGAGCAGGACCGCCCGCTCTTCGGGAGTTCCGCCCCGTCCCGCTTCTCGCGTCATACCGCTCCCCACCCCACCACGTCGGCGGCGCGGGTCACGCGCCCTGCTCACAGCATCCCGACACACCGGGCATCCGAGAGAGGAAACCCACCTTCGAGTGAGGTGGACGCTCGCCTGTACGAGAGATGCCGGTCAGGGTGAAGCGGCGGGGCGGGGCGGGGGCTCACTTCCTCCTCCGCTCGCGTGGCAACGGCCCCGCGCGGCGGTGTCCCGGATCAGCTGGGGCGGCGTATCGCCTGCTGGATCCAGTCCGCGTAGGCGGGCGCGCTGGAGTAGAGCCCCGGCCCTTCGCTGCAGCGCACGCCCGGAGCGCCGGGACCCGAGGTGACGCCGATGAGTTCCCAGCGCCCCGCCCGATTCCGCTGGAGCTGCGGGCCGCCCGAGTCGCCGTGGCACGCCATGGCACCGGGCACCTGGCTGGTGGTGCACAGGCGGGTGCTGTCCTCGTAGCCCGGTGCGCAGTCGGAGACCGCGCACCGGCGGGTGTCGAGCTGCTGGAGTCGGTCGGGGAAGGCCCAGGGGGCGTCGGGGGCGTCGTCGGTCCTGCCGAAGCCCAGGATCCGTGTCGGGGTGCCGGGCCGGGCGGGGCGGTCGGCGATGCGGACGGGCTTCTCCGCGACCGGCCGGTCGAGGCGGATCAGAGCGATGTCGTTGCGGTTGGGTCCGGTGTCCTCACCGTTCGCGTAGCCGGTGTGGGAGACCGTCCTCACGATGGACCGGACCGTGCCTCCGGAGTCCTTCCACGCGCTGCCGACCCGGACGGTGCCGTCCAGGGTGACCAGCGCCGGGTCCACGCAGTGGGCGGCGGTGAGCACCCATCGACGGTCGATCAGCGCTCCCCCGCAGACACCCTTGAACGTGGCGTCGTCCACACCCGTCACGGGGATCGACACCATGGACGGGTAACGCTGGGTGGAATCCTCTCCGTTGACGATGGCTTCCGCGGTCCCGGTCATCATGGCGGCGCAGGCCGCTGCGGCCAGGACGCCTGCGGTGGTGCGCGCCCACGTGCGGCGTGAGGGATGCGAGCTGAGCACTGGTTCTCCGATCGGTGAGCATGTGCGACCTACTCAGCCTCCGCGATCAGGAGGGCCGGGACCATCCGGCCCGCACGCCTCTCCGAGGTCCGGCCAGCGGGACGCGCGAGGTGGGGAGAACCCCACCACGAGTGTTCGGAGCCGGCGTCCCCGCCGGGTACCGCGCTGAGCCCGCCGTCGCCCGCCCCCGTGAGGAAGAGGAACCACCCCCGTCAGCCGCCGCCTTCAGCCACCGGCGTCAGCCGCGCTCGCCCGCCGTGATCAGGCCCGCCTCGTACGCGGCGATCACCGCCTGGGCCCGGTCGCGGACCTGGAGCTTCGCGAAGAGCGCGGTGATGTGGTTCTTCACCGTCGACGGGCTGATGAACATCTCCGCGGCGATCCCCGCGTTGTCCAGGCCCGTGGCGATCAGCCGCCACACCTCGCGCTCGCGCGGCGTCAGCTCGTCCAGGACACCCGTGGGCCCGGTCCCGGCGGCGGGCCGGGCCGGGCGCTGCGGGGCCCTCACGTACGAGGAGATGAGGCGGGTCAGCAGGCGCGGGGCGACCACCGCCTCGCCGGTGTGGACCACGCGCAGCGCTGTGACCAGTTCCTCGGGCGAGATGTCCTTGGGCAGGAAGCCGCAGGCGCCCGCGCGCAGGGCACCGACCACATGCTCGTCCATGTCGAAGGTGCTCAGCGCGAGCACCCGGCAGTCCGGCACCTGCTGGGTCAGCTGTCCGGTGGCGGCGATACCGTCCAGCACCGGCATGCGGATGTCCATGACGACGACATCGGGCCGCAGTTGCCGCGCGAGTTCCACGGCCTGCGCGCCGTCGGCGGCCTCCCCGACGATCTCGACGCCGGGTTCGGGTCCGAGCATGAGCACCAGGCCGCGGCGTACGAGGAGTTGGTCATCGGCGATCAGTACCCGGATGGGAGCGGGACCCTCCGCGCCCACCACATCGGCCGTACCCTCCGCACCCACCACGTCCGGCGCATCCGCCGTGCCTGTCACGTCCGCCCCGCCCGTCTCCCCCGCCGTTCCCGCCATGTCCGCCCCGCCCGTACCGTCTGTCGTCCCGCTCACCGCAGTGCTCCTTCTTCCTTCGGCAGCGGCAGCGGCAGCGGCAGCCGGGCCGTGACCCGGTAACCCGGCCCTTCGCCCCGTCCCGTCCGCAGGGTCCCGCCGTGCAGCGCGACGCGTTCGCGCATGCCGATCAGGCCGTATCCGGAGCCGGGCGCGGACGCGAACCCGCGGGCCGTCCCTTCTCCGTCGTCCCTGACGTCCACCACCGTCTCGTGGTCGCCGTACGTGAGGCGTACGCGCGCGCGGGCACCGCTTCCCGCGTGCTTGCGGGCGTTGGTCAGCGCCTCCTGCACGATGCGGAAGACCGTCAGCTGCATGCCCTCCGGCAGCTGACGGGGGGTTCCCCGCACGTCGAACTCCGTGGGCAGACCGGCGGAGTTCGACTCGGCGACGATCCGGCCCAGGTCCGCGATCCCCGGCTGGGGAGCGGTCGACGCCTCCCGCGTGTCACCGTCGGCCCGCAGGACGTCGAGGAGTTGCCGCATCTCGTGCAGTGCCGTGCGGCCCAGGCCCTCCAGGGTGACGAGGGCGTCCCGCGCGATCTCGGGGTTCCGGTCGAGGTTGGCGCGGGCACCGCCCGCCATCAGCTGCATCGTCGTGACGTGGTGGGCGACGATGTCGTGCATCTCGCGGGCGATGCGGCGGCGCTCGTCGGCCACGGCCCGCTCGGCGAGCAGCCTGCGGTGCGTCTCGACCTCCTGCTGCCAGCGGTTCATCACGAGCGCGGCGACGACCACGAACAGCACGGCCGCACCGTTCCCCGCCAGCGTGAGGAACGAGTCCTGCGACCAGGACGCCCACGCGGACAGGGGCAGCACCGCGCTCGCCAGAACCGCCGGTACGTACACGGCGGCGCCCCGGACGCGTACGACGGAGTAGAGGGCGACGATCATGGAGGCGTTGAGGCCCTGACCCACCGGCCAGCTCAGGTGGACGGCGAGTCCGATGGCCAGGACGGCGCCGAACGTGAGCAGCGGGGCGCGCCGCCGGGCCAGGAGCGCCAGGCCGGACACCGTCATCAGCAGACAGCCGGCCACGGGGACGAAGCCCTGGACGTCCTGGCTGCTGAGGGTGAAGCCGATCAGGTCGAGGGCGGCCGCGCCGACGGCGACGAGCGCGTCGTTGCGGGTCCAGGGCGCGGCCTCGCCGCGCGACGAGGTGGGGCGTTTCGCGGCGGCCTCGGTAGGGGCGGTGGGCATCGTGTTCCTTCCTCGGCCCCGTCTCGGCCGCCTCACCGCCATTCTCCCCGAGCTCCTGCCGTGGTCGTGGGGCCCCGGGACGACACCGGTCCAGGAGCAGGGTCCTGGACCGGGGCCGGGCGGCCCCCCGCTCCCAGCCCGCATCTCGTTCCCCGCTCGGACGATCCGGCACGTCTCCGCTGATGTGCTGGAGGCAGGCCGGAATCCCCGGCGCACCCCCTCTCCCCTCTCTGCCGGAGGCACGCTGTGATCCGCGCCCTGACCGGGTTCTCGACCCGTCATCCCTGGAAGGTCATCGCCCTGTGGTCGGTGATCGGCATCTTTCTCGCCCTGGTCGCCGGAGCGTTGATGCCCGGCGCGATGCAGGCGCAGACCGGCGACTTCCTGCCGAAGGACTACGACTCGGCCGCCGCGCTCCGGACCGCTGAGGAGAGATTCGGCGTCACGTCCGACGCCGGCATGCTCACCGTCCTGGTCGGCAGACCCGACGGCGAGCCGCTGACCGGCGCCGACCGGAAGACCATCGCGTCCGTGGCGAAGGATCTCGGCAGCCGCCGCGTGCCGATGCCGGACCCGCAGGACACGCCGAGCACGAGCGACGACCAGATCCCGTTCCTCGTCGAGGACTACTCGCAGACACCCGAGGTCAGCGTGGGCATGACCGCCCCGGACCGCACCTTCACGCTGCTGTCCGTACGCCTTGAGGGCAACACCGTCGACACCGGCATGCACAACCTGTTCCGGGAGTTCCGCGAGCAGACCGAGGACGCCTTCGCCGAGGTGGGCCTGCGGACCGGCTTCACCGGCGGCCTCGCCGACCAGGTCGACACCGGCGACGCCGAGGAGTCCACCCAGCGCGTCGTCGGCATGCTGATGCCGGGCCTGATCGTGCTGGTGAACGTGCTGGTGTTCCGCAGCCTGTGCGCCGCGCTCATTCCGCTGCTCGCGGTCACCGTCGTGGGCGGCGCGGCGACCGGCGTCATCGTCGGTGGCGCGCTGCTCACCGGCACCTCGCTCGACACATCGACGCCGAGCATGATCAGCGTCGTTCTCATCGGCATCGGCGTCGACTACTTCCTGTTCCTGCTCTTCCGCTTCCGCGAACTCCTGCGGGAACGCCCCGACGCGCCCCCGCGCGCCGTCGCCGCCGAGGTCGGGGCCCGCGTCGGCACCGCCATCACCTCCGCCGCCCTCACCATCGTGGCCGCTTTCGCCACCCTGGGCATCGCGACCTACGGAGGGTTCCAGGTACTCGGTCCCTCCGTCGCCGTGGCCGTACTGGTCATGCTGCTGGCCGGCCTCACCCTGATGCCCGCCCTCCTCGCCGTCACGGGCCGCCGCATGTTCTGGCCCTCCCGCGCCCTGGAGCGCACCCCGCGCCCCGGACTCGCCGGGCGCACCGGAGACTTCGTGTCCCGCAGGCCGCTGGCCGCACTCCTCGCCGGCACCGCTCTGCTGGGGGCGCTCGCGGCGGGCATGACCGGCATCCGCATGGACTTCGGCCAGGGGGACACCCCTCACGAGACGCGGGCCGCCGCCACCGCCGCCGAGATCGCCCGCGCCCTCCCGGCCGGTGTGTCCGACCCGGCCACCGTCTACCTCACGGCACCCGAGGGCGACCGCGTCACCCCCCGGTCCCTGGGCACGCTCTCCGGTGAACTGGCCCGGATCGAAGGTGTCGGCGAGGTGGGCGCGCCCCTCCTCAACGAGCGGGGCGACGCCGCCCGCATCGACCTCTACCTGACGTCCGGGTCCCAGACGCAGGCGGCCCGCGACCTGGTCTCGGGGCCGGTACGCGACACCGTCGCGGCCCACACCCCGGAGGGCCTCGACGCCCATGTCGGCGGCACAGCGGCGATCTTCGCGGACCTCTCCACCGCCGTCGACAAGGACCTGAGGACCGTCTTCCCGGTGGCCGCGGGCCTGATCGCGCTGATCCTGCTCGTCCTGTTGCGCAGCGTGCTCGCGCCGGTCGTCCTGCTGCTCTCCGTGGGGCTGTGCTTCGCCGCGACACTCGGCGCCTCGACCCTCGTCTTCCAGCACGCCCTGGACAAGCCCGGCGTCAACTTCGTCCTGCCACTCGTCCTGTTCCTGTTCGTCGTCGCGATCGGCACCGACTACAACATCCTGATCAGCGACCGCCTCCGCGAGGAGATGGAAGGCCCGCGCACGGCCCGCGACGCCGTCGCCCGCGCCGTACGGCACACCGCACCGGCCATCGCCACGGCCGGCATCGTCCTCGCCGCGTCCTTCGGCAGCCTCGCCGTCGGCTCGAACGCCTCCACCCAGCAGATCGGCTTCGCCACGGGGCTCGGCATCCTGCTCTCGGCGTTCGTCCTGTCGGTCGTGCTCGTGCCGGCCGCGGCGGCGCTGCTGGGCCGCGGCATCTGGTGGCCGGTGCGTCCGGGCGGACGCCGCGCCCACGGCAAGCACACGGAGCCCGCCGCACCCGTACGTGCCCCGTACGCGCACGACCCCCACTCCGTCACACCCGTCCGTGCCACGTACGAGGACGAGCCAGGCTCCGCCGCACCCGCACCCGCCCCGGCCGAGCACGCCCCGCGCCCCTTCCCGCCCACCGGCTGACCCGCTCCTCGTCCACCCCCCGACCCCGGCCTGTCCGAACCGCAAGCTCCAGGCCGACCCGACACGGCCGACCCGATACAGCCGACCCGCACGGCCGATCCGCACGGCCGATCCGATACGGCCGACCCGACACGGCCCATCCGACACAACTGGTCCGCCCCGGCCGACCCGAAACCAGGGAGCGCCCATGCCGGTATCCACCTCCTCATCCCCCTCCACCCGGACCGCGTTCCGTGCGGCCGCGCTGACCGTGCTCGCCGCCCTCGGCGCGGGTCTCGTCACCGCCCCCGCGGCGGCCGCGGCTCCCCCGGCCCGCACCTCCGACCCCGTGCAGCGGCAGTTGGACGCCCTGGTCCGCGACGGCGTCGCTCCCGGCGCGCTCGCCCAGGTCGTGAGGGCCGACGGCGAGGCGCGGCACTACACCTCGGGCGTGGGCAATCCGGCGACCGGCTCCGCCGTGCCCCGCGACGGCTCCGTCCGCATCGGCAGCAACACCAAGGCGTTCACCGCGACGGTCGTGCTCCACCTGGTCGGCGAAGGCGCGGTGGCCCTCGACGAGCCGGTGGACACGTATCTGCCGGGGTTGCTGCGCGGCGACGGCATCGACGGCCGGGCCATCACGGTCCGCCAGATCCTCCAGCACACCAGCGGGCTGCCCGAGTACCTGGACCGCCAGGCGGTGCTCACCGATCCGCACCGCTACTACGAGCCACGGGAACTCCTCGACCGCGCCCTCGACCGCCCGGCCGACTTCGCTCCGGGGGCGAGGTGGGCCTACAGCAACACCAACTACGTCGTCGCCGGGCTGCTCGTGCAGAAGGTCACCGGACGCCCGCTGGGCGAGGAGATCACGAGGCGGATCACGGACCGCGTCGGTCTGCGGCACACCTATCTCCCGGCCCCCGGCGACATGACCGTACGAGGCAGGCATCCGCACGGCTACCACCGGCTCACCGCCGACGGCCCCTGGCGCGACTACACCGAGCTGGCCCCTTCGTGGGGGTGGGCGGCGGGCGGCATGGTCTCCACCGACAGCGACCTCAACCGCTTCTACCGCGCACTCTTCTCCGGCCGTCTCCTCGCCCCGGCCCAGCTCGCCGAGATGCGCCGGACGGTCCCCGTCGACGCCGAGGGCGCACTCCCCGGCACCCGCTACGGCCTGGGCGTCCAGAGCACCCCGCTGAGCTGCGGCGGCCGCTACTGGGGCCACGGCGGTTCCATCCCCGGCTTCAGCACGTACGGCGGCGTCACGGCGGACGGACGGGCGGTGAACGTCACGGTCACCGCCGTGCCGGACGGCAGGGGCGGCGCGCGGGCGGCAGCGGCGGTGGACACGGCGATGTGCCGCTGACGGGAGCACTCCGGAACAAGCGGTGACCACAAGTCGGCTCCCCCGCGGCTCGTCAGCCGCGGGGGAGCCGATGGGGGGCCGCGATCAGAACCAGCTCTGGTACTCCAGGTTGTTGCACGCGAAGGCGCGGAGACCCAAGGAGCTGTCGTCGATGCACCGCAGCGTCGCCTGGTTCTGGAAGCGGACGCTCCCGTCGTCCCAGACCTTGATCCACCAGCTCTGCTCAGCGGCGGAGCTGCACGAGCCGACCGTGCGGAGGCCGTGGGCGTGGCTGTCCTCGATGCAGCGCTGCGTGTTGACGTTGCGCAACTGGCGCGTTCCGTCGCCCCAGACCTTCACGTCCCACAACTGCGGGTTGGTGCCGTTGCAGCCCCACGTCCGGAACCCGTTGTTGGTGTCGTCCAGGCACTTGCCCGTGGCCTGATTACGGAAGGTCTGGGTGGCGACGGCCGTTCGGGGGGTGACCCGGGAGTCGCTCTCGGCGGCCACAGCGCCGGGCGGTGCGACCAGGGACGCGAGGGTGATGACTCCACCGAGCAGGAGTGCGTGCGTGCCGCGCATGGGTGTCTCTCTTCCTTCGGGCAGCTTTCGGGCGAATCGGATACGGCCGCGCGGTGAGCGTGCGAGGTGGGGCGGCCCGTCGTCCAACGGTCGGCACCGTAGTCCGCCGGGTCACCGGGAGGGCATCCGGAAGGATCGGGAGTGACAAGCCGAGGAACGGCCCCGGATCGCTCGCGGGTCGGGGGCTTCACCGCGCCACGACGGGCCTTCGACCCGCGGACGCCCGCCCGCCCGCGACGCACCCGGCGGGGGAAGGGCCCGCACGAGGAAGCCGTTCGCCGCGCCCGCCCCCGACCTCTGTGACCCCGGTCCGGGCGCGGTCGGGCCCGACCGCGCCCCGGCGTTCCGTACCTCCGGCGTTCCGTACCTCCGGCGTTCCGTACCTCCGGCGTTCCGTACCTCCGGCGTTCCGTGGCATCCGCCGCCGCCGGCCACCTCGGTACGCGCCCCTTGGACCCGCCCCTCATCACATGACGCGCCCCGTTATCAGACGCTGTGTACGGATACATCCGCCCAGTTCTCCGAGCGATGCGGTGAGCGCGGCCCGAGAGGGCACAAGCACTTCCTACCCGAGCGAGGAGGCTGTGGTGATGAGTGATCGGATGGGACTGGCCGCAGTGCTGGCGGCCGCGGAGGATGCCGCGCCGGTGGACTCTCTGGACGTCGTGGCGCGCAACCTGCGCACCCGCTTCGGCGCGCGGTACGTGTCGTTCCTCTTCGTGGACGTGGTCGGCAGACGCCTGCTACGCGTCAACGACATGTCCGGAGGCTCCCGGGGGGACCGGACCGAGAGAGTCCCCCTCGCCGGCAGCGTCCTCTACGACAAGGTTCTGCGTGCGCAGAGCCTCGTGCAGGTGGAGGAGTACGGGCAGGGGCAGCGCGTGCTCGCCCCCGTGACCAACCGCGGTGACACCATCGGCGTCCTGGAACTGTTCCTCGACGCCGTCACCGAGGACGTGCTGGCACAGGTCGAGGAGGCCGCGCACGCGCTGGCGTACATCATCGTCACCGACCGCCGCTTCACCGACCTCTACCACTGGGGCAACCGCACGACACCGGTCAGCCTGGCGGCGGAGATCCAGCGCCAGCTGCTCCCGTCCGCCCCCTCCTGCGACGCGGCCGAGTTCGCCCTCGCCGGGGCCCTGGTCCCGGCCTCCGACATCGCGGGTGACACCTACGACTACAGCCTCGACACCAACGCCCTCCACCTGTCCGTCACCGACGCCATGGGCCACGACGTCAACGCCTCCCTCATCGCCACCCTCGTCGTGAACGCCTCACGCGGCGCGCGCCGTGCCGGAGCGGATCTCGTCGAGCAGGCCCGCCAGATGCATCAGGCCCTCCTCGAACACGGGAGCAGCACCTTCGCCACCGGCCAGTTGCTCCGCATCGCCCTGGACGGGAGCCGCGCCCTCCTCGTCAACGCCGGCCACCCCGGTCCGCTCCGGATGCGCGGCGGCTCGGTCGAGGAGATCGGCCTGCGGGTCGACATGCCGTTCGGCTTCCCCCGTCAGGGTTCCTACCAGGTACAGGAACTCGATCTGCGCCCCGGTGACCGTCTCCTGCTGTACACGGACGGCGTGCAGGAACGCGAAGCGGAGGCGGTCGATCTGCCCGGGCTCCTGCTCCGGACCGCCGCCGAGCACCCGCGCGAGGTCGTCCGCACGATGGTCACAGCGGTCGCCGACGCGTATCAGGGCCTTCCGCCCAAGGATGACGCCACCGTCCTGTGCCTGGACTGGAAGGGCCCCCGCACCGGGGCCGGCCGCCCGGACGCCTGAGCCCGCGGCGATCCGCAGCCCGTAGCAGAACCAGGGCGACTCCCACGGTACGAGGACCGTCCCGCCCGGCCGGGTCTGCGCGATCCACGCCGGGGGCACGGCCCGTACGGAACAGGTAGCGATGACCCGGTCGTCCGGGGCACCGGCCTCCACGCCCCGCGCCCCGTCGCCCTGGAGCGCCCGTACGTCGAGCCCCGCGCCCGCAAGACGGCCCGCCGCCCCGGCCGCCAGCTCCCGTGACGCCTCCCGCAACTGGCTGTTGTGCCGGGGGCCTTCCGCACAACTCGCCTCCGTTCCCGGCTCGGACGGGACGAATCCAAAGAAGGGGTATGGGCCGCATCCAGGTTGTTGCACACGGTTGCAGCCACGACGGAGCCGCCTTGACGCTCCCTCGGAACGGCCGTGAAGCTGCGCGCGCATCCGTAGGTGTAACCGCTCGCCCCGAGGAGAAGCCATGCGTTCACGGTTCGTCGGAAGGACCCTGAGTCCGGAGCCCATGGCTGCCCCGCCGCATGATTCCGCTGCTGAGGGAGGCCATGAATGGCGCAGAGTCTCAGTAGTTTCGCCGCGGTGATCCGCTCGGCCGAACGGACCGCCGTACATCTGGAGATGCGTGACGTCTACGCCATCCCGGACGAGGACGAGGGGTTCACGGCGTGGCGGCGAGGCCGCCGGCTCGACCCGGACGACCCCGCGTCCTGGTGGAACCCGTGGCTGGACCTCGTCCAGGAGGTCACCGCCAAGGGTGTCCGTCTGCGCCGCGCCCGCGTCGTGAGCGAACCGCACAGCGAGTACATCCGCTACGAGCACTCGTTCACCTTCACCGACATCGCGGCGGGCGAGGAGGTCCGCCGGCTCCCCCGCAGTGCGGCCTCCGGTCTCGCGCTGCCCGGCAACGACTTCTGGTTGTTCGACGGCCGGCTCGTCCAGTTCAACGTGTTCGACGGTGACGGACGGTGGGTCCACACCGACCGGACCGACGCCACGGGCACGGCCGGACTCTGTTCCGACGCCTTCGAAGCTGTCTGGGCCCGGGCCGTCCCGCACGACATGTACACCGTCTGAGAAGTTCCGCGCATGCCTGGGTACTCCCCTCGCGACCGCCCACGCCGCCCGGAAGGCCATCGCTTCCCGCCTTGACGGATTGCGGCGGGACGCCGGGCTCACCGGTCAGGAACTGGCCGAGGTGAACATCACGGAACCGGGCGAAGTGCACACCTACCTGCGGGCGTTCGTGGAGCTGTCCCGTACAGCCGTCCACGGGGCGCCCGCGCGGGCCCTCCTGACCAAGGCCATCGACGCCGCGCTCTCCTGGCTCGGCTGCGTGGCGTCGCTCGGGCGAGGCGTGGGCCGAGTGACCGCCCAGGAAGCCCCTGACGTGTTGGTGCCGACGTGTATATGGACTGCCTGGAGTGTGCCGTCGTTGGTGAAGTACGTGAGTGCTGTCCGGCCGCACGCGATGCTTCGGGCGTCAGCAGCTCCATCCGTGGACAGCCTGGTGATGCGGAGCTTTCCGTGGCCGTGGCATCGAACCGCGACGCTTTCACCGAGTCGTAAGCCGTCGATGCGCGTGGTGCCGGTCGACCGGGTACGGGCGGAGCGGAGCACGCTGTCACCAGCGCTGAGGTCGCCGAGGAACATGCGGTGGAGTTCCTCCCGGACGGCTTCATCGACAGCGGCACGCTCGGCACCGACGTCAGGTTGAGCGGGGCTGCGTGTGAGGGCGAAGACACCCACGGCTGCGGCCAGCAGCGCGACAGCGACCAGGGGGCCGCTTCCCCGTGGCGAGTGCGGTTCGTCGAACAGGCGGGTGCGCGGGTACAGAGTGTCGTGAGGGTGCTTCGGCCGGCGAAGGGCATGCATGGCGTAGTGCGTTCCGATCCGGGAGGGGGCCTGTCGGCGGGCCCCGCGGACCGGAAGGCGCACGGGGTCAGCTATAGGCGGCGATGGCGTCGAGGATGAGGGGGACCGAGGCTGTGGCGAGCTGGCTCAGACGCTGGAAGTCTTCGACGTAGCAGCGCACCTCGTGTGCTTGGGTGAGCGTGAGGAAAGAGGAAAGCGGAGGCGATCTCGACCTGGACGGTTCTGTCGTCGAAGATCCAGAAGTCCTGTGCCTTGTGGGCCGCGCCCCGGTAGACGTTGCGCGGGATGATGCCGAGGCTGACCTTGGAGTAGTCGGCGATCTGAATGAGCCGTGCGAGCTGATCCCGCATGACTGCCGGTTCGGCGTAGCGGGTGTAGAGGACGTCCTCTTCCATCACGATGCGGAAGGTCGCCTTCTTGAAGTACCTCTGCTTCGCGGCCCGCGTCCGGACTGCCTGGTCCAAGTCGTCCGGACGCCTGCCTCGGCGGGCCCGGATGCCTTCGAGGACGGCGCGGGTGTAGTCCTCGGTCTGCAGGGGGCCGGGTATGTAGTCGATGGCGTACGCCTTGAAGCGGTTGGTGTCGTCCCAGAGAGGGATGACGTGTTCCTGCGCCTTGGCGAGGCCGTCACGTTCCATTTCTCGCCATTCGAGGTACATGTGCTTGATGCCCTCGGCGATGGCGATCAGTTCCTGTGCCGCTTCCGGCTGACCGCACGCTGCGGTCCACGCCTTGATGCCGGTGGCATTGATGCCGCTGAAACCAGTTTCTATACGGCTGACCTTGGAGGGGCTCCACCCGCAAGCGGCCGCCAGGGCCTCACCCGTAAGGCCCTGGCTGTTGCGCATCGAGCGGAGCCTGGCTCCGAGGTCACGTTGGGCGCGCTGAACGCTGTCGGAAGGAGGCATACGCCACAGTGTGCCGCGCGTAAGCCCAAGCAAACCAACCGTGTTCAGAGCGCCATTTGACGGTTAATCAATCATTCTTGACGGTTCATCCGGAGAAGTCGGTGCAGTGGCTTGCGCCCCGCCGACAGCCGAGGGAAAGAGCTGAAGCAGCCGCGAAGGGAACTCCACCACCGTCTCGTGCTCGGGGATAGCGATCCCCGAGAGGCGGCTTCCCGGGTCCGGGACACGCCACCCCTGGAGCAGGAAGCTCTGACTCTCGTCGTCGTAGTACAAGGTGGGCGAACCGTTGTTCGGACTCGCAGGGTCTTTACACAGCAGATACAAGGCCACAACGTCCTCCGTAGGCCGAGCCGGAAGCTGACTCCCTGAGGTTGATCGAAAGGCGTGGCACAGCGGAAGCAACTTGCAGTTCCTTGCAGCGAGACTTCACGGAAGGAAGATCAAACTGCATACGCATGCAGTATGTGATCTTCATCGCCCGGGAAACGCCGGCGGCGGCATCTCCGACAGATGCGACGAAGGCACCGTGCGCAATCTGCAGCAGCGGTGCAGTCCACCATCAACAGCCGCCCAGCGACACCTGGTTCGGTCACTCCGACGAAAACCTTCGCCGCCCCCCTGACCGGTGACGGAGCAGCCGACGCCCTGACGAGCTCGTGCACGGTTGGTTCGCCCGAATCCTTCACGGTGCCGAGGCAAGGCGCATCACACCCCGTCGCGCGGGGCCAGGTGCGGGTGCTGCCGTGCGAGTACGGCGTCCACCGCCGCGAGCGTCGCATCGGCGATGTCCCAGTCGTGGGCGGAGGGGTGCCCCGCGAACAGCCCGCACGCGTCCTCACCTCCGGGATCGGTCGCGCCGCACCAGGCGAGTTCCGCCAGCGTCGCCCGGTCGCCGCTCCAGCGGGCCCAGACGGCCAGGTGTCTCGCGTCGTCCTCCCACAGCACCGTCGCGTGGTCCCCCTCGTGGTCGGCGGCCAGCTCGCACAGGAGGTGTCCGGCCTCCGGGCGGCCGCCACCGGGCGCGGCGAGCCGGACGACGAACTCCGGTGGCGGCAGCAGCGTTACGGCGGTGCAGGGGTTCATGGGCGGAGTACCTCCGGTGGCCGTCACGGCGCGTCGCTGTCGGGGTCGTCGGGGAGGCCGGGCGGACCGGGTGCGTGGTCCGCGATCAGGTCGCCGAGCGGGTCGGTCACGGAGAAGGAGTGCGGGCCGGGGTGATGGTCGAAGAACGCGCACGGCGTGACCGCCCCGGTCGCCAGCACGTGGAGCATGGCGGGGCACACGGGCAGCACGTCGAGCCGGTGGACGCGGTGGGCCCCGTCCCCCGACCAGCGGAACCACAGCTCCTGGTCGTCCGGGGTGTCCACCACCCACAGATGCGCGGCGTGCTCGACCGACTCGCCGTGATCGCCCAGCTCGCACAGGACGAAGTCGTCCTGCTCCACGAAGTCGGACGGACGCGCCGGCCCTCCCTCCATGGTGGCGAGCCTCAACAGGGCCTCGGCGTAGGGAATTTCGGTTACGGCGGTGCATTGCAGCACGGCTCAGCCACCTTCCGTACGGACCGAGGGCGGGCGCACCGCGCGGTGCACGGCAAGGGGCGCAGGGAACCCGGAGTCCGGCCCGTTCACAGAACCTCTCCCCGGCTGCGGGCGTTGAGCCACGCGGTACGGGCCCGAAGCTGCTCCATGAGCAACGCGGGCCGTACGAACCGGGGCTCGACCTCCCACTCGCGCCCGCCGCCAACCGGCCGGAGCGACCAGTAGGGGCCGGCGATCCCCCGGAACTCTCCGACCCGGTCGTCACGACTCGTGTCCGCCAGGAGGTCCCCGCGCGCCGGGACGGCCGGGGCGGTCGGAGCGACCGGAAGGGGCGGCGGCTGGCACGGAGGCTCGCATAAGGGCTGGTCCGGAGGGTGCTCCGCATTCGGGCTGACGTTCTCGCCGTACACCGTTCGCTCCTCTCTGTAGCCGATCGGCTACCGGGGCGACACAGAGTGGCCTAGCGTGAGCCTCGCCATCAACGTTTCAAACCTGGGGGGTACGTTGGTCAACCGGAGGGAACTCAACCCCGACGCGAGCCCGGAGGCCGCGTACGGTGCGCGACTGCGCAGTGCGCGAGAGGCCCGAGGCTGGAAGCAGGACGACCTCGGCTTACGTTCCGGGTACTCGGGACGCCACATTTCCGGGGTGGAAACCTGTACCAAGTCGCCAACCCGCCCCTTCTCGATCGCCATCGATGTCGCCTTCGGTTTCACCGAGACCGTCGATTCGTTCGAGCGGGAATGGCTCAAGATCAAACAAGGCGTGCTCGTGCAGGGCTTCCCGGAATACGTGGCTCTGGAGGGCGGGGCGGCGGAGATCAGGCTCTTCGAGGTCGGCGTGATCCCAGGGCTGCTGCAGACCCGCGCGTACGCGCAGGCACTGGACAACGCGGCCGTCGCCCGGGGTGTCATCACCCCCGAACAGGCCGAGCAGCGCCTGGCGTTGTTGATGGAGCGCCAGAAGGCTCTGATCCACCCCACGCCGCCGATGATCATCGCGGTGCTGGACGAAAGCTGCATCCTTCGGCCGGTCGGCGGGCCCGCCGTGATGGAAGCCCAGTTGCAACATCTGATCGACTTCGCCGCGCAGCCTCACACCATGTTGCAGATCGCCCCGTTCAGCATCGGCGAACACCGGCCCTTCAACCGGCTGGTGAATCTGCTGACGCTCCCGGACCGGTCCCTGGTCTCCTATGTCGAGTCCGAGACGCAGGGCCATTTGGACCGTGAACTCAGCCCCGTCCTACCGGTGATGAGGGGCTACCATCAATTGCAGGCCGTGTCTCTGTCCCAGGCAGAGACCGTGGACATGGTCCGCCAGCATCGAAAGGGCACCCCGTGACGAGCGAATCCACGACCCAGCAGTGGGTCAAGTCCTCCTACAGCGGCAACGGCGGTTCGTGCGTCGAGTGGGCCCCGCGTAACGCCTCCCTCACCGGCACCGTCCCCGTACGCGACTCGAAGAACCCGAACGGCCCCGCGCTCACCATCGCCGCCACCGCGTTCACCTCCTTCGTGACCGGCGTCAAGACCGGCGGATTCACCCCCACCGTCTGACCGACGCCGTCGCAACGACGCCCCACCGTGCGGTGCACGGTGGGGCGTCCTGCTGGTCCGGCCGAGGGACGGTGCGCGACCACGGGGCCCCGGCTGGCACCCTGGACCGATGCGAACAGGAAGAGACAACGCCGAGAAGGGCCTGCGGGATCTGCTCAACGCGTGGGACCCGATCGGCGTGGCCGACGAGGTGCCGGACGAGTACGACTGCATGATCCTCCCGCTGCTCCAGCGGCTCCGGAACGGTGCCGGTCGGACGGAGATCGCCGGCTACCTGCACCACGAGCTGGTGGACCACTTCGGCATGGACCCCTCGGGCTCCCGGCCGGAGACGATGGCCACCCGGGTGGTCGCGTGGTGGACGGCGACGAACCGGACCACCGACACAGGCGCAAGAGCCGGTACCGGCGAAGGGCAGCCGCCTTCCTGACCGCGCGTCTGCCCCACGGTCGTCCGGGAGAGGACCGTGGGGCAGACGCGCGGAAGGAGACCGGACCGGGTCAGGGCTTGGGCAGGGTGCACTCCTGGCGCGTGAGGTCGATGGTGTTGCCGGCGCCGACGCATGCGGCGATCGCCGCGGTCTGGGTGGCATATCCACGTCCCTGGCGGACCGTGGTGCCCGTCTCGTCGATCTCGCACGGGTTGTTCAGTTCGCACTGCTTGCCGTCACGGTTGCTGGTGCTGTTCACCGCGACGAGCTCCCCGGTCGCGGCATCGACGACGGCTGAACCCGAGCTTCCGGGCTGGGTAGTGCATTCCTTCGCGTACCGGATCGCCTGGGACGACGTGTAGTCGCCTTCCTTGAGCGTCGGAATCACAGCCTCGGCCTGGCAGGACCAGACACTCTCCAGAAGACTCGATGCCACCTTGATCTTCTGCCCGGCGACAGGACCGGCCGAAGCCAACGGGAACGCCTCGATCTTGTACTTCTGCCGGATGTCTGCGTACGTGGAATCCAGCTGTGCCAGCGTGATGTCGGTTCCGGTCATCGTCGCGTAGAGAACCCGTCCCGTCACCGGGCCGAGTTCACGGCCCGCCGGGCTCAGCACGCTGCCTTCGATCGGGGCGCCCTGTCCGGTGATCACTTCACCCGGCTTCGGCCGTCCCTCGGGGTGGCAGTGCCCGTTCGTGAGCAGCAGCGCCTTGTCCTCGTCGCGGGCGGTGCGGGGGCGGACCAGTGAAGCGGAGCAGTTCGGGAGCTTCACGGTCCCCGCCAGATCGCCGGCAGGTCCCGGGGGACCGGTCTGCTCGGCGGGGAAACCGGGGCAGCTGCCCTTCGCCGGCGTGCCGTCCCGGAAGAAGTCCACCACCTTGGAGCCGCATGCGAGTTCTTTGGACTTCATGGTGGAATGCGTCGCATCCGTGACGGTCAGCAGCGATCCGCCGATCTTCTTGTGCATCATCTTTGCCCACACGTAAGGCGTGACGATCTCGAACTTGTGGCCGGACAGCTGCAACTGGCTCTTGCCGGGCTTCAGGTCCCACGGCTTGCCCGCCGGCCAGCCGGCGCAGTACGTGATGGATTGGTCGTTGAAGTCCGCAGAAAACGGGTACTTCGCCTGCCGCTCTTTCCTCATTCTGACGAGATCGGAATAGGTACGGCCATCGGCGCTCGCGTTGCACATGAAGGCATCATGGGTGAACCCATAATTGCGCCCCATCTCCCCCAAGCCAAAGGACTTCCGTTTCCTATCCTTCTGCTGGGGGACGACCTTGCCTGTCCCCTCATCCTGTAGCTCCAGCAGCTTTGCGGCAGATCGCTCCCACCGGTCCGGTATGGCTTCCAGGTTGGGATCGAGGAAGGTGGCGAACTTGTCCCGTCCCACCTTCGCCTGCAATGTCTTCAGCGCAGATTCGACCTTCTTGGGCGAGTTCCCGAAGTGGTACGTCGAATCCTTGCCGGCCAGCCATTCGAAGAACCGCCGGTACCCGGCATGGTATTGCGCGACTTCTGCGGTGATCGCTGCGTTCTGGCCGACCGGGGACATGATCGAGTCCAGCCACATCCGGTCGACACGGCTGTCGAACATGGAGCGGTAGACCGCGCCCAGCGCCGATCCGCCGGAATTTCCATAGAAGTTCAGCTTGCGGAAGCCCAGCACCTGCCGGATGTGGTCCATGTCTCGGGACGCGTTTTCCATGCTGATGGAGAGCGCCAGCTCCCGGTCCTTGGCGATGCATGTGCGCTTCGCCTCCGCCTGACGCTCGAAGGCCTCCCTCTCGCTCTCCCCCTCCTGCTCCTGGAATTCGGGTGTATCGCAGGAGATCTGGGCGCTGTAGCCCGTACCCCGCGTATCGATACCGATGAAGTCCAGTTCCTTGTTCATCGGTGCCAGCTGGCTGCTGAGCAGGCCGTACGGGGACGGGGTACCGGCCAGGCCGGGCCCCCCGGGGTTGCCGAACAGGGCCCCCGTGCGCTTTCCGGTGGCCTTGACCCTGCTCACAGCGATGTTGATTTTTCTGCCCGCAGGCTTGGCGTAATCCACCGGAACGGGAATGAGCGCGCATTCGCTGCGGCTGTCGTTGCGATTCCAGTCCGCCGCCGCATCCCGGCAGAGTTCCCACTTCACGCGGTCCGGGGTGACACGTGAAGCTGCATCGGCGGGAACGGCTGCCAGGGAAATCAGCGAGGCGGCGACGCTGATTCCGGCTGCAATCGATGGGATGGTCACATACCGCAAGATGATCTACACCTCTTCGGCGGGAAACGGCACATTTGTCTGTCCTTGAAGCGATGCAGCAGCCATCTGGTCGTGCCGGCACCTCCTCACACAGGCGGCCGAGCGGAGGCAAATCCCCCTGCTCCGCCGCTGAACAAGACTCGCCGCCGAACGTCGCAGCCGTACGTCGAGAATGTTTCAGCCAGCACTCGGTTTCACGGGGTGGTAATCGATGGGACTGCGGTTGCGGCGCGTAGGCAACTCACGCACGCTCAGCGGAATTTCATCGATCCATGTCTGCCGATCGGTAGATACGACTCGTACCCGGAGCGGTTGGGAGAGCAGTGCGCAGATGGGATCTGGCGGTGCCGCTCCAGTGGTCAGCAGCGGGAGATGCCGGCCGACCGAGGCCCCCCGCCCGGAGTCGGCCGATCTCCGTGCCTGGCCGCGGAGTTGATGCATCGTGCTGCATGCACCCCTACGGGCTGCCCCGCGCTGCCCGGTGGATCAGCACGCGGCGAGCCCGTCAGGCTGCTCCCCCGTCCCAGGTCGCGGTGTCCGGGTCGAGGCCGTGGGCGCGGGCGTCGGCGTCGACGAGGTGGCGGAACCAGGTGGCGAGGCCGGGGCGGATGCCGTCGTAGTGGGCGGCGAACCCCGGATCGTCCTCGTACATGCGGGCGAGGCAGACCTGCATCTCCCTGGTGAGGGGGAAGTTCGCAGCGAAGACGTCGCGGTGCCGCTCGACGAGGCGATGGGCTTCCGGGCTGCCGGGGGCCACACCGGCGTCCATCGCCTCCCCGAGGGCCCGGTCGAGAGCGCCGACGGCGTCGGCGACGGCCTGCCACTCCTCCGGGGTGCGGGAGGCCGAACGTTCGGCGTACTGCCGCCATTGCGTCGTGTCCCCGTAGAGCCGGCGGGCCTTGACCGGCCCCTCCGGGTCCCACTGCGGGCCGAAGATCGCGGCCTGCTGCTCGACGGTCAGCAGCAGGCCGCGCTCCTGGGCGTCGATCATCCGGTCCAGTCCGCCGATGAGCTGCTGGAGGCGGTCGATCCGTTCGACGACCCGGGCGCGTTGCGCGCGCAGTGCACCCGGCACGTCCGTGGCCGAGTCGTCCAGGACGGCCCGGATCTTGTCCAGCCCGAGGCCCAGCTCGCGGTAGACCACCACGCGGTGCAGGCGTTCCAGGTCACCGGCCGTGTAGAGCCGGTATCCGGCGGCCGTACGCAGCGACGGCCGTGCCAGGCCGATCTCGTCCCAGTGGTGCAGCGCGCGGACCGTCACGGGCAGACGCGCCGAGACCTGGCCGACGGTCAGGCCCTCGGCTTCCGGTGTCTCAGGCATGCTCCTCATTGTCGTCGTCCTCGTCGCCGGGCGGGGTGATTCCCATGGCTTCCAGGTTCCGTGCCTCCTGACCGGCCGGGTCGAAGGGCTTCGCCGCGGTGAAGACGATCCGGGCGTTCTCCGGCGTGATCACCTCCACGTCTCGGGTGTTCCAGGGCGTGTCACGCGGGCCGTCCACCGCGTCCGGACGCAGCGCGCGGCAGTCCCGGGCGAGGGATTCGACCTGGCTGAGCACGCCCGAGAAGCTGAAACTCATCGCCGGAGGCTCCTCCGGAACGCTCTCCGCCGCGACGAGGAGGACGTCCTGGAACGCCCACCGGCGCAGGTGCACCAGCGTGCCGGGGACGCCGAACAGCTCGAAGAACCCGAGGCCACGGGTCCAGAAGTCCACGGACTCCGCCAGATCGGCCGTGGGGATCGATACGAAGGAGGGCATTCCGTAGATGCCGTGGAACGGCTCCGGCGGAACCGCGTCCGGGCCGGGGGCGGGTACGGGGCTCATCTCGAACGCGTTGTAGTAGTCGCTCATGGGCCCCACTGTTCAGCCTCACGCAACGTGAGGGTCAAGCCGGAACCGTGCGGGATTCCCCGACGCCCTGGCAACGCCGGCCCGGCCCCGGCCCACGGCACCCATCAGGCCGGCCAGGTCCGGTCCGGCAGGGGTCGCGGTCGGGGGCGGGGTCGGACCGACGACGGGCCGGGGCGTGGTCAGCCCTTCATGAACCGGATGATCTCCGGTGCGACCTTCTTCGGGGCCATGACGACGGCCCCGTGGTTGAGTCCGGGCAGGGTCCGGTGGTCGCCCTTCGGCAGAATCCCGGCGAGGTCTCCGGCCGCACGCCGGAAGGCCGCCGGGCTCTTGCCGCCGGTCAGGACCAACGTGGGTACGTCCACGCCCTTCCACTCCCCCTCGTCGAGCGGCCGGCCCTGCTGGGTGTCGCCCATGACCGCGATGTCGTACGGGAGGGTGCGGGCCAGGCCCACGAGGTTCTTCCAGATCTTCGGCATGAGCTTCATGAAGGACACGGCGATGCCCGGCATCCCCTGCACCTTCGTCATGAAGTACCTGACCGCGTCGCCGTCCCGGCCCTGTGCCAGCAGCCCGCCGACCTGCTCCGCGAGGTCCAGGGGCGGCCCGGCGTCGCCCCTCGCCACCACGAACGGCGGTTCGTACAGGGCGAGTCGGTCCACCTTCACCCCGGAGGCGGCCGCGCGCAGGGCGAGCACCGCACCGGAGGAGGATCCGAACAGCGCTGCCGAGCCGCCGAGCTGGTCGACGAGCGCGGCGATGTCCTCGATCTCACGGTCGACGGCGTAGACGTCGGCATCACCGCTGGCGCCCCGGCCGCGCCGGTCGTAGTTGACCACGGTGAAGTGTTCGGCGAGCAGCGCGGCGAGCTTCACCGTGTCGGAGCGGTCGGCCAGCGCCGACGCCACCAGGACGACGGCGGGACCGCTGCCCGACCGTTCATAGGCGATCTCGGTGCCATCGGCGGACACGACGGCGGCCGCACCCCCTCCGTCGGCGCCGGACTGCGCACGGTTGTGGTCTGCGGTCATGGGTAACTCCCGTTCTGCGTACAGGACATGACGACCGGACCGGTCGCCCCGGGGTGCAGACCTCCGAGCCGTGGAGAACTCATCGGCGCTCCGGCGAGATCCTCCGCGCGCGCTTCCGCCGCCCGCACCGGCGCGTACCGCACCGGGAGAGCCCGGACAGGCGCGGGGCGCACCCGTGGCAGCATGTTGACATGTGCTTGACACTCACAGGCCCGCCCCCGAGGCTCGGAATCCCCCAAGGACCACGGACAACTCGATGACACTGAGGTGGAGCCCCATGCGATCACGCCCCATCGGATTCCTCGTCTCGGCCGTCGCCGGCGCGGCCCTCGCGTTCGGCGGCACGACCACCGCCTCCGCGGGCCCGTCATCCGCCCCGACCCCGGCCCCCGGCTCCGCGTCGGCCACGGACGTCGGTACGGCCGACGCCTGTTACACCTGGAGCGGCACCCTCCGCGAGGGCTCCAGCGGTGAAGCCGTACGCCAGCTCCAGATCCGGGTCGCCGGCTATCCGGGCTACGGCAACCAGATCGCCATCGACGGACAGTTCGGCCCGGCCACCAAGGCGGCGGTCGCGCGCTTCCAGGCCGCGTACGGGCTGGCCTCCGACGGCATCGCCGGCACCCAGACGTTCAGCAAGATCTACCAGCTCCAGGACGACGACTGCACCCCGGTCAACTTCACCTACGCCGAGCTGAACCGCTGCAACTCCGACTGGTCCGGGGGCAAGGTCAGCGCCGGCACCGCCCGCGCCAACGCCCTGGTGACCATGTGGAAGCTCCAGGCCATGCGGCACGCGATGGGCGACCGGCCCATCACGGTCAACGGCGGCTTCCGCAGCGTGTCCTGCAACAGCGCGGTCGGCGGCGCGACCAACAGCCGCCACATGTACGGCCACGCGGCGGACCTCGGGGCGGGCTCCCAGGGCTTCTGCGCCCTCGCCAAGGCCGCGCGCAACCACGGCTTCAGCGAGATCCTCGGTCCGGGCTATCCGGGCCACAACGACCACACCCACATCGCCGGGGGCAGCGGCCGCTTCTGGTCCGCGCCGAGCTGCGGCATCTGAGAACCGGGCGGGGTGGCATCCGTGACCGGGGCGGGGCGGTCGGTCCGACCGCCCCGCCCCGGTCATGTCGGGCGGACCGCCCCGCCCCTCCAGGGCCGGATCGGACGGCTACTGTCTGCCGCATGGAGAAGAACACGATCCCGCGCGGACGGTGGCTCGACGACGACGACTTCCGCACGCTGGTGAAGGAAGTCGCGCCGCTCCGGCCGGGCTCGTGGAGCCTGGCGGACGTCGAGCGGGCCACCTCCGCACTGGGCTGGGAACTCGGGAAGCCGAGGAAGGTCGGGGACCAGGTGTGGCGCGTGTTCGCCCCGAGGAACGGGCCTTCGTGCGGATACGGCACCGTGATGGCGGACGTCTCGGCGCCCGAACAGGTGCGCAGGGTGAACTTCGGCCTCGTCGACCTGCCCGACGACAACGACATCTTCACCACAGCCGGTCACGCCCGCGCCGCCTGGTGGGTCGCGGAGGAGGAGCTGGGCCGGCCCACGATGTGGGGCGGCTCCTCGGGCCCGTGGATGCTGTGGCAGCGCCCCGGAGCCGACGCCCCCGACCTCCTCGTCCACGCGCATGACGACGGCCGGCTGAGCCTCGGTCTTCTGCCGCCCGGCTCGGACGCCGCCACCGTCGGGGAGCCGGGCGTACGCGGCAGTTGGTACGGCGCGGAGCCGTCCGCCCTGCCGCCCGCCTCCGTCTCCGCCGCACCCGCTCGGCCCGCCGCCACCCGGGAGGACGTGGAGCAGCGCCTGGCCGAGGCCCTGCGGTCCCTCGACCGCTGCACGCCGTTCTTCCCCGGCAGGTTCATCCTGCACCTGGGGGCGGCCCATGACCCGCAGCTTTTCGTCCAGTGCTGGAGCCAGGACCTGGGCCTCGTCATCGAGGCCACCGGATACCTCCACCAGCCCGACGCGGCCACCCCCGCCCGGCTGGCGCGGAACGGCTGGGAGTTCTCCCGCTCGATCTGGCAACGCCGCTTCCCCGACGCCATGGAGGATCACGAACAGGCGGCGGCCGTCGCCTCACGGATGCTCATCGAGGAACTGCGGCACCTGGGCGTCGAGTTGGCCGACCTCTCCTACGACGGCACGATCAGCGGTCGCGGCCAGGGCTTCCACCTCGACCTGCCGGACCTGGGCATCCCCCGCGTCCACCAGCCCCCTGCCGACTGAGGCGAGCACGCATCCCGGGAACACGATCCCCGGCCGGGTTTCTACAGCGTCATACGGCAGTAGAGTCCGTGGCCGTGCGACCGGGCCGCTGTGGCCAGGGCCGCGAGCTCGTCGAGGAAATCCGCGAGGTCGCGCGCATCCGCGGCACCGTAGAACTCCTCCGCCCGCGACCACGGTACGGATATCTCGGCCAGGAGCTCGCGGGGGGCGTCCGCCAGGGCGTCGCGCACCTCGTCGGGCAGGGTGACGATCCAGGTGCTCTCCGCCTCCGGACTCGTCACCAGGTGAGCGAACCGGGGATGCCGGGTGACGGCTTCGACGGGTTCACGCATCAGCAGCGCCACCGCCTTGCCGAGGAGGACAGCGGGATCGATCGTCTTCACGCAGACCGCGGCGAACCCTGCGTCATCAGGCCCCTCCGCGAAGGCCGAGGCCGCTTCCTGATCACCTGGAGCACGGAAATAGTCGAAGAAGATGCCCATGCAGAGGAGTCTTGCAGGGGGCTCTGACAGTCGGTGAACGGCCGCAGCCGTCGGCACGGGCGGAGGGCGTCGCCGGCAGCGGCTTCGGTCACCTCCGTGCCGCCCCCGGTGGCGGGATCACGGTCCGGGGCCGCCGTGCCGGCGAGAGAGCTCCGCGCGACCGTCCGTGACCCGGTCGATCCGGTAGAAGTCCGCGACGCAGCCGCCGGGCCAGTAGTGGCGGCCGCCCCCGCTGAACGGTTCCAGCATCCGGCTGATCACCAGGCGCTCGTACGGCAGGACCCGTTCGCCGTCCGCCGCCCCCTCGCGCAGCCGGCGGTCCTGCGCGTCCCACTTCCCGGCCCGGTCCCGCAGAGCCGTGTCCAGGTGGTCCAGGGCGATGGCCGGGCCGACGCAGACCAGGACGCAGAGCGCGGCGCACACCGCCTTCGCCGGGGTCGCGGCGCGGGGGGCGTACCGGCGCAGGGCCAGGCCCAGCAGGGTTCCCGCGCCGACGAGGAGGATCACGTACAGCAGGAGGTAGTCGTTCCACAGCCGGTTCGCACTCGCATCGCTCACGCGCGCGCCGAAGACCGGGTAGGCGATGACCGTGCAGAGATAGCCGGAGACCAGGAGCTCGAGCGCCCCGGCCGTGGCGAGCAGCGGCCCGTGCGCGGGCGGGCCGGGCACCGTGCCGTCCGCCCTCCGGCACAGCAGCCCCAGCAGCACGCCCGCCGCGACCGCGCCCGCGTACTGCCAGGTGGTGACCACGCCGACGGTGATCTCCGCGAACGCCCGCAGCGACGCGGCGAGCGAGTCCGAGGCGAGCAGGGAGGCGGTCTCCGCGCCGAAGCGTTCCCTGCGGTTCCGGGAGCCGGGCGAGGTGAGGAGGACGAGCGCCCCCGCTGCCGTCCCGGCGATGCCCGCCGCGCACCACAGCCGGACGAACCCCCGGTGCGCCGTGGCGACGACGCGGCCGGAGACGGACAGCGTGGCCAGGAGCACCGTCACCACCACGATCGCCGTCTCCTCGGACAGCGTGGCGAGGAAGGCCGCGGCGAGCAGGGCGACGGCCGCCGCGAACGCCCGTCCCGTGGCCGAGCGGGCGAGCAGGAGCGGGATCAGGGCGGCGCAGGCCAGGACGGGCGGCAGGGTGTGGGAGACGGCCGCGGCGGGCCAGTAGAACGTCTTGTACGTGTTCGGCGTGGCGAACAGGAAGAGCGCGGTGGTCATCGCCGCGAGCAGGAGCGGCAGGCCGCGCGGGGTGCGCAGGCGGGAGCGGCGCAGCGCGAGGACGGCCACCGCCCACAGCACCGCGATCACCAGAACCCCGCTGACCAGGGGGAACCACTGGTGTCCTGCGACCTGGAACGTCGCGTACGCCCCGACCAGCAGCGCGTTGCCGATCCGCCCGTTGTCGTCGAGGTAGAACGTCCCGACGAGGCCGCCGACGCCCTCGTCCCGGACGAGCGGCAGGAAGCACCAGTCGTCCGCGCCGGGCCTCACCCACCGCCCGGCCCAGGACGCGGCGGCGAGCAGGGCGAGGGGCGGGAGCGCCAGGGCGCTCACCCAGAGGGCGGTCCAGGGGCGGTCCGAGGGGGGCCGCTCCCGCCCGGTCCGGTATGTCACGGTCGCGCACCGCTGATCTGCGGGGGCGGCGGTCACCGGCACGTCGTCGGGCATCGCGGCCCTCACCGGTCCCGGGGCGAGCGGGTGGGCAGCGACGCGGGGGCGGGACGGCCGGACGGCGCTCCCGCCGGGCCCGACGCCCCTTCCCCCTGGTCCTCCGGGCCTTGCCCCCGGCCGTCCGGCCCGGTGGCCGCCGCGGTCCGGCCCGAGGTGATCGCCCAGCGCGCGAGCAGGAACGAGACCGGGGTGACCAGGACGCCCGCCGCCAGCGCGGCGAGGTTCTTGTCCATCCCGAGGCCGCTGACCGCCCCGTGGAGCAGCGCCCCGGACGCCACCAGGTTCACCAGGCTGGAGAGCGGATAGCGGACGAAGGCGTGCCAGGTCGGCCGCGTCCGGCAGGTGACGCAGGAGTTGAGCAGGAAGGAGCACACGATACTGACGGCGTAGCCGATGACGTGGGCGGTCAGGTACGGGAGCCAGCGGTTGAGCGAGGCGTAGACGGCGAGGTAGACGGCGGTGTTCACGCAGCCGATGAGGACGAAGCTGGTGAACTGGCGGGTGGTGCGGGCCCGGCCGGGCCGGGCGGTGGCCCGCGCGGAGTGCTCCACCGTCCCGCCGCCGGGGGCCGAGGGCCGCGGCGGTCCGTCCGGCAGCACGCGGCGGGTCGCGTCGGTCTCCCGCACCACGTACGGCGGCCGGTGCTTCGCCTCGTGGTAGATGCGGCCCACGTACTCCCCGATCACCCCGAGCGTCACCAGCTGGATGCCGCTGAGGGCGACGACGGCGGTGAGCAGGGTGGCGTACCCCGGAGTGTCCGAGCCGTGCAGGACGACGCCCACGACCGTCCACAGGGCGTAGGCCAGGGCCGAGACGAAGACCCAGAAGCCGGTGTAGATGGCGAGGCGGAGCGGCCGGTTGTTGAAGGAGAGCAGGCCGTCGATGCCGTAGTTCAGCAGCCGCTTGCTTCCCCATTTGGAGCGGCCTGCCACCCGTTCGCTGTTGCGGTAGCGGAAGGTGACCGTGTCGAAGCCGATCCAGGAGAAGATCCCTTTGGAGAAGCGGTTGCTCTCGGGGAGGGACAGGACGCTCTCCACCGCCCGCCTCGACAGCAGCCGGAAGTCTCCGGATCCGTCGATCAGCTCCACGTCCATGCAGCGGCGGACCAGCGCGTAGTAGGTGTGGCTGAGGGTGCTGCGGAGCACTCCTTCGCCCGTGCGGTCGCGGCGCGGGATGACCTGGTCGTAACCATGCCGGTGCAGTTCCAGCATGCGGGGGATCAGTTCGGGCGGGTGCTGGAGGTCGGCGTCCATGATGACCACGGCCGTGCCCCGCGCCATGCGGAGGCCGGCGAGCATGGCGGCCTCCTTGCCGAAGTTGCGGCTGAAGGCGGTGTAGTGGACGCGCGGGTCGCGGGCGGCGAGGGTGCCGAGGAGCGGGCGGGTGCGGTCCCGGCTGCCGTCGTCCACATAACAGATCTCGAAGCTGTCCCCGAGGGGGTCCAGGACGCCGACCAGGGTGGCGTGGAAGGACTCGATGACCTCGGCCTCGTCGAAGCACGGCACGACGACCGACAGCTGAAGGTCCGCCACACGCCACCTCCGGACTCGGGTCCTCAGCACCTGCGGGGCCTCGGACACGGGGGCCCGGAGCGCGCCACGTTCGGCCCCATCTGACGACGGGCGGCGTGCTCCGCCTCTGCGCACACGCAGGGGCGGTCCCCTTTGCCGTGCTCCTTTCATGCGAACAGCCGACGTGGTTCCGAGGACCGTTCACGCGGTCGGCGGCGTGGGCCCGAGGACCGTTCGCACGGGCGGCGGCGTGGGCCCGAGGAACGCCGGGTCGCGGGGGCACAGAAGCACACATAGCCTCGCAAAGGTGATATCCCCGCCCCTGCCACGGATCGCCGCCCCGCTGGCTCTGCTGCTCGCGGTGTGCTGGCCGATGCTCCCCGCCACCGGGACCGCCCGCGCCGACGACCCCGTCGAGCTGTCCCGCGACGGGCAGATCACCGATCGGGTCGGGGCCCTCGGGGACCGTGCGGGGCAGGTGGAGGACGCCCTCGACCGGTTGTACGCCGAGCAGCGCGTCCAGCTCTTCGTGGTGTACGTACGCGACTTCTCCGGGCGGTCCGGGCAGACCTGGAGCGACGGGACCGCCGACCGCAACGGCCTCGGCCAGGACGACGTGCTCCTCTCCGTCGCCACCCACGACCGGCGGTACGGCTACTCCGTCGCCGCGGACGCCCGGCTCACCGACGCGCAGCTGCGGGACGTGGCCCGCACCGCGATCGAACCCGCGCTGCGGGAGAACGACTGGGCGGGAGCGGCGATCGGCGCGGCCGACGGATACGCCTCGTCCCTGGCCGGCCGCCCCGTGACCGCGCCCGCCGTCACGCCGGGGCCCGCCGACCCCGGAGCGGGCGACACCGGCTCCGTCGGGGCGCGCGACTACATCCTGCCGGGGGCGGTCGTCGCGGGCGCGGGCGCGGTCGGCGTGTACGCGTACGCCCGGCGCCGACGGCGTGCGGCGAGCCGTACCACCCCGGCGGCCACCGGCTGGGGGCGCGCCGCCGGGGCGCCGGAGCCGCCGCCGACGCCGCTGCCGGAGCTGGACGCGCGGGCCCCGCAGGTCCTGGTGGACACCGACGACGCGGTGCGCACCAGTGAGGAGGAACTCGGCTTCGCCACCGCCCAGTTCGGCGAGGAGGCGGCGAAGCCGTTCACGGCGGCCGTCGTGCGGGCGAAGGAGGAGCTGACGGAGTCGTTCCGGCTGCGTCAGCAGCTCGACGACGCGTTCCCGGAGGACGATCCGAGCCGCCGCCGGATGCTGGAGGAGATCCTGCGGCGGTGCGCGACCGCGAACGAGGTCCTGGACACCGTCTCCGAGGACTTCGACCGGTTGCGCTCCCTGGAACGGGACGCTCCGGAGATCCTGACCACCGTGACGGCCGCCCACCGGGACCTCACCGGCCGGATCGCCGTGGCCAGGTCGGGCGTCGCCGGGCTGCGCGAACGGTACGGGGAACAGGTCGCCGCGCCCGTGGCCGCCGACGTCGGGCAGGCGGAGGACCGGCTCGCCTTCGCGGGTTCGGCCGTGGAGCAGGCCCGTACGGCGGTCGGGGACGGCGAGAACGCGCGGGCCGCCGTGTCCATCCGGGGGGCCGAGGGCGCGGTGGACCAGGCGGCCACGCTGCTGGACTCGGTGGACCGGCGGGCGGCGGAGCTGGACGAGGCCGTGCGGAAGCTGGATGCCGCGCTGACCGGGACGGAGGTGGACCTCGCGGACGCGGGCGGGCTGCTCGAAGGGGTCACCGAGGGCGCGTCGACCGCCGATCTGCGCGGCCGGACCGCCCGCGCCGAGGCCGTACTCGCCGATCTGCGGGCGGCGATGGCGGCGGGGCCGTACGACCCGATCGACGCGCTGCGCCGGGTGGAGGAGGCGGACGCGGCCCTGGACGAGGCGCTGGCGGGGGCCCGGAACCAGGAACGGGGCGAGGCGAAGGCCCGCGCCCTCCTCGACCGGGCGATGCTCACCGCCCGGTCCTCGGTCGGGGCCGCGGCGGACTACGTGGCGACCCATCGGGGCGCGGTCGGCAGCCAGGCCCGTACCCGGCTCGCGGAGGCGCAGCGGCGGTGGGAGCGGGCCCGCGAGCTGTCGGCCGCGGACGCGCGGGGGGCGCTGGCCGAGGTCCGGCAGGCGGACGCGCTGGCCGGGCAGGCGCTGGCCCTGGCCGAGCAGGACGTCCGCGGCTTCCACTCCCCGCAGGGCCCCGGCCGGCCGGGCGGCACGGGCAGTGGCGGCGGGACGGGCGGGGCGGTCCTCGGCGGCATCATCCTCGGCGGCCTGTTCGGAGGCGGCCGGGGAGGGGGGTTCGGCGGGGGCGGGTGGTCCGGTGGCCCGGGCGGCGGGCCGGGCAGCTTCGGCGGTGGCGGAACCCGCGGTCGCCGGGGCGGCGGCGGGACCGGGGGCCGCCGGGGCGGCGGCGGCCGCTTCTGATCCCACCGTGGCCCGTGCTCCGTAGCCGTAGCCCTCGCCCCGGATCGCTCCGCAGACCTCACCCGACCCTTCCGTACCCCTCCACCGGAGACCCCGACACCCCCAGGAGCCGTGCCATGACCAAGCAGACCGTCCTCGGCCGCGTCACCCAGCTCGCCAAGGCCAACCTCAACGCCCTGCTCGATCAGGCCGAGGACCCGCAGAAGATGCTGGACCAGCTGGTCCGGGACTACACGAACAACATCGCGGAGGCCGAGCAGGCCGTCGCGGCCACCATCGGCAACCTCCGGCTGATGGAGCAGGACCACCAGGAGGACGTCGAGGCGGCGGCCGAGTGGGGCGGCAAGGCACTGGCGGCCAGCCGGAAGGCCGACGAACTGCGCGGGGCCGGGTCGTCGGCGGAGGCGGACAGGTTCGACAACCTGGCGAAGGTCGCGCTCGGGCGCCAGCTCCAGTCGGAGCGGGAGGCGCGGACGGCCGAGCCGACGATCGCCGCGCAGACCGAGGTCGTCGACAAGCTCAGGACCGGACTCGACCGGATGAGGGTCAAGCTCTCCGAGCTGACGGCCAGGCGCGACGCGTTGGTCGCGCGGGCGGCGTCGGCCCGCGCGCAGAACCGGATGATGGACGCCGTGAAGAGTGTCGACGTCCTCGACCCGACGAGCGAGCTGGGCCGTTTCGAGGACAAGGTGCGGCGCGAGGAGGCGAAGGCCCTGGGCCGGCAGGAGCTGGCGGCCTCCTCGCTGGACGCCCAGTTCGAGGAGCTGGACAGCCTGGGCGACAGCGCGGAGGTCGAGGCCCGGCTGGCGGCCCTGAAGACGGGCGCGTAGCCGGCGTCCCGGTCCGGCTCGCGCGGGCCGGCGGCCGACCGGGTCAGTACATGCTCAGCAACTGCTCCACGGACAGTTCGGCGGCCGGTTCCCCGTCCGGAAGGGCCAGCTCGAACCAGACCGTCTTGCCGCGCGGGGTGCGGCGCGTGCCCCAGGCCGCGCTGAGCAGCCCGACGAGCTGGAGGCCCCGGCCGCCCTCGTCGGTGTCGCGGGCGCGGCGGCGGCGCGGCTGGACGAGACCGGCGTCCCACACCTCGCAGACCAGGGTGCGGTCCCGCAGCAGCCGCAGCCGGATCTCGCCCTCGCCGTAGCGCAGGGCGTTGGTGACCAGCTCGCTGACGAGGAGTTCGGTCGTGTCTACCAGGTCGTCGAGGTCCCAGGCGAGGAGCTGGGCACGGGCCAGCTCGCGGGCGCGCCCCACCGAACGGGGTTCGCGCGGCAGCGTCCAGTCCCCCACCGCCTCGGCGGGAAGCCCCTGGATACGGGCCATCAGGAGCGCGATGTCGTCCTCGCCGTGCCGGGTTTCGAGGGTGGAGAGGACGAAGTCGCAGGCGTCCTCCAGCTCCATCTGCGGGCCGGTCAGGACGGACCGGAGCGCCTCCAGCCCCTCGTCCAGCGCCTGGTCCCGCGATTCGACCAGGCCGTCGGTGTACAGGGTGAGCAGGGCGTTCTCGGCCAGTTCGACCTCGACCTCCTCGAACGGCTCCCCGCCGACGCCCAGCGGCATGCCCGGCGGTACGTCGATGAGCCGGGCGGGCTTGCCCGGTTCGACGACGGCCGGCGGCATGTGCCCGGCGTTGGCGATGGTGCACCGTCGGGTGACCGGGTCGTAGACCGCGTAGACGCAGGTGGCGAGGTACACCTCGGAGAGGTCCGCCTCGCGGGACTTCTGCGCGGCGCGGGAGGGCCACTGCGCTCCCCCGCTGCCGCCGAGTCCCTCGCTGCGCTCGCCGCACCCCGGAGAGCCGAGCCCGCGGGCGACCTCGTCGAGGGCGTACAGCACTTCGGCGGGTTCCAGGTCCAGGAGGGCCAGGGTCCGTACGGCGGTGCGCAGTTCGCCCATGGCGACGGCGGCGCGCAGCCCGCGCCCCATGACGTCGCCGACGACGAGGGCGGTGCGGTGGCCCGGCAGCTCGATCACGTCGAACCAGTCGCCGCCGACCTCGGTGGCGGCGTTGCCCGGCAGATAGCGGCAGGCGATGTCGAGCCCGGCGGCCTCGGGGTCGCCGGGGGGCAGCAGACTGCGCTGGAGGATCAGGGCGCGTTCGTGCTCGCGGCGGTAGAGGCGGGCGTTGTCGATGCAGACGGCGGCGCGGGCGGCCAGTTCGGTGGCGAGGGCCCGGTCGCGCTCCCCGAACGGCTCGCTGCCCTTCGTCCGGGAGAACTGGACGAGACCGACGACGGTGTCGTGGGCGACCATCGGCACGGCGAGCGTCGACTGGACGAAGCCCATCTCGTCGCCGGGGACGTCCTCGGCCCGGCCGGAGCGCAGAGCCATGGCGCAGGGCGAGCCGAAGGGGAAGCGGTGGACGGAGCCGAGCGGTGGCGGCAGGTCGTCCGGGCCGGGGGCGCCGCTGCCCGCCACTGCGGTGGGCAGGGCGTCGGCGACCGCGCTGGCGTGGGCCACCCGGCGCAGCTCGGCCGAGCCGCCGGCGGACTCGCGGTGTACGGAGGCCCAGCTTCCGGGCGCGGCTTCCTCGCCGGTGAGGAGGCCCTGGTAGAGGTCGACGGAGGCGAGGTCGCAGAAGCCGGGGACGGCCACGTCGAGGAGTTCGCGGGCGGTGGTCTCCAGATCCAGGGAGTTGCCGATGCGGGCGCTGGCCTCGTTGAGGAGGGCGAGGTTGCGGCGGGCGCTGGCCGCCTCGCGGGCGGCGATGTGGCGGCGGGTGACGTCGGTGGCCAGACCGGCGATGCCGACGGGGCGGCCGGCCCCGCTGTGCACCCGGTAGAGGTTCATGGACCAGTGGCGGCGCTCGGTGGTGTTGGGTGCCGGACCGACGAGCTGGAGGTCGGTGACGGACTCCCCGGTCTCCAGGACGCGCTTCAGGGTGGCGGTCAGCCGGTCGGCCTCGGCGCGCGGCAGATAGTCCTCCACCGTGCGGCCCCGGTGGTCCTCGGCCGCGCCGCCGAAGACGGTGGCGAAGCGCTGGTTCGCCCGGACGACGGCGAGATCGGTGCCGAACAGCACGAAGCCGAAAGGAGATTGGCCGAATATGGCCTGGGAGGCGGCGAGGTCCGTCTCGATGCGGCGCAGGGCCCGGACGTCCACGACGATACAGAGCGCGGCCCGCTCCCCCTGAGCCGTCAGGCTGGGCATCACATAGACCTCGGCGACGCCGTGCGTCCCGTCCTCGCCCGGCATCCGGAACGGGACGAGGCCCGTCCACTCCTTGCCGTCCAGGATCTCGCCGACCCGGCGGCGGCCACCGGAGCGCAGCTCGGCGGGCATGAACGCCTCCACCGGGTCACGGCCGATCGCCTCGGTCGAGGGCATGCCGAACAGATCGGCGGCCCGGCTGCTCCACTGCTCGATCAGACCGTCCGGCCCGATCGAGAAGGAGGCGACCTTGATGTGGTCGTAGATCGAGCCGGGCGGGCTGCTCTGCCACACGACATCGCCGGCCGTCCCGCCGACATCGCCCGTTGTCCCAGGTATTTCGCTCACGCGACCGTCCCCTCCAGCTCACGCACCGGACCGGTCCTGCCCGCAGTATTCAGCACTACGGCCCCGACCGACACGGCGTTCACGATCACAGCAAGGTCTCAGTCCCTTTCAGCCAGGTTCTGCCCGACCCCAGGTGATCGCTGTGCTTCCCTCCACTCTCCTAACCAGGGAGAGCCAGCTCGAACCACACGGTCTTGCCGGTCTTTCCGCGACGGGTCCCCCAGCGACGTGCGGAACAGGCCACGAGCTGGAGTCCCCGGCCGCCTTCGTCGTCGGGTCCCGCACGGCGTTCGGTAGGCGGATCCGGAAGCGGATCGGAGACTTCCACCAGCAGTCCCGGACCGGCGGGAGGCCGGTCGGCGAGCGGAACGCCGGCGAGCGGGCCACCGCCCCCGAGCGGGCCGACCCCGCTCGGAGCACCCGTGAGCGAACCGGCGCCGCCCGGACCTGCCGGGCGCGAACCGCCTCCGCCCGGACCGTTGGCGAGCGAACCGCCCGATGGGGCCGGGCCGCCCGCGAGCGCGAGATCCCCCTCGGGGTGCGAGCGGACCAGGCGTACGCCGATGGGGCCGGAGGCGTACCGGAGGGAGTTGGTCACCAGTTCGCTGACGAGCAGCACGGCCAGATCACCCACCGCCGCGTCGAGTCCCCAGGCGTCGAGTGCGCCCCGGACGGCGTGCCGGGCGCCGCGCACGGAACCGGGCTCGGCGTCGAAGGTCCACGCGGCACAGTCGCCTTCGGTATCGATCACGCCGATCACTTCCCCAGGACGACCGTGGGCGCACCTTTGCGCAAACAGGGACAATCAGCCCATACCCACCATTTATGCCCCGCTACCGCCCGCCACGGCGTTTGGTACGGACGGCCGTACGACCCCGGCCCCGCCCGGCGCACGCGGCCCGCCGCCCCGGCACCGGAGCGGCGCGCTCCGCCACCCGGATTCAGCGCAGAGCGCCCGCCGCCCGGAGATCGTCGAAGAGAAGGCGGTCCACGGGCGGCACGAGGGCCCGGTCGGCGAAGGAGAACCAGGCCGTCTCCTCGATCTCGCTGCTCGGGGCGAGCGTGCCGCGATAGTCGCCGTAATAGCAGCTCATCCGGACGACGGCGGCGTCGGGACGGTCATCCACGGGAGCCTCGTACGTGCCGGCGTGGACGACGGTCTCCCGGATCAGGCCGACCGTCAGCTCCTCCTCGACCTCCCTCAGGAGGGTCTCCAGGTCGGTCTCCGCGCCCTCGCGCTTACCGCCCGGAATGTAGAAGACGTCCTTGCCCCGTGGCCGCGCGCAGAGGATTCTGCCGCTCTCGATCCGCACCCACGCCACCGTGTCGATCAGCATCGCCACCACTCCGCCCCTCTCGCCGCGCTCCGGCGGCTTCCGCACCCCCGGTCGGGCCGGACCCTACCGCCCGCGCCTCCGCCGCACCGCCCCTGCACGGCGGGGCGGCGGAGGACGGGGGACGCGGCCGGGCGCACGGCGGCGCGGGCGGAAGGCGATGCAGGGGCGCGCGCGGGCGCACAGCTCGAACGCCACGCGTCAGGGGCCGGGCGCCCGGGTGTCAGGGCCGGGGCGACTGACCCACCCGCTCCACCCGATAGACCTGGTGGCGGTGGCGGTCGTCGAGGCCGTCCGCGACCTTCTGGGCCTCCGCCTGTGTGGCGTACCGGCCCACGCGGTAGCGGCCTCCTCCGTCGTCCTGCCGTATCACCTGCCAGGGGAGCACGGCGCCGCTGTCGCTCATCGTGTCGCTCCCCCGCATGCCGCCCCTCTCCCCACCGGTGTGCACGTCTCCAAGAATCCCCGGGTAACCCCTGTGCGCATATGCCCGAGCGTACGCCTGACCTTCACTCAGTGCAGGCGGCTTTGCACGAAGAGATACACATCCGGCCATCGCGAAAGGGGCGCATCCACAGAATGCGCCCCCTCGCGTCCTCTCAGCCCCGGCCGGTCACCCGCGCCCCGCCCGGCCGGCCACCCCTATCCCGCCCGGTCGGCAGCGCCTCACCGGACCGGCAGGTGGTAGGCGATCCGGTACCGGTCGGCCGGCACCACCACGTCGGCCGTCTCCACGGCCCGGCCCGAGGCGTAGTACGTACGCCCGATGACGATGACCACATGGCCGGGCACGCCGCCGAGCGCCAGGAGCTCCTCCGCCAGCCCCGGCCGCGCGCCGACCTCCTCGGCGACGTTGTCCACGACGACATCGATCGCGGCCATCCGGTCGACCACCCCGCAGCCGCCCAACGGGCCCTCCTCCGGCAGCATCACGGGCGTCCGGCCGGTGACGGCGAGCGGCTCCCAGGAGGTGGAGAGCATGATCGGCTCGCCCGCCTCCCGGAAGACGTAGTGCGTGCGCATCACCCGGTCGCCGGGCTCGATGCCCAGCCGCTGCGCGATCTCGGGGCCGGCGCCCTCCTGCTCGCTGCGGGACTCCCAGGTCCCGCGCGCCCCCTCGGCCGTCTGTTCCTGGCGGAACGGGCTGGCCCCCCCGTCCGGCCGGTAGCCGGAGCGGGCGATCATGCGGGGGACGGGGCGCTCGCGCACATACGTCCCGGAGCCGGAGCGCCCCTCGACCAGCCCCTCCGCCATCAGCACCTTCCGCGCCTCCAGGGCGACGGTGTCCGAGACTCCGTACTCCTCCCGGATACGGGCCTGCGACGGCAGGCGGGTATGGGGCGGCAGCGCGCCGTTGACGATCTTCTCCCTGAGATCGCTCGCCACGCGCAGATAGGCGGGCTGCTCACCGAAAGTCACAGGCCACTCCCAACAGGTTGACAGTCTGCGACAGCCTGACAACCGTGGGTTGTACGCCGCAAGCATGGGCCAGAGTTTCACTCAATGTGATGATCCCGAGGTGGCGGACGCATATCCAGGGCGCGACCACCAGGGCAGAACCGGCCGATCCTCCCTCCCCGGACCGCCGCGAACCGGCCGCGCGTCGCCGCACGGCCGCTCCGAGACCCCCCGAAGTCGTCCGGAATCCGCCCCGCGCCCCGGCGTCCGACACGGGGCCGGAGGGCGACAACTCCCGCCCCCTTGACCATTTTTGGTCCAGACCAATACCTTCCTGTCCACAGCACGGCTCCCGACCTTCCTCCCGCTCCCCTTCCGCCCTGCCTCCCGCACCGGATCACGCACAGGAACGAGCCCCATGCGCCGTAGAAACCTGTCCCGAACGACCATCGCCGGGGTCTCCCTGGCCCTGCTGGCGGGCGTCGCCCCGGCCGCCACCGCCGACCCCGGCCGCGGAGCCGGCGGCGACCGCGGCTCGGGCCACCACCGCCCCGCGTACAAGAGCGTCGGCTACTTCACCCAGTGGGGCGTCTACGGACGCGACTTCCAGGTCAAGGACCTGGACACCAGCGGGGCCGCGGCCAAGCTGACCCACATCAACTACGCCTTCGGCAACGTCAGCGCCGAGGGGAAGTGCTTCACCGGCAACATCCCCGGCCAGGCCGACGCCTGGGCGGACTACGCCCGTCCGCTCGACGCGGCGGGATCGGTGGACGGCGTCGCGGACACCGACACCCAGCCGCTCGCGGGCAACTTCAACCAGCTGCGCGAGCTGAAGGCCAAGCACCCCGGCCTCAAGGTGATGATCTCGCTGGGCGGCTGGAGCTGGTCCACCCACTTCTCCGACGCGGTCCGCACCGCGGCCTCCCGCAAGGCGCTCGTCTCCTCCTGCATCGACCTGTACATCAAGGGCAACCTCCCCCGGGACGGGGCGCGCGGCGGCGACGGCGCGGCCGCCGGACTCTTCGACGGCATCGACGTCGACTGGGAGTGGCCCGGCTCGGCCGCCAACGAGGGCACGGTCTTCCGCCCGGAGGACAAGAAGAACTTCACCGCCCTGATCCACGAGTTCCGCACCCAGCTCGACGCCCACGCGAAGAGCGAGGCGAAGGCCGCGGAGAAGGGGGGCAAGGGGCACGGACAGGGGCACCACAAGCCGAAGCCCAAGCACTACGACCTGTCCGCGTACGTCCCCGCCAACCCCAAGGCGATCGACGCCGGATTCGAGGTGAAGCGCCTCATGAAGGACTTCGACTTCGTCAACATCCAGGGGTACGACCACCACGTGTCGGGTGAGAAGAAGACGGCCCAGCAGTCGGCCCTGTACGCGCGGGACGACTTCAGCGTCGACCGGACCGTGCGCGACTGGGTGCGGCGCGGCGCCCCCAAGCACAAGATCGTGATGGGCATGCCGACCTACGGCCAGGGCTGGACCGGCGTGAGCGGCGGCGGTACGGGGATGGGGCAGCCGGCGACGGGCCCGGCCCCGGCCACCTGGGCGGCGGGCTACGAGGACTACAAGGTCCTGAAGAAACTGGCCGCTTCGGGGACGTACAAGATCCACCGCGACGTGAGGAACGGCCACGCCTGGCTGTTCGACGGCACCACCCTGTGGACGTACGACGACCCGCAGGTGCTGCGCACGAAGGCCGCGTACATCCGCGAGGAGGGCCTCGGCGGGGCGATGTTCTGGTCGCTGGACGGGGACACGGAGAACGGTGAGCTGATCACCGCGGTCGACCGCGGGCTCAACCGCCGCTGACCGGGCCCCCGGACGACGGAGGGGCCGGGGCGGTCGCGTGACGCGACCGCCCCGGCCCTTCTCACGGGGTTCGGTGGTTCACCGCCGGGGCGGGATCAGAACTGGAGCGCCCAGCTGTTGATCCGGCCCGTGTCGGCGCTGGCGTTGTCGCTGACCCGGAGCTTCCAGGTGCCGTTGGCGACGACGGAGGAGGCGTTGACGGTGTACGTGGTGACCACGTTGTCGCTGCTGCCGCCGGAGCCGTACGCCTTCAGGTTGAAGACCGTGCCGTTCGGGGCGACCAGGTCGATCTTCAGGTCACCGATGTAGGTGTGGGAGATGTTGACCGGGACGCTCAGCGCGGCGGGGGCGTTGCCGGTGATGCCGGAGACGGTGATCGGGGACTCGACGGTGGCGTTGTCGTTGATCGCGTACCCGGTGGTGTTCTCGAACTTCTTGCCCGGCGGGTTGGTGCTGCCCGCGCCGACGTACAGCAGGCGGTTCGGCGAACCGGTGCCGGGGTTGGTGACCACGTTCGGGGTGGCGGCCGCGACGAGCCCGGCGGACACCTGGGCGGGGGTCGAGCCCGGGTTGTCGGCGAGGTAGATCGCGGCGGCGCCGGCCACGTGCGGGCTGGCCATCGACGTACCGGAGATGTTGTTCGTCGCGGTGTCGCTCGTGTTCCACGCCGAGGTGATCGAGGAACCGGGCGCGAAGATGTCCACGACCGCGCCGTAGTTGGAGAAGCTGGAGCGGGCGTCGGTGTTGGTCGTCGAGCCCACCGTGATGGCCTCGGCGACGCGCGCCGGGGACTTGGTGTTGGCGTTGGTCGACTCGTTGCCCGCCGCGACGGCGTAGGTGATGCCGGCGGCGATGGACCGCTGCACGGCCGCGTCGAGGACCGCGTCCGCGCCGCCGCCGAGGCTCATGTTGGCGACGGCGGGCTTGACGGCGTTGGCCGTCACCCAGTCGATGCCCGCGACGACCTGGGCGGTGGTGCCGGAGCCCTGGTTGTTGAGCACCCGGACGCCGACGATCTTCGCCTTCTTGGCGACGCCGTAGGCGGTGCCCCCGACGGTGCCCGCCACGTGCGTGCCGTGGCCGTGGCCGTCCTGCGCGACGTTGTCGTTGTCGATGGCGTCGTAGCCGTTGAAGGCCCGGCCGCCGAAGTCGCTGTGGCTGATGCGCACCCCGGTGTCGATGACGTACGCGGTGACGCCCTCGCCGGCCTTGTCGGGGTAGGTGTAGCGCTGGTCCAGCGGGAGGCCCCGCTGGTCGATCCGGTCGAGCCCCCAGGACGGCGGGTTGGTCTGGGTGGCGGAGACCGTGAAGGTGCGGTTCTGCGAGACGGACGCGACGGCCGGGTCGGCGGCGAACTTCTTCGCCTCCGCCTCCGATGCCTCGACCGCGTAGCCGTTGAGGGCCGCGCGGTAGGTGCGCTCGATGCTCGCGCCGTACTTCTTCGCGAGGGCCCTGCCCCGGGCGGAGTCCGACTTGGCGGCCGAGTCCTTCAGCGTCACGATGTAGCTGTCGCTGATGGTGCCCGGTGCGTCCGCGTTCAGGATCACGCCTTCGGGGGCACGCTCGGCCGCGGTCGCCGGAAGGGCGGCGGTGGCGAGGGCGACGGCGGCTGCGGTGGCTATGACGGTCGCCGCGGCGAGTCTTCGACGGGCCTGGGGAGTGTGACGCGTCACTGACATCTGAGGGGTCCTCCTCATCGGCGGTGCTCTGGTGGGGGGTTGTGCGGTGGTGCCGGGGCCGCAGGAGCAAGTCGCTTCATGGGCATGACAAAGCGCGCGTCGGAGCACTGGTGTTCCGCGTCGTCCGGCGAGCGGCCCGCCCTGCTGCCGTCGAAAGATTGACCGATCCATGGCCAACCCACAAGGGTGCCTTCGGACTCTCCATACGCACGCCATTCATCTGCCATACGCCTGACATGCTGGCGGACATGACGAGCTATCACTGTCCGGTGGACGGGACGCGGTCCGTGATCACGGCTCTGACCTGGTGCTGCCCGGTCTGCCGGGGCCCCTGGGACCTCGACTTCACCCCCGCGCGGGGCGTCGGGGTGAACGCGCTTTCCGGGCGAAGCGATTCCTTGTGGCGTTACAAGGAATTCCTCCCGCTCGACACCCCGGCGATCTCCCTGGGCGAGGGCCGCACCCCGCTCGTCCCCCTCACGGACACCGTCTCGGCCAAGCTCGACTTCCTCATGCCGACGCTCTCCTTCAAGGACCGCGGCGCGGTGATGCTCGTGGAGCTGGCGCGGCGGCTGGGCCCGGACCGGGTCGTGGCGGACAGCTCCGGCAACGCGGGCACGTCCGTCGCCGCGTACTGCGCGCGGACCGGGCTCCCGTGCACGGTGTACGTCCCCGAGGGCACGCCGGCCGGGAAGACCGGGCAGATCCGGGCGCACGGCGCGCGGCTGGTCCCGGTGCCCGGCGGCCGGGAGGCGACCGCGCGGGCCGCCCGCGCGGCGGCGGACGAGCCGGGGGCCTTCTACGCCTCGCACGTCTTCAACCCGTACTTCCTGCACGGCACGAAGACGTACGTGTACGAGCTCTGGGAGGACCTCGGCGGCCGGCTCCCGGACGCGCTGGCGGTCCCGGTCGGCAACGGCACGCTGCTGCTGGGCGCGGCCCTCGCCGTCACCGAGTTGCACGCCCTGGGCCTGATCACGGCCCGCCCCCGGCTGATCGCGGTCCAGGCGCGGGCGGTCGCCCCGCTGGCGACCGCCTTCCGGGCGGGCGCGGACGACCTGCTTCCGGACGACGCGGAGGCCGGGGGCGGCCGGCGGCCCGCCTCCCTCCTCGCGGAGGGCATCGCGATCCCCCGGCCGCCCCGCGCCCGCCAGATCCTGGCGGCGGTACGGGAGTCGGGTGGCACGTTCCTGACCGTCCCGGAGGACGCCGTCCGCGACGCACAGCGGGACCTGGCGGCGCGCGGCCTCTACGTCGAGTCGACGGGGGTGGCCTGCTGGGCGGCGGTACGGAACGGGGGCGACGCGGTCGGCGGCGAAGTGGTGGTACCGCTGTGCGGGGCGGGGCTGAAGACGGGGATGGCCGCCGGGTAGGGGCGGTCCGCGCGGCGGCGAAGGGCGGCTCCGAGCGAGGGAGCCGCCCCGTCCCGGGGCGGCGCGGCATCCACGGTGGCGCGATTCCACTGCTCCGCCCAGCTGCTGCGAAGGGGGCTCGGTCGCGGGAACGGCGCCACGCCGCTGTGCCGGTAAAGCCTCCACGGTGGCGCGATTCCGCTGCTCCACGCCGCCACCGCGAGAGGCGCCCGACGGCGGGAACGGCTCCACGCCGCCGCTGCGCGAGGGGCCGGTGGCCGGAACGGCTCCACCCCGCCGCTGCGGCACAGGGCGACCCGGTGGCGTGATCTGCTCCATCCGGCGGGCAGGCGGATGCCCGGTGCGGGGTCGGTGCCGGGAGGCCCTGCGCGCCGTGACGGCCGACCGCACGGGCCCTCCCTACCGTCGTCCCGTGAGCCTCCCGCGCATCTCCGCCCTCGCCCTCGCCCCCCTGGTCGCCGCAGCCCTGATCGCGCCGCCGCCACCCGCCGCACGGGCCACCGCTTCCCCGCACCCACCACCCCCCGGCGACCGCCCTCCCGCCTGCGCGGACGCCTCCGATCCGGCGTGGGCGCGGGCGTCCTCCCGCTTCGGGGAGGCCGGGGGCTACGACCCGTACGTCGGGAACGGCTATCTCGGCCACCGGGTCCCCGCCACCGGCGCGGGCTACGCGGCCACCGGCGAGAAGACCGGCTGGCCGCTCTACACCCCCCGCTACGACGGCGCGTTCGTCTCCGGGCTCTACGCCCGCGACCAGGCCGTCTCCGAAGGCCGCGAGGTCATCGCCGCGCTGCCGAGCTGGACCACGTTGGACGTGGGCGTGGGCGGGGAGACCCTCGGCGCCGGCACCCCGGCGGGCCGGATCTCGCACTACCGGCAGACGGTCTTCCTCTCCTGCGGTCTGGTGCGCACCTCCCTGCGGTGGACGACGGCGGACGGCCGGGCCACCGACCTGGTGTACGACGTGCTGGCCGACCGCTCCGACATCCACACCGGTGCCGTACGCCTGCGGATGACCCCGCGCTGGAGCGGCACCGCGACCGTCACCGGGCGGCTCGACGGGCGGGGAGCACGCCGGATCACGCTGCGCGGGGACGGCACGTTCCGCACCCTCGGCACGGGGATCGAGGGGGCCGTCGCCCAGACGATGCGGAGCGGTTCGGGCGTGGTCGAGACCCTGCGGAACGGTGCGTCCGCGCACACCACCCCGGTCCGCGCGGGCCGGACGTACACCTTCGAGAAGTACGTCGGCGTCGACACCGCCCTCACCTCCCGCTCCCCGGCCGAGGACGCCCACGAGGCGGCGCACCGGGCGGCGCGGCGCGGCTGGGACCGGGTCTTCGCGGCGAACGAGGCGGCCTGGCGCGAAGCCTGGTCCGCCGATGTGCTGGTCCCCGGCGACCGCGCGTTGCAGGGATGGCTGCGCTCCGCCCGGTACGGGCTGCTGGCGAACACCCGGCGCGGCTCCGCCGACAGCATCGCCCCGACCGGGCTGACCAGCGACAACTACGCGGGGATGGTCTTCTGGGACGCGGAGACGTGGATGTTCCCGGGGCTGCTCGCCACCCGCCCGGAACTGGCGCGTTCGGTCGTCGAGTACCGCTACCGCACCCGGCACGCGGCCCGCGCGAACGCCGAGAAGCTGGGGCACGACGGGCTGTTCTACCCGTGGACCAGCGCGAGCCGGGGCCGTCTCGACTCCGAGTGCCAGAGCTGGGACCCGCCGCACTGCCTGACGCAGAACCACCTCCAGGGAGACGTGTCGCTCGCGGTCTGGCAGTACTACCTGGCCACCGGCGACCGGGGCTGGCTGGCGGCGAGGGGCTGGCCGCTGCTGAAGGGCGTCGCGGACTTCTGGCGCTCCCGCGCCACGGCGAACGCGGACGGCAGCTACTCCGTCAGGAACGTGGCCGGGCCCGACGAGTACAGCAACGGTGTGGACGACGCCGTCTTCACCAACGCGGTCGCCGCCACCGCCCTGCGCCACGCGACCCGCGCGGCCCGCCTCCTCGGCCACCGCCCGCCCGCCGCCTGGAACCGGGTCGCGGACGGGCTCCGCATCCCGTACGACGCGAAGCGGAAGGTCTTCCTCCAGTACGCCGGGTACAACGGCTCCACGATCAAGCAGGCGGACACGGTCCTGCTGGCCTATCCCCTGGAGTGGCCGATGGAGCCGGGCGCGGCGGCGGCCACCCTGGACTACTACGCGGCCCGCACCGACCCGGACGGCCCGGCGATGACGGACTCGGTGCACGCGATCGTCGCGGCGGAGACGGGGGAGCCGGGCTGCTCGGCGTACACGTATCTCCAGCGCGCGGTACGCCCCTTCCTGCGGGGCCCGTACGACCTGTTCTCCGAGGCGCGCGGCGAGAAGGCGGGGGCGCAGGACCCGCTGTCGGGCTTCCCGGCGGAGGACTTCCTGACCGGGAAGGGCGGCTTCCTCCAGGTGTTCACGCACGGGCTGACGGGGCTGAGGCTGCGCGAGGACGGCGTCCGCCTGGCCCCGGTGCTGCCGCCCCAGCTGCGCGAGGGTGTGACGCTGAGGGGCCTGCGGTTCCGGGACGCCACGTACGACGTCGGGATCGGGCCCCGGACGACCGAGGTCCGCCTGGTCTCGGGCACCCCGTTCACGGTCCACACGGCCGAGGGCCCGCGCCGGCTGACCACCACGCTGACCCTGCCGACCCGCCGCCCCGACCTGACCCCGACGGCCGACGCGGCGCGGTGCCGCCCGGTGACGGCGACCTCCGAGGCGCCGGGGCTCTACGCGGAAGCGGCGGTGGACGGCAGCCCGGCGACGTCCTGGTCCCCGGACGGCACGGGGGGTTCCCTGACCGTGGACGTGGGCCCGCGCCCGGTGCGGATCATGGCGGTGACCCCGCGCTGGAGCGACGTACCGCCGGCGTCCTCCACGGTGGAGACGTCCGTCGACGGCCGCTTCTGGCGCCCCTTCCTGGCGGGCGACACGGCCAGGAAGGTCCGGGTGACGGTCCGCTCGGAGGACCCGGAGAAGCCGGCGGGACTGGCGGAACTGCGGGTGGAGGCGGACGCCCGGTAGCGGTCCGGGGAGACGGACGGGCGGGCGTGCGGCGGTCCGGGGAGAAGCGGGCGGACGGGCCGCGGTCCGGGGAGACGAGCGGGCGGGCGGCGGGCTCAGCTCTTGCTGGAGCCCTGACCGTGTCCTCAGTCCTCGGGGCAGCGCGGCACCCGGTCACCGCTGTGGGCGCGGGCGTACTCCGGGCCGGTCTGCTCGTACCAGACGTCCTGCGGCCCGGAACCCGAGGACGCGCAGGCGAGGGCGGGGAAGTAGACCTTCCGGTACGCGGACGGGTCGGACAGCCTCGCGGTCAGCTCGAAGGGCTTGCCGCCGGGCCCGCTGATCGTCGTCTCCGCCGTGCTGCCGCCGACCTCGTAGTGCACGCGGTACCGCCAGCGGCAGTAGCCGGTCTCGGAGGTCGCGTGGACGATGAACGCCTCGGTCTCGTTCTGGTTCAGCGTGATGTGCTTGGCCTCGGGACCGGTGAAGAACGGCCTGGCTTCCTTGCCGCTCTTGCCGTAGGTCTCCAGCCGAGGGCGCGGGGCGTCCACCTCCAGTTCCAGGGGGATGACGTCCATGACGCCCTGGGAGGGGAAGTGCGCGAGGCTGCCGCCGAGCGGTTTCCCGCACTTCCCTCCCTCCACCACGGGCACGATGTCGGTGATGCGGACCTGCTGGGAGGCCCTGCCCTGCACGGTGATCATCCAGTGCGCGTCCCCGGCGTCGACGACCTTGCGGCCCTCGCGCCAGGGCCCGCCGGAGGCGATGTCGGCGCGGAGCTTCCCGTCCTCGGCGCCCCCGCCGTCGCGCACCACGTAGTACCCGATGTCCTTGACGTCCTTGACCTCGACGACGTCGATGGCGTTCTGCGGGGAGAGCCGGTCCGGCACCCGGTCCAGCGGCAGGATCGCCTTCACCGACGCGGTCAGGACGTCCTGGAACGTCACCGTCACCACGGCCAGCAGGATGCCCAGCAGCCAGGTGGCCGGGCTCGTCACGAACCACAGCCGGCCTCTGGCCTCCGTCTCCTCCTCCGCCTCCGGGCGCGGCGGGCGCTGCCCGCTCCCCCGGCGTACGCTCGCGCGGGTCAGCGCGTCCGTCCTGCGGACCCCTGCCCCCCGCCGGTTATTCGCCATGGGCCGACTGCTCCTCGCACTCACGGACCGGCTGCTTCCCGACCCCACGGTCCGGCTGTTCCCCGACCTCTCGGTCCGGCTGTTCCTCGTCCCCACCGGCCTGCGGGACCACGGGGGTCGCGCGCCGCATCATCACCAGAACCACCGCCAGGCACGCGAGCCCGGTCGCCCACCCCCAGGCCGCACCGAACCGGACCGCGTCGCCGAGCGCCACGCCCAGGTGGTCGGTGGCCGCCGGACCGCTCTCCCTGCGCGGGGCGAACCATCGCAGCAGCCGGCCCTCCACGAACGCGGCGACGGCGGCGGCCAGGAGGGTCGCGTACCACCCCTTCATGACGATCCCGAGGTACGCGGCCGGGCCGCCGGAGGCGGGGGCACGCCCGGCCTCCGCCGGGGCGCGCCGCAGGAGCCCGGCCGAACGCGTGGCGACCGCGCGCAGCGCGAGCGCCAGGGCCCCGAGAAAGACGAGGCAGACCACCAGCGTGACGGACCAGCCGACGTCCAACTCGGTCCTGAGCGGGCGGAGGCGCAACGCCGGGTAGAGCACGCCGCTCCATTCCTCGACAAGCTGCGGCGGAGTGTAGGAATCCCACAGGTCCGGGTCGAAGGTGACCGAGGCGTCCGGGGAGCCGGGCGCGCCCTGCGAAAGATGCCGCACCCGGATGTGGCGGAGGACCGGTCCCCCGGCCACGGCCAGCAGGACGGCCGGAATCAGCCCGGCGCACACGATGTGCCGCCGCTCCCTGGCGGAGACGGCCCGTGGGCCGGGCCGCTCGGGGCTGCCGGGGCGTACAGGGCGGTCGGGGTCTGCGTGGTCGTCGGGGTCTGCGGGGCTGTCGGGGTCGGCGAGGTTCACCGGGCGCGCAGGGCCCGTGGAACCCACGGGTCCCACGGGTCCCACGGGTTCCACGGAATTCGCGAGACCCGTGGGACCCGTGGGACTCACGGGACCTGTAGGACGCTCAGGACTCGCGGCGTCCTCCACGGCGTCTTCCGCGTTCCGGAGGTAGGTCCGTACGGGCTGCCAGTTCCGGTACCGCCACAGCAGGAGCCAGGGGACGAGCGGCCACCACAGGGTGAGCAGCGCGAACTGGGCCGCCGCCGCGGGCACCTCGCCGAGCTGGGCCCGCAGGACCCACTCACCGTACGCGGGCAGGAGGGAGGAGTCCGGGTCCAGAGCCGGAGCGACCAGCAGGGCCGTCCCCGCGGCGAGCAGCGAGGCTCCGGCGAGAGCGAGGACGGACCTGAACCTCGGCCTGATGCCCGCGCTTCCGCGGAGTACGCCGTAGGTGAGCAGACCGCTGACCACCAGAAAGACGACCTGCGGCAACCACCCCGCGGCGTGCGCCGTGTCGCGTACCGCGAACCCTTCGAGCGAGAGGCCGAGCAGCCGGACCTCGCCCACGGTCATGCCGGGCGGGAGGACGTCGGAGACCCGTTCCTTCAGCGGTTCGAGCGCCCAGAGGAGGAACGCCTGGTTCCCCACCCCATAGGCGGTCAGCGCCATCGACAGGCGACGGTTCACCGTTGCATTCCCCCGAGTCGCCCGCACTCTCATATGAACTGCGGCGGCAAGTCTGCCGTACGGGCGCGGCGGCACCAAGGGCTTTACGTAACGGAGCCGTCACCAAGGGCTTCACGCGCCGAAGCCCGCCCTGCCGCCCTCCCGGTCAGCGCTCAGAACTCAGCACTCAGCGGTCGTCGGCTTCGGCTCCGGTGGCGGTGCCGGTCCCACGTCTCGGCAGCCGGGTCTCCCCGGCGGCGTCCGCCTCCGCCCTCGCGTCGCTCACCGCGACGGCGGCCTGCTTGGCCGCCTCGTCGGCGGCGGCGACGGCGTCCAGGGCGAGCGTGGAGTTCGGCTCGATCTCCGGAGCCCCGACGTGGTCCTTACCGGTGCCGTCGGAGGCGTCGCCGCCGGCCGCGCCCTCGCGCCGCGCGCCCGGCGGCGGTCCCGTACCGGTCGCCTGATCGCCGAACGCACTGGTCACCGTACGGATCGCCTCGGTCAGCTCGCCGGGGATCACCCAGAAGGTGTTGTTGTCGCTCTGGGCAAGGTGCGGAAGGGTCTCCAGGTACTTGTAGGCGAGGACCTTCGCGTCGGCGTTGTTGCGGTGGACGGCCTGGAAGACGAGCTCCACGGCCTTCGACTCGCCGTCGGCGCGCAGGATGGTGGCCTGCTGGGTGCCCTGGGCCTCCAGGATGTCCTTCTGTTTGGTGCCTTCGGCGGTGAGGATCTTGGCCTGTCGCTCACCTTCGGCGTGCAGGATGGCGGCGCGCTTGTCGCGCTCGGCGCGCATCTGCTTCTCCATCGCCTCCTTGATGGTGTTCGGCGGGTCGATGGCCTTGATCTCGACGCGGTTGACGCGGATGCCCCACTTGCCGGTGGCGTCGTCGAGGACGGCGCGCAGCCGGGCGTTGATCTCCTCGCGGCTGGTGAGCGTGCCCTCCAGGTCCATGCTGCCGATGACGTTGCGGAGAGTGGTCACGGTGAGCTGGTCGATGGCCTGCAGATAGTCGGCGACCTCGTAGGCGGCCGCCCGTGGGTCGGTGATCTGGTAGTAGAGGACGGTGTCGATGTTGACCACGAGATTGTCCTCGGTGATCACCGGCTTGGGGTCGGAGGAGTACACCTGCTCGCGCACGTCGAGCTTGGTGTTGATCCGGTCCGCCACCGGCAGGACGAAGTTCAGGCCGGGTTGCAGCGTCCGGCGGTAGCGGCCGAACCGTTCGACGTTGTAACGGCGCGCCTGCGGGACGATGCGTACGGTGGCGGCCACGAGAAAGACGGCGACGAGCGCCGCCACGAGTATCGGAATGACGACCGGATCCATACGTCACGTCCTCCTTCGCCACGAGCGCTCCGTGTCCCAGGCGCTCGGGCGGTCAGGGATCAGGGATCAGGGATCAGGGATCAGGGATCAGGGATCAGGGATCAGGGATCAGGGATCAGGGATCAGGGATCAGGGATCAATCAAGGGTCAGGGGAAAAGCTCGCGGGGGTACACCACGGCTGTCGCGCCGTCGATCTCCATGACGTCCACCAGGGCGCCCACGGGAATCACCTGAGCTTCGTCGAAGGCGCGGGCGGACCATTCCTCACCGGAGAGCTTGATCAGCCCATGTGTCGCGGTGACCTCCTGCACGACTTCGGCCCGCTTGCCGATCAGCGCGTCGCTGCCCTCGACGGTCAGCGGCGCCTGGGCGATCTGCCGCAGGGCGACGGGCCGTACGAGGGCGAGCCCCGCCACCGCCGCCAACCCGAGCGCGATGAGCTGCCCGAGCAGTCCGACGCCCACACCGGCCACGACGGCGGCCACCAGCGCCGCGCCGGCCAGCAGCCCGAAGACCAGGGTGAGCGTGAAGAACTCCGCGACTCCGAGCGCCGCCGCGGCCAGCAACCAGGCGAACCACGGCATCGAATCAGCCTCCCCAAGGGGATCTCTCCCGACTCCTACCCGCCGACCCCCGCCCGGAACCACCCATTCCGTCCGATTAACTGCCGAATGACCGTAGCCCCTGCCTCCGTACAGAGACAGGCAGACCCGGCCGTTCTGTGATCAAGTGGGTCTTCGAGCCTCTCTTGCCACGATCGACAGGATTCGGTCCTGTCAGCTCCCCGCGGGCACCGAGCTCGTCCCGCACCAGGGGGTGGAGCTTCGCCCACACCCGTGGCGCAGTCCACTCGGAGGAGCGGCGGTGGACTGTCTGTCGTGAGGCGTCGAAAACCGGCGGCATCTGCCGCCGGGTGCACCCTGGCGTGACGGCGGAGATGATCGCGGCGAGAACCGTTCGATCGTCGCACGTCCGACGGCCCCCGCCTTGCGGTCTCGTGGGGATCTGCGGCCGCACGGCCCGGAACGCATTCCCGGAACCTCTGGCACCAGCCCCTCAACGAAGGCCATCGAGTACGGCCCCCTCCATCGGTGCCGGAGCCACCGATCCGTCCGCGGCCTTCCGAGGGGCCCCGAATCGCGCCAGGTAGTGCCACACCTTCTTGACCGCCTGGGGGTCATGGAGGCCGGCACGTGCGGAGTCTCCGATGATCCGAGGGTCGAGCATGCCGTCGACCGCGATCCGCGTGCCCAGGTCGACGTACTCCTGGCCGCGGTAGTCAGGGTGACGTCGGAGTTCTTCGACGCAGAGTCGGAAGCCGGGGTGCCACTCCACCGGGCAGCCAAGCCGCAGAGCCGCCTCCCCGACTGCCGTGTCCTGGTAGCAGGGGTCCAGCACCAGCGCCTCCACATCGCATCGCAGCTGGACCGACCCGTGCACCTGCGCCTCGATGTAGTCGTCGAGCTCGTCCTGCTGATCGGCGCAGGCAAGCTCGATGAGCCCCATCCGGGCCGCGACACCGAAATCCGATGGTTCAAGGAAGCTGTCCGGGTAACAGAACGTGCTCCGCGTCAGCGTCTCGGCCGTCAGCCGGAAATAAGCCGAGCCGAACCGCGGCGCCCCGCCGACCGGCTTGCGGCGGAAGTTCAACGCCCCGTAGACGGGCCGCTCATGAGCGGTCGCTTCGTCGTACGCACCGCCGAAGATCCGGCTCTCCCAGCGCCACCGGTCGCCACCCGGATGGGCGGTCAGGCCGCCGTTGCTGGTCCCCGTGACGAACTGCGAGTGGTAGACGCCGCCCTCGGCCATAGCCTCCAGGATCGGCGTGCCGTGCAGCAGACGGTCCGGGTGGAAGTTGAGGGTCACCCGCAACGCCGGGTCCATCGGCGGGCCCGACGCCCGTTCCGCGACATGCCGAAGTGCCCGTTCCCGCGCTGTCCGGGAGGCTGCAGAGCTCATCGGCGCAGTGTTCCCCATCCTGAGCACCCGGTGCACGCGGATTGTCCGCCGCCGTCCCGTTCCCACGTGATGGGAGCAGGGATCGATCACCGATCGAGACGCTCTCCGAGGCCACCCCGGCGCAACAATTGACCCACTATTTCACTGCGGGAATGCACCCCGACCCCGGTCGCTTCCCGGCCTACGGTCCTTGCATGACCACGTTCCAGGTACCTCAGCGCATGAATTTCTCCGCCGTCTCCCCCCGCGTGTTCACGGCGGTTCTCGCCCTCGACGCAGCCGCTCGTGAAGGGCTCGACCCCGCCCTGATCGAGTTGGTGCAGATCCGTGCGTCGCAGGTCAACCGCTGCACGTACTGCATCGATTACCACGCCGCCGACGCCCGCAAGGCCGGGGAGTCGGAGCAGCGGATCTACCAGCTCTCCGCGTGGGAGGAGTCGAGCCTGTTCACCGAGAGGGAGCGGGCGGCCCTCGCGCTGACCGAGGCCGTGACCCTGCTGCCCGCGGGTGTCTCGGACGCGGTGTACGAGCGGGCGGCGGAGCACTTCGAGGAGAAGGAGCTCGCCCAGCTCGTCGCGCTCGTCTTCACCGTCAACGCGTGGAACCGGATGAACGTCACCACGCGCAAGACACCCGGTACCGCGTAACCGCCTGCCTCACCGCTGCCCCCAGCGCCGCCACCCCGGCCGCCCGGCGGGGGGCAGCCGTCCGGCGGGGGCGGCCGTCCGGCTGTCCGGCCAGGGGCAGCCGTCAGTGGCGCGGGGCCGGCTCGACCTCCGGCTCGGCCTCCTCCCCTTCTTCGTCCTCCCCGGCAGCGGCCTGCGCCCGGGGCGGCATGGCGGGAATGAGCAGGGAGGCGAGCAGGCCCAGAACCACGAACCCCGCCGCCACGTAACCGCCGATGGCGACACCGTCGGACATCGCCGAACGGGCGGCGTCGGCGACCGGGACGGTCTGCGGGTTCCCGGCCAGCGGGCCGATCGCCGCACCCGCGCTGTCGGTGACGGCGTGGCTGAACTTGTCGGCGGCGGCTCCCGACAGACCGGAGGAGACCAGGCTGTCGTGCAGCCGGGAACTGAGGGTCGTGAAGAACACCGTGGTGAGCGCGGCGATGCCGAGCGCGGAGCCGAGCTGGCGGAACGCGCTCTGGATGCCGGAGCCCTGCCCACTGCTGTCGTCCGGGATGTCGGCGAGGACCACGTTGGTGACCTGGGCCGTGGCGAAGCCGACGCCGATGCCGTACAGGAAGAGCATCGCCGAGACGGCCCACCAGGAGGTGTCCGGGGCGGCCACCCGGGCGATTCCGGCCAGGCCGACGACTTCGAGCGCGAGGCCCATGCGCAGCTGGATCAGCGGCGAGACCTTGGCCGCCATTCCGAAGCTGGCCCCGCTGGCGACGAAGCTGCCGATGGCCACCGGCACCAGGGCGAGCCCGGCCTGCAGCGCGCTGTAACCGAGGGTGAACTGCAGCCACAGCGGGAGTACCGCGACGATGCCGAACTCCCCGACGCCGATGATCAGGGTGGCGATGTTGCCGTTGCGGAACGAGGTGATGGAGAACAGCCGCACGTCCATCATCGCCCTGGACGCGTCGCCGCCCCGCGTCAGCTTCGCCTGGCGGCGTACGAACAGGCCCAGCGCGAGACCGGCGAGGATCAGCGCGACCAGGACGGGCGAAGGCCCGCCGCCCCAGGTGAAGCCGGGGAGGTCGAGCGGGTGGACGGTGGCCACCCAGCCGTAGATGCGGCCCTCGACGAGCCCGAAGGCGAGCAGGCCGAGCCCGACGACGGAGAGGACGGCGCCGACCACGTCGATGCGCCCCTCGGTCCGGGGCGATCGGGCCAGGTAGCGGACCACACCGAACGCGACCAGCACGGACAGCGGCACGTTGATGCCGAATGCCCAGCGCCAGGAGACGTGCTCGGACAGCCAGCCGCCGAGCAGCGGGCCGAGTGCGGCGGCCGCTCCGATGGTCGAACCCCAGACGGCGAACGCCTGACCGCGGGCCTTGCCGGTGAAGTTGGCCTTCAGCAGGGCCAGAGAGGTCGGCAGGATCATCGCCGCGCCCGCGCCCTGGAGGAAGCGGGCCAGGATCAGGAGCCCGCCGTTCGGCGCCAGCCCGGCGAGCACGCTGGTGGCGCCGAAGACGACGACGCCCCAGGTGAAGACCCGGCGGGCGCCGAGCATGTCGGAGAGCCGGCCGGTGAGCAGCAGCAGCGCGGCGAAGACGATCGCGTACGACTCCTGGATCCACTGCGCCTGCGAGGAGTTGACGCCCAGGTCCTCGACGACCGATGGCGTGATCACGTTGACGATCGTCGTGTCCACGACGATCAGCGCCACGCCCAGGGCGATGGCGATCAGTCCGAGCCACCGTTTGGTGGCCACCGCGTCCCGCATGCCAATACCTCCATGATGAAGTAATTCCACCATGAAGGTAATGAGAGGGTGGGTAGATTGTCAAAAGCGATCTGCGGGTGCGGGTCAGGCGATGTTCGCGCAGGGGAAGGACGGCCACGGGTGACGGAGGAACCGACGTCGGAGGATGCTGCGGCGCGGCGCGAGCTGCTGGTGGAAGCCCTGCGGGTCTACGGCGGGCGCTACGCCGAACTCAGCCGCAGCTTCGCCGCCCATCTCGGTCTGTACGCCACGGACGCGACCGCACTGCTGGAGATCATCGCGGCCGAGGAGCAGGGCGCCCCGATCTCCCCGGCCCGCCTCAGCAAGCGCATCCTGCTCTCCTCGGGCGCCACGACGTCGCTGCTCAACCGGCTCGAAAGCGCCGGGCACATCGTCCGCAGCCGCGAGCACAGCGACCGGCGCGTCGTCACCCTGCGCAGCAGCCCGCACATCCATGAGCGGGCCGACGCGTTCTTCCATCCGCTCGCGGCGCCCATGGACGCCGCCGTCGGCCGCTACCCGCCCGCGGTCCTCGACCAGTTCAGGGCCTTGCTGGAAGAGATGTGCGCTGCCATGGACACCCATCTCGCCCACGTGAACCAGGACGCGTAGCGGCGCGATCCGACCACCGGTGCCGTGCGGGCGACGGCTCCGGCGACGCGGCTCGGAGCGCGGCCGGCGGCCCGGATCAGCCGGTGACGGTACCGGTACCGGTACCGGTACTCGTGACGGTGTCGAGCCAGGTGATCAGGTCCGCGACCACCTCGTCACGGTTGGTCTCGTTGAACAGCTCGTGCCGGGCTCCCTGGTAGGCCCGGTGGGTCAGACGGGTCAGTCCCGTCGCACGGTAGCGCTCGACGAGGAGGTCGCTGAGCGTCAGGCGCTGGTTGAGGGGGTCGTCGCCCCCGACCAGTACGTGGAGCGGCAGCTCGGCCGGGATTCCCTTCGGCTCGGCGAGGCGGGTGACCGCGGCGGCGGCGAGACCGGCCATCGACGGACCGTCGAGGGTGAAGCCGCACAGCGGATCCGCGATGTACGCGTCCACCTGGGCCTCGTCGCGGCTCAGCCAGTCCGCCTCCGTGCGCGCCGGCTGGAAGGCGGCGTTGAAGGCGCCCATGACGTCACCGCCGGCTTCGGCGAGGAAGGCGAAGAGGCGATCCACTGCGGTGGTGCCGCACAGTGCCACGGCGTCGACGAGGTCGGCGTGGTCCAGAAGGTACTGCTGCGCGGCGAAGGAGCCGAGACTGTGGCCGAGCAGGACCACGGGCACAGCCGGGTGCTGCTCGCGGATGATGCGGGTGAGCGCGGCAAGGTCCTCGACCAGGAGGTTCCAGCCGTCCTCACCGAGTTCGCCGGGGCGGCCGGGACGCATCGTGAGCCCGTGACCGCGGTGGTCGTCGGCGTACACGGCGTACCCGTGCGCCACGAGCGCCCGCGCGAGCGGTTCGTAGCGGGCGCCGTGCTCCCCCATGCCGTGGGCGATCTGCACGACGGCGCGCGGCGGCGCGGCGGGAAGCCAGCGGCGGACGTGGATGGTGAGGCCGTCGGTGCTGGGGAAGGTGAACATGGCTGCTCCTGGCGGGTCTGTCCGGTGTATCGGCGGTGCGGGCGACGGGGTGCGGCCGCATCGCGGAGGACCGCCACGAGGCCGGGCAGGCCGGCCACCCGCCACCATGCCGTTGACGACCAGGCCATCGTCGGGCCTCCGGCCGCCCGATCCCATGGGGCGGCGGACAACGTCTCCCGGCCCGCTTTGTGCGCGGGCACAACCGGCCTACGGCGTTAGGCTCGGGAAATGGCTCGTTCGCTTCCGCCCCCCGGAGTCGTCGAGGTGGCTTCCGCGCTCCTCACCAGGACGCCTGACCTGGGGAATCGTCTCGCCCTGCGGATGAGGTCGGACATCGAGTCGTACGGCAACGAGAAGCAGATCTCCTTCGCGTCGATCCGTACGTCGTGCACCCGGAATCTCCGGCTCATGCTCCAGCACTTCACGACCACCGATCCGGTCGATGTCGGCCCGCCGACGGAGACCGGGCGCCTGAGGGCCGAGCAGGGGGTGCCCCTGGCCGAGACCCTGCATGCGTACCGCATCGGTTTCGAGTTCCTGTGGTCCGAGCTGGTGGAGGAGGCCGGCCGGCACACGGAGGTCACCGACGCCATGCTGGTCTCCCTGGCCGCCGAGGTGTGGCGGTTGGCCGGCGAGTACTCCGTCGCGGTGGCGAGCGCGTACCGCGAGACCTCTTCCGAGCTGATGCTGCAACGGGAACACGAACGGTCCGTGCTGGTCGAGGCGCTGTTCACCGGCCTGATCGCCGACCACGCACGCCTCGGCGAAACCGCGCGCACCCTGGGACTCCCCGCGACCGGGCCGTTCGTCGTCGTGGCCGCCGCGGTGTCCGCACCGGGCCGGGAGGCGCTGCCCGCCGTCGAGTCCACCCTCCGGGCGGCGCATATCGCCTCCGCCTGGCGCCTGCTGCCGGACGAGCAGATCGGCGTGGTCGCCCTGCCCTCGGGGCAGACGGAGGAGGCCGCCATCTCCGTGTTCCGCGCGCACCCGGCCCACGTCGGCATCAGTCCCCCCTACGCATCCCTGCGCGACACGCCCCAAGGACTGCACTTCGCCCGCCTGGCACTGGCGGGCCTCAGAAACCGCCCGCCGGGCGTGGCCCGCTATGACGACCATCCGCTGACGATGCTGGTGGCGGCCGCCCCTGCGGAGGCGGCGCGGATGGTGCGGAACACGCTCGGGCCCCTGCTCGAACTCCAGGAACAGGACCGCGTACGGCTGCTGCGGACCCTGGAAGCATGGTTCGAGGCCCACGGCTCGGCCCGCGAGACGAGCCGCGACCTGTACGTCCACCCCAACACGGTGCGCTACCGCCTGCGGCACATCGAAGAACTCACGGGGCGCTCACTCCAGGACCCACAGGCCGTCATGGAGATCGGAGCAGCACTGACGGCCCTGCGCCTGCTGCCGGACAATAACCGGGAGGTCGTATTCCTCCCTCTCCCTGAATGAATCCGAAAGCGGACGGCGGCGCACAATAGGCGAACCCTCGACTCCGAAGAACCGAACCCTGCCGAGCGGCTTTCAGATAGCCAGAAGGCCCGCGGCAAAGTGTCTGCTAGGCGTTGAAGCGGAATCTGCAGTGCAGGAATCCCGCCTTGGAAACGCTGATTCTGCAGAAGCCATCCCAGTATGGGCGTTATAATCGCGGCGCCACACAGGCCGGTCACCCCTCATGCACTCCCACGCAACTTGCGTGCCACCGTTCCGGCTCCCACCCCTTGAGAGAGTTCCGGCTCCCATCATTTGAGGGATAAGTCCTTACGTCGAGGGGGCGGCCGCATGGCGTGATGCACCTTCCTGCGACGGCCCCATACATTGAGCAGCAAGTACCCCTCGATGGACCCGGAAGCAAGAAGCACCCGCCCAACCTTGAAGTCAGAAATCGACCGCTCGCGAATGCCCCGGCGCCCAAGCCCGTCACGAGAGGTTCAGCTTCCCTCAGATAAAGGACTGGCAGCACCTTTGTGAGATCAATCCAGCTTTTCGAACGACGGTCTCGGCGCGATGACAGGCGTGCGCTTTTCATTGATATTGAGCCACGTAGGCGCTTCCACCGACATGAGCTTTCGATCGATGGAAATCAGGTTCTGCTGCGCAGCTTCGTTTAGGGAGTCAAGAATGTCGACCACTTTCACTTTCCCATACTTCTCCAGTTGCACTTGAATCCTCTGCGCCTTGGCGCTTGGCTTATAGTAATAGGGTGCCCGATCGTGCCTACCAACAGTCAGGACTGCTTCGGCAACCGCCTCGTATGCATCGTTAAACAAACCCATAAAACCATCCGGGTCTGGCAGCGCGACCAAGTGGAGGCTCTGCCATCTCTGGTATCCCGCTGGGAGATCTATCGCCTGGGGGACAATCGCCACCCTGAGTCCCTTACCGTCTTCAAGTTGATGCCAATTACTCTTGATAGTAGCGGCAGCAAACCGCGCCTTCTCGGCACTACTCAAGAACAGATCAGTCTTCCACACCTTCTTGATGCGTTCCCGAAGCTGACTCTCGGCAGCGACGCCACGTGCAGCGATCGGCACCCAGGATCCAAAGGCAAATGGACGACCTGAGCCGTCAGGCAGCAACACCGCGTCACCACTCGCGTTGTTGACAACAGCATCAGTGAAGCCGAGATGGCGTGCACGCTCATGCCCGAACATCAGGGACGTTGGCCTGTCCAAATCGGCGAATGACCTAGGGCTAACCTTCCTGAGTGCTTCGCTGACCAGATCGACAACGCGTGGCTCACCCCCGACAATCGCCTCGTGAACGGCCCACTCAAACCCATCTCCGCGCGATCCCTTGTCGCGGTGGAGGCGAGCGAGCTTAGCAAGCTGCCGAAACGTGACATCCACCCGATCACAATTGAGATCTTCGAGATCCGCCTGCGACAACTCATCGAAGTGGGCCCTCAGAATAGATCGCGATACCGCATAAAGAGCACGACCATACTCATCGACTGGTTCAGCCTGACTCAGAAAGGTAACATTAGCCATTCAGTAGCTCCTCATCCCTTCGCACCAAATACTAGATTGAAAATCGGCACACATCGACGTGGAATTCCGCAACAACCCGTCCTGCCTGCGAAAATGCTGAATAATTCTCAGCACGGGATTCACGACAAGATGCAAGGCGACTCGAACCGGAGAATCTGCCGCGCCGCTGCGAGCAACGGTGTACGGGTACTCGCATGTCGCATCACCACCCGCACACGTCGTTGAGCAGATCCGCGATGACCCGGTCAATGGCGCACCGACCCCACCCTCGCCCATCGAGGCACGCACCGACACGGCATGCGGCATTCCCCATCAGTCGGCGGTGCCGTGCTCCACGACCCACTCGGCTTGCGACCCACTCACCGAGGCGATCATGTCGAAGTCGCCGTCATAGTGCAGAATCGTGGCCCCGTGCCGTTCTGCGGTTGCCGCGATGAGGACATCGGCCAGCGACAGCGCCCGGTGAAAGGCGGTGTTCACCGCCAGCGCCTGAATCGCGAGCGCCCGCTCGAACGCCTCGTCATTGCAGGGCAAGTAGTCGAAACCACGGAGCAAGGTACGCAGGCGCAGGGCCTCGAGCTTTCCTCCCGCCGAGTACAGAACGTCATACTCTGTCGGGGCGCACACTGCCAGGAATCCATCGCGGTCCAGCGCATCAAGCCGCGCCCGCACTGCCGGTTTACCCCGGCGGGCCAGCGCGGACTTGTCGATGAGGTAGCGCCCTTTCACCCCGCCGAAGCCCCGTTTTCGCGCTTGAGTGAGCCGTCCGGATTCCGCGGCCTCGTCTGCGACCGAATCTCCACGAAAACATCATCGAACTCACCGTCGCCCATGGCATCGAATAGTTCCCGGCGCAGCCACAGCCGCAGCCTCATCCCCTCCTCCATGGCTGCCCGCACTGCGGCTGCCTTCGTCTTCACGCCGTAAACCCGCACCGCCTGCTCAACGATCTCCTCATCCAGATCGATCACAGTCCTGGCCATCGGCGGTCCCTCCACAGCTCGACACCCCCTGATAATATCAATTGGGCCTCAGAAATGGCATCAAAAGTCGAAGTACATCGAAGGTGCGTCGATCAGAGTCGGGAGCACGACCTGGGCGGGCTGGTCAGCTTCGGATCGGCGAGCAACCGCTGGACGAGCCCCTGCGCGGACTCCCTGATCCGGGACTCGGCGAACGAACCGGCTCGGCCTTGCCAGAGCGACCACCCCGCAGTCATGGGAAGCAGCAGAAACGAGCCCAGGGGCGTCAGACTCCACGACTACCGGCTCGTGGTCCCCGCTAGGACTCATCGAAGTGGAACCTGGCACCACCAGCTCATCCACGCCCCACGACGGTACGGATGACCAGGGATGACGACAGGTGACGAGGGATCAGCTATCCCAGCACCATCCCAGCACGGGAAAAAACAAAGGGCCCGACCCCCAAGAGTCGGACCCCATCTGACCTGTACGTTTGCCAGATCAGCGACGTGGTGTTATGTCACCCGTCACACATTGAACCTGAACTCCACCACGTCCCCGTCCTGCATGACGTAGTCCTTGCCCTCCATGCGGGCCTTGCCCTTGGCGCGGGCCTCGGCCACCGAGCCGGTTTCGACCAGGTCGTCGAAGGAGATGATCTCCGCCTTGATGAAGCCCTTCTGGAAGTCGGTGTGGATCACACCGGCCGCCTCGGGGGCCGTCGCGCCCTTCTTGATGGTCCAGGCGCGGGCTTCCTTCGGGCCGGCCGTCAGGTAGGTCTGAAGGCCCAGGGTCTCGAAGCCGACGCGGCCGAGGGTGGCGAGGCCGGGCTCCTCCTGGCCCATGGACTGGAGGAGTTCGAGGGCCTCCTCGTCGTCCAGCTCGATCAGCTCGGACTCGATCTTGGCGTTCAGGAAGATCGCCTCGGCCGGGGCGACCAGGGCGCGCTGCTCGTTCTTGAAGTCCTCGTCGACCAGCTCGTCCTCGTCGACGTTGAACACGTACAGGAACGGCTTGGTGGTGAGCAGGTGCAGCTCGTGCAGGAGCCTGCCCTTCTCGGTGCCCGCCGTGATGCCCGCGGCGAACAGCGTCTGGCCGGACTCCAGGATCTTCTGCGCCTCCTCGACCGCGGCGAGCACCGCGACCTTCTCCTTCTGGAGGCGGGATTCCTTCGTCAGGCGCGGGACGGCCTTCTCGACGGACTGGAGGTCGGCGAGGATCAGTTCCGTGTTGATCGTCTCGATGTCGTCCTTGGGCGAGACCTTGCCGTCGACGTGCACGACGTTCTCGTCCTTGAAGGCCCGGATGACCTGGCAGATCGCGTCGGACTCGCGGATGTTCGCCAGGAACTTGTTGCCCAGTCCCTCGCCCTCCGACGCGCCCCGGACGATGCCGGCGATGTCGACGAAGTCCACCGTCGCCGGGAGGAGCCGCTGCGAGTTGAAGATCTCCGCGAGCTTGTTCAGGCGCGGGTCCGGGACGCCGACGACGCCGACGTTCGGCTCGATCGTGGCGAACGGGTAGTTGGCCGCCAGCACGTCGTTCTTGGTCAGGGCGTTGAACAGGGTCGACTTGCCGACATTCGGCAGACCGACGATTCCGATCGTGAGCGACACTTTGGCGACTTCCTGGAGTGAGGAGGGGGTCAGGGGCGTCCGGGTCCGGCCCGGCTTTTCCGGCCGGGTCAGCCGGGTCCCGGAGTGGACCGATTCTCCAGTTTACGGGCCGCCTCCCCGGGCCAGAACAGGGCGGCTCGCGGGGCTGGCCCATGGGGCCCCGGCGCCAGGTGGGGCCAGTGTGATCCGTGGGTCGGTCCGTGAGTCGGTCCGTGGGTCGGTCCGTGCGTCTCCGGGGCCGGAGGGAGTTGTGTGAACCGCTTGCCCCTCGCGCGCGACCCGTGTGACGGGCCGGCTCGCGCCGCCCAGGGGCACCCCCCGCCTCGTACAGCCGTGCGGTCCGGTCCGGCCTCCACTTCCGGCCGTGTACGGCTGCTTTCGGCCGTGTGACATCGAACGCAACGCCAAGCTCCGTCAAAGCGCGTGTCCCGCGCCTGATTCACCGCCCCCCGCGACCTACGTTGGTCAGGTGGAGCAGCCCAGGACACGTCCCCCGCAGCGCAGGCAGACGCCGCAGCCCGCGCCCGTACCGCCCGCGCCGGGTGGTTCCCCCGGTGAGAGTTCCGCCGTCTACCGGGTACGGGTGCGCAGCATGCCGCCCGTGGTGCTCGCGCTGCGCCGCTTTCCCAACCCCCGGCTCACCGGGCTCGGCGCCGGGCTGTTCGCCTGCCTCACCATGTTCGTGCTGGCCTGTCTGGACCGGCTGCTGTTCGACAGTTCGGAGTTCGTCTACGGGCTCCTCTTCCTCCCCGTCAGTGCGCTGACGGCCCTCTGGGTCCGCCCCGCGGACCTGGTCACCGCCCCGATCAGCGTGCCGATCGCCTTCGCCGTCGGCGTGCTCCCGATCTCCGGGGGGTCCGACGGCTTCGGCGGGCAGCTGATGGGCCTGGTCACCGCCCTCGCCGTGCACGCCGGCTGGCTGTACGGCGGCACGCTCGTCGCGGGGCTCATCAGCTCCGTACGCAAGGTGCGTCTGATGCGGGCCCGGCGGCAGTACGTGCTGGCCCAGGAGCGGAGTGCCGGGGTGCCGGAGCGCTCTCCTCGGCCCGCCGCCGCGGCTGCCGCCCGGTCCGCGGCCTCCGGCGCGCCCCCGGTGGAGGTCGTCAAGCCCGTACGGGCCGGTGCGGGGGCCGCGGCCATCCGTCGGCCTCAGCGTCCCTGACCGGGGTCCGCGGCGGACGACCCGTACTGCCCGAGGCGGCCGCACGCCCTGCCCGAGGCGGCCGCACGCCGCGCCCATCCCGGCACAGCGTTCACCGGCGGGTGACGAATCCGCTCAGCTCTCGGGCCGCGCCGCGCGTCGGCTCCGAGTCCGCGGTGCGCGTCAGCTCTGGGCCGCGTCGCGCCGCGCGTCAGCTTGTGGCCTGGGCCGCCCGTGCCGCCATCGCCGCTCCCACGATGCCCGCGTTGTTCTGCAGCTGGGCGGGGACGATCTCGGCCCGGACCTTCTCGATCAGCGGCAGGAACTTCTCCGCCTTCCGGCTCACGCCGCCGCCGATGATGAACAGCTCCGGCGAGAACAGCATCTCCACGTGGAGCAGGTACTTCTGGACCCGGTGCGCCCAGTGCTGCCAGCTGAGGTCCCCGTCGTCCTTGGCCTTCGTCGAGGCGTGCTTCTCCGCCTCGTGGCCGTGCAGCTCCAGGTGGCCCAGCTCGGTGTTGGGCACCAGCGCGCCATCGGTGAAGACCGCACTGCCGATGCCCGTACCGAACGTCAGCAGGATGACCGTGCCCGTGCGGCCCTTGCCCGCGCCGAACGTCATCTCGGCCACCCCGGCCGCGTCCGCGTCGTTCAGGATGGTGACCGGCTGACCGATCCGATCGCCCAACAGCGCGCGGGCGTCGGTGTCGATCCAGCCCTTGTCGACATTGGCGGCGGTACGGGTGATCCCGTCGGTGACGACCCCGGGGAACGTGACGCCGACCGGCCCCGACCAGTCGAAGTGGCCCACGACCTCCGCCACGCAGTCGGCCACGCCCTGGGGCGTGGCCGGGTGCGGTGTCAGCACTTTGTGGCGCTCCTGCGCCAGGTCCCCGCGATCGAGGTCCACAGGGGCGCCCTTGATCCCGGATCCGCCGATGTCCACGCCGAAGATCTCCATGGCATCCACCGTACGGGCAGGCCGGGCCCCGTGCGCGACTACTCGGCGGAAAGGCCGGGCGCTATTCGGCGGACAGGGCGGCGGCCTCGGCGCGGAGGTCGCGGCGGAGCTCCTTGGGGAGGGAGAAGGTGATCGACTCGTCGGCCGTCTTCACCGTCTCCACGTCCGCGTAGCCCCGCTCCGCGAGCCATTCCAGGACACCGTCGACCAGGACGTCCGGCACCGAGGCCCCGGAGGTCAGGCCGACCGTCGTCACGCCCTCCAGCCAGGCCTCGTCGATCTCGCTCGCGAAGTCGACCAGGTGGGCGGCGGGGGCCCCGGCGTCGAGCGCGACCTCGACCATCCGGATGGAGTTCGAGGAGTTCTTGGAGCCGACCACGATGACCAGCTCGGCGTCCTCGGCCAGCTTCTTCACCGCGATCTGGCGGTTCTGCGTGGCGTAGCAGATGTCGTCGCTGGGCGGCGAGAGGAGGTTGGGGAACTTCGACTTGAGGGCGTCGACCGTCTCCATCGTCTCGTCGACGGACAGGGTGGTCTGGGAGAGCCAGACGACCTTCGACTCGTCGCGCACCTCGACGTTCGCCACGTCCTCGGGGCCGTCGACCAGCTGGATGTGGTCGGGGGCCTCGCCGGAGGTCCCGATGACCTCCTCGTGGCCTTCGTGGCCGATCAGGAGGATGTCGTAGTCCTCCTTGGCGTACCGGACGGCCTCCTTGTGGACCTTGGTGACCAGGGGGCAGGTCGCGTCGATGGTGGCCAGCTTGCGCTCGGCGGCCTCCGCGTGGACGGTGGGCGCGACTCCGTGCGCGGAGAACATCACGATGGAGCCCTCGGGCACCTCCGCGGTGACGTCCACGAAGATCGCGCCCTTCTTCTCCAGGGTCTGCACGACGTACTTGTTGTGCACGATCTCGTGGCGGACGTAGATCGGGGCCCCGTACTGCTCCAGGGCCTTCTCGACGGCGATCACGGCGCGGTCCACGCCCGCGCAGTAGCCACGAGGAGCGGCGAGCAGGACACGGCGGGCAGGCGTTGCAGTCATGGGTCCCATCGTAAGGCCGTGGCGAACAGGCGCGCGGGCGGCCGGATCGGGACACTGGTCGCGGTGTGTGCGCAGTTGTTCGCGGATGGTGATGGAGGGGCGATGACGTCGGTGCCCGAGAGCGGTTCGGGAAGCGGTACGGGGAGCGGGGCCGGAAGCGGTACGGGGGGTGGAGCGAACGGAGGTACGGGCGGGGGGCCGCCGGAAGGCGGTTCGGGGCCGGGCTCCGGGAGCGGCTCCGGGAGCGGTGTCGCGCAGGGCGGGCTGCGGCGGACGCTCGGATTCCGGGACCTGGTCGTCTACGGTCTCCTCTTCATCGCCCCGATGGCCCCCGTCGGCGTGTTCGGCACCCTCGACGCGAAGTCCGACGGAGCGGTCGCGCTCGTCTACGTGGTGGCCACGGTCGTCATGGGCTTCACGGCCTTCAGCTACGCCCAGATGGTGCGCGTCGCCCCCTTCGCCGGTTCGGTCTTCACGTATGCCCGCAAGGGTCTCGGGGAAGGGCCGGGGTTCATCGCCGGGTGGATGGCCATGCTCGACTACCTCCTCATCCCCGCCGTCGCCTACCTCTTCTCCGGCATCGCGATGAACGCCCTGGTCCCGGAGGTCTCGCGCTGGGTGTGGACCGCCCTCGCGGTACTCGTGACGACCCTGCTCAACCTGTGGGGCGTGCGGGCCGCCGCCCGTGTCGGCTTCGCGGTGCTGGCCATGGAGATCGTCGTGCTGCTGGTCTTCGTGGTCTCGGCCGTCGTCGTCCTCGTCCGGGACGGGGCGCAGCGCGACTGGCTGTCGCCGCTGACCGGGGACACCGGGTTCTCCATGGCCGCCGTGCTGGGGGCCGTGTCGATCGCCGTGCTGTCGTACCTCGGTTTCGACGCCATCGCCTCGTTCGCCGAGGAGGTGACGGGCGGTTCGCAGAAGGTGGCGCGGGCGGTGCTGTTCTGCCTGGTGCTGGCCGGCACCCTGTTCGTGGCGCAGTCGTACCTGGCGGCCCTCCTGGAACCGGTCAGCTCGGCGGAGCTGGCGGCGGACCCGGCGGCGCAGGGGTCGGCGTTCTACGACGCGGTGGACGCCTCGGTGGGGACCTGGCTGCACGATCTGGTGGCGGTCAGCAAGGCGATCGGCGCCGCCTTCGCCGCGCTGGCGGGGCAGGCCGCCGCCGGCCGGCTCGTCTTCGCGATGGCCCGTGAGCGGCGGCTGCCGTCCCTGCTCGCGAAGGTCAGCCCGACCTCGGGCGTGCCGCGGGTGGCGATCCTGGGCGCGGCGGTCGTGACGCTGGTGGCCGCCGTGTGGGCGGCCCGCCGCGACGACGGCCTGGACCACCTGGTCTCGGTGGTGGACATCGGCGCGCTGACGGCGTTCATCCTGCTGCACGCGTCGGTGGTCGGCTGGTTCGCCGTGCGCCGGATGGCGGGGCCGCCCGTGTGGTGGCGGCACGTCCTCGTGCCGGTGGTCGGCGCGGGCGTCCTCGTCGCGGTCATCGTCGAGGCGACGACGACCTCCCAGGTGGTGGGCCTCTGCTGGCTCGGCGTGGGGCTCGTGGTGCTGGCGGTACAGGGGACGGGACGCCGGGGCGGGGCGGAGGGTCCGCCGGGAGGTCCGGGGGGTCCGGGTCCGGGGGATCCGGGGGGTGTGCGCGGCACGGAGGGGTGAGGTTCCCGAGGCGGGTGTGCGCGGCACGGAGAGGTGAGCTCCCGAAAGGGCGTGCGGCGGCGCGACGCCGCGGGGGTGAGACCCCCAGGGCGTGCGGCGAGCGTGCGGCGTACGCCCGGCCCGCGCGCCGTACGCCCGGCCCGCGTCCCGTACCGCCGCGCCGCCGGGCGTTCCCCCGCCCGCGCCTCCGGGCTTGTCCCACGCCTCCGGGCCCGGCCCGTGTCCCGTGCCTCCGGGCGCGGCGGGGCCTGTCCGGGCGCGGGGCGGGGGGCCTGTCGGTGGGTGCCGATACGCTCGCCCGTATGGCTCTCAACACGTCCGCGGAAGCGCCGCTGCCCGTCGGTGAGGTCTCCCGGCTCATCGGGGGGTGGATCGACCGGCTGGGCGCCATCTGGGTGGAGGGGCAGATCACCCAGTTGTCGCGGCGGCCCGGAGCCGGTGTCGTCTTCCTGACGTTGCGCGACCCGTCGCACGACATCTCGGTGAGCGTGACCTGTTTCCGGCAGGTCTTCGACCGGATCGCCGACGTGGTGAGCGAGGGCGCGCGCGTCGTCGTGCTCGCCAAGCCCGAGTGGTACGCGCCCCGCGGCCAGCTGTCGCTGCGGGCCACCGACATACGGCCGGTCGGGATCGGCGAGTTGCTGGTGCGGCTGGAGCAGCTGAAGAAGTCGCTCGCCTCCGAAGGGCTCTTCGCGCTGGACCGGAAGAAGCCGCTCCCCTTCCTGCCGCAGCTCATCGGCCTGGTCTGCGGGCGGGCCTCCGCCGCCGAGCGCGACGTCCTGGAGAACGCCCGCCGCCGGTGGCCCGCCGTCCGCTTCGAGGTCCGCAACACCGCCGTCCAGGGGGTGAACGCGGTCGCCCAGGTCGTGCAGGCGGTCGAGGAGCTGGACGCGCTGCCCGAGGTCGACGTGATCGTGGTCGCCCGCGGCGGCGGCAGCGTCGAGGACCTGCTGCCGTTCTCCGACGAGCAGCTGGTCCGGACCGTGGCCGCCTGCCGTACGCCGGTGGTCTCCGCGATCGGCCACGAGCCCGACTCGCCCCTGCTGGACCTGGTCGCCGATCTGCGCGCCTCCACACCCACGGACGCGGCCAAGAAGGTCGTCCCCGATGTGGGCGAGGAGTTGGAGCGGGTGCAGCAGTTGCGGGACCGGGCACTGCGGACCGTACGAGGGGTGCTGGACCGCGAGGAGCGGGGGCTCGCGCACGCGCTGGGCCGGCCGGCGATGGAGCGGCCCCAGCGTCTGGTGGACGAGCGCGAGGCCGAGGTGGACGCGCTCCTCGGGCGCAGCCGCCGGGTGCTGGGCCACCTCCTGGACCGTGCCGATTCCGAGCTGGCGCACACGCTCGCGCGGGTCGTCTCGCTGTCCCCCGCCGCCACGCTGGAGCGCGGGTACGCGGTGCTCCAGCGGCCCGACGGGCACGTGGTGCGCTCCCCCGACGAGGCCGGTGCGCCCGGTGAACCCCTGCGGGCACGGGTGGCGGAGGGCGACTTCACCGTACGGGTGGACGGATGAACCGGCGGGCGGCGGGCGATGCTCCGTCCCGCCGTTCCGGACCGGTGACCGTCACGCCGTACCGGGGCAGGGGCCCGACCACGCACCGGACCGGTGCGCGCGACGACCTACCGGGCCGGTGCCCGCGATGACGTACCCGGGGAGCTCCCCCAGCGCCCCCGATGACCTGGCAGCACACACTTAGGGTGGATCACATGACGGACGACGACGGTACGGAGGCGAGCCCCGCCGCCACGGGCACGCTCGGGTACGAGCAGGCGCGCGACGAGCTCATCGAGGTCGTGCGCCGGCTGGAGGCGGGCGGCACGACCTTGGAGGAGTCGCTGGCCCTGTGGGAGCGGGGCGAGGAGCTGGCGAAGGTCTGCCGCCACTGGCTGGAGGGCGCCCGGGCCCGGCTGGACGCGGTCCTCGCCCGCCCGCAGGACGCCGACGAGGGCTGAGCCGGGCCGCAGGCGTCGGCGGTCGGCGCTGCGGGCTCGCAGGCGTCGGCGAATCGGTGCCACGGGGGTCTCGGAGATCGTGCCACGGGGGTCTCGGAGATCGGTGCCGCCGTGGGCCCGCGCCCGGTCCTCGTACGGCCGGGGGGCGGTCGGGCTCCGGGGTCGGGTGAATACCTGTGCAATGGATCACTCACCCCTCGCTTTAGTTGAAAGTTAACCTACTTCAGGCGTACCTTCGGACCTTCTCCCCCACTGTGCACATCGGAAGGTCAGCACCCCATGTCCCTCGTTCTCGACGCCGCCGCCCAGGACCTCCTCTTCCGCGAGGCCCGCACCGCCAACACGTTCACCGACGAGCCGGTGACCGACGAGCAGGTGCAGGCGATCTACGACCTCGTCAAGTTCGGCCCCACCGCCTTCAACCAGTCGCCGCTGCGCGTCGTCCTGGTCCGTTCCGCCGAGGGTCGCGAGCGTCTGGTGCAGCACATGTCCGAGGGCAACCGCCCGAAGACCGCGAAGGCCCCGCTGGTCGCGATCCTGGCCGCCGACAACGAGTTCCACGAGGAGCTCCCGGCGTTGTTCCCGCACTTCCCGCAGGCCAAGGACGTGTTCTTCTCGGAGCGTCCGGTCCGCGAGTCGGTCGCCGGCCTCAACGCCGCGCTGCAGGCCGCCTACTTCATCATCGGCGTCCGCGCCGCCGGTCTGGCCGCCGGCCCGATGACCGGGTTCGACGCCGCGGGCATCCAGAAGGAGTTCCTGGACGGCGACCACACCCCGCTGATGGTGGTCAACATCGGCAAGCCGGGCGAGGACGCGTGGTTCCCGCGCAGCCCCCGCCTCTCCTACGACGAGGTCGTCACGACCGTCTGAGGCCCCCCGCGTACGGGAAGACCCCGGAACACCTGGTGTTCCGGGGTCTTCCCGTACGCGGATGCGGCGCGGCCGTGCGTCAGCCCGCCGGGGCCGCGGGCGGCGTCGTCTTCAGGGCCTCGGCCATCTCGACCAGGCTCTCCTTCGGAGCCGAGCCGGTCACCACCGTGGTGTGGCCCTTCCCCGGCAGGACGAGGGCGTTGTACTTCTCCCCCTCCCAGACCTGCCACTCCTTGCCGCCCACCGTCTCGGTCCGCCCGGTGTCCTCCGCCTTCTGGCTGACCTCGGGGACGTACGTGCGCGCGGCGGCGGTGGACTGCTCGACCGCGACGTACTTGCGGTCCGGGTCGAGGAAACCGAGGTGCCAGGACTTGTCCGCGGCCTCCTCGTACCGGACGGAGGTCGCCTTCCACTTCCCCGGCAGCCCCTCCGGCGCGGCCACCGGATAGGGCGCGGCGGTACGTACCGTCGCCAGCTCCACGGTGAAGTCGACCGCCTTGACCGGGTCGGCGTGCTCGCCCTTCGGGATGAAGAGATACATGACCCCCGCGCAGGCGGCGATCACCAAAGTCGACAGGAACATGTCCCGGACCGTCTGCTTGCCTCGCTTGCTTGCCACGCCACCATGGTGGCACGGGGCCGGACACGCCCGGCCGCAGGGTGCCGGTCCCCGGCCGCGGCGGACTCCGGGCGCACGGCGCGACGCACGAGCGCTCATGCGTGACCCGCCCTGCTCATTTTATCGACCTACCGATAGAGTCACAGCACCCTCATATCCGGTCGTCGCCGTACAGAAAGGTGCGCTCCGATGTCCGAGCATCATCTGCCGTCCCAACTGGAGGTCTCCCCGGAGGCCCCGGACCGCAACCTGGCCCTGGAGCTGGTCCGGGTCACCGAGGCCGCCGCCATGGCGGCCGGGCGCTGGGTGGGCCGCGGCGACAAGATCGGCGCCGACGGCGCCGCCGTGAAGGCCATGCGCACCCTCGTCTCGACCGTCTCGATGAACGGCGTCGTCGTCATCGGAGAGGGCGAGAAGGACGAGGCCCCGATGCTGTTCAACGGCGAACGGGTCGGCGACGGCACCGGCGCCGAGGTCGACATCGCGGTCGACCCGATCGACGGCACCACGCTCAACGCCAAGGGCATGCCCAACGCCATCGCCGTGCTGGCGGCGGCCGACCGCGGTGCGATGTTCGACCCGTCGGCGGTCTTCTACATGGACAAGCTGGTCACGGGTCCCGAGGCGGCGGACTTCGTCGACATCGACGCCCCCGTGGCGGTGAACATCCGGCGCGTGGCCAGGGCGAAGAACTCCACGCCCGAGGACGTCACCGTCGTCATCCTGGACCGCCCCCGGCACGAGGGCATCGTCAAGGAGATCCGGGAGACCGGCGCGCGGATCAAGTTCATCTCGGACGGCGACGTCGCGGGCTCGATCATGGCCGCCCGCGAGGGCACCGGCGTCGATCTGCTGATGGGCATCGGCGGAACGCCCGAAGGCATCATCTCGGCCTGCGCCATAAAGTGCCTCGGCGGCGTCATCCAGGGCAAGCTCTGGCCCAAGGACGAGGCGGAGCGGCAGAAGGCGCTCGACGCGGGCCACGACCTGGACCGGGTGCTGTCCACCGACGACCTGGTCAGCGGCGACAACGTGTTCTTCGTGGCGACGGGGATCACGGACGGTGAGCTGATGCGCGGTGTGCGGTACCGCGCGGAGACGGCGACCACCGAGTCGATCGTGATGCGGTCGAAGTCCGGCACGATCCGGACGATCTCCTCGACCCACCGGCTGTCGAAGCTGCGTGCCTACAGCGCCATCGACTTCGACCGCGCGCAGTAGATCCGACACCGGAGTTCGACACCGCGGTCCGTCACCGCGCCCAGCAGTGGGCGCGGTGACGGGCGTGCGGGAGGGGGGTGCGGGAGCGGCCAAGCGCTCCCGCACCCCCCTCCCGCACGCCCGTACCGCCGCGCCGTGCCGTTCAGCCCGCCGCGGCTATGCGCTCGGCCGTCGCCGCGGTGGTCAGCTCGATGTCGCGCCGTCGCCGCCGGGCCAGCGCCACCCGGCGCTCCGCGGCGGTGAGCCCGCCCCAGACCCCGTACGGCTCGGGCTGCACCAGCGCGTGCTCCCGGCACTCCACCATGACCGGGCACCGGGCGCAGACCCGCTTGGCGGCCTCCTCGCGGGCCAGCCGCGCGGCGGTCGGCTCCTTGGAGGGGGCGAAGAACAGGCCGGCCTCGTCGCTGCGACACGCCGCGTCCGAATGCCAGGGGCCCGCATCGTCCTCCCGAGCGGGGGTCCGCTGGGCCGGAACGGCGGCGACCTGCAGGGGCTGATGCGGCGGTTGCAGCACGGTCTACTCCTGACGACGGCTACGGCTTCGCGAACGAGAGTCGATGCAGCACTCCCTACCCGCCGTGCGTACGCCTATGCACTGAGTGGCACCGGTGTACGACGCACCGTCATGCGCCCTCGCGGCATTCTGGCTGATTACCGAAGGGTGTCCGCCGCCTCTCGTTCAGTGGCCGAGATGTTTGCGCAGCCGGTGCTGAAGGTCCGCGACGAACTTGCCGCGCTTCGGCCGCGCCTCGACGGACCCGAACAGGGAATAGCCGTTGACCACGACGACCGGCGCTTCCGGGTCCGCCGATTCGAGGGTCTGCACGTCGAACGTGCCGAAAACACCGGTGCCGTTGCCGCGGAGGGAAATGTTCTCCGGCACCCTCACATCGACACTGCCGAAGATGGACGTCGCATTGATGACGGTGAGTCGTTGGCCGAAAAGCGCCTCGGTCAGATCGATCTCGACACTGCCGAAGAGCGAGAAGGCGTTCGTCCGGCCGCCGACCCGCCAACGCCCCTTGCGGGAGGCGCCGCTGAAGACCGCGACCAGGTTCTCCGCCGGTCCGTCGGAGCCCGCGGGGCCGTAGGTGTACGGCTGCTGCGCATCCGGGCGGGCGGGGGCGTCGTGGGAGGCGGGCAGGTCCCTGACCAGCGGCTGGAGTTCGCCGACGGTCTTGGCCCGGTAGACCAGGTCCACCCGCTCGGCGTGCTCGTCGGCCGTCAGGCGACCCTCGGCCACCGCCTCGCGCAGGATGTCCGCGATCCGGTCACGATCGGCGTCGGAGGCGCGCAGGCCATCGCCCGCCGGGGCTTCGGCGGGCGGCGGGGCGGCCGGGGCGTGGGGCTGCTGAGGCTGCTTCTCTAGGTCCACCAGCCCAGCGTACCCAAACGCGATAGATCGCGACTACCCCTCGATCGGCGCGCCCCCGTCCGAGCCACGGGTCCGGGCGACCGCCCGGAGCCCGCGGATCCGGCGCCCGTCCAGGTGAGCCTTACCTCACAGGATGCTCCCGCGTGCGGCGTTCTACCCTGGTGGACGCGCTGCCCGAGGGAGGTCAGCCGCTGTCGCCGAGTGAGGAATGGCCGTCATGGCAGAGTTTGCGTACTCCGATCTGCTCCCCCTGGGGGAGGACACCACGCCGTACCGTCTGGTGACCGCCGAGGGTGTCTCCACCTTCGAGGCCGACGGGCGTACGTTCCTCAAGGTCGAGCCGGAGGCGCTGCGCACGCTCGCCGCCGAGGCGATGCACGACATCTCGCACTATCTGCGCCCGGCCCACCTGGCGCAGCTGCGGCGGATCATCGACGACCCGGAGGCGTCCTCCAACGACAAGTTCGTCGCGCTGGACCTCCTGAAGAACGCGAACATCGCCGCCGCGGGCGTGCTGCCGATGTGCCAGGACACCGGCACGGCGATCGTCATGGGCAAGCGCGGGCAGAACGTGCTGACCGAGGGCGGTGACGAGGAGGCCCTGTCGCACGGGATCTACGACGCGTACACCAAGCTCAACCTGCGCTACTCGCAGATGGCCCCGCTGACCATGTGGGACGAGAAGAACACCGGCTCCAACCTCCCGGCCCAGATCGAGCTGTACGCCACCGACGGCGGCGCGTACAAGTTCCTCTTCATGGCGAAGGGCGGCGGCTCGGCCAACAAGTCGTTCCTCTACCAGGAGACGAAGGCCGTCCTGAACGAGACCTCCATGATGACGTTCCTGGAGGAGAAGATCCGTTCGCTGGGCACCGCGGCCTGTCCGCCGTACCACCTGGCGATCGTGGTCGGCGGCACGTCGGCGGAGTTCGCGCTGAAGACCGCGAAGTACGCCTCCGCGCACTACCTGGACGAGCTGCCCGCCGAGGGCTCCCCCACCGGGCACGGCTTCCGGGACAAGGAGCTGGAGCAGAAGGTCTTCGAGCTGACGCAGAAGATCGGGATCGGTGCGCAGTTCGGCGGCAAGTACTTCTGCCACGACGTGCGCGTGGTGCGTCTGCCCCGGCACGGCGCCTCGCTGCCCGTCGCCATCGCCGTCTCCTGCTCGGCGGACCGCCAGGCCACCGCGAAGATCACCGCCGAGGGCGTCTTCCTGGAGCAGCTGGAGAAGGACCCGGCCCGTTTCCTCCCGGACACCACCGACGCGCACCTGGACGAGTCCGGGGAGGTCGTGGAGATCGACCTCAACCGGCCGATGGACGAGGTGCTGGCCGAGCTGACCAAGTACCCGGTCAAGACCCGGCTCTCCCTGACCGGCCCGCTGGTCGTTGCCCGCGACATCGCGCACGCCAAGATCAAGGAGCGGCTGGACGCCGGCGAGGAGATGCCGCAGTACCTGAAGGACCACCCGGTGTACTACGCGGGCCCGGCGAAGACGCCCGAGGGGTACGCCTCCGGTTCGTTCGGTCCGACGACGGCCGGCCGGATGGACTCGTACGTGGAGCAGTTCCAGGCGGCGGGCGGCTCGAAGGTGATGCTCGCCAAGGGCAACCGCAGCAAGCAGGTCACCGACGCCTGCGACGCGCACGGCGGCTTCTACCTCGGCTCGATCGGCGGCCCGGCGGCCCGCCTCGCGCAGGACTGCATCAAGAAGGTCGAGGTCGTCGAGTACGAGGAGCTCGGCATGGAAGCGGTCTGGAAGATCGAGGTCGAGGACTTCCCCGCGTTCATCGTCGTCGACGACAAGGGCAACGACTTCTTCACCGAGCCGGCTCCGGCACCGACGTTCACCAGCATTCCGGTACGGGGGCCGGGCCTCGCCTGACCCGTACCCGTACGCACGCGTGGAGGGCCCGTCCGTGCGGACGGGCCCTCCATGCGTGGTCAGTCGTCCAGCAGGCCCGACGTCGCGACCAGGTAGCCGAGTTGGGCCCGGCTGTTGCTGCCCAGTTGCTCGGAGACCTTGCGCATGTGCTCGGCCACGCTGCGGCGGCTCATGCCGATCCGGCGGGCGATGGCGGCGTCCGTCTCTCCGTTGACGACGGCCTGGAGGATGGCGCGCTGGAGGTCGGAGGTGACCACGGGCGTGCGCAGCGGCGCGCGTTCGGGGCGTACGGGGACCGCGCGTGACCATGCCTCGTCGAAGTGGCGGACCAGGAAGCGGACGAGCGAGGGGTGGCGGACGCGCAGCGCCGTGTGCGGATCGTCGGAGAACGGGATGAGGGCGAGGTCCCGGTCGAAGACGATGAACCGGTCCATGACCTCGGGCAGCGTCCGGATCTCGGCCCCTTCGGCGGTCACCTGCTCGATGTACGCGAGCGTGGTGCGGTCCGAACGAACGGTGTGCTGGTAGAGGGTGCGCTGGCGGATGCCGCGCCGCAGGTTGTCCAGGTCGCGCGGGAGGGACTCCTCCAGGATGTGGGCGGGACGTCCGCCGCCGGGGTGGGCGGTGCGGACCTCGGCACGGCAGCCGGCGGCACCGGCGACCAGAGCCTTGGCGATGACGGCCTGCCCGGAGAGCCGGGTGAGGGCGGGGCGTTCCTGGCGGTTCATCTCGGCGTAGAGGCCCTCGAAGGCGGCGAGTGTGGCGCGGGTGGAGCGCAGGGTGCGCCGCTGCTCGGCGATCGCCTCCTCGATCGGGGCGAGGGCGGCGAACGAGGCGGTCTCCGGTGGTACGGGGATGAGGCGGCCGGGGGCCTCCCGGTCGGCCACCATCAGGTGCAGGGACCGCAGGCAGGGCGGTGCGGCGTCGGCCGGGAGGCCGCCCTCCGTCAGCGCACGGCGATAGGTCGCGAGCGCCGCCTCGCAGGGTTGTTCCGGTATCGACCGGTCCGAGGGTGATTCACGGCAATCACATACCGGTGAGGGGGAATGATCGTCCTTCACAAGGATGCAGATTACCTTTGTGCAATCGGGAGCCGCCTGCCCCGCGTCCGTACTCGGCGAGTATGTCCGGGTGACATCTGGAATCGACGGCGCGGACGGGCCGAAGGCGAACGAACCGCTGGGCGAGGCCGGGAAGAACCGGGACAGGGCGGTCTCCGAACGCCGTTTCCGATTCCTCGTCGCCGGATACGCGGTGTCTTCCTACGGCACATTCCTGAATATGGTGGCGCTCAATCTCTTCGTCTACGAGACGACGGGCCGGGCGTTGGCCATGGGACTGTTCATGGCGGTGCGGCTGGCGTCGGGATTCGTCGCCGGGCTGGTGGTGGGCGGCCTTCTCGCCCGGTTCAGCGCGAAAAGCGTGATGCTGTGGGCAAATATCGGGCAGGGCGCCGTGATGCTGCTGCTCGTCCTGGCGCCGGACGGTCTGCTGACCGGGGCGCTGATGGCCGTCTCGGTGGTGATCGGGGCGTGCGGCACGCTGTTCATGGTGGCGCTGCGCAGCTCGATCCCGGAGATGGTCGGCGAGGACCGCAGGGCCTGGGCCAACTCGCTCTCGATCACCGGGCGTTCGCTGGCGATGGTGGCGGGGTTCGCCTCGGCGGGCGTGGTGGTCACCCTCGTCGGGTACACCGCCGCCTTCCTGGTCGACATGGCGACGTTCGTGATCTGCGCGGTGACAGTGGCGCTGCTGCCGATCGCGGGCGGCAGGGGAGCGGGTGGCACGGCGGCGGACGACGGGGCGGCGGCTGACGGGGCGATGGGCGGCACGGCCGGTGAGGGAGCCGGGGCCGAGGAGGTCCGGGGCGGCCGCCGGTGGCGGCCGGTGGCCTTCCTGGCGCTCGCCGCGGCCCCCGGACTCGGCCTGATGGTGGCGTTGCGCGGGGTGGACGCGTTCGGCTCCTCGTCCCACAACGCGGCCCTGCCGATCTACTCGGCCTCGCTGGACGCGTCGGACCCGGCCGTGTTCGTCAGCGCGTTCTGGTGTGTGTGGGCGCTCGGCAACATCGGGGCCCAGCAGGTGATCCAGCGGTACGCGCAGCGCACCGGCCGCTCGGTGGGGGCGCTCGGTTTCGGCTACGGCACGGTGGTGATGTCGGCCGCGTTCATCGCGGTGTTCGCCGGGTTCCCGTTGGCGGTGACGGCGGTGATCGCGCTGGTCGCGGGGGCCGCGGACGGCCTCACGGAGGTCTCGTACACCTCGCACCTGCAGACACTTCCGGCCGGTTTGCGCGCGCACGCCTTCGGGCTTTCGGCCACCTTGGAGAATCTCGGCTTCGGCGTCGGCATGATCCTCGTGGCGGCGGCCCTCGACCGGTTCTCCCCGCTGGTCGTGGTGGGCTGGTCCCATGGCGCCGCCATCGTCGTCGCCGCCGTGTTCCTGCTGAGGGTGGCGGCGCTGCGGCGGGCGGGGCGTACCGAGGGGGCTGGGCGTGCTGGGCTGCGAAAGGGAGAGGCCGTTGAGGGACGACCGGATCGCGGTGATCGGGACGGCGCTGAGGTTTCCGGGGGCTGACACCCCCGAGGCGTACTGGCGCGACATCCGGGCGGGGGTCAGCCACGTACGCCGGTTCGGCCGGGCCGAGTTCGCGGCGGCGGGGCTGCCCGCGGAGCGGTACGGACAGCGCGGGTTCACCGGGGCGAGCGCGCTCCTGGCGGAGGTGGACGGCTTCGACGCCGGCTTCTTCGGGATGAGCGGGCGGGAGGCCGAACTCACCGATCCCCAGCACCGGTTGTTCCTGGAGTGCTGCTTCCACGCGCTGGAGGACGGCGGTTACGCGGGTGGGCGCCGGGACGGGGGGCCGGGGCCGGACGGCGGGCCCCTACGGATCGGGGTGTACGGCAGTTCCGGCTACCGCCTGTACTCGCTGCACAGCTATCTGGCGGAGAACCTGGCGGCGGAGGCCGCCTCGGGCGACTGGATGACCGCCAAGCAGGTGCAGGTCGGCACCTACCCGGACTTCATCGCCACCCGGACCGCCTTCCGGCTCGGGCTGACCGGGCCCGCGCTCACGGTGTCGACGGCCTGTTCCAGCTCCCTGGTCTCGGTGCACCTGGCCTGCCAGGCGCTGCGCGCCGGGGACGCGGACCTGATGCTGGTGGGCTCGGCCGCCCTCCATCTGCCGCAGGTCGGCGGCCAGGTCCCGGTGAAGGGCTCCACCCTCTCCCCCACCGGCACCGTGCGGGCCTTCGACGCGGAGGCGGACGGCACGGTCGGAGGCAACGGGGCCGCCGCCGTCCTCCTCAAGCCGCTGGCGCGGGCGCTGGCCGACGGCGACACCGTGCACGCGGTGATCCTGGGCTCGGCGGTCACCAACGACGGCGCGGAGAAGGGCTTCGGCGGCGACGCGGGCGCGGGGCCCGGCGGATCGGGCCGAGGGGGGTTCGCCGCTCCCGGAGTCGCCGGACAGCGGGACGCGGTGCTCGGGGCGCTGCGCGCGGCGGGGGTGGACGCGGCGTCGATCGGCTATGTGGAGGCGCACGGCACGGGCACCCTGAAGGGCGACCCGATCGAGTTCGCCGCCCTGACCGAGGCGTTCCGCGTCCACACCGACCGGTCCGGGTACTGCGCGCTCGGCTCGACGAAGCCCGCCATCGGCCATCTGGACAGCGCCGCCGGACTGGCCGGTCTGATCAAGGCCGTCGAGGTGCTGCGCCACGGGGTGGTCCCCCCGCTGGTGAACTTCGCCCGCCCCAACCCGGCGCTGGCGGTGGACGACAGTCCGTTCCTGCTGCCGGTACGGGAGCGGGGCTGGCCGCTGCCGGGGGTGCGGCGAGCCGGTGTGCACGCGATCGGCATGGGCGGTACGAACGCTCATGTGATCCTGGAACAGGCGCCGGAGGCCGTGCCCGTCGTACCTGCCCCGCCGTCGGCCCCCGTGCCCGCGCTGCTGCCGCTCTCGGCCGCGGACGGGGACGCCCTGCGGGCGTACGCCGGTGCGCTGCGGGACCGTCTGGCGGGCGACGCTCCCCCGGCCCCCGCCGATCTCCTGACCACCACCGCGCTCGGCCGGCGGCTCCTGCCGCACCGGCTGGTGGTGACCACCGCGGACCCGGTCCTCGGCCTCGACGCGTTCCTCTCCGGGGCCCCGGCGGGCGAGGCGTACGCGACCGGGGTCGTGGGCGGCGTCCGCCGGCCCGTGTTCCTCTTCAGCGGGCAGGGCGGCGGGCATCCGGGCATGGGCGCCGAACTCGCCGCGCGCTTCCCGGCGGTGGCCGAGGCGCTGGAGCGGTGCGCCCGTGTGTACGCCGAGGAGAGCGGACGGGGCGACTTCCTCGACCGGATCGTCGGCGGGCGGGGCCCCGGCCGGTGGGACACGGCCTTCGCGCAGCCCGCCCTGTTCGCCCTCCACCTCGCCCAGGCCCGGCTGTGGCAGTCGCTCGGGGTCGTCCCGGTCCGGGTCGCCGGGCACAGCGTCGGCGCGTACGCGGCGCTCTGCGTGGCCGGGGCGCTGGAGGCCGAGGACGCGATGCGGCTGGTGTGCGGGCGCGGGCGGCTGATGGAGGAACGGTCCGCTCCGGGGGCGATGGTCGCCGTGTTCGTCCGCCGGAACCGGGTGCGGGAGCTGCTGGCGGCCGTCCCCGGACTGGAGCTCGCCGTGGTCAACGGGGCGGCCCACCACGTGCTGGGCGGCCCGCCGGAGGCGGTGGACGCGGTCCGGGAGCTGCTGGCGGCGCGGGGGGAGGCCGCTGAGGTGCTGGCGGTGGACCGGGCGTTCCACACGGCGTTGCTCGACCCGCTGCTGGAGGAGTTCCGGGCGCTGGCCGAGAAGGTCGGAATCAGCGCGCTGCACACGGAGTTCATCGACGGCATCGACGGCACGGTCCGCCCCGCCGGGTGGCGGCCGGACGCCGCGTACCTGGTCGCGCAGGCCCGTCGCACGGCCGACTTCGCCGCCGTCCTGGAGCGGCTGGGCCGGAGCGCCGGGGCCGGGGGTCCCGAGGACGGTCCTCCGCTGCTGGTCGAGCTGGGGCCGTCGGCCGTGCTGACGGGAATGGTCCGCCGGTCGTTGCCGGACGCGGTCTGCGTACCGACACGGGACGGGGAGCGGGCGGTGGCCGCGCTGCACTGCGCCGGGGCCCCGGTGGACTGGGCCGCGCTGCTCGACGGCTGCGGCGGCCGGCGCGTCCGGCTGCCCACGTATCCCTTCCGGCGCCGGTCGTACTGGAGGGGCCCGGCTCCGTACACACCCCCGGCGTCCGCCGCGCCGCACAGTCCGCCCGCACCGCCCGCACCGCGTGGTCCGCTCGGGCCGCCGCGGGAAGCGCCCGGTCGCGGGGCCGCTCGTCCGTCCCCACGCTTCCCGGAGGATCGCATGCTCGAACAGGACGTTCTGGAAAGGGTGTTGGCGCTGGCCGCGCACCATCTCGGCCACCGGCCCGACGAGGTCGAGGCGGACCGCACGTTCGTCGGGCTCGGCGCGGACTCGCTCCAGCTCATCGGGATGGTGCGGCAGTTGGAGGCGGAGTTCGGCGCGGAGATCAGCATGCGGGAGATCCTGGAGGAGGCGGGGACACCCCGTCTGACGGCCGCGCTGATAGCGGGGCGGGCGGCCCCCGCGACGACGGCGCACGTTGCTCCGACACCCCTGCCGTCCCCCCTCCTCGCCCCCTCTCCGTCTCCGTCTCCGGCCCCGTCCCCGTCCCCGCCGCCGTCCGCAGCCGAGGCACGGGACGCCCGGGCGGCTGCCGCCGTCGCGTCCGGCGGCGGCGCACCCGGCACGGACACGTCCGCCACCAGGACCACGGCCCCCGAGCCGCCCGCGCCCGTCTACGCCACCCGCGCCGAGGTCGCCGCGTTGTCCGAGCAGATACGCCGCGTGGCCGAGACGCAGGCCGCGATGATCACCCAGCTCTCCGAGGCCGTCGCGCTGCTGACCGCCCGCACCGGCTCGGACGTCCGATGAGCGCGGGGACGGCCCCGTCCGCCGGCAGTGCCGCCGCCGTGGCCAGGGCGGCGGAGCTGTCGCGTGCGCTCACCGCCCAGCTCGCGGCGGCGCGGGAGGCCGGAGCGGAGTCGGTGCCACGGGCCAGGCCGGAGGCCGTACCGGGAGCGGCACGGGACGCGGCCCGCGCGACGGGGACGCCCGCCTCGGCGGGACCGACCGCCTCGCCCGACGGGACCGGGCGCCCGGAGGCCACCGCCGCGGCCGGCCACGGCCCCCGCCTCGTCGTGGACCCGGCGGGCGGGATGGCGGGGGCAGGGTCCGACGCGGCCCAGCGGGCCCACACCGCGTCCCTGATCCGGCGGTTCACCGAGCGCACCCGCACCTCCAAGGAGCTGGCTCAGCGGCACCGTTCGGTGCTGGCCGACAGCCGGGCCGTCGTGGGGTTCCGGGACGCCACCAAGGAGATGCTCTACCCGATCGCCGCCCGCTCGGCGCACGGCTCCCGCCTCACGGACGTGGACGGCAACGACTACACCGACATCACCATGGGGTTCGGCGCGCTGCTCCTCGGCCATGAGGCGGAGCCGGTCACCGAGGCCGTGCGCCGCCATCTCGCCGACGGGCTGCGCTTCGGCCCCCGGTCCCCCGACACCGGGGAGGCCGCCGCCCTGCTCGCCGCGCTGACCGGCATGGAGCGGGTCGCCTTCGCCTCGTCCGGCACGGAGGCGAACTCGGCGGCGATCCGGCTGGCCCGTGCCGCGACCGGGCGCGACAAGGTCGTCATGTTCCGGGGCTCGTACCACGGCCACATCGACTCCGTCCTCGGCCGCCCCGGCGCCCCGGGGCAGCACGCCGTACCCGTCTCGCGGGGCATTCCGGCCAGCGCGGTGGCGGAACTGATCGTGCTGGAGTACGGGGCCCAGGAGGCGCTGGAGACGATCGACGCCCTCAGGGACACGATCGCGGCCGTGCTCGTCGAGCCGGTGCAGTGCCGCAACCCCGGTCTGCGGCCGGTGGAGTTCGTGCGGTCGCTGCGCGAACTCACCGCCCGGCGCGGCATCGTGCTCCTCTTCGACGAGATGCTGACCGGCCTGCGTCCCCACCCGCGCGGCGCGCAGGCCCACTTCGGTGTGGTGCCGGACCTCGCCACGTACGGCAAGGCGCTCGGGGCGGGGTTCCCGATCGGCGCGGTGGCCGGGCGGGCGGACCTGCTCGACGGGGTGGACGGCGGGTTCTGGCGGTACGGGGAGCCGGGCGGGCCCTCGCGCGAGACCACGTTCATCGGCGGGACGTACATGCAGCACCCGCTGTCGATGGCGGCGGCCCGTGCGGTCCTCACCCACCTCACCGAGCGGGGGCCCGGACTCCAGAGCGGGCTGAACGCCCGTACCGGGGCGCTCGCCGACCGGCTCAACTCCTTCTTCCGCGACGAGGAATTCCCTCTGGAACTGGCCCACTTCGGGTCGATGTTCCGCTTCCGGCACCGGGCGGACCTGGAGTTGCTCTACCACCACCTCCAACTGCGCGGCGTGTACGTATGGGAGTGGCGCAGCTTCTACCTGTCCACCGCCCATACGGAGGACGACGTGCACCGGGTCGCGGAGGCGGTGGAGGGGTCGTTGCGCGAGCTGCGCGACGGCGGGTTCTTCCCCCGTCCGGTCCGCGCGACGGCCACGAGGCGGGACGGAGTACCGCGGCCCGCACCCGACTTCGGGATCTACTTCTTCGGCGGCCACCCGGAGGCCGAAGAGCGGGCCGCGTCCGACAGGACCGCTGCCCCGGAGGCGTACGACAGCCTCCTGGAGACCGCGCGCTTCGCCGACGAGCACGGATTCTCGTCGGTCTGGCTGCCGGAGCGGCACTTCGACTCCTTCGGCGGGCTCTTCCCCAACCCCTCCGTGCTCGCCGCCGCCGTGGCCCGCGAGACCGGGCGCATCCGGATCAACGCGGGCTCGGTCGTCCTGCCGCTGCACGATCCGGTGCGGATCGCGGAGGAGTGGTCGGTGGTCGACAACCTCTCCGGCGGACGGGTCGGCATCGGCTGCGCCACCGGCTGGCACGCGCGGGACTTCGCCCTGCACCCGGACCGGTACGCGGACCGGCGGCGGATCGCCTTCGACCACCTGGACGAGGTGCGGCGGCTGTGGCGGGGCGAGGCGGTGCGGCGGCGCACGGGCGAGGGCGTGGAGGCGGAGATCCGGGTAAGGCCGCGCCCGGTGCAGGGGGAGCCGCCGTTCTTCCTGGCCACCTCCGGGCGGCGGGGCTCGTACGAGGAGGCGGCCCGGCGCGGTCTCGGGGTCGTCACCAACCTGATGGGCCAGACCGTGGAGGAACTGGCCGCGAACATCGGGCACTACCGGCGTACGCGGGCGGAGTGCGGGCTCGACCCGGCGGCCGGGCGGGTGACGGTGCTGGTGCACACGTATCTCGGCGACGACCACGCCACCGCGCGGGCCGAGGCGCTGGAGCCGATGGTGCGCTACCTGCGGTCCTCGCTGCTGATGCGCTCGGCGGCGACGGCGGCGGGGCAGCGGCGCGAGGACGTGGCGGCGGCGAGCGAGGAGGACCTGGACTACCTGTTCCGCCGCGCCTACGACCGCTACTGCGACCGGCGGGCGCTGATCGGCACCCCCGCGACCGTCGCCCCGTTCGTCGACGCGCTGCGCGGGGCGGGGGTGGACGAGATCGCCGCGCTGGTCGACTTCGGGATGGACCGCGAGCGGCTGAGGGCGGGGCTGGCGCACCTGGACGTCCTGCGCCGCCGGACGCGGGAGCGGGCGGCGAACCCGGTGGAGCCCGCCGTGCGGGAGACCGTCGCGCCCGCCACCTCCGCGCAGCGTCGGCTCTGGCTGGCCGCGCAGGTGCTGGAGAACCCGGCGGCGTACAACGAGACGCAGGCCGTGAGGCTGCGCGGGCCGCTGGACGTGGACGCGCTGCGGGCGGCGGTGGACGGGCTGGTCGAACGGCACGCGGGGCTCCGGACCGTGTTCCGGGGCGACGGACGGGCCGGTGTCGTCCAGGTCGTGCGCGAGGGGCTGCGCATCCCGTTGGCGCTGTCCGATGCCCGGGGGACGGACCCGGAGGGCGCGATCGGGGCGCTGCTCTCCGAGGAGAGCGGCCGGGCCTACGACCTGGCGGAGGGGCCGCTGTTCACGCCCCGGCTGCTGAGGCTGGCCGACGACGACCACGTCCTGGTCCTCGGTATGCACCACATCATCACGGACGCGCACTCGGCCGCGTTGGTCGCCGGGGACCTCCAGGAGCTGTACACGGCGGCCCGCGCCGGGCGTGCGCCGGTCTTCGCGCGGCCCGCCGGGACGACCGTCGGGGCCCCCGAGCCCACCCGCGACCCGGCCGACCTGGCCTGGTGGCGGGAGCTGCTGGGCGAGAAGCCCCCGGTGCTGGTCCTGCCGACGGACCGGCCGCGCGGCCGCCGGGTGGCGGGCCACGGCGGGTCGGTGGCCCGGACCGTGGGCCGGGCGGCGGCGGACCGGCTGCGGGAGTGGAGCGGGCGGCAGGGGGTGACCCTGTTCGCCACGCTGTGCACGGCCTGGCAGGGGGTGCTGCGGCGGAGGTCGGGCCAGGACGCGTTCCTGCTCGGCACGACGTTCGGGCGGCGGAGTCCGGAGACGGCGGACACGGTGGGCTTCCATGTGGCGCTGCTGCCGCTGTCGCTTTCCGCCACCGACGCCACGCCTCTGCCGGAGGCCGTACGGGCGACGAGCCGGGCTCTGTTCGCGGCGGAGGAGCACAGCGGGGTGGACCTGGACGCGCTGCTGGCAGCCGTGCACCCGGATCCGGGGAATCCGCGCCCGCTGGTGACCGTTTCGGTCGATCTGGACCGCGCGGCGCTGGCCGGAATCGAGCTGCCGGGTCTGCGCGCGGAAGCGGTGCCGGCCGGGACGGAGTCGGCCCCCCTGGAGCTGGCGCTGATGGCCACCCACGCCCCGGACGGGGGTCTGCGGCTGCGGCTGCGCTACGACGCGGACCTGTTCGACGCGGGCACGGCGGACGCGTATCTCGCGGATCTCGCGGAGCGGTTGGAGGCGATGGACGAGCCGCGGGCAGAGCCCGGCGCACGGCCGGACCAGGACACCGCCGCCCGCCTCCGCGGGGTCTGGGAGTCCGTCCTCGATCTGCGCGGCTTCCCCGACGACGCCAACTTCTTCGATCTGGGCGGCAATTCGATCGCCGCGATCCGGCTGGTGAACCGGGTGCGCGACACCCTCGGGGTCGCCTATCCCCTGACGGACTTCTTCGCCGAGGCCACCCTCCGGGCCATGACGGCGCAACTCGCGGACGGCACACCGCCGGTGGCGGGGCCCGGCCCGTCGGCCGTCGTCGACCGCGCCCCCGTCAGCGACCAGCAGGCCCGGATGATCGCCGGGCACCACGGCGTGCCCGACCCCGCCGTGTGGAACGTACCGACGCGGATCACGTTCACCGGCGCGCTGGACCCGGCGGCCCTGCGGTCCGCCGTGTCCGAGGTGGTCGCCCGGCACGACGCGCTGCGCACCCGGTACGTCCAGGAGGACGCCCCGGACGGGCCGTGGTGGCAGGAGGTGGTGGCGGCCGAACCGGTGACGCTGCCGGTGGAGGACCTGACCGGGCTGCCGGCCGGCGAGCGGCGGCCCCGCGCGGACGCCCTGTGCCGGGCGGACGCGGCAGCCCCCTTCCAGCTGGGGCGGCCCCTGGTGCCCCGGACCCGGCTGCTGCGGGTCGAGGAGGACCGCTGGGAGCTGATGTTCGTCCTGCACCACGTGTGCGCGGACGGCTGGGCGTTGTCCCTGCTGCTCTCGGAGATCGCGGCGCTGTACACGGCCGCCGCCACGGGCGTCCCGCACGGCCTGCCCGCCCCGGCGATGCAGGCCCCCGGATACGCCCGGTGGCAGCGTGAGCACCACGATCCGGGCGTCGAGGCGGAGCGGGCCGCGTTCTGCGCGCGCTACCTGGACGGGGTGCCGCCCGCCGTCCCCGTCCCCACCGACCGGCCGCGCCCGCAGAAGCTGAGCGGGCGCGGGGACACCGTGCGCGGGGTCGCGCCGGGTGCGGTACGGGCGGCGGTGGAGGAGCTGGCGACCGCGCGGGGCACCACTCCGTTCGCGGTCGCGGCGGCGGCCCTCGGGGTGTTCCTGACCCGGCTCTCGGGGGAAACGGACACCTTGCTGAGCGTGCCGTACGCCAACCGCGAGTCCATCGCGTCGGAGTCGCTCGTCGCGATGACATCCACCGCGGTGATGGTCCGCGTGCGACTGGATTCGGCCAATCTTGAGGAGACCTGCGCGGAGTTCGCGGTCCGTACGGGTGCGGGCGCGCTCGGCGCCATGGCCCATGTCCTGCCCACCGCGCGCATCATGCGGGCGATGCGGGACGCGGGCGCTGTCGGCGTCCCCGACCGGGTGCCGCACGTCCTGGCGTTCCAGAACTCCGTGGACACGGACATCGAGATCCCCGGTCTCCGGGTCGAGGTGGCCGATCTGGCACCGCCGCTTTCCCGCAGCGAACTGTGCTTCGGGCTTGCGCCGCGCCGGGACCCCGCGAAGGGTTATCGAACGTTCCTGGAATTCTCCACCGACCTGTGGGACCACCCGACCGCCCACGCCCTGCTCTCCTCGTACACCGACCTGCTCGCGGAGTTCTGCGCCCGGCCCGACCGGCCGGTGCGGGAACTCCTCGGGGATCGCCCCTCGACCGGGCGCTCCGCACCCTCGCACCCACTGCCCGACACCGGAAAGGCGGACGCCGTATGACTCCGGCCCCCCACCGCAGCCACACCGACGACCTGCTCGCCTTCATCACCGCCAGCCCCTCCCCGTACCACGTGGTGGCGAGCGCGGCCCAGCGCCTGGAGAAGGCCGGTTTCCGCGAACTGCGCGGTACGGACGACTGGACGGGGGCGACGGGAGGCTGCTTCGTCAGCCGCGCCGGCGCGCTGATCGCCTGGTACGTCCCCGAGGACGCGCCCGCCCACGCCCCGTTCCGGATCGTCGGCACCCACACCGACTCCCCGAACCTGCGGGTCAAGCCCGCACCGGACACCGGGACCGCGGGCTGGCGGCAGATCGGCGTGGAGATCTACGGCGGGGTCCCCCTGAACACCTGGCTCGACCGGGACCTCGGCATCTCCGGCCGGCTCGCCCTGCGCGGCCCCCACGGCACCCCGCGCAGCCGACTGGTCCGGATCGACGAACCCCTGCTGCGGGTCCCCCAGTTGGCCATCCATCTGGACCGTTCGGTGAACGAGGGCGTGGCGCTGGACCGGCAGCGGCACATCGCGCCGGTCTGGGCGCTGGGCGAGCCGCGTGAGGGCGAGCTGCTGCGGCGGGTCGCGGCGTCCGCCGGGGAGGACCCGGCGGACGTGCTGGCCTGGGACCTGATGCTGCACGACGTGCAGCCGCCCGGATACCTGGGCGCGGACCGGGAGTTCGTGGTGGCGTCCCGGCTGGACAACCAGGTCTCGGTGCACGCCGGGGTGACCGCGCTGGTGAACGCGGCGACGGGGGCCGCGCGGCCCTCCGTCGTACCGGTACTGGCGGCCTTCGACCACGAGGAGGTCGGCAGCGGTTCCGAGACGGGGGCGCAGAGCCCGCTGCTGGAGCGCGTCCTGTCGCGGTCCGTCTCGGCGCGCGGCGGCAGCGGGGAGGACTGGTCACGGGCGCTGGCGGGCGCGTTCTGCGTCTCCGCCGACATGGCGCACGCCGTGCACCCCAACTACGCGGACCGGCACGACCCCGACCACTGCCCGCTCCCCAACGGCGGCCCGACGGTCAAGGTGAACGTCAACCAGCGGTACGCCACCGACTCCACCGGCATCGCGGTGTTCACGGCGGCGGCGGAACGCGCCGGGGCCCCCTGGCAGCCGTTCGTCTCCAACAACGCGATGCCCTGCGGCACGTCGATCGGCCCGCTCACGGCGGCCCGGCTCGGCGTGACGACGGTGGACGTCGGGGTGCCCGGCCTGTCGATGCACTCGGCGCGCGAGATGTGCGGGGTCGACGATCCGGGCCACCTCGCCGCGATCCTCACCACGATCATGACCGGGGAGTGACCACGGTCCGGGCCGACGGCCGCCGGAGGAAGCGGACGCCGGAAGCCCGGACCCGGTGAGCCGGGCCCCCCGTATGGCCGGACCCCCCGTAAGGGCGTAGGGCCGGACCCCCGTAAGGCCGGAGACCGGGTGGGCCCGGACACCGTGGGCCGGACTCCGTGAACAGAGCGAAAGAGAAGCGAAAGAGAACAGGATCGACCGTGGCCGACGAAGACACCGTCCTCATCTGCCTGCCCTTCGCCGGGGCCGGCCCCTCCTTCTTCACACCCTGGCAGCACCTGGCACCGGAGGGTCTGCGGATTCTCCCCGTCTCCCTGCCGGGCCGCGAGAAGCGGTTCGCGGAGCCCGCGTACACCTCGGCGGCTCCGGCCGCCGACGACGCGTACGCGCAGGTGGCGGCGGCGCTCGGCAGCGGGGCGGGGGGCGGCGGCCGGGCCGTGCTGTTCGGGCACAGCATGGGTGCCGTGCTCGCGTACGAGGTGGCGCACCGGATCGAGCGGTCGGGCGGGGCGATCCGCCTGGACGCGCTGGTGGTCAGCGGTGCGCCCGGCCCGTGGACGCCGCGTACGGACCGGGCGGACGGGCTGCCGGACGAGGAGTTCGCGGCCCGCGTCCGGACCTTCGCCGGGTACGACCACCCGGCGCTCGCGCACCCGGAGATGCGGGAGCTGCTGCTGCCGACGCTCCGGGCGGACGTCCGGCTCCACGAGACGTATGTCCCCTCCTTCGAGGGGCCGTTGAGCGTTCCGGTGCTGTCGGTCCGGGGGCGGGACGACGCCCTGGTCGGCGCGGCGGAGGCGGCCGGGTGGGGCCGGGCGACGACGGGGAAGCTGACGGTGGCCGAACCGGCCGGCGGGCACATGTACCTCGCCGAGCGTCCGGGCGACCTGCTGGACCTGGTGGCGGCCGGGGTACGCGCGGCGGGGGACCGGTGACGGGCGAGGGCGGCGGGAAGCCGGTGACCGGGGACGGTCGCGGTCCGGGGCGGCTCGCGGGGCGGACGGCGCTGATCACCGGGGCGGCGCGGGGTCTCGGCCGGGCCTGTGCGCTGGCGTTCGCCCGTGAGGGGGCGGACCTGCTGTTGCTGGATGTGCCGGGCGAGCTGCCCGGCGTGCCGTACCCGCTCGGTTCGGCGTCCCAACTCGCCCACACCGCCGCCCTCTGCGGGGAGTTCGGGTCCGCCGTGCTGACCCGGCAGGCGGACGTCCGGGACCTGGCGGCGCTGGAGTCGGCGGCTCGGGCGGCCGAGGAGCGGTTCGGGCGGATCGACGTGCTGGTCAACAACGCGGGGATCGCCGCCCCTTCGGGCCGTCCGGCACACGAGATCACCGAGGCCGAGTGGCAGCTGATGATCGACGTGGACCTGGGCGGCGCGTGGCGGGCGATCCGTGCGGTGGGGGCCCGGATGGTGGCGCGGGGGTCCGGGTCGATCGTCAACGTCGCCTCGACGGCCGGGCTGGTGGGCTACCGGCACTTCGCGGGGTACGTCGCGGCCAAGCACGGGCTGGTGGGCCTGACGAAGGCGGTGGCCCTGGACTACGCGCCCCGCAAGGTCCGGGTCAACGCGGTGTGTCCGGGCTCGGTACGGGACGACGGGGCGATGGAGGGCCGGATGCTGGCGGAGATCGCCCGCTCGCTGGAGGTGCCGGTCGCGGAGCACGAGGCGGCCTTCGTCCGGGACCAGCCGATGAACGCGCTGGTGGAGCCGGACGAGGTGGCGAGCGCGGTGCTCTGGCTGGCCTCGGACGAGTCCCGGCAGGTGACGGGCAGCGTGGTCACCGTGGACGGCGGGTTCACCGCCCGCTGACGCCGGGCACCGCCGTGTTCGGCCCCGTTCCCCGTTCTTCCGCCTGTTCCGCCGTGTTCCGCGAGGACCCGGTCCGCCCTCTTCCGCGAGGAGTCGCGCTCGTGCCGCCCGTCCAGCACACCCTGACGCTCCGGCTGCCGCCGGGCACCGATGAAGCCGCGCTCGCCGCCGTCCTCGCGGCGGCGGCGGAACGGTGGTGGCCCGGTGAGGGCCGCCCCCGGCTGTGGACGGAGACCGTCCCCGCCCCGGCCGCCTCGGACCGGGCCGTCCGCCGCCGCGCGGCCGAGGCCCGCCGTCCGCTCGCGCCGGGCCACCGGCTGCGCGCGGTGCTGCTGCTCTACCGGGACGGGGACGGACAGGGCGCACCCGGCCCCGACCTCGTGCTCACCGCCGACGCCGCCGCGCTGGACGCCCGCTCGGTGCGGCTCATCGGCCGGGTGCTGCGGGGCGACGCGGCCCCCGGGGCGGTGACCCCGGTCGACGGCCCGTACGCCCTGGACCTGCGTCTGGACGAGGCGACCCGCCGCCTGGCCGGGGCCCTCGCGGTGACCGCCGGACGGTACACGGGCGCGGCCTCGGTGCGCGTCGCCGTCCCCGTACCGGCCCGTGACCGGCCGCCGTACGCACTGGGGGCGCTCGACGGGTACGCGGTGTTCACGGCTGACCTCTCGCCCGGCCGTACGGTCGCGGAGCTGCTCGCCGCCGAGCCGGTCGCCCCGGCCGGGGGCGAGGACCCGCCCGCACTGGAACTGGTGGCGGGAGACGGGACGGGGGTGACGGCGGGAGACGGGACGGGGCTCCCCGCCCTGCCGGCCGGCGCGGACGCCCTCCCGGTACCGGCTCACCACGTGCACCGCGTCTGCCGGGCGCTGGCCGAGGCTCCGCCCGGCACGCCGCTCGCACGGCTCGATCCGCTGAGCGAGCAGGAGTCCGCCGCCCAACTGGCGCTCGGGGCGACGCGCACGGCCCCGCCCTCCCCCCGCATCGACGAGGCGTTCGCCGTCCGGGTCGCCGCCCACCCGGACGCGCCCGCCCTCACCTGCGGCTCCACCACCCTCTCGTACGCCGAACTCGAGGCCCGAGCCGAGGCGTTGGCCGACGGCCTGTACGCCCACGGCGTCCGTCCCGGTGATCTCGTCGGGCTCTGCCTGGACCGCTCGGCCGACCTGGTGGCGGCGATGCTCGCCGTCCTGAAGGCGGACGCGGGGTACGTACCGCTGGACCCGGAGCATCCGGCGGACCGGCGGGCGCGCACCGCGCGGGACGCGGGCGTCCGGCTGACGGTCGAGGACCCGGCGGACCTCACGGGCCACGCGCCCCGGCCCGCCGCGCCGCGCGGAACGCCCAGCTCCTCCGCGTACGTCATCCACACCTCGGGCTCCACCGGCCGCCCCAAGGGGGTCCTCGTCCCGCACGCCAACGTCACGGCCCTGGTGGACGCCGTGCGGGAGGATTTCGGCCTCTCCCCCGACGACACCTGGACGTGCTTCCACTCGGCGGCGTTCGACTTCTCGGTGTGGGAGATCTGGGGCGCGCTCCTGACGGGCGGGCGGCTGGTGGTCGTGGACCACTGGACCACGCGCTCGCCGGAGGACTTCCACGCCCTGCTGGTCCGGGAGAAGGTCACCGTGGTGAGCCAGACCCCCTCGGCGTTCACCCAGCTCGCGGCGGCCGACCGGAGCGCGGCGGAGGCGGCCGCCCCGCGCCTGGTGGTGCTGGGCGGCGAGCCGCTGGACGCCCGTCCGCTGGTGGACTGGTTCGACCGGCACCCGGAGGACCGCTGCCGGGTCGTCAACATGTACGGGATCACCGAGACCACCGTCCATGTCACGGCGGCCACGGTGACCCGCCGCGAGGCCCTCGCCGGTTCCCGGTCGGTGGGGCGGCCGCTGCCCGGCTGGTCGGTCCGGGTCCTGGACGCGTACGGGCGGCCGGTGCCGCCGGGTGCGCCCGGAGAGATCCACGTGGGCGGCGCGGGGGTGGCCCTCGGCTACCTGGACCGGCCCGCCCTGACCGCCGAACGCTTCGTCCCGGACCCCCTGGACCCGGCGGGACGACGGCTCTACCGCAGCGGCGATCTCGGACGGCTGCTGCCCGACGGGAGGGTGGAACACCTGGGCCGGATCGACGACCAGGTGAAGGTGCGGGGGTTCCGGATCGAGCCGGGCGAGATCCGGCACGTCCTGCTGGAGGACCCGGCGGTGTCGGCGGCGGCGGTCACCGTGACCGGCGGCGGGACGGGGGACGCTGCGGCCGTGCGGATCGACGCGTACGTGGTCCCCGCCCCGGACGCGGACGGGGACCCCGGACCCGTACGGGAGCGGGCCGCCCGGCTGCTGCCCGCGCACATGGTGCCCGCCACGGTGACCGTGCTGGCGGCCCTCCCGCTCACCGCCCACGGCAAGCTGGACCGGGCCCGGCTGCCCGCGCCGGGGTCCGGGCCTCGCCGTCCCCCTGCCCCGGCGCCCGCACGGACCGGAGCCGGAGCCGGGCCCGCCGCCGGAGCCGGGCCCGCGTCCCCGGACGCCGTCCTCGCCGCCGTCTGGCGGGACGTGCTCGGTGTCCAGGAGGTCGGACCGGACGACGACTTCTGGGACCTGGGCGGCAACTCCCTGTACGCGATCCGGATCGGCGCCCTCGCCCGCGAGCGCGGGCTGCCCGGCATACCGCTGCGCCAGCTGTACCTGACCCCGACCCTGGGCGCGCTGTCCGAGGCCCTGGCCGAGGAGGCTCCGGCCGAGGAGGCGTGACGCGGTCGCCCCCGGCCGGGAAGGCAGGACATCGGGGGCGTGGGGCGGGGGCACGACACGGGGGCGGCCGCACCGTCACGGCCGCCCCCGTTCCCGGTTACGCGAAGCGCTGCTTCGCGCTGCCGTCGCACGTCTGGAGCCTGAGCGGGTCCTTCGCCCCCGCCAGCGTCAGACACAGGCCCGTCGCGGCGGCCGGGCGGATCGTGCCCGCCTGCCGGACGAACTTCTGGTTGGCCGCGCCCGAGCAGTCCCAGACGACGAGCGTGGCGCCGGCGTCGTACTTCGCGCCGGGCACGTCGAGGCAGCGGTCGTGGCTGAGCGCGGTGCGGGCGGTCTGCGTACCGCTGTCGTACCACCAGTTCTGGTTGCGCCCGCCGTGGCAGTCCCAGCCGCCGATGGCCGTGCCGTTACGGGTGACCGACGCCGGCACGTCCACACAGCTGCCGGTGGCCTCGTTCTTCAGCGGGGTGAACACGTCGTCCCAGGCCGCCCGCGTCAGGACCGGGTTCCCCGTGCTCGCCGGGTCGGCGCAGCTCGCCTCGCGCAGCCCGGAGCCGTACATCTGGGTCAGGCAGGACGCGAAGGCCCGGTGGCCGGCCGCGTTGGGGTGGAAGGACTGCCGGACCGAGTTCTCGTCGGGCAGGCCGGGCTTGGTCAGGTCGATGTAGAGGCCGCGCGCCCAGGGGCTCTCGCTGCACACCTCGTGACCGTGGAAGAGCCGGGAGTTGTCGAGGTAGGCGGCCCCGGTGCTCGCGGCGGCCTTGCGCATGCCGACCTGGAAGGCGGGCACGGCGGTGTTGCGGCCCCAGACGGTGTCGGAGTCGTAGCCGAGTCCGCCGCAGGCCAGCTTGCCGGGGAACCTCGGGTTGTCGTGGAAGTCCGGGCCGATGGGGCTCGGGTAGCCCATCAGGACGAGCTTGTAGTCGTTGTTCGCGTATCCGGCGTCCGTCATGACGGTGCGCAGGTCGCGGACGGTCTGCTCGACCTTGGGGACCAGCGCGTCCACACGGGCCTGCCAGCCGCCCGCGTACTTGGGCTCGCACGGGCCCTGGAGGCTGATGTAGCGCACCACGCAGTCGGTCATGACGGGACCGAACTGGAGGTCGTCGTTGGCCCCGGCGACCAGCACGATCATCTTGATCCGGGTGTTGCGGGCCTTGATCGCGAGGCTGTCGCTCTGCACGAGCTCGTCGGCGTACTGCTTGTTCCCGCCGATTTTGATGTTCCCGGTATAGGCCCCGGAGCAGGAGACGTTGTACGTGACGTCCGCCGCGATGCCCGTGCGGTGGATGGCGGCCTCCGGCGAGCGGTGGCACCAGTTGTCCGGCCCGTTGGTGCCGGGGTCGTAGGTGCCGACGCCCTCGCCGGAGATCTCGCTGTCGCCGAGCGAGATCAGCCCGGTCTTGCGGTCGCCGAGCGGCCGCTCGGCGGGGCTCCCGTACAGCTGGGTGGCCTCGGCCGCGCGGACGGCTTCCAGGGCGGGCGGGAGAGGAGTGGATGCGATAGAGCTGGTACCCGACTCCGTCGCGCCCGCGGGTCCGGCGGCGGCCATACCGCCGACGGCAGCCGCGAGAGCGACGGCGGCGGCGATCGTACAGCGGAGCCGGCGAAGGCTTCGGTGCCCTCGAACTCTGGTGCTGGTGCGCCTCATTGCGCCTCCCGGTAAGTGGTTACCCCCGGTATTTACTGGGCGGTAGGCCGCTTGGGAATACATAGAACAAGACACGTGCTCATCTTTTTCAGGAGGTTTAAACACCATGGTCGACAGGTCAGTCCCCACATCGGCCGATATGCCGGGCCCCGCCCCCGACGGCGACGGGTTCCGGATCGAGCACGACTCGATGGGTGAGGTGCGGGTTCCCGCGGACGCCAAGTGGCGGGCCCAGACCCAGCGGGCGGTGGAGAACTTCCCGATCTCCGGGCAGCGCCTGGAGCGGGCGCACATCGAGGCGCTGGCCCGGATCAAGGGCGCGGCCGCCCGGGTCAACGCCGAGCTGAAGGTGCTGGATCCGGACATCGCCGCCGCCATCCAGGAAGCGGCGGAGGAGGTCGCCTCGGGCCGCTGGGACGACCACTTCCCGGTGGACGTCTTCCAGACCGGGTCGGGTACCTCCTCGAACATGAACGCCAACGAGGTGATCGCCACCCTCGCCACCGAGCGCCTGGGCCGCGAGGTCCACCCCAACGACCATGTGAACGCCTCCCAGTCGTCCAACGACGTCTTCCCGTCCTCCATCCACATCGCGGCCACCACCGCCGTCACCGCCGACCTGATCCCGGCGCTCGATCATCTGGCCGACTCCCTGGGGCGGAAATCGGCCGAATTCGCGGAGGTCGTGAAGTCCGGCCGTACCCACCTCATGGACGCCACCCCGGTCACCCTCGGCCAGGAGTTCGGCGGGTACGCGGCGCAGGTCCGCCACGGCGTGGAGCGGCTGCGCGCCTCCCTGCCCCGGCTGGCCGAACTGCCCCTGGGCGGCACGGCGGTGGGCACCGGCATCAACACCCCGCCCGGCTTCTCCGCCGCCGTGATCGCGGAAGTCGCGGCGGCCACCGGGCTGCCGCTCACCGAGGCCCGCGACCACTTCGAGGCGCAGGGTGCGCGGGACGGGCTGGTGGAGACGTCCGGCCAGCTCAGGACCATCGCCGTCTCACTGACGAAGATCTGCAACGACCTGCGGTGGATGGCGTCGGGGCCGCGCACCGGCCTCGCGGAGATCGCGCTGCCCGACCTGCAGCCCGGCTCGTCGATCATGCCGGGCAAGGTCAACCCGGTGATCCCCGAGGCGGTCCTGATGGTGGCGGCCCAGGTCACCGGCAACGACGCGACGGTGGCCGCTGCGGGCGCGGCCGGCAACTTCGAGCTGAACGTGATGCTCCCGGTGATGGCGAAGAACCTGCTGGAGTCCGTACGGCTGCTCGCCAACGCCTCCCGGCTGCTGGCCGACCGCACGGTCGACGGCATCACCGCCGACGTGGAGCGGGCCCGCGCCTACGCCGAGTCCTCGCCGTCCGTGGTGACCCCGCTCAACAAGTACATCGGCTACGAGGAGGCGGCGAATGTCGCCAAGAAGTCGCTCGCGGACGGGACGACGATCCGCGAGACGGTCCTGGCCCTGGGCTACGTGGAGCGGGGCGATCTGACGACGGAGCAGCTCGACGAGGCGCTGGACGTGCTGCGGATGACCCGCCCGTGACCGGCGGTTCCGGGGCCCGGCACGGCTCTTTCGCGGGCCGGGCCGGTCTCCGGACCGGGCCCGCGGCGGCCCGGCCGGCCCCCGGTCCCGGCCTCGGGTGAGCTGAGTCGCAGCGGGACGGAGGGAGCGCTCCGTAAGATCTCTCCATGACAGGTACGGGAGAGAGCACACGCTGGGCGCCGGGGGACCAGATCCTCTGGCGCTACCGCGACAACGGCCGGGCCCACGGGACGGCCGGGGTCCCGCCCGTGCACATCTGCCGCCCGGTGACCGTCGTCCAGGACACCGACGACCTGCTCGCCGTCTGGATGGCGCCCGGCACCGAGTGCGTACGGCCGGTGCTGGCGGACGGCACCCAGGTGCACGCCGAGCCGCTGGCCACCCGCTACACCGCGCCGCGCACCACGGCCCGTTCGACCTGGTTCGGCTCCGGCGTGCTGAAGCTGGCCCGGCCCGGCGAGCCGTGGTCGGTATGGCTGTTCTGGGACCGCGGCTGGATGTTCCGCAACTGGTACGTGAACCTGGAGGAGCCCCGCAGCCGATGGTCCGGAGGGGTGGATTCCGAGGATCACTTTCTCGACATCTCCGTGAACCCCGACCGGAGCTGGAGATGGCTGGACGAGGACGAGTTCGCGCAGGCGCAGCAGGTCGGCCTGATGAACCGGAGGACCGCCCTGCGGGTCCGGCAGGCGGGCCTGGCGGCGGTGGAGGTGATCACCGGGTGGGGGTCGCCGTTCCGGGACGGCTGGGAGCACTGGCGGCCCGATCCGGCGTGGCCGGTGCCGCCGCTGCCGGATGACTGGGACCGCACCCCTGCCCGTATGCCGTCGTGAGACCCTGGAAGAACCCTTCGGGTGGTCCGGTCGGCAGGCCCGGACGCACGGAGGGCCGATCGCCGCAACCAGCGGACGCCACACCGGGACTGACCGCACGTCATCGCGCCGGCCGCGCGGAGGTTCGGGCCACGGGCCCGGACGTTCCGCTCGGACGCGGGAGCCACTACGAGGGGGTGGAGACATGCACGCTGTCCGCCGCGCGCTCGCCACGCCCGCCGTCGGAGGGGTCGCCCGTCGGCCATGTCCGCAGCGTTCGGTTTCGGCCCCTTCATCGGGGGCATCCGGTGACAGCCGTTGTTCTTCCCGCGCTTGCCGGGGCACAGTAGCGCCCCACGAGGTGACTGCCTCATACAACCGGCCCGGACGGACGGAATCCCACGCGTGACGGAGCACCCCACCTCCCACGAAGGCCGGCAGCCGCTCGCGGCCCGGCAGCAGGAGCGCACCCGGCCCCGGCAGCAGGACGCCGCTGCCGCAGCCGCGGCGGCCGCGGTGCCCGCTCCGGCCGCCGCGCCCGGCCCGGTTCCCGGAGCGGCCGCCGTCGCCGAAGCACAGGCGGCCACCCGCCGCGAGGGCGACCGGCTGCGCTTCGTCGGCGCGGCGACCCGGCGGATCGCCCGCGGCATCGATCTCGACGAGATCGTGCTCGGGCTGTGCCGGGCCAGCGTCCCGACCTTCTCCGACGCGATCCTCGTCTATCTGCGCGATCCGCTCCCGGTGGGCGACGAGCGCCCGGTGAGCCCGTTCGTGCTGCGGCTGCGCCGCAGCGACCGGCTGCGCGTCAGCGACGAGGAGGGCGCCGAGGCGGTCGGCTCCGAGACGGAGCGGCTGCGCCCGCTGATCCTCGATCCGCAGGCCGATCTGATGCCCGCCGCCGAGCTGTGCGAGGTGCGGCCGGGCGGTGCGCTGGCCGAGGTGCTGCGCGGGGTGCGGCCGGTCTTCGGGGACTCGGCGGCGGCGCGGGCCGCGCTGCCGGAGCTGCTGGGTCCGGGCCGGTCCGTCCCCACCGGCCACCGGGCGATCCTCGCCCCGCTGCGCGGACGCCGCCGGGTCATCGGCGCGGCGGTCTTCGTACGCGGCACCGAGCGGCCGGCTTTCGAGGCCAGTGACCTGCTGGTCGCCGCCCAGTTGGCGACGCACACGGCGCTCGGCATCGACAAGGCCGTGCTGTACGGGCGCGAGGCCTACATCGCCGACGAGCTCCAGCGCACGATGCTGCCCGACTCGCTCCCCCAGCCCACCGGTGTGCGGCTCGCCTCGCGCTACCTCCCGGCGGCCGAGACGGCGCGGGTGGGCGGCGACTGGTACGACGCGATCCCGCTGCCCGGCAGCCGGGTCGCGCTGGTCGTCGGCGATGTGATGGGCCATTCGATGACGTCGGCGGCGATCATGGGCCAGCTGCGGACGACGGCGCAGACCCTGGCCCAGCTCGACCTGCCGCCGCAGGAGGTGCTGCACCACCTGGACGAGCAGGCGCAGCGCCTCGGCAGCGACCGCATGGCGACCTGCCTGTACGCGGTGTACGACCCGGTCGCGCACCGGATCACCGTGGCCAACGCCGGACATCCGCCGCCCGTGCTGCTGCACCTGGGCGGGCGGGCCGAGGTGCTGCGGGTGCCGGCGGGCGCCCCGATCGGGGTGGGCGGCGTCGACTTCGAGGCGGTCGAGCTGGACGCGCCGGCCGGGGCCACGCTGCTGCTCTACACCGACGGACTGGTGGAGTCGCGGCTGCGGGACGTGTGGACGGGCATCGAGCAGCTGCGGGAGCGCCTCGCGGCGACCGCCCAGCTCACCGGGCAGGACCACGCGCCGCCGCTGGAAGCGCTCTGCGACGACGTGCTGGACATGCTCGGGCCCGGCGACCGGGACGACGACATCGCGCTGCTCGCCGCCCGCTTCGACGGTATCGCGCCGAGCGACGTGGCGTACTGGCACCTGGAGCCGGAGGACGCCGCACCGGGCCGGGCGCGCCGGCTGGCCCGCCGGGCGCTGAGCCGGTGGGGTCTGGACGACCTGGCCGACGAGGTGGAGCTGCTGGTCAGCGAGGTGGTCACCAACGCCGTGCGCTATGCGGAGCGGCCGGTGACGCTGCGGCTGCTGCGGACGGACGTGCTGCGCTGCGAGGTCGGCGACGACTCCCCGCAGCTGCCCCGGCAGCGCAAGGCGCGGGAGACGGACGAGGGCGGGCGCGGCCTGTTCCTGGTCAACCGGCTGGCCCGGCGGTGGGGCGCGACGCGGCTCTCGACGGGCAAGGTCATCTGGTTCGAGATGGCGGCGCGGGCGGCTCAGTAGAGGTCCCGGCACGGCAGGAGGGGGCGGGCCCTGCCGGGCCCGCCCCCTCCTGCCGTCGTCACGGCCTCACCGCGGGGCCGCTCCGTTGCCGCCGGGCCGCTCGCCCGGCTGGCCGTCGCTCTCCCCGGGCAGCGGCGGGAACTCCGGGTCCGTGGGCGGCGTGCTGGTCGGCGGGCTGCTGCTGGTCGGCGGGGCGGGGGTGGTCGGGGTCTCGCTGGGCGTCTCGCTCGGCTTCTCGGAGGGGGTGTCCGACGGGGTCGGCTCCCGGGACTCGCTGGGTTCCTCGGAGGGCGTGTCGGACGGGGTCGGCGGCGCGGGCACCTCGCCGCGCTCCACGTCCTGCAGGTCGAAGGTCCGGTCCGAGCCGCCGCCGAGGGCGCCGAGGGTGTAGTCGGCCCAGATGCGGGCCGGGAAGCCGCCGCCGTTGGCGCGGCCGGAGTTGGCCGTACCGGTGAGGGAGACCTGCTTGCGGCCGCCGTCGCCCTCGCCGAAGAGGGCGACGACCGTGGTCAGCTCCGGGGTGTACCCGGCGAACCAGGCCGACTTGTTGTCCTCGGAGGTGCCGGTCTTGCCCGCCGCGTCGTAGGCGGAGGTGTTGGCCTCGCGGCCGGAGCCCGCGTCGACGACCCCGGTGAGCGCCTTGGTGACGGTGTCGGCCGAGGCGCGGCTGATGGCCTGCTCCCGCTTGGGCTTCTGCGGCGTCACCGTGCGGTCGCGGTGCTCGGCGGACTGGAGGATGTGCGGGGTGACCTTCCGGCCGTGGTTGTCGAGCGTGGCGTACGCCCCGGCCATGTCCCAGGTCGAGGCGTTCATGGTGCCGAGGCTGACGGCGGGGCGCTCGGGGAAGTTCTTGTCCGGTACGCCGAGGGCGAGCGCGGTCGCCTTGGCCTTGGCCGGCGACACGTCGACGATCATCTGCGCGAAGACGGAGTTGACCGAGTTGTTCATCGCCTGCTGGACGGAGATCCGACCGTAGCTGCGGTCGTCCTCGTTCTGCGGGGCGAACGGGGTGTCGCTGCCGACGACGGGCCGCTTGCTGGTGCCGTCGTAGACGGTGTTGAGCCCGATCAGGCTGCCGTCCTGGGTCGTCGACTCGTTCTCCAGGGCGGAGGCGAGCACCAGCGGCTTGAAGGTGGAGGCGGGCTGGTAGTCCTGGCGGGTGGCGTTGCTGATGTAGTGCTTGACGTAGTCCTCGCCGCCGTACAGCGCGACGACCTTGCCGGTCCTGGGGTCGACGGAGGTCGCACCGGCCTGGACGGTGGCGTCGACCTTGTTGCCCTCGCGGTCGAGCTTGGACTCCAGCTGGTCGTCCACCGACTTCTCCAGCGCCTTCTGGCGCTTCTTGTCGACGGTGAGCGTGAAGGTCCAGCCGCCGGCCAGACGGTCCTCCTCGGTGACGCCCTGCTTCTCCAGCTCCTTGTTGGCGGCCTCGACGAGGTAGCCGGCCTGGCCCTCCATGCCGGGGGCGGCCTTGGGCTTCTGCGGGACGGGGAACTCCAGGCCGGCCTTCTCGGACTCGCTCAGCCACTTCATCTCGACCATGTTGCGCAGGGTGTAGGCCCAGCGTTCCTTGACGAGCTTCTTGCCGGTGGGGGTCGCGGAGTTCCAGTCGTACTGGCTGGGGGCCTGGAGGAGGGCGGCGAGGTAGGCGCCCTGCGCGACGTTCAGGTCCTCGGCGTCCACGCCGTAGTACGCCTGGGCGGCGGCCTGGACCCCGCTCGCGCCGCGTCCGTAGTAGGCGGTGTTGATGTACCCGGCGAGGATCTGTTCCTTGGACTGCTTCTGGTCCACCTTGAGCGAGATCACCAGCTCCTTGAGCTTGCGGCTCACGGTGGGGTCCTGCGTCAGGTAGTAGTTCTTCACGTACTGCTGGGTGATGGTCGAACCACCCTGCTTGCCCTTGCCGCTGAGGGTGTTGAAGAGAGCGCGGGTGGTGCCCTTCAGGTCGACGCCCTGGTCCTTGTAGAAGGTCTTGTTCTCGGCGGCGACGAAGGCGTGCTGGACCTTCTCGGGCACCTGCTCCAGGTCGACTATCTGGCGGTTGACGCCCTTGCCGGTCCGGGCGAGGACGGTGCCGTCGCTGTACTTGTAGACGTTGCTCTGCCGCTCCGCCATGGCGTTGGCGGCCGGGACGTCGACATACAGGTAGAGCGCGCCGAAGGCGCCCATGCCCAGCAGGACGATCCCGAAGAACGTGCCCAGCAGCTTCTTCCATGTGAAGAGTCCGCGTATGCCGCCGCTCTTCCGGTCCCCGCGCGTCTCCCGCGCCCGGGCTCGTCGCGCATCCGCTCGACCCATTGGTGTGTAGCTCCCGCTTCTCTGCTCGACCGGCTAGCTCGGTCTCGTCAGTTCGCTCAGACCTGCCAGCTAACACCGACGACAGGGACAAAAGACAAGCGATCCAGCCTTTTACGGACGTGAGAATCAGCACCCGCTCTCGTAGGAACCGACTCCTCAGAGGTGGACAAGGTTGCGAGATCCGATAATGTGTCATCACATTGATAGCGTGGTGCGATACCACGCGGAACGGGGGACCCCATGACCGCCCAGCCCGACGGCCACCGCCCGGACGCCCTGGCGGCCGATCTCACGATCGACGCGCCCGACATGCCCGCGCCGCAGGTCAGGGAAGTCACCGCACACTCCATACCGGGCGGCCTCGGACTGCTCCTGACCGTGCTCGGCGTCTTCGCCGGGGCCGGCCTCGCCATCGCCGGCGGGGCGATCGGCGCGAACGGCAGCAACGCGGTCGGGGTCCCGCTCCTCATCCTCGGCGTGCTCCTCGTGATCACCTCGTTCTTCTGCATGAGCGGCGTGAAGATGGTCGCTCCGGGCGAGGCGCGGGTGATCCAGCTCTTCGGCCGGTACGTCGGAACGATCCGCGCCGACGGACTGCGCTGGGTGAACCCGCTGACCTCCAGCCGCAGGATCTCCACCCGCGTCCGCAACCACGAGACCGCCGTCCTGAAGGTCAACGACGCCTACGGCAACCCGATCGAACTGGCCGCGATCGTCGTGTGGAAGGTCGAGGACACCGCCCAGGCGCTCTTCGAGGTCGACGACTTCCTGGAGTTCGTCGCCACCCAGACCGAGTCGGCCGTCCGGCACATCGCCATCGAGTACCCGTACGACGCCCACGAGGAGGACGGCCTCTCGCTGCGCGGCAACGCCGAGGAGATCACCGAGAAGCTGGCCGCCGAGCTGACCGCACGGGTGCAGGCCGCGGGCGTCCGGATCATCGAGTCGCGCTTCAGCCACCTCGCGTACGCCCCCGAGATCGCCTCCGCCATGCTCCAGCGCCAGCAGGCCGGCGCGGTCGTCGCGGCCCGTCAGCAGATCGTGGAGGGTGCGGTGGGCATGGTCGAGATGGCACTGGACCGGATCGGCGAGCGGGACATCGTGGAGCTGGATTCCGAGCGGAAGGCCGCCATGGTCAGCAATCTGATGGTGGTGCTGTGCGGTGACCGTTCGGCTCAGCCGGTCCTCAACACGGGCACCCTCTACCAGTGACCGACGAGACACCTCCCCCCCGGCCCCCGGCGTCCCGGCCGCCGCAGCGCAAGCAGACGCTCCTGCGGCTGGACCCCGCGGTGCACGACGCGCTCGCCCGCTGGGCCGCCGACGAGCTGCGCAGCACCAACGCGCAGATCGAGTTCCTGCTGCGGCGGGCGCTCGCGGAGGCGGGCCGGCTGCCGGCGGCCGTACGGCCGATCGCGCGGCGGGGGCGGCCGCCCAAACAGCCGCCGGAGGGGCCGGAGCCCCCGGAGGACCCGCCCGCGACCGGTGACCGGGGCGGACCGTGACCCCGGCGCTCCCCGGCCCGTACGACGCCCCCCGCACCGCGCCCCCGGCCCGCTCGATGGGTCGGGGGCGCCTTCCGGACGCGTATACATCGCAGGTATACACACCATGTACAGTGCTCTCATGTCTATCGGTCACACCCTCCTCGGGCTCCTGGAGTCCGGCCCACGGCACGGCTACGACCTGAAGCGGACCTTCGACGAGAAGTTCGGCCAGGACCGCCCGCTGCACTACGGCCAGGTCTACTCCACGATGTCCCGGCTCCTGAAGAACGGACTCGTCGAGGTCGACGGCGTCGAGAGCGAAGGAGGCCCGGAGCGCAAGCGGTACGCCATCACCGACGCCGGGATCACCGATGTCTCGCAGTGGCTGGCCACGCCCGAGAAGCCCGAGCCGTACCTCCAGTCGACGCTGTACACCAAGGTCGTCCTCGCACTGCTCACCGACCGCAGCGCGGCCGGCCTGCTGGACACCCAGCGCTCGGAGCACCTGCGGATGATGCGGATCCTCACCGACCGCAAGCGCACGGGCGACCTCGCCGACCAGCTCATCTGCGACCACGCCCTGTTCCACCTCGAAGCCGATCTGCGCTGGCTGGAACTGACCGCAGCCCGTCTCGATCAGCTCGCCAAGGTGGTGGCTCCGTGATTCCCGAAGGCTCCCTGCTCGCCGCGCGCGATCTGCGCAAGACCTACGGCGCGACGCCCGCCCTGGACGGCGCGTCGTTCTCCGTCCACCCCGGCGAGGTCGTCGCCGTGATGGGCCCCTCCGGCTCCGGCAAGTCCACCCTGCTGCACTGCCTGGCCGGGATCATCACCCCCGACTCCGGCACCATCACCTACGCGGGCCGCGAGCTGTCCGCGATGTCCGACGCCGAGCGCAGCGCCCTGCGGCGCAGCGACTTCGGTTTCGTCTTCCAGTTCGGCCAGCTCGTCCCGGAGCTGACCTGTGTGGAGAACGTCGCCCTGCCGCTGCGGCTCAACGGCGTGAAGCGCAAGGCCGCCGAGCGCACCGCCCTGGAGTGGATGGAGCGCCTGGAGGTCGACACCCTCGGGGACAAGCGCCCCGGCGAGGTCTCCGGCGGACAGGGCCAGCGGGTCGCCGTGGCCCGTGCCCTGGCCGGTTCGCCGAAGGTGATCTTCGCGGACGAGCCGACCGGTGCGCTGGACTCCCTCAACGGCGAGCGGGTGATGGAGCTGCTCACCGAGGCGGCCCGGTCCGCCAACGTGGCGGTGGTTCTGGTGACCCACGAGGCGAGGGTCGCCGCCTACTCCGACCGTGACGTCACCGTGCGCGACGGACGGGCCCGCGATCTGGAGCACTCCGCATGACCCTGCTCGACAAGCCCGGCACGACCGGGGCCGGGGCGCCTCCGCGACCGTCGCCCCCCTCACGCGGCGCGACACTCCTCCGCGACCTCGGCCTCGGCATCCGGTTCGCCGCCGGCGGCGGCCGCGAGGGCTGGACCCGTACGCTGCTGACCGCCGTCGGCGTCGGCCTCGGCGTCGCCCTGCTGCTGCTCGCCTCCTCCGTACCGCACCTGCTGGACGAGCGCAGCGCCCGCGACCAGGCGCGCAAGGAGACCACGGCCTCCGCGTCGTCCGATGCGAAGACGGACGGCTCGGTGCTGCGGATCAACGGTTCCTCCGAGTACCGCGACCGGACGGTCGAGGGCTACCTGATGCGCCCGGAGGGCACGAACCCCGTCCTGCCGCCGGGCGTCGGCCGCTTCCCCGCCGCGGACACGATGGTGGTCTCCCCCGCGCTGGAGGAGCTGCTCACCTCCCCGGAGAACGAGCTGCTGCGCGAGCGGCTGCCGTACAGGATCACCGGAACGATCGGGGACGCCGGACTGCGTTCGCCGGGCGAGCTCCTCTACTACGCGGGCAGCGACACCCTGACGACCGCCAAGGGCGGCCACCGCGTCACCGGGTACGGCGTCGCCCGCGAGGCCGAACCGCTGCCGCCGCTGCTCATCGTGCTCGTCGTGATGGTCTGCGTGGTCCTGCTGGTGCCGGTCGCGATCTTCATCGCCACCGCCGTGCGGTTCGGCGGCGACCGCCGCGACCGCCGGCTCGCCGCGCTGCGCCTGGTCGGCGCGGACATCCGGACGACCCGGCGGATCGCCGCGGGGGAGGCGATGTTCGGCGCGCTGCTCGGGCTGCTGATCGGACTCGTGTTCTTCCTGGTGGGCCGGTTGTTCGCCGGCTCGGTGGAGGTCTGGGACGTCAGCGCGTTCCCCGCCGACCTGGCCCCCGACCCCCGGCTGGCCCTGCTCATCGTCGTGGCGGTGCCGCTGACCGCCGTCCTCGTCACGCTGATGGCGATGCGGTCCGTGGCGATCGAGCCGCTCGGGGTCGTACGCCGGGCCCGCGAGCGCGGGCGCAGGCTCTGGTGGCGGCTGCTGATGCCGGCGGGCGGTCTCGCGGTGCTCGGCGTGACGGGCCGGACCAACGGTTACGAGCCCGTCAACCCGTTCGCCATAGCCTCCGGCGCCGTCCTGGTGCTGGTCGGTCTCGCCCTGCTGCTGCCGTGGCTGGTCGAGGCGTGCGTGAACCGGCTGCGCGGCGGCCCGGTGCCCTGGCAGCTCGCCACCCGCCGGCTCCAGCTGAGCAGCGGGGCCGCGTCCCGCGCGGTCAGCGGCGTGACGGTCGCGGTGGCGGGGGCGATCGCCCTCCAGATGCTGTTCGCCTCGATGAACGCCGACTTCCACCACGTCACCGGCCAGGACCCCTCGCGGGCCCAGTTCGCCGGGTACTCCGAGGACGTCACGGGCGAGGCCGCCACCTCCGCCATCGAACAGTTCCGCGCCACCGACGGCGTCGAGCGGGTGATCGGCTCGGTGGAGGCGTTCGCGACCAAGCCCGGCACGTACAAGGACGAGGACATCCAGCCCACCACCTCGCTGACCATCGGCACCTGCGCGACCCTGCGCGAACTGGCCCGCATCGACCGCTGCGAGGACGGTGACGCCTTCGTCGTCCACCCCCCGGACGACAAGGACCAGGCGGGCTGGGTGGACCGGACCGCGCGCAAGGGCAAGACCGTCCTGATCGGCGAGGGGATGGGCGCGAAGCCGTTCCGGTGGACACTGCCCGCCGACACCGCGACCGTGACCGGGCGCAAGGACCCGATGGGCGAGACCCATTTCGGGATCATGGCGACCACCGGCGCACTGGACGCGAGCAAGCTGCCCGGCGCCACGATCGTCGCGCAGATCCGGGTCGACGAGAGCGCGCCGGACGTCGCGGAGCGCGTACGCAACACGGCGTTCCGGATCGACCCCGGAATGCGCTTCGTCGAGCTGAACCCGGTGGCGCGCGACCGCCAGTACGACAGCGTGCGGACCGGCCTCCAGGTCGGGGCGACCGTGGTGCTGCTGCTGATCGCCGCCTCGATGCTGGTCTCCCAGCTGGAGCAGTTGCGCGAGCGCAAGCGGCTGCTGTCGGTGCTGGTGGCCTTCGGCACCCGGCGCGCCACGCTCGGCTGGTCGGTGCTGTGGCAGACCGCCGTACCGGTACTGCTCGGCCTCGCGGTCGCGGTCGCCGGCGGCCTGGGCCTCGGCGCGACGCTGACCTGGATGATCAGCAAGCCGGTGGCCGACTGGTGGCTGTTCCTGCCGATGGTCGGTGCCGGGGGCGGACTCATCGCCCTGGTGACCCTGGCATCGCTGCCGTCGCTGTGGCGCCTGATGCGCCCGGAGGGTCTGCGCACCGAGTGACACCCGCCTGATCCGCGTACGGCCGGGGCCTCCGGAAACGGGGGCCCCGGCCGTACGCGCGCACCCGGCCGACGGCTCCCGGCCGTACGCGTGCGTACCCCGCCGGAGGGTTTCCGGCCGTGCGCGAGGAGGCGGCCCCTCAGCCGTCCTCCGCCACCGGCCGCACCGGCAGCGGGCGCATCGCCTCGCGCAGGGCGGCGGCCAGCTCCTCGAACTCGCCGCCGCGCGCCGATCCGGTCCGCATCGCCAGCGCGACCCGGCGGGTGGGCGCCGGGTCCGCGAAGTACCCGGTGGCCAGGGCCTCGTTGCGGCCGGTCTCCACGGTCACCGCGGTCCGCGGCAGCAGCGTCACCCCGAGCCCGCCGGCGACCAGCTGGACCAGGGTGGAGAGCCCGGCGGCGGTCGTGGTCACCGGCGCGCCCTCGGTACGGCCGGCCTCGCGGCAGATGTCGAGGGCCTGGTCGCGCAGGCAGTGCCCCTCGTCCAGAAGCAGCAGCGGCAGCTCGCGCAGCGCGTCGCGCGGAATGTCCGACCGGCCGCCGAGCCGGTGGTCCTGCTCCATGACCAGCACGAAGTCCTCGTCGAACAGCGGGATCTCGGTGACGCCCGGCACCCCCAGCGGGACGGCGAGCAGCAGCAGGTCGAGCCGTCCGGCGGCCAGCCCCTCCAACAGCGAGGAGGTCTGCTCCTCGTGGACCTGGAGGTCGAGGTCCGGGTAGCGCTGGTGGACGAGACGGAGCACGGTGGGCAGCAGGTACGGGGCGACGGTCGGGATCACGCCGAGCCTGAGCACCCCGGTGAACGGGGCACGGACCGCCTCCGCCTCCTCCATCAGCGCGGCGACGGCGTCCAGCACCGCCCCGGCCCGCACCGCGAGCCGTTCCCCGGCGGGAGAGAGCAGCACTCTGCGCGTCGTACGCTCGATGAGCTGGACACCCAGTGCCTCCTCCAGGGTGGACACCGCCCCGGAGAGCGCGGGCTGACTCATCCCGATTGCTGCCGCCGCGTCCCGGAAGTGCAGATGCTCCGCCACGGCTGTGAAGGCACGCAACTGCGACAGGCTGGGCTGCTTGCCGTACTGCTTGGGGCGTATGCCCTGATTGCCCTGGCTCACTGATAGGTACCTCCGATCATCTCGACCGAGTGTAGCTATTTCCGTGATCAATGCACTCTGTGCCAAGGTGGGAACCGTCCAACCCTCAGGAAGACCCTCAAAAAGGGAATTCCAGACGTTGCAAGGAGAGCGCGTGCTCACTGTCGGTGACAAGTTCCCCGAGTTCGACCTGACTGCTTGTGTCTCGCTGGAGAGCGGCAAGGAGTTCGAGCAGATCAACCACAAGACCTACGAGGGCAAGTGGAAGATCGTCTTCGCGTGGCCGAAGGACTTCACCTTCGTGTGCCCCACCGAGATCGCCGCCTTCGGCAAGCTGAACGAGGAGTTCGCCGACCGCGACGCGCAGATCCTCGGCTTCTCCGGTGACTCCGAGTTCGTGCACCACGCCTGGCGCAAGGACCACCCGGACCTGACCGACCTGCCCTTCCCGATGCTGGCCGACTCGAAGCACGAGCTCATGCGTGACCTCGGCATCGAGGGCGAGGACGGCTTCGCCCAGCGCGCCGTCTTCATCGTCGACCAGAACAACGAGATCCAGTTCACGATGGTGACCGCCGGTTCCGTGGGCCGTAACCCCAAGGAGGTCCTGCGGGTCCTCGACGCCCTGCAGACCGACGAGCTGTGCCCGTGCAACTGGACCAAGGGCGAGAACACCCTGGACCCGGTCGCGCTCCTCTCGGGCGAGTGAGCTGATACGGACATGGCACTCGACGAACTGAAGTCCGCCATACCGGACTTCGCCAAGGACCTGAAGCTCAACCTGGGTTCGGTCATCGGCAACAGCGACCTCCCGCAGCAGCAGCTGTGGGGCACCGTGCTGGCCTGCGCGATCGCCTCGCGTTCGCCGAAGGTGCTGCGCGAGCTGGAGCCCGAGGCGAAGGCCAACCTCTCCGCCGAGGCGTACAGCGCGGCGAAGTCGGCGGCCGCGATCATGGCGATGAACAACGTCTTCTACCGGACCCGGCACCTGCTGTCGGACCCGGAGTACGGCACGCTCCGCGCGGGCCTGCGGATGAACGTCATCGGCAATCCGGGTGTGGAGAAGGTCGACTTCGAGCTGTGGTCGCTCGCCGTCTCCGCGATCAACGGCTGCGGCCAGTGCCTGGACTCCCACGAGCAGGTGCTCCGCAAGGCCGGCGTGGACCGCGAGACCATCCAGGAAGCCGTCAAGGTCGCTTCGGTGATCCAGGCGGTCGGTGTGACCCTCGACGCCGAGGCCGTACTCGCCGAGCAGTGACACCGCACCACCCCTGACGCACGGAAAGAGCCCCGAGGACGACCGACCGTCCTCGGGGCTCTTTCCGTGCCGCGCTCCGCCGCCCCGCTACTCCTGCGGCGGCCGGTTCTCCCGCGGGTGCTCGTCCGCCGCCGGCCCGTCCTCGGCCCCCGCCGCCGGGGCGGGCGGCGCGGACGGCTGCGCGGGCGCGGACGGAAGCGCGGGTGGGGACGGAGGCGCGGGCGCGGACGGAGGCGCGGGTGGGGGCGCGGGCGCGGGACCGGCGTGCGCCGGGCTCATGGACAGCGCGGTGGCCCCGTGCTGTCCGCCGTGTTCGCCCGGTTCCCCGTACGAGCGCAGATAGCCGACCACCGTGTTGGTGACGGCGACCAGCGGTACGGCGACCACCGCGCCGCCGATGCCGGCCACCAGGCCGCCGGTCGCCACCGCGAGGACCACCGCGAGCGGATGGACCCGGACCGCCCGGCCGAGGATGAACGGCTGGAGGATGTGGCCCTCGATCTGCTGCACCGCCAGGACCACCACCAGCGCCCACAGCGCGGTCCACACCCCCTCGGTGACCAGCGCGACGACCACCGCGAGCGCCCCGGAGACCACGGCGCCGACCAGCGGGATGAAGGCGAACAGGAAGATGAAGACGGCCAGCGGCACCGCGAGCGGCACGTTGAGGACGTAGAGGCCGAGGCCGATGAAGATGGCGTCGATCAGGGCGACGAGCACCGTGCCGCGCACGTACGCGGTCAGCGTGCGCCAGGCGCGCGGCCCCGCCCCGGCGACCCCCGGGCGGGCGGCGGCGGGCACGAGCTTGAGCGACCACTCCCAGATGCGCCGGCCGTCGTAGAGCAGGAACAGCGTGGAGAACATCGCCAGCAGCAGCCCGGTGAGGAACTCCACCATCACGGTGACGCCCTGGAGACCCGCGGAGGTGATCTCCTCGGTGTTGGTGCCGATGGTGTCGCTGAGGTTCTTGGCGATGTCGTTGATCTGCGACTCGGTGACGTGGAAGGGGCTGTCGAGCGCCCAGCGCTTCAACTCGTCGATACCGTCGCGGACGCGGTCGGAGAGCGTGTCCAGGTTGTCCATCACCTGCCACACCACGAACCAGCCGACCAGGCCGATGACGACGAACCCGAGGACGGCGGTCACGGCGGTGGCGAAGCCGTGCGGCAGCCCGATCCGCTTGAGCCGCACCACGGTCGGCTGGAGCATCGCGGTGATGAGCAGGGCCGCGGCGAAGGCCAGCACGACGAGCTGGACCGCGCTGATGACCCGCATCAGGACCCAGAGCGTCCCGGCGAGGACGAGCAGGCGCCACCCGGCCTCGGCGGCGACCCGCATCCCCCAGGGGAGCGCGGCCACCGGATCGGGCTTGGCGGCGACCGAGGGGGCGTACGACGGAGGCGCGGGCACCTGCCCGACCTCGTCCTCCGGGACGGCCCCCTTCACGGTGAAGGGCTCGTCATCGGCGGCGGCCCGTGCGCGGCGTTCGTCCAGCCGCGCTCCCAGCTCCGTCAGTTCGGACCCGAAGCGGCCCAGCCAGCCCGGTAGTTTCGACATGCCTGCTTTCCTTCCCCCATCTCCGCCGCTCAGCGCTCCGGAACGCGACTCGGCGCTGTTCGCGGCCTTTCGCCTGTTTCCCGGACTCGCCAGGATGCGACGGTACACGCGCGAGGCCCCTCACCGTACGGACGGTGAAGGGCCTCGGAAGGTTGAGCGGGCGGGTCCGGGGACTCGCCGGACCGGCTAGTACCAGTTGTTGGCCTGCCAGAAGGACCAGGCGCCGCACGGGGAGCCGTAGCGGCCGTCCATGTAGCTGAGGCCCCACTTGATCTGGGTGGCCGGGTTGGTCTGCCAGTCGGCGCCGGCGGAGGCCATCTTGTGGCCGGGGAGCGCCTGCATCAGACCGTACGCCCCGGAGGACGGGTTGGTCGCGCGGTAGTTCCAGGTCGACTCGTGGTTCACGATGTTGCTGAAGCACTGGAACTGGTCGGCGGGCACCATCTGACGGGCCATGGCCTGGACCTCGGCGACGCTGTAGGAGCCCTGCACGGCGAACGTGGAGGCGTCGCGGGCGGAGGAACGGCTGGCGCGCTCGGCCGCTTCCTTCTTCTCCTTCTCCGCCTTGCGCTCGGCCTCGAGCCGGTCCTTGGCCGCCTGCTTCTTGGACTGGGCGTCCTTGGCTGCCTGGATGCGGGCGGACTCCTCGGCCGACTTCTTCGCGGCGGCGTCGGCCGCGGATGCCTGGGCATCGGCCTGCTGCATCAGCGAAGCGGTCTGTACCTGGGCCTGCTGGCCCGCGGGGATGTCTGCGAGCAGCGTGGTGTCGGCTGCGGCTGCCTCGAAGTTGTTGTCGTCGGCGGCAGGTGCGCCGCCCGCAGCAACGCCTACGACGGCGCCTACGGTGGTGACCGCGGTGGCGGATGCCACGGCGAACCCCCGGACCGAGATCCGGCTCACATGGTGTCCTTCCAGCATCGCCCGCTTAGGTGACCTCGCGGGCGCGTTCGTGCCCCTGGCACTGGCCTCCGTACTGCGTGGGTCACGGGAGGCACGGGCCCGGTGCGCAACCCCGGCGAGGGGGCTGCCGCGTGGTGCTCGCGGGCGGCATACGGACGTCTCGTGTTGAGTTGTGTGGTGCGTGGCGCCTCTGGAGGTGCCCAAGTGCCGTATGCGGGGCCTGACGGAAGCAAGACTCTGCCGGACGGTGACGCTCGGAGGCAATTCTGTGCCGCGTGGGAAAGGTCACACCCCGTTTGGCCCTCCGGTTTCGCGGAAATGACGGCACAGCAGCATGCCGCCCGGCTAAGCTCCTTGGCTCGCCGGGCGGCATCAACGGGACATGCAGGTCAGATGTGCCCTTCCTCCAGCATTTCGGTCACCAGCGCGGCGATCTGCGAACGCTCCGACCGCGTCAGCGTGACGTGCGCGAACAGCGGATGGCCCTTCAGTTTCTCGACGACGGCGACGACTCCGTCGTACCGGCCGACCCGGAGGTTGTCCCGCTGGGCCACGTCGTGGGTGAGCACGACACGCGAATTCGCCCCGATCCGGGACAACACGGTCAGCAGGACGTTCCGTTCGAGCGACTGGGCCTCGTCGACGATCACGAACGCGTCGTGCAGCGAGCGGCCGCGGATGTGGGTGAGCGGCAGGACCTCCAGCATCCCGCGCCCGAGGACCTCCTCGATGACCTCGCGCCCGGCGACCGCCGAGAGCGTGTCGAAGACCGCCTGCGCCCAGGGGCTCATCTTCTCGGCCTCGCTGCCGGGGAGATAGCCGAGTTCCTGGCCGCCCACCGCGTACAGCGGCCGGAAGACCATCACCTTCTTGTGCTGCTGCCGCTCCAGCACCGCCTCCAGGCCGGCGCAGAGGGCCAGGGCCGACTTGCCGGTGCCCGCGCGTCCGCCCAGCGACACGATGCCGACCTCGTTGTCGAGGAGGAGGTCGAGCGCGATCCGCTGCTCCGCGCTGCGGCCGTGGATGCCGAACGCCTCCCGGTCGCCGCGCACGAGCCGCACGTTGCCCTCGGCCGTCACCCGGCCGAGCGCCTTGCCGCGCTCGGACTGGAGGACCAGACCGGTGTGCACGGGCAGCTCGGCGGCCTCGGGAACGTACAGCGTCTCCTCGCCGAACAGCAGGTCGATCTGCTCCCCGGCGAGCGACAGTTCGCTCATGCCGGTCCAGCCGGACTCCGTGATGGCGAGCTCCGCGCGGTACTCCTCGGCGAGGAGGCCGACGGAGGACGCCTTGATGCGGAGCGGCAGGTCCTTGGAGACGACCGTGACGTCGTACCCCTCTGCCTGGAGGTTGCGTGCGACCGCGAGGATCCGTGCGTCGTTGTCGCCCAGCCGGTAGCCGGCGGGCAGGACGGCGGGATCGGAGTGGTTCAGCTCGACGCGGAGCGTTCCGCCCAGGTCCCCGAGCGGGATCGGGGCGTCCAGCCGGCCGTACCGGACCCGGAAGTCGTCCAGGAGGCGCAGGGCCTGCCGGGCGAAGTAGCCGAGCTCGGGATGGTGCCGTTTGGCCTCCAGTTCCGTGACCACCACGATCGGCAGCACGACTTCGTGCTCGTCGAAGCGGGACATGGCGCCGGGATCGGCGAGCAGGACGCTGGTGTCGAGAACATAGGTGCGCCGGTCGGACATGCGGCGCTTGCTGCTGGTCACCACGGAAGGACGTACCCCCTCGGACGAGGTCGGGGAGTGCGACGAACGGTCGCGGAACTCCCCGAGAGGAGAGGACGGACCGGGAACGGGCTCCTGTGCGCGAACCGGACCACGGCCACCGAATCGGCCGCGGACTCTCTACGGTCCTCCGTGCGCAAAGGGCCTCCCGGGCGAGCGGGCTGGGTGCCGCTCACTTGGACGCGACATCCGCCTGGTTGATGACCGGACGTCGACCTGACAGGGGTATTCCCTGTTCCGTCCGAAGCCATGCCGCCGCATATGACACGGTGTGGAGAAGCCCCGGTGGACACGCGATGACCCCCGGCAGACGCGACGGCTCCCCTGTACCGGATGACAGGGGAGCCGTCGGGCGGGATGTGCGGCGGGGGCCTTCAGGCCCCGTAGCGGCGGTGGCCTTCAGGCCCCGTAGCGGCGGTGGCGGGCGGAGTAGTCGCGCAGGGCCCGCAGGAAGTCGACCTTGCGGAAGGCCGGCCAGAAGACCTCGCAGAAGTAGTACTCGGAGTGGGCGCTCTGCCAGAGCATGAACCCCGACAGCCGCTGTTCGCCGCTGGTCCGGATCACCAGGTCGGGGTCGGGCTGGCCACGGGTGTAGAGGTGCTCGGAGATCAGGTCGGTGGAGACGATCTCGGCCAGCTCCTCGAAGGTCGTCCCCTTCGCGGAGTGCTCCTGGAGCAGCGAGCGCACCGCGTCCGCGATCTCCTGGCGGCCGCCGTAGCCGACCGCGACATTGACGATTATCCCGTCGATGCCGGACGTCGCCTCCTCCGCCTCCTTGAGGACCGTCTGCGTCTCCACCGGGAGCAGGTCGAGCGTGCCCACGTGGTGGACGCGCCAGCGGCCGTCCGCGGCGAGGTTGCGCACGGTGTTCTCGATGATGCCGAGCAGCGGCTTCAGCTCGTGTTCGGGGCGGTCGAAGTTGTCCGTGGAGAGCATCCAGAGGGTGACGACCTCGACGTCGGTCTCGTCGCACCAGCCGAGCAGCTCGGAGATCTTGTCCGCGCCGGCCTGGTGGCCCTGCACGGCCGACCCACCGGACGCCTTGGCCCAGCGCCGGTTGCCGTCGAGGATGACTCCGATGTGCTTGGGCACCTGATCGTGGTCCAGGCGGCCTTCCACCCGGCGCGCGTAGAGCCTGTACACCAGGTCGCGGAAGTTCACTGCTTTCACCCTCTCGGTTCCGTACGGGCCGGGGCCCGCCCTCCCCGTCGCCGGGGGTCCGGGGGCCGTCCCCCGCAGGGGATCGCTGCACGGCCCGCGCCGCGCGGGCGCTCGGCGGCGGTTCGCGCCCCCTGCCACTGGGCACGGCCACGCGGGCCTGCACCGCGCCGCACATCGGCATTCCCCGAAGCCGCCACATTACTGCGACCGGGTCACAGGGGCCCAACCCGGTGTGTCACAACTCCGTGATAAGGAGTGAAACGTGACTGATTACCTCTCCCCCGACCTGTACTACCGCGCCGCCGACACGCGGTACGACGCCATGGAGTACCGCCGCACCGGGCGCAGCGGCCTCAAGCTCCCCGCCCTCTCGCTGGGCCTGTGGCACAACTTCGGCGACGACCGCGCCCTGGACTCCCAGCGGGCGATCCTCCGGCGCGCGTTCGACCTCGGCGTCACCCACTTCGACCTGGCCAACAACTACGGCCCGCCGCCCGGCTCGGCCGAGCTGAACTTCGGCAAGCTCTTCGCCCAGGACTTCGCCCCCTACCGGGACGAGCTGGTCATTTCCACCAAGGCCGGCTATCTGATGCACCCCGGCCCGTACGGCGAGTGGGGCTCCCGGAAGTACCTGCTGTCCTCGCTCGACGCCTCCCTGAAGCGAATGGGCCTCGACCACGTCGACATCTTCTACTCGCACCGCTTCGACCCGGACACCCCGCTGGAGGAGACGATGGGCGCCCTGGCGTCCGCCGTCCAGCAGGGCAAGGCGCTGTACGTGGGCGTCTCCTCGTACACGGCGGCGCAGACCGCCGAGGCGGCCCGGCTGCTCCGGGAGATGGGCGTTCCGGCGCTGATCCACCAGCCGTCCTACTCCATGATCAACCGCTGGATCGAGGACGACGGGCTGCTGGACACCCTGGAGGCGGCCGGGATGGGCTGCATCTCCTTCGTGCCGCTCGCCCAGGGGCCTGCTCACGGGCAAGTACCTGAACGGCATTCCGGAGGGCTCGCGCGCCACCCAGGGCAAGTCCCTCGACCCGGCGCTGCTCTCCGACGAGGTGGTCCGCCGCCTCAACGGGCTCGACGCCATCGCGCGCGGCCGCGGCCAGTCGCTGGCCCAGCTCGCCATCGCGTGGGTGCTGCGGGACAGCCGCATGACGTCGGCGCTGATCGGGGCGTCGAACGTGAAGCAGCTGGAGGAGAACGTGGCGGCCCTCGCGGCCCCGGCGCTCACCGCCGAGGAACTGCGGGAGATCGACGCCTTCGCGGTGGACACGGCGGGCGCCAACATCTGGGCGGGCCGGAGCTGACGCCTTCCGGGCGGACCACGACCGACGTGCCCCGGAGAGCGGCCGGGGCGGGCCCATGAGTGAACGGACCGGCCCGGAAGCGGGCCCATGAAAAAACGGGCCGGTCCGTGGGGGGGGATACGGACCGGCCCGAGGGGGGGTTTCCACCATAACCCTTCGTAAGTCCCGCCGGGTGCCACGCCACTCCGTCACTACTCTCCGGAATCGCCGGACCGCGTTCCGGGCGGGCCGCACCCCGCTCCGGCCGAGGCGGCGGCCCCGTTATCGGCCTCCGTGTCGAGGGGTCGCCCGGTGTCACCGCCTTGACGCCGCCGGGGCGGGAAAAGGACAGAACCTGACCTGAAGGGGCTCTAGGTTCGAGGTATGACGAACCGATCCCGTGGGACGACCACTCCGGCCCCGCCCTCGCGTACGACCGTGACCTGGGCGGGGGCGAACGCCCGGCGGCTCGCCCGCCAGCACCTCCTCCCCGGCACCGCCTCCTCTCCCTCCGCGTCTCCGGCCGATGCGGTGTCCGCGATGCTCGGCGCGCACGCCCAGGTGCTGTCGGCCGCCGAGCTGTCGGTGGGGCTGCGCGGCGACGGACTGACCCGCACGGACGTCCGTACGGCCCTGTGGACCGACCGGAGCCTGGTCAAGACGTTCGGCCCGCGCGGCACGGTGCACCTGCTGCCCGCGGCGGAGCTGCCGCTGTGGACCGGGGCCCTCTCCTCCGTACCGACGGGCGCGAGCCCCTTCCCCCGGGACGCCCGGATGACCCCGGACCAGGTGGAGGAGGTCGTCGCGGGGATCGCGGCCGCGCTGACCGGGGCCGAGCTGACGATCGACGAGCTCTCCGACGAGGTCGTCGCGCGGACCGGACCGTGGGCCGGGGACCTGGTGATGCCCGGCTTCCAGTCGATGTGGCCGCGCTGGCGGCAGGTCCTGCACCTGGCGGGCCACCGGGGCGTCCTCGCCTACGCCCCGAACCGGGGCCGGAAGGCGACGTACACGAACCCCGGATGCACCCCGCTGCCCGGGCCCGGTGCGGTGGCGGCCCTGATCGAGCGGTACCTGTACGCGTACGGGCCCGCCACCCCCGCCCACCTGGCCCGGTGGCTCGCCGCGCCGAAGCCCTGGGTGGCCGGGCAGTTCGCGGCGCTGGCCGACGCGGGGGCCATCGAGGAGGTGGCGTTCGAGGGCGAGGGCCCCGCCTGGGTGGTCGCGGGCGACACGGAGTTCCCGGCGGACCGGGCGCGCGGCGTGCGGCTGCTCCCGTACTTCGACGCCTTCGCCATCGCCTCCTGGCCCCGTACGGAGCTGTTCCCGGGGGCCGCGTACGAACGGGCCCTAGCGGGCGGGCAGGCGGGGAACTACCCGGTGCTGCTGGTGGACGGCACGGTGGCCGGCGTCTGGCACCCGCGCCGCTCGGGCCGCCGGATCGCGGTGACGGTGGAGCCGCTGGAACCGCTGCCCGCGCCCCGGCTGCGGGAGCTGGAGGAGCAGGTGGAACGGGTCGCCGCGATCATGGAGGGGACGGCGGAACTGACGGTCGGCCCGGTGACGGTGGGCGCGCACGCGTAGGGAGTTGGGGGCGCGCCGGGGCTGCGGGCCGGTGGAAGGTCAGGGGCGGTGTCCGGGTCAGGGGCAGTGTCCGGAGGCAGGGGCCGTGTCCGGGTCAGGGGCCGTATCCGGGTCAGGGGCAGTGTCCGGGGACAGGTGCGGTGTCCGGGGGCAGGGGCCGTGTCCGGGTCAGGGGCGGTGTCCGGGGCAGGTGCGGGGGTCGAAGCGAATCGCCATCGTGTCTCCGGCGACCACCACGAAGTCCCCTTCCTCGCACCGGATCACCGCCTGGAGCACCTCTCCGTCGGCGTTCCTCAGCTCCTGGGTGCCCACGACCGTCCACGCGCCCCCGTACGGCACCGCCGGCAGCTGTGCGGGCGGGGCGTGCTGCCAACGGCTCGCCGGTACGCACCAGTCGGGCAGCCGCGGCCAAGCGCCCGGCGTCACGCGCAGCGTACGGTCGGAGGCGCAGGTCAACAGGACGGACTGGCCGTCCGCGAGGACGAACTCGACGGCCTCCGGCTCGCCCACCCGCCCCTCCGGCAGGTAGTACACCCCGAGGACGGCGGTGACCCTGGCCCCCGTGAGCCAGTCGCCCTTGCCGTGCCGGGCGCGTCCGGCGGACACCGCGCAGTCCTCCCGCTCCACGGTCATGGCCGCCTCTCCTTCGCTGTGCGCGGGTGCGTCACTCCGGGGAGTAGGACGGTTGTCCGCACCATCCCGTTGCGTCCCGGCGTGGTGAACTGACGTACGGGGCGGGCGGGTTGACCGGCGGCGCGATCCGGGAGCCGTCAGCCGGGCTTGTGGGCCTCGATGAGGAAACGGGTGGTGTGCGCGAGGAACGGTCCTTCCTCCTCGATCCGCCGGTGCAGGGCGGCCAGCTGCGGCCGGTACCGCTCGACGGTGAATCCGGGCACCATCCAGATCACTTTGCGCAGGAAGTAGACGACCGCGCCGATGTCGTGGAATTCGGTGCGCAGCTTCTCGGAGCGCAGGTCCACCACGTCGAGTCCGGCCGCCGTCGCGGCGGAGCGCGCGTCGTCGGGGTGCCGGGCACGGCGGACCTCGGGCGGCTGCGGGCCGAGGAAGTACTCGACGAGTTCGAAGACGCTGGCCGGACCGACCTGCTGGGAGAAGTACGTACCGCCGGGGGTGAGGACGCGCGCGATCTCCTCCCACCACGTGGTGACCGGGTGCCGGCTGACCACGAGGTCGAAGGCGGCGTCCCCGAAGGGCAGCGGCGGCTCGTCCTCGTCGGCGACGACGACCGCGCCGAGCGGGTGCAGCAGGGCGGTGGCACGGGCGACGTTGGGCGGCCACGCCTCCGTGGCCACGGTGACCGGCGGGAGCTTCGGCGCGGAGGCCAGCACCTCGCCGCCGCCGGTCTGGAGGTCGAGCGCGGCGTGGGCCCGGCCGAGGCGGTCGGCCATCGCACGGGCGTACCCCCAGGAGGGGCGCTGCTCGGTGGCCCGTCCGTCGAGCCAGGAGAAGTCCCAGCCGTCCACGGATACGGCGTCGGCTTCGGCGACGAGGGCCTCGAACCGGTCGCGGGAGGCGGCGGAGGCGAAGGGGACGGGCACCTCGGGAACGTCCTCCGGCGCTGGGGCGGGTGCGGGCTCGGGGGCGGGCTCCGGTGCGGGGGCGGGGTCGTAGGCAGAGGCGGAGGCGGATCGTTCGGGCATGGGGCAATCGTGTCAGGCGGGCCCGGAGGGGGCGAACGGATTCGGTACGGGTGGGGGCGAGGCACCGGGCACGGCGGGAGGGTGGCTGAAGGGGGTGGGCAGGAGGGTGGCTGAAGGGGGTGGGCAGGAGGGTGGGGTGTGGCTCACGGAGGTGTGGCTCACGGGGGTGTGGCTCACGGGTGTGGCTCACGGGAGGAGCGGGCGGAAGCCTTTTCGCGTGGCTCTCACACAGCCAGGGCCCCCAGCAGCAGGCCGGTCAGCGTCCCGGCGATCATGAACGGGCCGAAGGGGATGCCTGTCCTGCGCCCCGCCCGGCGCAGGAGCACCAGGCCGAGTCCGTACACCGCCCCGAACAGGAACCCGGCGAACCCGCCGAGGAACAGCACGGCCCAGCCGTACCAGCCGAGGGCCACGCCCAGGGCGAGGGCCAGCTTCACGTCGCCGAAGCCCATGCCGTTCGGGTTGATCAGGAAGAGCAGGAAGTAGAAGCCGCCGAGGGCCAGGCCGCCGAGCAGGCCGGAGGTCCAGGATCCGCCGTGACCGGGAAGCAGCGCGGCGGCCCCGAGCAGCAGGACGGCCGCGCCCGCCAGGGGCAGGGTCAGCGGGTCGGGCAGCCGGTGCACCCTCCGGTCCACCACGGCGAGGAGCACCGCGACGGGCGTCAGCGCCAGCCACACGATCAGCTCGGGCCGGGCCCCGGTGGCGGCGGCGAGCGCGACGCAGACGAACACGGTGACGACGGAGGTGAGGAGGCGGGGCGCGTAGACGGCGGGGTGGCGGACGGGTCCGCCGGGTGCCGGGGCTGGGCTGGGGACCGGGGCTGCGGCCGGGGAGGTGCCGGGGTCCGGGGCGGGGGGCGTCCCCGGAGCGGACGGGGCTCCCGGAGCGGGGGCCGAGGTGCCGGCGGCGTCGCGGTCCGGCGCCGCAGGTGTGCCCGAAGTGGCGGGCATCCCCGAAGGGGCCGGCGTTCCCGGAGTGGCGGGCATTCCCGGAGCGGACGGGGCTCCCGGAGTGGCGCAGGGGGTGCAGCGGGCCGGGCCGAGCCAGCCCCGTACCGGGCCGGTGAGCGGGTGGCCCGCCGGGCACGCCGTACGCCACGGCTCCTCCGGCTCGACGGCGAACCGGTAGGCGGCACGCGGGATCAGCGGTCCGGTGACGGCACCCCAGACCGCGGCGACGACGAGCAGCACGGCGTCCACGGGACGACCCTAACGGGCTTCGGACGCAGGGGTCTTGGGTCCGAGGGCCCAGAGCGGCCGGCCAGGACCCAAGCGCCGCCGTTCGGGAGCCGTACGCCTCCGCCGGGGGCTACGGTCGGTGCCCATGAGGACATGGCGCGATGGCGACGGGACGCTCACGGTCGGCACGGATTCCGGGGCGCGGGAGGTGCCGCTGCGTATCGCGGCCTCGTACCGGGCCCGTACGCGGGGACTGCTCGGGCGGGACGGGATCGAGGGGGCGTTGATGCTCACCCCGTGCGGGAGCGTGCACACCTTCAGGATGCGGTTCGCCATCGACGTGGCGTACCTGGACCGGAAGTTCCGGGTCCTGGCGGTCACCACGATGAAGCCCGGCCGCCTCGGGCTGCCCCGGCCACGGGCCCGGCACGTGGTGGAGGCGGAGGCCGGGGCGATGGAGCGGTGGGGGGTGCGGCCGGGGGTACGGGTGGAGCTGACGGCGGCGGCCCCCGCACCGGAGACGTCCGGACCCGCGTGAACGACCGGGCGCCGGAACCCGAACCAGGAGCATCCGGGACCTCATGAGCGTCCAGGCCCCGCAGCCCGAACCAGGAACATCCGGGACCCCGTGAGCGTCCGGGCGCCGCAGCCCGAACCAGGAACATCCGGGACCCCCTGAGCGTCCGGGCGCCGCAGCCCGAACCAGGAACATCCGGGACCCCCTGAGCGTCCAGGCCCCGGACCCCGTGGAAGGCCGGTGCCTGTCAGGGTCAGCAGAAGCCGACGCCGGAGCCCGTAGCCACCCGCACCCGGCGCGGGTTCTCTACGGCGGGCCCGCGCCCAGGAGGGTCCAGGCCCCGTAGGCCGCCGACGCGCAGGCGAGGACGGTGAGCGTGGCGGCCGTGCGCCCCGTCGTCCGCAGCCGCGTGAGAGCGGCTGCGGGCGGGAGCAGCAGCGGGAAGGCGGGCATCATCAGGCGCGGCCGGGAGCCGAAGTACCCGGCGCCGATCAGTGAGATGACGACGATCGCGATCGCGTAGACGAGGACCGGCAGCGGTTGCCGCTGCCGTACGCACAGGACGACCAGCCACCCGAGCAGCCCGAGCACCGCGCACAGGCCGAGGGTGGCGGGCCACGGCAGACCGGCGATGAAGGAGGCGAGCGCGACGCCGCCGTCGATGTTGTTGCCCCACTGCGCCTGGACTTCGAAGTACGCGAACGGGCTGCCCTCCCGTACGGCCACGAACACCACGTACGCCAGCCAGCCCAGCGGTGCGAGCACCACGCCCGCGAGCATCCGGCCGTGCCGGCGCGGCAGAGGGCCCGCGCGGCGCTCCTCCCTCCGCTCCCCTGCCTCGCGCTTCCGCTCCCCCGCCTCGCGCTTCCGCTCCCCCGCCTCGCGCCTCGTGCGGTACTCCCGTACGAGGGTGGTGGCGGCGGTGATCGCCAGCGCGGCGATGAGCGCGGCCGCCGTGGGGCGGGTCAGCCCGGCCAGGACGCAGAGTGCGCCCGCCACGATCCAGCGGCCGGTGAGGACCGCGTACAGCGCCCAGGCGGCGAGCGCGGTGAACAGGGTCTCGGTGTACGCCATCGACTGGACGAACGCCGTCGGGTAGACGCCCCAGAGCGCGGCCAGCACCACCCCCGTACGCCGTCCGCGCAGCCGCGCCCCCACGGCGTAGATGCCCCACGCGGCGAGCAGCCCGGCCGTCCAGGCGACCAGGAGGCCCGCGCCGCCGAGGGTGAGCGGGGTCACGGCGGAGACGGCGCGTTCCAGCACGGGGAGGAGGGGGAAGAACGCCAGATCGGGGTGGACGGCGCCGTCCGGGAGGGTGACGGTGTAGCCGTATCCGTTCTCGGCGATGCGCTGGTACCAGACGGAGTCCCAGCGTCCGCTGAGCGGCCCGAGCGGGTCCTTCCCGGCGACCGAGGCGGCCACCCAGAAGACCAGGAGCCCCAGGGCCCGCACGGCGGCGTAGACCGCGAGCGCGGGCGCGGCGGCGCGGAACGCGGCGGCGGCCCGGTGGCCGAGGACGCGCGGGCCGGGGGCCGGAGCGGCGGGCGTCGGAGCGGCGGGCGTCGGCGTCCGGGGGCGGAGCTGGTGATCGGACATATGGCCGATTATGGCGTCGATGACGGGCCCGCTCCGCCACGGCGCCCCGATGGGTCGGACCGCACGGTCGAGGAGCCGGGACCCTGGACCGGTGGGCAGAGACCTGGCCCGGTGGGCAGAGACCTGGCCCGGTAGCGAAGAAGCTGGACCTGGTGGGCAAGAAGCTGGACCTGGTGGGCTGGGGTCCGCCACGGCGCCCCGATGACCGGAACCCCCGGCCCGGCGCGCTCCCCCGCTCAGACTCCCCGTGGCCCGCTCCCCCGGCTCCCCAGTCCTCCGGCTCTCCGGCTCAGACCCCCAGCACCTCGTTCCCGAACACCTTCCACGGGGCCATGTCCACCGCGTCCACGGCGGCGAGCTGCGGGTGGCGGGCGGCGGTCCCGTCCCGTACGGCGACGGTGTCCGGCCAGGCGTCGAGGTGGGCGGCACCCTCGATGACGACACCGTCCCAGTCGGTGGCGGCCGTCGCTCCGCTCCGGTCCACGACGAAGCCGATGCAGAGGACGGAGGCCCGGCCGACGGTCCGCCGGATGGCGCTCACCGCGTGCTCCCGTTCCGGGCCGGGCAGCTCCCCCACGGAGAACTCGACGGCGACGACGCCGGCTCGGGCCCGCCGGATGCGCACCAGGAGGTCGGGACCCGCGTCGGCCCACAGCCGGAACCCGACCTCGTGCAGCCGCTGGAGGCCGGCGAGGGACAGCAGCTGCTCGCGGGTGACGGGTGAACGGGCCCCCAGGGACGCGGAGTCGAGGCTGACGAGCACCGTGCGGCCGGTCACCGGGTGCACCGGGCGCAGCCCTTCGGCCTCCAGGTCGCCCAGCAGGGTCCGGGCGTCCAACCGGGACCAGCCCAGGTGGTACGAGTAGAAGAATCCGGCACCCATCACACCCGCCCCACCCCATCACTCGGCATCGCGGCGGCGTCGCGGTCGGCGGCCACCGGCACATCCGAGCGTACTGAGCGGTGGTGGAGGCGGCGTGGGCCCACGGACCCATGGGCGGTCCCGGCGGAACGCCCGCCCCAACCTCGCTCACCTCCCCTGCACGTGGGCCCGCACGTGGGTCCGCCTTTGGGGCCGGGGACCCGAGCCGGGGCGGTCGTCCGGCCGTACGCTCACAGCCGTCGGGCAACACGCGCGGGGTCGAGGAGAGGTGCGCCGTGAACGGTGGCGGGGGCTGGGGAGACCGGAGCGCGGGCCACCTACGGCAGGGGCGCCACGTCGTCCCCGGCGCCGGCGCCCCTGACCGGAGCCGCCGAGGCAGCCGGTTCTTCGCGCTGACCCGGAGCTGGGTGGTCGGCGGTCTCGTCTATCTCGCCCTCGGCTTCGTCACGAGCAGGGTCCTGGTCGATCTGCTGGGCACCGAGGCGCGGTGGGAGACCTTCGGCTGGCGACTGGCCCTGATCCATCTGCCCGCACTCGTCGTGACGCTCCTGACGGTCCTGGCCGCCGCCCGCGTCATGCCCGAGGAGCACCGCGAGTCCTCGCGCACCCTGTATCTGCTGGCGGTCCTGGCCGTACCGATGGGCGGGTTGCTGTACGGCTTCGCCCTCACCGGGGACGTCGTCGGGATCGAGGGCGTCCTCATGCCCGCCGTGTCGCTGGCGGCCGGCGCGGCGTCGGGGGTGGCCGTCGACCGCCTCGTGGAGGAGCGCGCCACACGGGACCCGGAGCCGCCCCGGTATGCGTACAACTGGCGGGACGGCGGCGCTACGGCGACGGAGTACCTGGGCGTCGTCGTCCTCGTCACCCTGCTGATCGGTGCGATGGCGATGGCCGGGGTCGGCGGGAAGATCGGGGACCGCCTGCGGTGCGCGATCAGCTCGCTGGCCGGGGGCGGCGGCTCCTGCGCCTCCGGCGGCCCCTCCCCCGAGGCGAAGCCGAAGACCGACGCGGACTACGAGCCGAAGATGTGCCAGGTCTCCAGCATCTCGGACACGGCCGGGGGCAAGGTCAAGGTCGGCTGGTTCGAGTGGGGCGAGGAGTACGGCTTCCAGCAGAAGGTCTCCCAGGCCAACACCGATGTGAACGGCGACGGCACGGTCGACGGGAAGGACAAGATCGTCTCCATGACGTTCACCGACGCCGCCTCCGCCGGGGCCACCGCCAGCACACCGGGCGTGAAGCTCGGCAACCTCGGCAAGGCGGACGTCGACATCGGCGGCGGCATCAAGATCACCAACGGTGACACCTGGATCTTCACGAGCGAGGAAGAAGCTCGGCGGATGCGGGACGACATCGAGGAGATGAAGCTGTGGGAGACCTCCACCAAGCACAGCGGCGGCTACGGCGGCGGCTGGTACTCCGCGATGAAGTGGGCGGAGAAGAAGGAGGCCATCGAGAAGAAGATCGGTGACAAGAAGATCTCCTACTCGACGGTCGGCCTCAACGCGTACGCGGACGGCGGACTCGCCGTCAAGGGCGGCGACGAGGACGAACTCGGCGTCAAACTGGGCGGCAAGGCGACCTTCTCGCCCGAGGTGACGATCACGCGGGACGACGTGAACGGCAACGAGTCGTCCACGTACACCGCCAAGCTCGAACTGGACGGCAAGGCCAGCGGGAGCGCGGGCCCCCTCAAGGGGACCGTGGGCGCCAAGCAGAGCCGCACCGGCGCCATCACCGTGACCCGCGACCAGAAGACCGGGAAGATCGTCCGCATCGACATGACGCAGACGGTGGAGAGCGGCTCGACGTCCGGCAAGGTCGAGGCCGGTGGCGACAACGGCGAGAACGGCAAGGACAAGCGCGGCGGCAAGGGCGGCGTGTCCGACTCCTCCGGGGAGACCGGCATCGACGTGGTGACGAACTCGATCGTCTTCGGCAAGGACACGGACGCGGGAACGGAGGCGAAGCGGGCCGTCGCCGAACAGTGGCTGGACGGCTCCGGCAACAACACCGCCCCCTTCGAGTACCTCTTCGGCGACCACGGCATGGAGAACCGCCCGGACGGCACCGACCCGTTCCAGCAGCTGATGTTCGAGGACGGCCTGTCGAGCACGCTGCGGTACACCGGTGAGAGCGACGCCCAGGAGTTCGGCTTCGAGATCTCGCTCGGCATGAGCCTCGGACTCTCCCTGTCCACGGAGGAGAAGAAGGAGACGCTGACGGACGCACGGTTCCTCGGGGCCCCGCGGGGCGACGCGCGCACGTATCTTCCGTACAGCTACTGCGCGAAGTGACGATCCGGAGAGGCGGAAGGACGGTGAACCGAGCGATGCGGGCCAGAGCGTCCAGGCCGTGGGGAACACGGGGGACACGGGGAGCGCGGGCAGGCAGGGCGGCCGTCGCGGCGGCGGTCGTGGGAGCAGCCCTGCTCCTGTCCGGGTGCGGCGGCGATTCCGGGAGCGGGGCCACCGTGCCGGAGGGCTGGGGAACGTTGGACACGAAGAGCCTGAGCGTCGGCTACCCGAAGGACGAGGGGTACGCGGAACAGCCGGCGGGCGAACGGGCCAAGGCCAACGCGGCCGTCGCGCTCAAGGAGGAGGACGGCATCCGCACCGGCATGGTCTCGGTCCAGCTGAACTTCGCCACGGGCGTGCGCGACGCGGCCGGCGCGGCCGCGGCGGCGGGGGCGGGCATCGGCCTGAACTCCACCCGCAAGGCGACGGAGGACGTACGCCTGGCGGGCCCGGCGGACGCCCGCGAAGCCCGCGAAGCCCGCCGGATCGACTACGACTTCACGGCGGACGGCCAGGAGAACACCCCGTCCAGGGGGACGCCGATGACCGGGGTCCTGGTCGCGGGCGTGGACACGAAGGGCGTGCCGTTCGTGGTACGCCTGAACGCGGTGAAGGACGCGGTCGACGCGGAGGACCTGGACGCGTTCGTGGAATCGATCACGGTCAAGTAGAGCTGCACAAACTGCGGTTGTGACTCTGCCGCCCACGAGATGGGCAGATCAGGTTGTGCGGCTACGACGGGGGCCCTGGGCGACCAAGTCTCGGGACCAGTTCTCGGAGGCGGGGTCGACTACGAGAACGGCAACCGAAACGCCCGCCTCCGCTCACGCGGAGAGCACGCGCAGGGTCCGCAGCATCACCGTCATGCCTGCGGCTCACCTCCGCTCGCGCGGAGAGCACAGTGTCGCGGCGCAAGTGCGCTGGGGGCGGCGCGGCTCACCTCCGCTCGCGCGGAGAGCACCAGGCGTCCAGGGCGTCCAGGGCGTCGTTGGCCGGCTCACCTCCGCTCGCGCGGAGAGCACGCCTGGCGGAGGGTGCGCCCGGTGGTGCAGAGCGGCTCACCTCCGCTCGCGCGGAGAGCACCTGCGCGGTCTTCAAGATGAGGGGGGTGCTCACGGCTCACCTCCGCTCGCGCGGAGAGCACTCCTGAGAGGGCGCGGGGGTTGTACGGCGGCGCGGCTCACCTCCGCTCGCGCGGAGAGCACGGCAGGTGCCCTGTGAGCGCCTTCACCGCCACCGGCTCACCTCCGCTCGCGCGGAGAGCACGTTCAAGATGGTTGACGCAGGGCGTGGCGGGGCGGCTCACCTCCGCTCGCGCGGAGAGCACGTCCACGGCTGTCGCCTCTCTTTGAACAGATCCGGCTCACCTCCGCTCGCGCGGAGAGCACCCGGTCTTCCGTCACCGCATTGCGGGGCAACTCGGCTCACCTCCGCTCGCGCGGAGAGCACCTCTCCGGGCTGACGACCTGCTGCGTGGACGGCGGCTCACCTCCGCTCGCGCGGAGAGCACTCCACCGAGGAGGCGGAGGGGAAGCCGTCGGGCGGCTCACCTCCGCTCGCGCGGAGAGCACAACTCAGCGCCCCGCGTGGGTGCCGCTGATGGCGGCTCACCTCCGCTCGCGCGGAGAGCACTCGCTCGGCCTCCTGGCCGTGCTCCGCAAGGGCGGCTCACCTCCGCTCGCGCGGAGAGCACGTCCAGTCCACCCGCCTCGAACTCTCCGGGACCGGCTCACCTCCGCTCGCGCGGAGAGCACGGAGTCTCGGCCAGCCGCCTGCTCAAGCTGATCGGCTCACCTCCGCTCGCGCGGAGAGCACCGCTCGTCTCGGGCGGTCTCCGCCGCCTCGACCGGCTCACCTCCGCTCGCGCGGAGAGCACTACGCCGCGAACGTCGCGGGCGCTGCTGATGACGGCTCACCTCCGCTCGCGCGGAGAGCACCCACTTTCTCGGCGGTTCCCATGTCCCTACTCCGGCTCACCTCCGCTCGCGCGGAGAGCACGCGGCGACCGGGGCGTCGACCGGGGTGAGCAGCGGCTCACCTCCGCTCGCGCGGAGAGCACGCCCTGTCGTGGCTGGAGCAGTACGGCGACGACGGCTCACCTCCGCTCGCGCGGAGAGCACGCCGACCGGCGTGCCGCTGATCGACGCTTGATCGGCTCACCTCCGCTCGCGCGGAGAGCACGGACTCGACCGCGCCCCAGTTGGTCAGGACCGCGGCTCACCTCCGCTCGCGCGGAGAGCACGTGGGTACCCCGCAACAGAAGCCCCCCGACAACGGCTCACCTCCGCTCGCGCGGAGAGCACGTGGTCACCGATGCGGAGGTTGGAGTACCCGGCGGCTCACCTCCGCTCGCGCGGAGAGCACTGTTCCTTTGCGGTGCGGCGGGTCTGGTCCGCCGGCTCACCTCCGCTCGCGCGGAGAGCACGTCGCACGGCTCACCGAGACCGGGCCGGAGACCGGCTCACCTCCGCTCGCGCGGAGAGCACGCGAGAAGGGCACGCACACCAACCTCACGATGCGGCTCACCTCCGCTCGCGCGGAGAGCACCTCGTGCCACGTTGGCGAACCTCCCCGCCTTGCGGCTCACCTCCGCTCGCGCGGAGAGCACCGCGGCAGGCGCTCCGCCCAGCTCGGCGCCGCCGGCTCACCTCCGCTCGCGCGGAGAGCACGGACGACCGCGACAAGAACGCCCTGGAGAAGCCGGCTCACCTCCGCTCGCGCGGAGAGCACGTCCCGCACATTCGGCGCGGCGGTCAACACGACGGCTCACCTCCGCTCGCGCGGAGAGCACCCAGTCGGCCACGTCGTCCGGCGCGGCCGGCACGGCTCACCTCCGCTCGCGCGGAGAGCACTCCTCCTCGTCCACCAGCCAGTTGAAGAACGTCGGCTCACCTCCGCTCGCGCGGAGAGCACGAGGTGTCTTGGGAGGATCACTCTCTACTGACCGGCTCACCTCCGCTCGCGCGGAGAGCACACCGGCCAGAAAGCGAGACAGGATCTTCACGGCGGCTCACCTCCGCTCGCGCGGAGAGCACACCTGTGTCACACGCTGAAACTCACGAAGCTTCGGCTCACCTCCGCTCGCGCGGAGAGCACCTGGACGACGCCGCCGAGGATGCGTTGACGTGCGGCTCACCTCCGCTCGCGCGGAGAGCACGTGAAAGGAACGAGGATCGTCGGAGCCGCCTGCGGCTCACCTCCGCTCGCGCGGAGAGCACGCGTCCCCGGCGCGAGGCTTGATCTCGGGGAGCGGCTCACCTCCGCTCGCGCGGAGAGCACCGGGACGCCTCGGAGACGTCGTCCAGCGTCCCCGGCTCACCTCCGCTCGCGCGGAGAGCACCGGTCCACCGCGGCCGGCCCCTCCTCACCCACCGGCTCACCTCCGCTCGCGCGGAGAGCACCCATCGCAGATTTCGCCGGGGTGTGGAACCGCCGGCTCACCTCCGCTCGCGCGGAGAGCACGTGTCGCGCGTTCGCGCGGGTTTCTCTGCGGGCGGCTCACCTCCGCTCGCGCGGAGAGCACCCGGTCGTCTCGCGCCACTTCGTGAGGTCAGTCGGCTCACCTCCGCTCGCGCGGAGAGCACTGATCGCGGGTGTAGTACGAGCGCATGGGCTACGGCTCACCTCCGCTCGCGCGGAGAGCACTCTGCGGACGACGTCTTCTCGCCTCGCAGTACCGGCTCACCTCCGCTCGCGCGGAGAGCACGACAGACCGTCACGGACCTCGTTCCGGCCTGACGGCTCACCTCCGCTCGCGCGGAGAGCACGGCGGCCTGATCCCCCTGCGCGCCCGCCGGGTCGGCTCACCTCCGCTCGCGCGGAGAGCACGAGTTGACCCCGGCAGTCTCCTGTGAGTCCCCAGGCTCACCTCCGCTCGCGCGGAGAGCACGAGCGGCGAGCCATCTGGGACTGCCAGAGATCCGGCTCACCTCCGCTCGCGCGGAGAGCACTACTTGTCCACCCGGAGGAGCGACGACATCGTCGGCTCACCTCCGCTCGCGCGGAGAGCACCCTTCGCGACCTGGCCTTACTCGACCCCTTTGCCGTTTCTTTGCACAAGGCGGTCACGCATGGGTCTCCCTTCCCTGCCGTCGCGCAGTGAGTGTAGGACCACGCCCTCATCTCCGGGCCGTCTTGGGCCTTTTGGCGCCGCTGTCAGTGGGAGGTGCTATCTCTGTGCACATGCTGAAGCGCGCCGAGTCGGAGCCCTCCTGCAACTGCGTTCTGGATGCCCGCCTGTGGGGGAAGGAGAGCGGGCTGCCGAGGCCGTATCCCGTGGTGTGCCACCTCCTCGACACCAGTGCGGTGTTCCAGCAGCTCTGGGATGTCGTCATGAGCGGGGAGACCAGGTCGGCGATCGCGGGTGCGCTCGGCCTGAGCGTCGCAGAGTCACGCTCCGTGGTTTCGTTCTGGGCCGGATTGCATGACATCGGCAAGATCACTCCGCCCTTCCAGGCTCAGGTTCCCTCGCTCTACGGCCCAGTTCGGAACGATCCGGCGTACGTCAACGCACCAGGCGCCGAGGGCGAGAAGGGCTTCCGTCACGAGATCGCCTCCCACTGGTCCCTCTACAGCCTCTTCGCACAGATCGGGTATCCCGACCACGAGCGTCTGATGCACAGGTCGGTGAGTCATCAGATCGCCCAGTTGCTGGGCGGCCACCATGGGGTTTTCGGAGCGACCCTGAAGGCCAAGCAGGCCAAGCAGGCCGCCGCATACAACCCGGGGCTCGGCTCGGGCGGTTGGGCAGAACAGCGGCAGGTGCACTTCGAGGAGGTGCGGCGGGCCACGGGGGCGTCGGCCGTCCCTCGGGGGGAGTTGCCTGCGGGGCTGGCCGTAGTGGTGTCCGGGTTGGTCGTGGTGGCGGACTGGCTGGCGAGTCGGACGTCGGTGATCGCGGCGCGCATTCCCGGTCCCGGATGGTCGGGGACCACCGCCGAGATCGATGCCCACTGGCGGGATGCGGTGAAGGCGGCCCCGGACGTGGTCCGGGCGGCGCGACTCGGCCGGGCCGAGTTCTCCACCGGGGATTTCGGGGCGATGTTCCCGTTCCCGCCCAACAGCCTGCAACAGGACCTCGTGGAGCACCTGCCGGCGATGATCGAAGAGCACGGTCCGGGTCTGGTGCTGGTGACGGCCCCGACGGGGGACGGCAAGACGGAGGCGGCACTGTTCGCGGCCTCACTGCTGGGACGCGCGGCGGGCTCCAGGGGGATGTACTTCGCACTGCCGACGATGGGGACCGCGGACGCGATGCTGCCGCGGGTGGAGGCGTTCGCCACCCGGGCGCTGTCCGGGGAGCGGGCGCTCATGCTGCTGCACTCGATGGCGTGGCTGAGTTCGCCGGGCGGTGACCATCATGCCGACACGCCCGGCGACCGGACCGGTGGGGAAGCCATCAGCGCCGGGAGAGAGACCGCGGTCGAGGCGGACGGATGGCTGCGGGGTGCGAAGCGTGGACTGCTCGCTCCGCTGGGTGTGGGGACGATCGACCAGGCTCTGAGTGGGGTCCTCCCGCTGCGGTACAACGTGTTGAGGCTGTTGGGGCTGTCGGACAAAGTGTTCGTCGTCGATGAAGCGCACGCATACGGACCGTGGATGCATCAGCTGCTGGTGCGCCTGCTGGAGTGGCTGGGCGAGATGCGTGCCCCGGTGGTGTTGCTGTCGGCCACGCTGACGGGACGTACGGCCGGGTCGCTCGTGGACGCGTACCGGCGTGGTGCCGGGGTTCGCCTGTCGTCGGCCGTGGTGCCGCGCTACCCCGGTTGGCTGTTCGCGGGTACCGCCTCGGGGGTGGTGTCACCGGCGCGCGGTACGAAGAGCAATCGTGCCCGGACGTTGAAGGTGTCCCGTCGGCCGGTGGTATGGGACACCTCGGAGCCGGCCGGTACGCCGGTGCTGGAGGGAGGCCGGCGTGCGGCGCTGCGGGAGGTGCTGGCACCCGTGGCAGCGGACGGCGGCACCGCGCTGGTGTGCTGCACGACGGTGGCGGAAGCCCAGCAGACGTACCGGGACGTGTGTGCGGCCTTCCCTCACCTTGCGGCGGCCCCTGGCGGGGTCCGGTTGCTGCATTCCCGCTACCCGGCTGACGTACGGGCGGCGATCACAGCCGAGTGCGAGGCCGCGTACGGGAAGCCGGGAGACGGGCCGGTTGCGGTTCGGGCGGCGTCGGTCCTCGTGGCGACGCAGGTGGTGGAACAGTCCCTGGATTTCGACTTCGACCTGGTCGTGAGCGATCTGGCACCGCTCGCCCAGTTGTTGCAGCGTGCCGGGCGCGGGCGGCGGCACCGGCGTGGACCGCTCGGCCGGCCGGCGTGGGCGGCCGCCGAGGACGAGCCCGCCCTGGTGGTCCTTGACCCGCTCACGGAGGCTGGGGAATCGAAGCCGCCCCGTTCGTGGGGGACGGTCTACGACGCCGGGTTGCTCCTGCGTACGTCACGGTTGTTGCAGGAGCGCGCGCCGGACGGCATCGCGGTGCCCGACGACGTGCAGCGGTTGGTCGACGAGGTGTACGAGGAGGAATTCGTCGACCGGCTGGAGGGGGCCGCCCGTGAGGAGTTGGTGCGGTTGGACGAGGAGCGGCTGGCGGGCGAGGCGGCCGAACGGCATCTCGCGGCTTGGACCAGCATCTGTTCCCCTGCGGACATGAAGGGCGACCTCAGCGAGTTGTCCACGCGGGAGGCGGGAGTGACGCAGGATCTGCTGACCACCCGCCTGGGTGCGGACACGGGCCGCGTGCTGTGTCTGTACGAGCAGGCGGACGGGACCACGACGCTCGACCCGTACGGCAAGGTGCCCATGCCCGCTGGGGGCCGGTACGGCCTCCGGCAGGCGGAGCTGGCCGATGTCGCGCGACGGGTGGCCCCGGTACCGGGCCGATGGCTGCGCGGCGATGACTCCGGCACCGAGGCGCCCCGGGCATGGGGGACGCATCCCTCTCTCCGCGACCTCGCACTGCTGCACATGACCCCTGCCACGGACGGCAGTTGGACGTGCCGCCACGGGCGCCACACGATGTCGATATCGGACGTCGGCCTCGAAGCCCAGTGATCTTCACGATCGGATCACACATCGAGCACGTATCCGCTACGTTTCAAGTGTGGTGCTGCGTAGCCGAGTTGCCGCTGAGCGCCGCCCATCGGCGTGCCCCCGGTCCGCCCCCTCCTCACCCGCAGTGCGGCCCGAACGACGACAGGACACCTCCATGCCGACCGGCACCTACAACCTGATCCACCAGCCATGTGTCCCCGTCCGGTGGAGGCCCGGTCTCACGGCGCCCGACGCCGGAGGGCTTCCGGACCTCGTCGGGCTACGTGAGCTGTTGCTGCGCAGCCACGACATCGAGTCCCTGGCGATCGCCGACGCCCCCGCGCACGCAGCCCTGCTCCGCATTCTGTACGCGCTCACCGCCAGGGTGGCGGAGCTGACCGAGCAGGGTCCCGAAGGTGACTGGGACGTACGCCGGCTGGACGTTCGCGACGCCGGTCGGCTTTCGCCCGAGAGGGTGGAGGCGTACTTCCGGGAGTTCGAGGACCGGTTCTTCCTGTTCGCTCCCGGCGGCCGGCCCTGGATGCAGGACCCCCGGCTGGCGGAGCAGTGCGACGGGTCGAACACCGCCGGCGTCAACAAACTCATCGTCACCCGCCCCTCGGGCAACAACCACTCCTGGTTCCGGCACGACACGGACACCGCGCCCGAGCTGCCGACCGCCCCCGAAGCCTTCCTCAGCCTGCTGGTGTGGCACTACTACGGGCCGTCGGGCCGGTGTTCGTCCCGTGAGGTGAACGGGGTGAAGCACGCGAGCGCCACCGCCGGCCCGCTCCGGACGGCGCTGTCGTACCACCCCGAGGGCGATTCCCTCTTCGAAACGCTGCTCGCCGGCCTCGTCCCCCCGGAGGACGAGGTGGTCGGCAAGGAGGACCTGTGCCCGTGGGAACAGGAGGACCTGCCCGACCCCGAACACCCGAGGAGGCGATCGCGGGGCCCCCGCTCGCGGCACACCGCCCGCTCCCAGCACGCCCTTCTGCTGCTGCCGGACAAGGACGGCATGAGGGTGCGGGATGCCTACATCACCTGGGCCTACCGGGGTGAGCGGATGCCGCGCGAGGACGACTACCTCATCTGGCAGACCAGCCAGCAGGGCAACCGCTACCCGCGCCCCGCGGACGCCGGGCGCGCGTTGTGGCGGGACCTGGACGCACTGCTGCTGCAGAACCCGCCGGAAGGCAGCGCACACCCTCAGCAGCCCCGCGTCTTCCGCACGGCGGTCCAGGTCTCCGAGGACCTGCGGGTGCGGGCGCTCGGGTTCGACCAGGAGGGCCAGGCCAAGGACACCCAGTTCATCGACGCGAGCACCCCGGTGGTTCTGGGATATGCGGAGGACAACGACCCCCGCACCGTTCCCGCCGTCGGTCGGCTGCGGCAGCTCGGAGAGCTGTACGGCCGGAACCTCGACCGGGCCGTCAAACGCGCCTGGGCCGCCTACGTCAGGGACGCCAAGGCGGACGGTGCCGCCTGGGCGGCGGAGGCCGGCGCCCGCTACTGGCCCCGCGCGGAGGCGGAGTTCTGGGCACGGTTCCGCCTCCTGGATCGCACCGGTGACGCGGCCGACGGTGGTTTCGACCCGGCAGCCACCCGCCGGGCATTCCTCCGCCTGGCCGAAACGGCGTACGACGCCGTGACCGAGCCCGTCACCCGCACCGTCCGCGGCGCGAAGGCAGTCTCCCAGGCCCGCCTCGACCTCTACGGCCAGCGTCGGAAATCCCGGTCGTCGGCCTCGCCCAGTTCTCGCGCGAAGACCAAGGAGCCCACCGGATGACCGCCACTCCCCCGCCCATCACCCATGACGCACCGCCTGCCCCGCCGGCCGGGGTGACCACGATCGTCCCCCAGCAGAGCGGCACAGCGCGCCGCAGCCACGAGAGGGCGTTCACCACCCGGGTCGAGCAGGTCTGCAGCACTGATCCGGGCGCCCGCAGCGCCCTGCGCAGCGGTCTGCGCAAGGACCTCGACTCCGTGCGCCGCATGCACCGCCTGATCGCCCGGTGGCTCCCCGAGCGGCGCTCCCCTGATGTGGAGCGGGCCTACTACGCGGTCGCGGCGATGATCGCGGCCCAGCCCCGCAGCGCACTGGCGTCCGCCGGGCACGCGGACGACGGGCCGGTCCAGCCCGGCGGGCAGGAGCTCACCGGCAGCGCACCTCGGCGGCACCGCACCAGCCTCGGGACAGCGTTCGCCACCGCGGTCACCGAGGGGCCGGGCCGCGAGAAGGAGATGCGGGCCGGCACGGCTGAGAGCCGCCTCAACCTCCTCACCCGTCAGAGCGTCAACGGCCTGCACCGGCACCTTCCCTCGTCTGTCGGCTATCTGCGGTCGCTGGGCGTGGAAATCGACTGGGCCCAGCTCCTGGACGACCTCGGCAGCTGGCGCACCCGCTCCGGGCGGATCTCCCGGACCTGGCTCCAGGACTTCTACCGCCTGCGCAACGAAGAGGCCGCGCACCAGGCCGATGAGGCCGACGAACAGGAACAGGTGGCCGGCCCGACGGAAGCCCCCGACTCTCCCTGACCTCTACGACCCAGCCCCTCCGAACCGTCCCCCGGACGCCTTCCCTCCCCTCAGGACCTCCCCGCCCCGAGCCGGGACCTCCCATCTCCCAGCCGCGCGGCACAGCGCGCGCATTCCGCACGAAGGAGTCACATCCACATGCCCATGACCGCCCGTTTCGTCGACATTCACGTCGTCCAGAGCGTCCCGTTCGCCAACCTGAACCGCGACGACACGAACTCCGTCAAGACGGTCCAGTACGGCAACGTGCTGCGGACCCGGGTCAGCAGCCAGTCCTGGAAGCGGGCCATCCGCGAAGAGTTCGAGGACCGCATCGGCCAGGTGGCGCTGCGCACGCGCCGTATCGGGGAGCGGGTGGCCCTCGTCCTCTCGTCGGAGCGCGGCTGGCCGCAGGATCTCGCCGAGAAGGCCGGGGCTCACACGGCCGCGGCCAGCAGCATCAAGTTCGAACCGGCGAAGGACCCCCAGGACCCCAAGCAGGACGTGGCGAACAAGGTGCTCACCAACGCGATGGTCTACGTCCCCGATACAGCCGTGACCGAACTCGCGGACCTGGCCGAGGAGTTCCGCGAAGCTCTGCAGGGCGCGAAGGACATCAGGAAGAAGACGGACAAGAGCATCCTGCCCTCCGACCGCGTCGAGGCCATCCTGCGCTCCCGCAACGGCGTCATCAATCTCTTCGGACGCATGCTCGCCGAGATCGACAACGCCGGTGTCGACGGTGCGGTCCAGGTCGCCCACGCCCTCACGACCCACGAGACCGACGTCGAACTCGACTACTTCTCCGCCGTCGACGACGTCTCCGCCCTCTGGGGCGACCAGAGCGGCAGCGGCCACATGGGCCACGCCGAATTCAGTGCCGGCACCTTCTACCGGTTCGCCACCGTCGACCTGCGGGATCTCGCCCGCAACATCGGCGACCGCCCCGACGAAGTGCGCGAACTCACCGCCGCCTTCCTCAACGCGTTCATCCGGTCGCTGCCGCAGGCGAAGAAGAACTCCACGGCCCCCCACACCATCCCCGACCTCGTCCACATCTCCGTACGCGCCGACCGGCCCCTGTCCTACGCCGCCGCGTTCGAGAGCCCGGTCATCGCTGCCGCCCAGGGCGGGTACGCGGCCCCCTCCCGCACCACCCTGTCCGGCTACGCCGAGGACGCCAACCGTCTCCTGGGCACCGGCGGTGTCGTCGACGCGGGCTGGGCCGGCGTCGACGCCAAGGGCCTCGACGGCCTCGGCACCCGCCACACCAGCTTCGACGCGCTCATCGACTCCGCCCTCACCAGCGCCCTGCCCTCCGGCGGCGCGGTATGACGTCCCCGCTCCCCGAACCCGAACCGGGCCTTCTGCTCCGCCTGGCCGGGCCCCTGCAGTCCTGGGGCCTGCACAGCCACTTCAACGAACGCGACACCTCCGCCTTCCCGACCCGCTCCGGCGTCATCGGCATGCTCGCGTCCGCCCTCGGCCGCCGGCGCGACCAGCCCATCGACGACCTCACCGCCCTGCACATGACCGTGCGCACCGACCGGCCCGGTGTCCTGCTGCGCGACCTGCACACCGTCGGCGGCGGCCTCCCCGGCAAAGCCACCGTGACCACCGCCGAGGGCAAGAAGCGCACCGGCGACACCGGCACCCTCCTCACCCACCGCGTCTACCTCGCCGACGCCGCTTTCACCGTCGCCCTCACCACCCCCCGGCCCACCCCCGCCACCCAACCGCTCCTCGACCGCTGTGCGAACGCCCTGCGCGCCCCTCGGTGGCCGCTGCATCTCGGCCGCCGTTCCTGCCCGCCGGAAGGTCCCGTACTGCTCGGGCAGAGCGACGACGCCCTGCACCACCTCATCCATCTGCCCCTCGCCGCACCACCGGCAAGAAGCCGCGCATCGGAGCACAGGCCGGTGGAGTTCCTGGCCGACCGTCCGCTGGACTTCCTGCCCGCGCCGGCCCACACGGTCAGCGAAACCCACGAGGACGGCACGCACTCCTCGGGTCGACTCAACGACCAGCCGGTCAGCTACCACCCGAGCCGACGGGCCTACCGCGCCCGGCCCCTGTACCGGCGCAGCCTGCTCCTGCCCGACTCCCAGTTCGCCGGACTCGGAACCCAGCAGCTCACCGCACTGGGCCACTACCTCGACACCCGGCTGCACACCACCGAAGGGAGCCGACGATGACTCTCTGGCTCACTCGCATCGTCCCCGACACCCGCTCCCCGGAGGCACGCCGCGACCTGAACGACCCGATCGGCACCCACCGCCGCATCATGAGCCTCTTCCCGTCCGAAGCGGGCCCCGACCCCCGCGCCCGCTTCGGCGTCCTCTTCCGCACCGAAGACACCCCCGCCGGACCGCACCTGCTCGTCCAGTCCACCTACGAGCCCGACACCAGCGGCCTCCCGGACGGCTACGGCACCATCCTCGCCCGCCCCCTCGACGCACTCCTCGACGCCGTCCGCCCCGGCCTGACCATCCGCTACCGCTGCGTCGCCAGCCCCGTACGCAAGCCCGGCGCCACCACCCGCGCCCTGTACGGCCTCCCGCCCGTCGTCGCGCTCACCGGTGCCGCGGCCGACGAATGGTGGCTCCGACAAGCCGACAACAGCGGCATCAAACCCCTCACTCACCACTCCCACCCCCTGGACGCCGTCCGCGGACAACGCCGCCGAGACGGAGCCCCACCCCAGAACATCCGACACGCCCGCACCCAGTTCGACGGCACGGCAGCCATCATCGACACCGACCTCCTGCGCAAGGCCGTACTCAGCGGCGTCGGCCGGGGCAAGGCGTACGGCTGCGGCCTCCTCAGCATCGCCCCCGCGAGGCAGACCCCATGACCCCACCGCCGGCCACCAAGCCCCTCACCAACGGCAACGCGCGGCGCAGACTCGCCGCCCCCACCGTCGCCATGCTCCCCCGCATCGCCGACTCCCTGTCCTTCCTCTACCTCGACATCGTCCGCATCCACCAGGACGACACCGGGGTCTGCGCGGAAGTCACCAGCGAACAACGGGGAACCGAAACCGTCTACCTCCCCACCGCAGCCCTCAGCTGCGTCCTCCTCGGCCCCGGCACCTCCATCACCGCGCGCGCCCTCACCACCTTCGCCAGAAACGGCACCACCGTCATCACCGCGGGATCAGGTGGCGTCCGCTGCTACTCCGCCGCCGTCCCCGAATCCCTCACCACGCTCTGGCTCGAACGTCAGACCCGCGCCTGGACCGACGACACCCGCCGCCTCGCCATCGCCCAGACCATGTACGAAATGCGCTTCGGAGACGGCACCGCCACCAACGGCACCAGCCTCGACAAACTCCGTGGCATGGAGGGCCAACGCGTCAAAGCCCACTACCAACTCCTCGCCCGCCAGTACAAGATCGGCCGCTTCCGCCGCTCCTACGACCCCTCCTCCTGGGACACCCAGGACCCCGTCAACCTCGCCCTCTCCTCGGCCAACACCTGCCTCTACGGCATCGTGCACGCAGCGATCACCGCGCTCGGCTGCTCCCCCGCCCTCGGATTCGTCCACAGCGGCAACCAGCAAGCCTTCGTCTACGACATCGCCGACCTCTACAAAGCAGAACTCACCATCCCCCTCGCCTTCTCCCTCCACGCATCCTCCAACCCCGAAGGCGAAGCGCGCCGTTCCTTCCGCCACGAACTACGCCTCTTCCAGCTCCTCCCGCGCATCGTCACCGACATCCAGCAGCTCCTCGACCCCGACCACACCTACGAAGCCCCCGATCCCGCAGAACAGATGGTCGATCTCTGGGACCCCGTCAGCGGCTCCGTACCCGCCGGCATCAACCACGGAAAGCAACCGTGACCCTCCCCACGGAAGACCACCGACCATGTCCTCGATGATCGTCATCTCCGCCACCGCCGTACCCGACCACCTCCGCGGAGCCCTCACCCGCTGGCTCCTCGAAGTCACACCCGAGCTCTACGTCGGAACCGTCTCCGCCAAGGTCCGCGACGAACTCTGGGCAGCGGTGACCGCCTGCACCCACGACGGCCTCGCGGTCCTCGCCCACCCCGCCGACAACGAACAAGGCTTCCAACTCCGCACAGCAGGCGCCCGCCGCCGCGAACCGATCGACTTCGACGGCCTCACGCTCATCGCCTTCCACCGGGAGAGTCAAGAAATGGCAAACCCTCTCTAACGGCCCAGGTCACGAAGGGTGCTCTCCGCGCGAGCGGAGGTGAGCCGGCGTCCGGCCGCTTCATCACGGCCATGGGCCGGTGCTCTCCGCGCGAGCGGAGGTGAGCCGTCTAGGGGAAGCCGGCTCGTCCCGCTGAACTGGTGCTCTCCGCGCGAGCGGAGGTGAGCCGTCGGTCCCGGCCCCGTCGCAGACGCAGGCCCTACAGGGCCGGTCCGTCTCGGAGGCCAGTGCTCTCCGCGCGAGCGGAGGTGAGCCGACCCTGGCGGAGACGGACGCCGAGCACCAGCGGTGCTCTCCGCGCGAGCGGAGGTGAGCCGAGGAGCGGTACAACACCGTGGACGCCCGGCGCGTGCTCTCCGCGCGAGCGGAGGTGAGCCGTCCGGATACACCACGCAGGTCCTGGTCACCCGGTGCTCTCCGCGCGAGCGGAGGTGAGCCGCCGCCGGGACTAGGTCCGTGATGGTCTGCCCGGTGCTCTCCGCGCGAGCGGAGGTGAGCCGGAGGTGGAGGCTGTGAGCGACGTCGAAGGCGCGTGCTCTCCGCGCGAGCGGAGGTGAGCCGTGGGTGGCGCTGCCGAGTGGCAGACCGTCGCCGTGCTCTCCGCGCGAGCGGAGGTGAGCCGTCGCGGAGTCGGCGGCGGCCGATGCGGCGGAGGTGCTCTCCGCGCGAGCGGAGGTGAGCCGACCTGCCACGCGCTGGCCCGGTCCTCCTCGCTGTGCTCTCCGCGCGAGCGGAGGTGAGCCGCTCCAGCACGCGCGACGGTAACGGACTCCACTGTGCTCTCCGCGCGAGCGGAGGTGAGCCGTATGCGGGTGTCCGACCCTCGTGTCACTAAATGTGCTCTCCGCGCGAGCGGAGGTGAGCCGCGGCTGCGGCGGCGGCCGTCGCCGCAGAGGTAGTGCTCTCCGCGCGAGCGGAGGTGAGCCGGTGAAGGGGTGTTGAGGTCTACCGTCGGCGCGGTGCTCTCCGCGCGAGCGGAGGTGAGCCGGATATCGCCGCCCTCAACCCGGACATTCCGCAGTGCTCTCCGCGCGAGCGGAGGTGAGCCGGTCGAGGAGTACAAGAAGGACCGGGCGCAGCAGTGCTCTCCGCGCGAGCGGAGGTGAGCCGGTGTGTTGAGAATGCGATTTTGGCCTACCCCCGTGCTCTCCGCGCGAGCGGAGGTGAGCCGTCCCCAGGAGGGAGATGCCCGTGTCCGACGACGTGCTCTCCGCGCGAGCGGAGGTGAGCCGTGGCGGCAGGGCAGCCCGTCCGTAGCACTACTGTGCTCTCCGCGCGAGCGGAGGTGAGCCGCCGCCTTTGTCGCCAAGCGGTTCCCCGGCATCGTGCTCTCCGCGCGAGCGGAGGTGAGCCGACGGTCCACGTGAGGCGGGGATGGCTGGCGCTGTGCTCTCCGCGCGAGCGGAGGTGAGCCGACGGTCCACGTGAGGCGGGGATGGCTGGCGCTGTGCTCTCCGCGCGAGCGGAGGTGAGCCGGTGCCGACCCTGCTACCGACCCCGTCGGGTGCGTGCTCTCCGCGCGAGCGGAGGTGAGCCGTCACCCACTCCCTTACCTGTATGCGAAGGCCCGTGCTCTCCGCGCGAGCGGAGGTGAGCCGCCTTCGCCCCGGCATCCATTGCGATCTTGCTGGTGCTCTCCGCGCGAGCGGAGGAGAGCCGCCCTCCCCCGACTGCGGGCACCGCTACAACGCGTGCTCTCCGCGCGAGCGGAGGTGAGCCGCCTTCGCCCCGGCATCCATTGCGATCTTGCTGGTGCTCTCCGCGCGAGCGGAGGTGAGCCGGTCAGCGGGCGGGTCATCAGGAGCACCGGCTGGTGCTCTCCGCGCGAGCGGAGGTGAGCCGCGGGACGGGATCGCGATCTACCGGCGCGGCCGGTGCTCTCCGCGCGAGCGGAGGTGAGCCGACGTCCATGTTCCCGGTGGCGATCAACAGGCCGTGCTCTCCGCGCGAGCGGAGGTGAGCCGAAGCAGCAGCAGCGGGCGACGGCCCCGAAGGCGTGCTCTCCGCGCGAGCGGAGGTGAGCCGTTGTCGGAGTTCTCGCTGGAGACGGTGACGGAGTGCTCTCCGCGCGAGCGGAGGTGAGCCGGATTTCGGTGAGGCCGCATGCACGGTGCCGTCGTGCTCTCCGCGCGAGCGGAGGTGAGCCGTGCTTTACGGTTGCGGTTATGGAAATCGCATAGTGCTCTCCGCGCGAGCGGAGGTGAGCCGCAGCGGGACGTGCTGGGCGACCAGCACCGGGAGTGCTCTCCGCGCGAGCGGAGGTGAGCCGGAGAGCGGCGGTGGTCGCGTGGAACCTGTCGGGTGCTCTCCGCGCGAGCGGAGGTGAGCCGTCCCGCGGCGGGACCGGGAACTTCGGGGTCTCGTGCTCTCCGCGCGAGCGGAGGTGAGCCGAACATGGGGTGAGCGTACCGACCCGACGACTGGTGCTCTCCGCGCGAGCGGAGGTGAGCCGACGCGATCCACAGCCCAGAGCCTCTACCGGCGGTGCTCTCCGCGCGAGCGGAGGTGAGCCGCCCGTCACCCAGGGCGAACCAGTCACCAAGACGTGCTCTCCGCGCGAGCGGAGGTGAGCCGGCAGGTCCCTCGGTCTCTCTCTTGTGGGCGGCGTGCTCTCCGCGCGAGCGGAGGTGAGCCGCTGATGCGGGAATGCGACGGCTCCCTCACGACGTGCTCTCCGCGCGAGCGGAGGTGAGCCGCAGTACGTCATCGCGGGCGTGGGCGCCCTCGGGTGCTCTCCGCGCGAGCGGAGGTGAGCCGATGGCCTCGTTGACGATCGCCCGCTGGATCGTGTGCTCTCCGCGCGAGCGGAGGTGAGCCGGCATGATGGCACCGCATCCGAGTAACCGCCTCGTGCTCTCCGCGCGAGCGGAGGTGAGCCGCGGATGGCGTACCAGGGGGCGGTGACGCAGGGGTGCTCTCCGCGCGAGCGGAGGTGAGCCGGTGTGCAGGCGGCCCTTGAGCGGGCCGGAGTCGTGCTCTCCGCGCGAGCGGAGGTGAGCCGCAGTTGACCGGTGGCGACCCGGTGACGTGCCGGTGCTCTCCGCGCGAGCGGAGGTGAGCCGCTCGAAGCCATCGTGCGGATCCTCGACTCCCTGTGCTCTCCGCGCGAGCGGAGGTGAGCCGTGGCGCACGAGCTACGCGGAGGCGATGCTCCGGTGCTCTCCGCGCGAGCGGAGGTGAGCCGCGCGGCGTGTTCCCGTACGGGGCCCGCGCGGTGTGCTCTCCGCGCGAGCGGAGGTGAGCCGTCGCGGCCGGAGGACTGCCCGGCGTCGATCTTGTGCTCTCCGCGCGAGCGGAGGTGAGCCGTCCGCTGCGGGTCGCAGGACTGGACGTGGGAGGTGCTCTCCGCGCGAGCGGAGGTGAGCCGCCGCAGCGCCCGGAGCCGATGCGCCGGCCAGGGTGCTCTCCGCGCGAGCGGAGGTGAGCCGACCGCCGCGTCGACCGAGGGGTCCGGGCTGCAGTGCTCTCCGCGCGAGCGGAGGTGAGCCGCGGCCCTCCGCTGGCTCTCATCCTTCGGAGGCGTGCTCTCCGCGCGAGCGGAGGTGAGCCGTCCACCGCATCCGAGGCCCCACCTGTGTCCACGTGCTCTCCGCGCGAGCGGAGGTGAGCCGCCAGCCGAGATCTTCGATGATGTGCCTCTCGGGTGCTCTCCGCGCGAGCGGAGGTGAGCCGCCCCGTACTGACTGCCACTCCGGCGGTTGGTAGTGCTCTCCGCGCGAGCGGAGGTGAGCCGACCGCCGCCGCCACCCGCCGCACGTCCAGCGCGTGCTCTCCGCGCGAGCGGAGGTGAGCCGATGCGGGTGGCCTCCGCCGAGCCGTTGACGTCGTGCTCTCCGCGCGAGCGGAGGTGAGCCCGCCTTCGTGTTGCCGCCGGCCCTCGACCCGCCGTGCTCTCCGCGCGAGCGGAGGTGAGCCGCTCGACTCGAACGGACCGGCGTCACCGTGTGCGTGCTCTCCGCGCGAGCGGAGGTGAGCCGATGGCCGGCGCGAACGACCGGATCCGGTCGGCGTGCTCTCCGCACGAGCGGAGGTCAGTCGATGGGTGTCGGCCCCTTCATCAGGGCCGACACGACTCCGGCCGCCCCGTCTGCGTCCTCCTCGGGGTGCAGGCGGGCGGGGACCGGCCGTTGCCGGTCTCGATGGAGGCCGGTGTTGCAAGATGGCCGTATGTGGGTTCAGCGCGTGATCGACGTGACCGGGTGGGAGCCGCTCGGGCTCTCCGTCGACTGGGCGGCGGTCGAGGGCGAGTTGGGGGTTCCGCTGCCGGCGGACTACAAGGAGCTCTGCGAGGCGTTCGGCGGCGGTGTCTTCAGTGATTCCGTCAGCTTTCTGGGGCGTAGCGAGGGCGCTTCGTTCGACTTCCTGACGCAGTGGCGGGCCTCCCTGTCGTTCGACCAGGGCAGGGTCGGAGACGTCTCTGCCTTCGATCCCTATGCGGTGTACGCGCCTGGAGGCAAGGGCCTGTTGAGCTGGGGCTCCACCGAATGGGCCGACGAGTATGTCTGGCTGGTCGATGCCGAGCGGCCGGGCGAGTACCCCATCCTCGCGCGGTCCCATGACCCCGGCCCGTGGGTCCGGTACGACATGTCCACCTCTGAGTTCCTGTACCGCGTTCTCACCGATGCCGATTTTCGCCCCTTCGGGATCGCGCAGTACGAGCTCGGCACGACCTTCCAGCCTGGGCCCGGGGGTCACGTCGATGGCCCGCCGCTCTGACAAGCGGCCCGAACGACCGTGTTCGTGGCCGCCCCCAGGGCCATTGTTCCCTGGGCCAGCCCCTGTGAGACCTATGGCCTTCGGCTGCCTGCGAACCGGCCCCGCCGCCGCCCGTAGTTCGACGCGATCGCCGCAGCCGGCCAGACGCCCGGCCCGGCGGCGGCGTACAGACGTGGACGCGCACGGAGTCGTCGTCGGTCATCACGCGTCCCCGGTCCCGCGCGTCACTGCTGTGTGCCAGGGCCGCCCGTACATGCTCGTACATGCCCATACATGCCCATACATGCCCCTACGTGCAGACAGCCGAGATGTCGTTCCGGCTCACTCGCCAACAGGTCCGGCCCACCCGGCGGTTCGGCAGGGCGGGGCATCGCCGAAGTGCCAGGCCCGACACTCACGTAGCGAGCCCCTATCCACGTCCACGCACACCGTCCCGGCCCGACCGCGCCGCCTCGGGCTGACGGTGCCCGTCGCCGGCAGGGGCAGCCCCCGGGGAGCCGGCTCCCCGGCACCCGAGGTCCGGCCCTCTTCCGTTGTTCAGGTCAGCGGGCAGGTGAAAGGGAGGACCCGCTCGGCCAGGATGCCGGTGAGGAGGCCGTCGGACATCTCCGGTTCCTCCAGCCAGCCCGTCGTCGTCAGCCGGTCCACGAGGTCGGGCAGGGCGTCGGGGGCGATGGCGCACCAGGAGACGAGGGATTCCAGGTCGATGCCGTCGCCCTCGGGCCCCAGGTATCCGTCCACGTAGACCTGGGTGGCCAGGGCGAGGGCGAGCAGCCGCGCGTCGGCGCCGGTCTTGGCCTTGCGCAGCTTCTTCTCCCCGACGACACGCTGGGCCCAGCCGCTGAGCCGGGGGCGCAGCTTCCGGCCGAAGGTGAACGGGCCCGGATCGTCCTCGCGGGGCGTCAGGGACGGCACGCTGATCCGGGTGGGGCTCTCCGGTCGGGACGCCATCAGTTCATCGACGCTTCCGGGGAGTTCCAGCCAGCCGCACTCCACCAGCTGGCCCACCACGTGCTCGGGGTCCGACAGGGGCAGTCCTTTGACGTCCTGCCCGACGAGGTTGCCGACGCCGGACTGCGCGGTACGCAGGGTCAGCATGAGCACCAGCAGGCGCGCCTCCGGGCCCGGCAGCGGTGCGTGATCGGCCACGTGTGCGAGGACGGCCCGTGCCTGGTCCCACTGTGCCTGGGCGGTCAACAGCCGTGCCACGGCCGGCCCTTCGCCGTCCGGGGCCTGGCCGCTGCGGTGCAGGTGTTGGAGTCGGGCGGCGGCCGCGGCCTGCTCGGCGCGCTGGGCGTCGAGGCGCAGTCCCGGATCGAAGGTGATCTCGGCCCAGGCGGCGAAGGCTTCCGCCTTACGTTCGTGAAGTTCGGCGAGAAGCGCGAGGTCGGGCTCGTCGCGCTGCTGGTAGGCGCGGAAGAGTTCGCCGAGTTCGGTGAGTTCGTCCCGTAGCGAGATGGGCCGGAGGTCGTGCGGGACGAAGCGCTGCGCGATTCGCCCGCACGCGGGCCGCCTGCGTACCGGCCTCGCCGACCTTGCGGTCCTCGCCGGCCGGGGGGCCGGCACTTCGCGCGAGGCCGCGGCGGGCGCGGGGGTGCTGTGCGAGAAGTGCGGGGCGAAGGCCGGGCCGTTCGGGACGGGGCCGGCGGCGACCTGGAAGGGGTCTGCCGCCGGTACGGGCCTGCCGGGGGCGGCCCCGTCGAGGGCCGGCCCCTCGGGGGCCGACCTGCCAGGGGCGGGCCTGTCGGAAACGGTCCGGTCGGGGGGCGGTGCGGTGGCGACGACCTTCGCGGTGGGGTGGGCGGCGGCGCAGCGTGAGCAGCACTCCATGACCTGCCACCAGCGGCCTTCCCGGTCCGCCACGACGGCCAGGACCACCGCGCCCCCGCACCGCCACGGCGCGGGACGTTCACGTGGTCCGGCGGGGCGGATGTGGGTGTGGCACTCCGCGGCCCGGCAGGCGCAGTACGCCTCCGAGCGGGGAGCCGGACCCGTGCGCAGGTGGGCCTTGAGATGCTCGACCGCCGCCGTACGACCGGCGGCCGCGGAGGGCAGCGTCTGCGCGGCGCAGGCCGGCCGGCTGCACGAGACGCGTACGTCCGCACGCCCGCGACCGGCGGGGTCCAGCCGCACCGTCCACGTGCGCCCCGTCACCCGCTCGTTCGTCGCCTGGGCCTCCACACCCATCACATCCTCCTCGACAACTGTTCGTACGTGCGCATCGGCGTCCCGGCCGATGAATGGGGCAGCGGCGCGCGGCGTACCCCGGTCTCCTGCGGGAGACAGCGCGGACTCCGGCCCGAACGGGTGATCTCACCCGTCGGCCTTCCGCCTGCCGTCCTCATTCCGCCGACCTCGTTGCCGACCCGGACCGCTCACGACGGACGAGGCCGAGGAGAGCCGAATCCGGTCCCGGCAGGCAGTGCGCACTCCGGACCCCGCGCCGTCTGCGCCGGAACCGCTCGATCACGCACGACGGGCCCACCGTGTCTCCTCCTCATGCGATGTGCTGATCCACAACGCAAACGAGGTCCCGCCGTTCGGGTGACGGGCACGAAGAGCATGTGGCCGATTTCCTGTCATGGCGGCGGAGCGTCCCGCAGCTTCGGCTGCATCCTGCGCGGGCGGGGAGCCAAGGTCACGCCACGGCTGCCTCTTCGTGCGAGCCCTGTAACAAACGTGAGATACCGGTGAGGAGGCTCCCTCGCGTGGCAAGAATATCCCGGTCGCTTACACATCGGCCGGCTCCGAGCCGGCCACGGGGGGAAGAGGAAACAGCATGAACTCCAAGGTGACCAGAAGTGGTTCATCGCGTCGGGGTCTGCGCGGCGCGGTCCTGGGCGCGGCCGTGGTCGCGGCTCTGCTGACGACCACCGCCTGCCAGCCCTCCGAGAGCGACGAGAAGGCAGCCGCGCCGTCGGCCGTCGCTTCCTCGGGTGACTCCGGGACCGGTAGCGGCAGCCCGAAGGACGGGGAGACGAAGGACGGCGGGGAGACCGGGGTGACGGGGGAGACCGGTGGCGGCAACGGCACCGCGCACGCCGACTGCGAGGCCGACGGACTGACCACCGCGGTCGAGCTCCAGGACGGTCCCTCGGAGACGCCCCGCCACTTCCTGCTGACCGTCACCAACAACGCCAACACCCCGTGTGTCCTCAACGACGCACCGACGGTACGGCTCGTGGCCGGTAACGATGCCCCGATCGTCGAATCGCTCGGATCGCCCGAGGAGGAGGAGCAGGACACCGAACCCCTCGTCGTCGAGGGGGGCGGCAAGGCGTACGCCGGCCTGTACGTGTTCGGCAACGACGAGGGCGGCGAGGCCGAGTACGACCAGTCCGACCGGTTCACCGCCACGCTGACCGCGGGTGAGGGCACCGAACTGAGCGGCACGCTCATCTTCGACCTGCCCGAGGGCCTCGACACCGTCTCCGTCGACGACGCGGCGCGGGTGAACGGCTGGGCCGGCACCGAGGGACTGGCGATGCGCGCGATCACCCAGCTCTGATCAGAGGCACGGGGACCGTCGCGGGCCCGCCCTCCGCCCGCAGCCCGGAGCCCGCAGCCCAGCGCCCGGTGCCCAGCGCCCGAAGCCCTCGCTTCGGGCCAGGCTCCCGGAGCCCCGTGCTCGGAACTCGGGACTCGGCGACCGGCGCTCGACGTCCAGGGTTCGACGCCCGACGCCCGACGCCCGACGTCCGGCGCTCGGGTCTCGGGGCTCGGTTCTCGGGGTACGAGCGGCGGAAGAGGGCGTTCACTCGTTCGGGGACGAGAACAGGGCTCCCTCCCGAAGCTCGGCTCCTGGGACCCGAGCTTCGGGACACGAGACCCGAGATTCGAGCGCCTTCTTTTCCACCGGCAGGGAAAGACAGGGGGGTTGGACTCCCCCCGCCCTCCCTCCCGACCCCGTCACGACCAGCAAATATGACTAATCGTGACGGCTTGCGGCGCGACGCCGCGACTGCTTACGGTGCGAGAACCAAACGACCCCGACGCGGTGTTACAGCACCATGCCGGGGTCTCACCGCACGATCGAGAACTGAGGTCGATCCCTTGGCTACGCAGCACCCTAGTCCTGACATGCACGCCCCCGCACCCTCACCCGCGTACCCCAGGGCGTCCCCCGGCTACGGCAAGCGGTCCGCGCCCGGCCAACTTCCCCGGCGTGCGGACGACTTCGCCTTACTGCCGGCCCGCGAGCGGTACATCGCCGGGTTCATCGACCACCTTCCCGACGGCGCGGCGATGAGCGTCAAGACGCTCGCCAAGCAGCTCCCGCTCTACGGGCAGCAGGCCATCGGCACCTCCCTCAACAGCCTCTCCGTCGCCGGGCACATGCGCCGCGCACGGTGGGCCGTCGGCAGGGGTGAGACGACGCGCTGGGCCTACCGCACGTTCTGGTCCCGCACCGCGCGCGACAACGAGTGGTGGAACACCTTCCTCGCCGCCGAGAAGCGCCGGTTCAGCGGCGCTGCCACCTTCGCCCCGCTCCCCCGGGCCCCGGCCACCGCGCCCACAGTCACCTCCACCGCGTCCACATCGTGCCCGTCGGCCGCACCGCCCGCGCCCTCGGCGGAGCAGGCGGAGGAGCCCCGGGGCCTTGCAGAGGAACCCTGGTTCCCCGCAGCAGAGCACACGACCGAGTCCGAGCCCGAGCCCCCCGTGCCTCACGCGCCGACGGAGCTGACCTCCGCGTGCCTGCCCGCGCAGGCACCGCCACCCACCCCGGTACCGCCATCCATCCCAGTGCCATCGCCCACGCCGGTACCGCCGTTCCAGCGGGTACTTGAGCCCGGCCGGTCTCCCCGGCCCGCCGCCACGCCTCCGACCGGACCCGCCAGGCCCGTACCCGCGTCCGTACAGCGGCCGACCGAACCCGGCAGTCCCGTGCCCGTACGTCCGCAGACCGCACCCGCCGGGCCCGTACGCACACAGCCGCCGACCGCCCCGGAGCCCGGCCGTCGCCCCTCCGCCGCCTATCTCGCCCTCGCCCAACTCGGTCGCACGGACGGACGCGTCGCCCTCTCCGCCGCCGACTGCACCGCCCTCGAACCCCTGGCCGCCGCCTGGCTCGACCGGGGCGTCTCCACCGACTACCTCATCCACGCCCTCACGGCCGGGCTCCCCCACCCCGTCGGCTCCCCGGTCGGCCTCGTCCGCCGCCGTCTCACGGACAAGATCCCGCCCCACCTCCCCACCGAGGACGCCGCTTCCCCGCGCGAAGCCCCCGTGCGCCGCTTGATGATGGAGTGCACCAACTGCCGCGCCCCCGGCCGCCCCGAAGCTCTGCCCGACGGGCTCTGCCGCCCCTGCCGCACCGCCCACGCGTCGGGCGCCACCGGGGAGCCCGCCGATGCCCGCGAGGCCCCCGGCACACCTGGTGCACGTGACATCGGCGCGTACGTCGCCGAACTCCGCGGCCTCCTCAAAATGCCCTGAGCGTCGGTCTTCGGCCGGCTACGAACTTTCCCGCTGTGACGACGAGCGGCCCGGCGCACGAGGTCGTCGCGCGCCGGGCCGGGCCGTCTCCCGTGGAGACGTACGAGGTCAGGAACCCGCACCGCGCGGGAAGGAGACTTCCACGCGGCGGTTCTTCTTCCGGCCCTCTTCGTTGCTGTTGCTGGCGATCGGGTACTGCTCGCCGTAACCCCGGATCTCGTACGTGATCGTGGGGCCGAGCTCCTTCGACAGCACCCCGTGCACGGCGTCGGCCCGCTTCTTGGAGAGGACGTCTCCGTGGGCCGAGGAGCCGAGGTCGTCGGTGAAGCCGAAGACGCGGACCTTGGTCGCGTTCTGCTTCTTGATCTCCTCGGCAATGGCGGCGATACGGGCGTTGGCCGCCGAGCTGAGCTTCGCGCTGTCCTTGCCGAAGAGGACTTCGGCCTGGAGCGCGAACTTGATGTCGGCGTTGCTGTCCTCGCGGCGCTCCTCGCCGCCGAGGTCTTCGACGACCTGGACGATGTCGAGGACCCGCCCCGGAGCGAGCGTGCCGCCCTCCGGCATCTTCAGATCGGGGTCGCTCGGGTCGACGCGAACGGGCGGCTCCGACGTCGCCTCGGTACCGGGCGGGACGCTGGGGCCGTCGTCAGCGTACGAGGGCGAGGCTCCGAACAGGGCTGTCGCAGCCACGAACAGGGCCGTGGCGATGGGGACTCCCACCATGCGCATGGAGGTCACGCTGCCATCACCCGGAGATCTTGAGCGACGTGGTCGCGAACGTAGGAACGGAGAAGTCGACCTCCGTTGTTGTGCTCGGCGGCGCCGGGAACTGCATGAACACCGCAGTGGAGTCACCAGGCTGGAGTGGCTTGATCTTCGTGGTGCACAGGCATCGACCGTCGGTGTCCCGAAGGACGTAATAGCGCTTCTTGCCGAGCTTGTCCACCAGGGTGGCGCCACCGACGGACGACAGGTTCTGACGCACGATCACGCTCTCGCTGCCTGCCCATTGAGCTGGGTTGGCCGGCTTGTCGCCTTCGTTCTTTACTTCAGCCTGGACGGTGACAAACCCACCCGAATCTCGCTGTACCTGATTGATGACCATGACAACACCGGATTGCCCGCGGATCTCGGCAAGCTTCACGCTGGGGTCCACGTTCTCCCCCGCAGCCGTGTCCTCCTGCTGCGACTCGCCCTTGTCCTCCGCGGACGGGCTGGCAGGGGCGGACGGAGCGGTGGAGCCTTCCTTTCCGGGCTCGTCGCCTCCGTCGTCGCCACAGCCGGCGAGCGTGAGGGCCAGGGCAGCCGTCATGCTGACAGCCGCCATAGCCCTTCTGGTCGTCGTGGTCCGCCGCATACTCATGGTCCGTTTCCTCTACTCGTCGTTCGCTGTCACTGGTCGACCAACCGCACATCGAAGAGGGTCCTGCTCACGCTCTCCCACGGTGGGGGGCTGGCGGGCACGATCTCGATAATTTCGCCGCTCCGACACGTGAAGATGAAGAGGTCCTGGACGCCATTGCTGTCGGCGTCCACAGCCTTCGGGTTGGGGCAGCGGAACTCGATGAGCGCGGTGGCCTTCGCCTCAGCCTTCTTGTTCTCCGACCCGGGGAGCACCGGCGAATCCACCGGTTTGCGGCCCTCGACCTCGACCGTGATCCGGTCGCGCAGGTATCCGGGGGTCGGGTAGCAGAGCTTTTTGTCCGCGTCATTGGCGGAGGCAAGGCGCTGGGCCTCGGAGCACGGCGCGACGAAGGGCGCGGCAAGGAAGACATCCAGCATGTTGCCGGGCAGCGAGGCGTAGAACCCGGTACCGAAGTTGCTCCGCGCCTGTTGGGCGGCGGCCAGGGCGGCGGCGTCCGCCGCGCCTTGGGACCCGTTGCGCAGAGCCGAGGCTTTGCCGACAGCGAAGAACGCCAACGCGAGGAAGAGCAGGCCCGCCACCATCATGATGTAGATGGGGAAGGCCTGCCCTTGATCTCGACGAGATCGGACAGTCATTAGCCTGCGGTGATCTGATCGACCAGCCCGCTGATCCGTGCCGAGATCGCACCGCCGATGCCCGTGGCCACGATCGCCCCGATGATCGCCACGACCACCAGAATGATGCCCAGGTACTCGAACGCCGTCTGACCCCGGTCCTTCGTCTCGTAGCGCTTCTGGATGGCGCTGACGGCGGTGTTGGCCCAGCCGTTGACGCGGACGGCGGCCTTCAGGGTGATGTCCGACATGGTGTTCCCCTCCTGGTTCGGCCGACCGGGTGCCGGCCGACTCGCACGTTTCTGTGGTGCCGCCTCCGGAACCGGCTTCCTCCCGGCCGGTGCCGTTGGCGACGTGAGAAACATAGAGGGATTCCACCGCTGCGCCAGAGGGCCCGTGGGCCCATTCCTGGGCCCAAAGCTCCTTCTGGGTCCCCTCGTCGCGTGCCTGCCCGCTCATGGCTGCCACCCTTCGTTCCGGGGCGCGGTGCCGAGCCAGTGGGCGATGGCCTCGCTGCGCGTGGCGCTGTGGAGCTTCGTGAAGATGCGGTTGATGTGGTTCTTGACCGTCTTCTCACTGATGAAGCAGGTAGCGGCGATCTGCTGATTACTCATTCCGGACGCAATCAGGTCCATGACCTCCACCTCCCGCGAACTCAGCTTGTGCTGCTGCCTGTTGGGAGCGTCCACCGGCCCCCCGGACTGAGAAGACTGTCCCACAGAGGGTTGCAGGTGCGAAAGGCCTTCCGAATGTTCGAAGGAGCGGGGCACCGCGTTCATGGGCGCCGGAGCGGGTGCCGGAGCTGCTGTCAGCGCCGACCCGAGGCCCTCCGGCAGGGGGCCTCGCCGGGGTACCGCGCCCTGCCGCATGTGGGCGAGCAGGGCGTCCGCCGCCGTGGCCGTGAAGTGGGCGCGTCCGTCCTTCGTGTCGCGTACCGCCTGGACCAGTTGGTCCGCCGTGAACTCGCCGTGCACCAGATAGCCGCCCGCGCCCAGGCGCAGCGCCTCGTGGACGATCTCGCTCTCGCGGCTGTACGTCAGCATCAGCACGGGCGCGATGCCGACCAGGTGCGGCAGGGCCGAGATGCCGTCCACGCCGGGCATCCGGACGTCGAGCAGGACCACGTCGGGGCGGTGCTGGAGCGTCTTGTCGTACGCCTCGCGGCCGTCCGCCGCCTCCGCCACCACCTGGATGTCGGCACGGCCCGAGAGCAGGACACCCAGACCCGCCCGGACCACCGGGTTGTCGTCCGCGACCACCACCCGCAACCGGGCCGGAGCGGGGGCCGGCGGAGCCGGAGGGAAGGGGGACGCGGACGTCGTGGGGCTGCCGGGTGCCCGGCCCGGCCCGTGCGGGGGCGGGAGCGGGGGCTGGGGCGGGGACGCAGGGTGCTGGAGTCCGGCGGGCTCGGGACGCCCGGAGTGTTCGGCGGAACCGGGGGCCTGCGTGAACGGTGCGGGCGGCGACGGGTGCCGGGGGGCGGGATGGCGTACTGCCGCCCCCCAACGGTGCTGCGCGGGGAAGACGTCGTCCGGCATGCTGCGACCTCCTCTCAGGGTCGGGTGTTACGGGTGGGGGTGGTCGTGACGGTCCGGGGGCCGGGGCCGAGTGCGGAACCGAGGTCGGATGCGGGGCCGAGGTCGGATGCGGAGCCGGGGCCGACGCCGGGGCCTCCGCCGGGGCCGGGGCCGGCTGCGGCTGCGTATCCGGGGCCGGGCGCAGGCCCCGGCCGCCCCGTCTCCGGCGGAGGCCCCGACCACCCGGCCTCCCCCGTGCTCACGCCACCCGCCCCGCCCGTCTTCCCCGCCAGCGCGGCCAGCGGGAGTTCCACCCGGACCTCCGTGCCCTTCTCCGCCTTGCCCCGGCCGATCCGGATGCGGGCTCCGATGGAGGCGGCCCGTTCCACCATGCCGACCAGGCCGAAGTGGCCTGCCCGGCGCAGCCCTTCCAGGGTCGTGCCGGCGGGCAGGCCACGGCCGTCGTCGTACACGCTGACGCGGAGCATGTCGCCCTTCACGCCCGCGAGGACGATCAGGTATGTCGGGTCGGCGTGGCGGTGGGCGTTCTCCAGGGCCTCGGAGGCGACGGTCACGAGCTGGCGGGCCACCGCCTGCGGGACCGGGGGGACCGGGGTCTCCTCGGCGAGGCGGCGGAAGGTGGCCGTGACCGGGTGGCGGGCGGTGAAGTCCTCTGCCTGTGCGTGGAGTTCGGCGAGCAGGTCGACGCCGCCCTCCAGGCCCTGTTCCCGCCGCAGGTCGCTGAGCAGTTCGCGGGACTCGGCGGCGGCCCGGCGGGCGGCGCGGGCGACCAGTTCCGCCTGGAGTCGGACGGCCGGGGGGTCCATCCGGTCCGCCGAGCCTGCCAGTCCGTCCGCGGCCAGGGCCAGGCCGTGCAGGGTCTTGGCCACCGAATCGTGCATCTCCCGTGCCAGGCGCGTGCGTTCGCCCTCCACCGCCTCGCTCACCGCCAGCCGCGCGCGGGTCTCGGTGAGCGCCTGGGTGGCGGTGCCGAAGCGCAGGAGGAGGTTGCGCAGGGTGACCCCGACCGCGCCCGCGATCACGCAGAAGCCGGGGAGCAGGAGGGCCGTCGCCCCGCCCGCCTCCAGTTTCGGCACGGTGGCGTACACGCCGACGACGATGACCACCTGGAGGGCGGCGAAGACCGCCGCGCCGCGCCAGCCGTGGACCAGGCCCGCCAGCAGGGGCGTGCAGACGGTGACGTACGCGAGGGTCGACTCGGGTGTCGCCGTGATCAGCAGCAGGGCGCCGAACGACGCGTCGACGGCCAGGAGCCAGGGGTGGCGCAGGAGGACCGGGCCGAAGCGTTCCCAGTCCCGGAACAGGACGTACGAGCCCATGAAGGTGACCAGGATCGCCGAGCCGATGAACCAGGTGGGCAGACCGGGGGCGGTGTGGCTGATGGCGGTCGGGGTCGCTATGGCGATCATCGCCAGGCGGAAGCCGAAGACCTGGCGGCACATCGCCTGGAGCGCGTTGACCTGGATGGCGAGCGCCGGGCGTGCGGGGGTGCCGGTGTGGGCGCGGGTCAGGTCCGCGGCCGCCGCGGGATGGGCCCCGCTGAGCTGGTATGCCATGTGCCTGTCACCTCCGTCTCGCGCCCCGACGTCCTGTACGCCTTCGTGGCTCCGCGCGTCCTCCCTCGTACCCGTCGTCGTCCCCATCGCGCCCCTCGTTCATGTCATCCCCCGGTGAGGAACGCGAAGTCCACGTTCGCGCCGTACACGAAGCCGACGGTGAGGAGAACGAGCGTGCCCGGCAGGAGGAACGTGGTCACCGCGAACGTGGCCTTCGGGACCGCCCTGGCCGCCTTGCGGCGGGCGTTCTGGGCGTCGGTGCGGCGCATGTCGTTGGCGATCTGGATGAGCGTCTCGACGATCGGCGCGCCCAGTTCCTCGCCCTGCTGAAGGGTGGTGACGAACATGGCGACCTGTTCGGAGTCGTTGCGTCTGCGCAGTTCCTCGAACGCCTGGCGGCGGCTGACGCCCATGTCCATCTGGCGGAGGGTGATGCGCAGTTCGTCGGACCAGGGGCCCTCGTACTTGTCCGCGACGCGGTCCAGTGCCTGCCGGAAGCCGAGTCCGGCGGAGACCACGACGGCCAGGACGTCCAGGAAGTCCGGGAGCGTGCGTTCGATGTGCTCCCGGCGGACGCGGATGGCCGACCAGATGCCCGCCTCCACCCAGAACAGGCCGAAGGCGACCATGAGGAGGGCCAGGAAGAGCTGGCCGCGGAGGAGCATCGAGAACGCGCCGAGCAGACCCAGCGCCCCGTAGACCGCGCGGCGGGCGGCGTAGCGGTCGATGGTGAGGCCGCCGGGGTTGCCCGCCAGGTCGATCTGGCGGCGCTTCTTGTTGACGGCCTTGGGGCCCATCATCCGCAGGACCATGGGGGCCCACCGGATGCCGAGGCGGTCGATGCCGGAGCCGACGGCGCTGGTGCGGGTGGCGCCGGACTCCAGGGCGACGGCGAGGTCGCCGGGGAGTTCGGCGTCGGCCCGGTACATCCGGATGCCGTGGACGGCGCCGTACACGGCGAGGCCGGCGACCAGGGCGAGCAGCAGGTCCATGATGGTTCTTCTCCCAGCTCGTCAGACGTCGATACGGGACATGCGGCGGATGACGATGAACCCGATCGCGTAGAGGACGATGGACACCACCACCGCGGCCTGGCCGATGAACGCGCCCGTCATCCGGTCCAGCGCGCCGGGCATGACGGCGTTCATCAGGAGCATCGCGCCGATGCCGAAGACGGGTACGGCGTAGGCGGTGACGGTGACCTGGGAGAGCTGGGTCTTGACCTCGCGGCGGGTCTCCTTGCGCTCCTCCAGCGTCTCGGTGAGGTTGCGCAGCGAGCTGACGACCGTACCGCCGGCCCGGTTGGAGAGCACCAGCGTCGTCACCAGGACCACGAGTTCGCGTGAGGGCAGCCGGTCGGTCAATTCGCTCAGCGCGTCCTCCAGGGACTCCCCGACCGCCAGCCTGCGGGCGACCCGCGACAGTTCCTCGCCCGCCGGGTTCTCCAACTCCTCGGCCGCCATGGACAGCGAGGTGCGCAGGGCCAGGCCGGCCTGGGTGGCGTTGGCGAGGATGCGGGAGAGTTCGGGGAGCTGGTTGATGAAGCGCTCGGTGCGCTTGATCCGCTGCCAGTTGAGGAACGCGTTGGTGCCCCAGAGGCCGATCAGGGCGGCGACCGGCCCGAAGAACGCGGCGAGCATGGAGGAGGCGATCATCCAGAGACCGGCCATCGCGACGACCGCGTAGACGAAGAACTCGCCGGGCGTGATGTCCATGCCGGTCGCGGCGAGCTTCAGCTCCAGCTTCCGGCCGAGCGCGGTGGCGCGCAGCCGGCGGTCGAGCCCCTTGAAGCGGCGTACGCGGCCCGTCTCCGGGATCTGTCCCACGTGGGAGAGCCGGTCGACGAGGGCGTCGCGGTCGGCCTTGCCTCCGGAGTACGAGTACAGGCCCATCACGCCGAGCACGCAGCACAGCAGCGTGACGCCGACGGTGACCAGGGGGAGGTTGACGTTGTCCATGGCGCGGTACCTAGTTGGCCTCTCGGGTGGCGAGCTGTTCGGCGGACTGGGCCACGCCGAACGCCTGGGGAATGGGCTGGCTGGCCAGGTAGAGACGTTCGGCGAGCCTCCGGGGCAGCGGGAGGTACTGGAAGTCGCCGTAGATCCGGCCGTCGGGGGCCATCGGCCGCGCGTCGAACCGGGCCACCGTGACGATGCGGTACGGGTCGCGGCCGTGGCTGTCCAGGACGGCGATCTCGGTGATCTTCCTGGCCCCGTCGGCGTGCCGGGTGAGCTGGACGATCACGTCGACGGCGCTGTTGATCTGGTCGTGCAGCGCCTCGAAGGGGATCTCGACCTCGGACATCGAGGCGAGGGTCTGGAGACGCATCAGCGCGTCCTCGGCGCTGTTGGCGTGGACGGTGGCGAGCGAGCCGTCGTGGCCGGTGGACATCGCCTGGAGCATGTCGAGGGACTCGCCGCCGCGGACCTCACCGACGACGATGCGGTCCGGGCGCATACGCAGCGAGTTGCGGACCAGGTCGCGGATGGTGATCTGGCCCTTGCCCTCGACGTTCGCCGGTCGGGACTCCAGCCGGATCACATGGCTCTGCTGGAGCTGGAGTTCGGCGGAGTCCTCGATGGTGACGATGCGTTCGGCGTTCGGGATGAGCCCGGAGAGGGCGTTGAGCAGGGTCGTCTTGCCGGTACCGGTGGCCCCCGAGACGATGATGTTGAGCTTGGCCTGGACGAGACCGGCGAGCAGGACCAGCATCTGCTCGTCCAGCGAGCCGAAGCCGATCATCTCGTGGAGCGTGAAGGAGCGCGGGAAGCGGCGGATGGTGAGTGTCGCGCCGGTCAGCGAGAGCGGCGGGATGATCACGTTGACGCGTTCGCCGCTGGGCAGGCGGGCGTCGACCATCGGGTTCGACTCGTCGACCCGGCGGTTGACGGTCGACACGATGCGCTCGATGGTCTGCATCAGCTGCTCGTGGGAGCCGAAGCGCATCGGGAGCTGTTCGACCCGGCCGTTGCGTTCGACGAAGATCTGGTCGGGGCCGTTGACCATGATCTCGGTGATGGACGCGTCCTCCAGGAGCGGTTCCAGGATGCCGAGGCCGAGCGCCTCGTCGACGACGCGGCGGATCAGCTGCGAGCGCTCCACGGTGGAGAGGACCGGGCCCTCACGGCTGATGATGTGGCCGAGGACGCGCTCCAGCCGGGCCCGCCGGTCGGCGGCGGCCAGCGAGGACATCTCCGCGAGGTCGATCTCCTCCAGCAGCTTGGCCCGGTAGGTGGCCACCAGGTGGCTGTCCTCCCGTGCCCCGCCGTGCTCCTCCGGAGCGGTCATGCGTGCCCGCAGGCTCATCTGCGTAACTCTCCTCGGTGTCGCGTCGGTTCGGTCGGGGGCGTCCGCGGGCGCCCCCCCCCGGGGGTCATGGGCCGTCCGTGGGCTTCCGGGACGGGGTCAGAAGCCCCCGGCCCTCTCGTCGGCCATGGTGGTGCTGCGCTCGGCCCACCAGCCCTTCAGCCCCGGCACGACGGAGGGCACCTTGACCCGGACCGTGACCGTGATGTCCTGGCCGCCGCTGTGGCGGTAGCGGAATCCGCCGTCCTCCACCCAGTCGCTCACGGCGTCGCGCGCGTTGCTCTCGCCACTGCCGCGCGCGTCCACGCTGGCTTCCGTACGGGCCCCGGCGCGGGCCGCGGTGCCCGCCTGGTTCGCGGCGTACGCGGCCAGGCCGAGCTGGATGGCCGCCATGGCGACGAGGAGCAGCAGGGGGAGGAAGCCGAGGTACTCCATGGCGACCTGCCCCCGGTCGCCGCCCGGCCGTGCGGGACGCGTGCGCCCGCCGTACGAAGGTGTCGTCACCATGACTGCTCCTCCCTCGGTGATCCGGCCTCGCCCTCGATCGGGACGTCGAGGTCGAACAGCCCCGGTACCAGGACCGGGACCTTCAGCTTCACGGTGGCCTCGTAGAGGGCGCCGCCGCTGCGGCAGGTGACGACCGCGTTCTCCGCCCATGCGTCGGGGAGGTCCTTCTTGGCACCCTCCTGGCACGCGGCCCAGGACGCGAACTCCGCCCCGCTGCCCTTGCGCGCGCCCACGTCGGCGGCGTTGCCCGCGAGGCTGAAGGTGTAGCCGATCAGCGCGCACTCCCAGAGCACGAGCATGATCAGGATGATGAAGGGGGTCATGCCCAGGAACTCGACGGCCGTCTGGCCGCGGTCCCGCCCCCGGCGGTCACGCAGGGCGGTGACCCGCCCCCGTATGCCGCCGCGTGCCGTCCTTGTGGTGGTCATCGCTCAACGTGTCCCCTCGGAGTCTCCGGGCCCGCGGCCGGAGCCGTCGCGCCGGCGGCGCGGGCGTCCGATCGAGCCCCGGTCGTTCTTGAAGGCGCCGCTGTTCCGCTTGACCAGGGCGCTGCCGCTCTTCTTCGCCGTCGCGCTCTCCTTGACGATGCCCAGCTCGCCGGCCAGGCCCCAGAGCGCTTGCTTGACCGTGCTCTTGGCGTCCAGTTCGTGGAGGCGGCCGGAGTCGATGGACGCCTGGAGTTCCTTGAAGTTCGCGGGGACCGCCGCGGAGGCGACCCGCGTACCGGTGATCTTCTGGATCAGCGGTGGCTGGATCTCGGTGTTGCGGGTGAAGCGGTTGACCAGGGTCACCGTCTCCTCCGCTTTGCGGATCTGGAGCCGTTCCCACATCCGTACGACGCGTTTCGCGCCGCGCACCGCGATGACGTCGGGGGTCGTGACCAGCAGCGCGACGTCGGCCATCTCGACGGCCGCCGCGTTGGCCCCGTTCATCTGGCTGCCGCAGTCGACGACGACGATCTCGTAGCGGGTGCGGAGCGCGCTGACGATCTGGCGGGCCGAGCGGTCGCTGACCTCCTCGCCGCGTTCGCCCTCGCCGGGGGCGAGCAGGAGGGCGAGGCCGGTGGAGTGGGAGAAGACGGCGTCGGCCAGCACGCGCGGCGAGATGTCGGTGATCAGGGCGAGGTCGACGAGGGAGCGCCGGAACTGGACGTCGAGGAAGGAGGCGATGTCCCCGGTCTGGAGGTCCATGTCCACCAGCGCCACCGTGTTGCCGGACGCCTGGGCGGCCAGCGCGAGCTGGATGGCGGTGACGGTCGCGCCGACGCCGCCCTTGGCGCCGGTGACCGTGACGACCGTGCCGCCTGGGCCGGTGAAGACCTCGTTCCCGGCGGTGAGGTGGCGGCGGACGCCGGCGGACCACTGGGCCGCCGCCTGGACGCGGTTGGCCAGCTCCTCGTAGCTCAGGGGGAGGGTGACCAGGCCGCGCGCCCCGGAGTCCATGGCGTCGGCGAAGAGGTTCGGGCTGGCGTCCGCGGTGATCAGGACGACCCCGACGGACGGGAACCGCAGCGATACCTCCCGGATCAGCTCCAGGGCCGGCACCGGGCCGATCCGCTCGTGGACCAGCACCACCTCGGGCAGTTCGTCGAGCGCCTCGCCGGCGAACCGGGCCAGCGCGTCGATGAGCTGGGTGGAGTCGCCGACCGGGGTGGCCGGTTCGGCGTCGGGCAACTGGCTGAGCAGGGTGGTGACGGAGCGGGCCGCGTCGATGTCACCGACGGCGGGGAGGATTCTGGTGGTCATCCCAGCCTCACTTGTCCTTGTCGAGCGTGTAGGTGCGGTCGCCCGGGCGGATGGTGCCGTCGCTGCCGGGGGCCACGAGCGCGAGGCGGACGTGCTCGGCGAACGACTCGGCGTAGGCGACGCGCTGGGTGTCCAGCGTGTTCAGGGCGAAGGTGATCGGCACGGCCTCGGTCGCCCCGGTGCCCCGGTCGTCCGGGCGCGGGTTCAGGGCGGTCAGCTCACCGACGTCCAGCACCTTGGCGTTGGCGACGATGACTTTGGACTGCGCGGGGTCGCCCTGCTGCTCGCCGGCGAACGTGGCGTAGATGTTGACCGTCGCGCCCGGCGTGATCTTGCCGGCGACGCCGGTGGAGGCGTCGATCATGATGGCGATCTCCTGCTCACCGGCGCGGAGTTCGGGCTTGCGGACCATCATGTCCGACTGGAGGAGGGAGCCCGAGCGCAGCTCGGTGACCGCGATCTTCGACTCGACCTCCCGCAGGTCGGTCACGGCGTTCTCCGAGAGCCACCGTTTGGGCATCGTGATCTTCTCGAACTGGCCGCTGTTCAGGGCGGTGTACGGAGCCACGTTGGTCTTCAGCCGGTACGCCGTCACCTCGGGGCCGACCTTCGAGTTGACGTCGCTGATCACCGAGAGCACCCCGGCGAAGGCCGCGAAGGCACACAGGACCGACAGGAGCAGGAGTATCACGCCGCGGCGCTGGCGGGAGTTCATGGTCCGGACAACCTCGTTCGAATCGGATGCGTGGGGTGGACAGCGGAGGAAGGGGCGGAGCTGGGGAGCGGTGGAGTTCTGGAGAGGTTCGGTGGGGCGGTGTGCGGTGACGCGTCCGCGGAGGTGCGGCGGCGTGCCGTGGGAGGAGACGGCGGTGCGCGGCCCGTGGGGCGGGGCCGGGCGGCAGAGGTGGTGCGGAACGTCGGGAGCGGTGGGGCCGGTGCGGGAGGAGCGACCGGGCGCGGGGACGGGGACGGGGAGAAGCGGTCGTGGCTACGGGCCCGGGGATTCGCCGGTCCCACGGTGGAGGACACCGGAGGGGAGCGCGCGGTTCTCCGGAGCCGCGAGAGGTGCGGAACAGAATGCGCAGCGGTCGCCGATGAGTTCCATGGCGCACCAGTGGCATTTCTCCCGGCGCACGGAGGCGACCAGCTGGTAGAGCACCGAGAGGTCCGGGAGGTGGGCGGCGAACTCCACGAGCTTTCCCGTACCCCACCAGCGCGGCGAGTCGGACGGGACAGCCGTGTCGTGAACGGCCTGGACCTTCCAGGCGGGCGCGAGGGTCTCCTGTACCCAGTCCGACTGAAGATTCCCCTTGGCCACCAGAAGATGCGTGGCGAAGTCCGGCCCCGTCAGCGGTTCCGCGGTCGGCCCCACCTTCACCAGTTGCGCCTCGGGGCCGGCGAGCACGGCGAACTGGCTGCCGGGGACCCAGGACTTGGCGTGGCTCTTGAGGCTGACCGGGACCCGGTCGAGCCGGGCGACGGAGTTGAGGAGGGCGCCGGCGTAGATGTAGTGCGAGAGCAGCCGGGCGGCGGCGGCGACCACGCCGGGGCTGAAGTCGCAGATGGACAACTGCCGTAGCTGGCGCACCAGTACGGCGACGCCCAGGGGCGGGAGATCGACCTTGACCAGGGCGATCCGGTCGCTCTCCAGCACCGAGCGGATGGAGTGGAGGCGGCGCTCGTGCTCGGGCCGGATGCCCGAGGGGTACAGGGCGATCACATACCCGTGCTGTTCGAGCAGCAGGTGCATGTCGCCGATGGCCAGCTCCAGCGCCTGGGCCTCGGGGGCTTGGAGCAGCGCGGCGGTCGGCGTCTGCTGGTCGGTCGGCGGCAGCACCAGGTCTGCGCTCGTCACTGCTATCGCGGTCGGCACGCTCTCCCCGTTTCGGCTCCGGCCGGCGTGGGGACGCCGGCCGCAATCGCTCCTGCTCCGTGCTCCTGACCCAGCACTGTAGCCACGTCTCACCAGGCAGAGAACAGTTATCGGAGACCAGTACGACAACATCCGAACGCTGTTCCTGCGGAACCCGAGGGCTAAACGGGATGAAATCGATTTCCCGCCTCCCGGCTTTCCTTGCGGAGCGTCACCTTCGAACACCGCCGGATTTCCCCCGCCTATCCGTTCGCGCACGTCAGAGTGGATTCCGGGGCACCCGACCGCCTTTCCGTACGGTCGTTTCCGTGACCATCCGGAGACGCCGCGCAAGATCACTCGTGCGGGGGGCGGGGAGCGCTCGCGCGGACGTTCCCGAGCGGGAGGAATCCGGTCCGGCACCCCCGTACGGGGGTGGTCGTGTCGGCCGTACCGGGGGAGGTCGCGTCGGCCGCTCGGAGGTGGCCGTGCGCCCGCCCGCGCACCCTCGTGAACAGGCCTCACTGCCAGAGGTCTTGACAACTCGAATGGTCTGGACCAGCTTTGTGCGCCAAGCGGTGGCCACCGCTCCCGGAACATCACCCCCTGTTCACCGTCCCGGTCCAGCACCTCCTGCTCCACCGCACCACGCGTCGCAGCCCCCGCGTCGCGGCACGACGTCACGCACCCGTGTTTCACCGACCCCCGCTTCACGAACACCAGCAGCGCGGCCAGCGGTCGCGCGATCCCCCGCCCCGCCCGCCGTGCGGCCCGGCCCCGACGTCCGCCCGGCATCCCCGCACGATCCGCCACCCCCCAACTCCCCCCCCGGAGGCATCAGTGGAACGCTCCGCAGGCAGCAGTCGCAGAAGCAGGCGCCGCTCCCGGCCCGTGCTCGGCTCCACCCTGGCCGTCGCCGCCGCAGCGGCCCTGACCGTCACCGGACTCGTCAGCACCGCCCAGGCCGCCGACGTCAACAACGCCAAGAACGCGGGCTTCGAAGCGGGCCTGGCGAACTGGACCTGTACCGGGGGCACCGGCGCCGCAGTCTCCACCCCCGTACGCAGCGGTACGTCCGCGCTGAAGGCCACCCCCGCCGGCCACGACAACGCCAAGTGCTCGCAGTCGGTCAAGGTGCAGCCCAACTCGACGTACACGCTCAGTTCCTGGGTGCAGGGCGGCTACGCCTACCTCGGAGCGAGCGGCACCGGCACCACCGACGTGTCCACCTGGACACCGGGCTCCTCCACCTGGACCAAGCTGTCCACGAGCTTCAAAACCGGCGCCAACACCACCTCGGTGACCGTGTACACCCACGGCTGGTACGGGCAGGCCGCCTACTTCGCCGACGACATCGAGGTGACCGGTCCCGACGGCGGAGGCGGCGAGGAGCCCGGCCCCGTCGTCCCGGCGACCCCGGCCGGCCTCACGGCGGGCGCGACCACCACGTCCTCCGTCGCCCTGTCGTGGAACGCGGTCTCCGGCGCCACCGGGTACACCGTGTACCGGGACGGCGCGAAGGCCACCACCTCCACCGGCACCTCGGCGACCGTCACCGGCCTGAGCGCCGACACCGCCTACCAGTTCTCGGTGAGCGCCACCAACGCGGCCGGCGAGTCGGTCAAGTCGGCGGCGATCACCGCCCGTACGGCCAAGAACGGCACCGGCCCGGTGACCTCCGTGCCCAAGCACGCGGTGACCGGTTACTGGCAGAACTTCAACAACGGCGCCACCGTCCAGAAGCTGAGCGACGTCCCGGCCGACTACGACATCATCGCGGTCTCCTTCGCGGACGCCACGGCGACGCAGGGCGCGGTCACCTTCAACCTGGACACCGCCGGACTGAACGGCTACACCGAGGCGCAGTTCCGCGCGGACATCAAGGCCAAGCAGGCGGCCGGCAAGAACGTCATCATCTCCATCGGCGGCGAGCTGGGCACGGTCCGCGTCGACAACGACGCCTCCGCCACCGCGTTCGCCAACTCGGTCCACGCGCTGATGCAGGACTGGGGCTTCAACGGGGTCGACATCGACCTGGAGAACGGCCTCAACGCCACGTACATGACCAAGGCGCTGCGCCAGCTCTCGGCGAAGGCGGGCCCCGGCCTGGTCCTCACCATGGCCCCGCAGACCATCGACATGCAGTCGACGTCGGGCGAGTACTTCAAGACCGCGCTGAACGTCAAGGACATCCTGACGGTCGTCAACATGCAGTACTACAACAGCGGTTCGATGCTCGGCTGTGACGGCAAGGTCTACTCGCAGGGCTCGGTGGACTTCCTCACCGCACTCGCCTGCATCCAGCTGGAGGGCGGCCTCGACCCGTCCCAGGTCGGCATCGGCGTCCCCGCCTCCACGCGCGGCGCGGGCAGCGGCTACGTCGCCCCGTCGGTCGTGAACGCGGCGCTGGACTGCCTGACCAAGGGCACCAACTGCGGTTCGTTCAAGCCGTCCAGGACCTACCCGTCGCTGCGCGGCGCGATGACCTGGTCGACGAACTGGGACGCGACGGCCGGGTTCGCCTGGTCGAAGGCGGTCGGCCCGCACGTCCGCAGCCTGCCGTAGCCCGTACCCGCCCCTCCCCCGCACCACCCCGGACCCGCAGCGCCGCCGCTCCCCCGGCGGCGCTGCTGCGTTCCGGCGTCACCGTCCGCACCGCGTCCCGGCGGTCACCAGGGCAGTTCACGCACCTGCTGGACGCACAGCACGACGAACAGCAGGCCGGACAGGGCGAGCATTCCGTTGCTGACCCACCCGTTGCGCCACTCACCGGGCGTACGGGAGGAGTTGAGCAGCCAGAGCAGGGTCAGGGCGAGGAACGGCATGAAGAACGCGCCGAGCACCCCGTACGCGATGACGAGGCCGAAGGGTTCGTCCAGCCAGAGCAGGGTCATGGGCGGGAAGGTCAGCCACAGCAGGTAGGCGCGGAAGGGCATCGAGCGCTGCTGCCGGTCGGCGACGGTGGGGCCGGCCTTCTCCCCGGTCTCGGCCGCGGGCGCCCGGAACCGTTCCACGAAGTCGGCGAACATCAGGCTCACCCCGTGCCAGACGCCGATCAGCGACGAGAACGAGGTGGCGAAGAAGCCGACCAGGAACAGCCTGGCGGTACCCGCGCCGAAACGGTCCTCCAGCACCGTGCCCAGGTCGATCAGCCCCCGGTCGCCGGAGGTGAGAGCGGTCTGCGAGGCGTGCAGCAGTTCGGCGCCGACGATGAGCATCGCCACGACGAAGATCCCGGTGGTGATGTAGGCGACCCGGTTGTCGAGCCGCATCACCTTCATCCAGGAGGAGTCGCTCCACCCCTTGGCGTTGACCCAGTACCCGTACGCGGCCATGGTGATCGTGCCGCCGACGCCGCCGATCAGGCCGAGCGTGTAGAGGAGCGAGCCGTCCGGGAGCACGGGCAGCAGCCCGGCGAACGAGGCCCCGACGTCCGGCACGACGCGGAGGGCCACGTACACGACCACCACGAACATGATGCCGATCAGGACCGTCATGACCTTCTCGAAGACGGCGTACCGGTTGAACCAGACGAAGACCAGCCCGATCAGGCCGGTCACGATCGCCCAGAACTTCAGACCCGGCCCGTCGGGGAAGAGCGCGACGATGGGCAGGGCGCTGGAGGACATGGCCGTCGCCCCGTAGATGAAGCCCCAGACGACGACGTAGACCGCGAAGTACACGGTGGTCCAGGGGCCCAGGCTGCGCCACCCGTCGAAGAGCGTACGGCCGGTCGCCAGGTGCCAGCGCCCGGCCGCCTCGGCGAGCGAGATCTTGACGACGCAGCCGATCACCGCCGCCCACATCAGGGTGTAGCCGAATGTGCTGCCCGCGATCAGCGTGGCGACGAGGTCGCCGGCCCCGACCCCGGTCGCCGCGACGACGATGCCGGGACCGATGTACCTCCAACTGGACCTGCGCGGTCGGGAGGCCGGCTCCCCTGTCCCTGTGGTTGCGCTTGTCTCCGCCATGCGGATCAAGGAAGCGCAATCGGCGGGGCGGCACAAGAGGGCGTGGATGGCCATCGTCACCCGCGACCCGTGGATCCCGAAGGACGACGTCCCGGCCATGGCCGCCCGAACAGCGGACGGCGGGCCGGGACGTTCGCGGGACACGGCGTTCGGCGGAGCAAGGCGGTCAGCGGGCCGGGGTGGGTCGGGTCCGGCCGGGGTGGGTCGGGTCCGGCCGGGGTGGGTCGGGTCCGGCCGGGGTGGGTCGGGGCGGGTCAGCTCAGGACCGCGAGCGCGTCGATCTCGATGAGCAGGCCCGCGGGAAGACCGACGTAGACCGTCGTGCGGGCCGAGGGGGCCTCCTTCAGGTTCTGCTCGGCGAAGTAGGCGTTGTAGATCTCGTTCATCTCCGCGAAGTGGTCCACGTCGGTCAGGTAGACGCGCATCATCATCACGTCGTCCCAGCTCGCGCCGCCCTCCTCCAGGATCGCCTTGACGTTGGCGAAGGTCTGGAGGGTCTGCTCGCGCAGGGTGGGGCCGGCCGGGGTGGGGGCCTGGCCCTCCACGGCGGGGAGGAAGCCGACCTGGCCGGCGACCTGGAGGATGTTCCCCTTCCTCACGCCGTGCGAGAACTTCGCCGGCGGCGTGGTGTGGGTGGAGGGGGTGAGGGCGGTCTTCTCGGTCATGGGTGATCAGACTTTCTTGGGTCGGGTGGTACCGGAGTACTCCCGGCTGATGGTCTCGGCCGTGCGCCGGACCAGCGGGAGCAGGGTGAGGAGTTCCTCGGCCGTGACGACCACGTTCGGTGCGGACACGGACATGGCCGCGACGACCCGCCCGTCCGCGCCGCGGATGGGGGCGCCGATGCAGTTGATGGACTCCTCGTGGCCGCCGAGGTCGGTGGCCCAGCCCTGTTCGCGGACGACGGCCAGCTCCTTGAGGAACGCGGCCGCGTCGGGCGTCGAACGGGACGTGTACAGGGGGTAGTCGAGCTTCTCGGCGATGGCGCGCCGCTCGGGCTCGGGGAGGTCGGCCAGCAGCAGCTTGGCGACGGCGGCGACGGTGATCGCCACGGGCTTGCCGATCCGGGAGTACATCCGGACCGGGTAGCGGCTCTCGACCTTGTCGATGTAGAGGACTTCCTGTTCCTCGTACACGGCGAGGTGGACGGTGTGCCCGCACCGGTCGTTCAGCGCGACCAGGTGGGAGTGGGCGATCTCGCGTACGTCCAGGTTCTCGACGGCCTCCTGCGCGAGGGCGAACAGCCGGGCGCCGAGGCGGTAGCGCTGGTCCTCCTGGCGGTAGACGAGGCCGTGCTCGTGGAGCGTACGCAGCAGGCGCAGCGCCGTGGACTTGTGGACGCCGAGCCGCTCGGCGACCTGGCCGAGGTCGGCGGGTCCCCGGGCGAGCAGCGGCAGGATGCTCAGCGCCCGGTCGACGGTCTGGCTCATGGTGTACGTACCTCCTCGGGGGCCCGGCCGGCCGAGGTCCAGCCGGGGGCGAGACGAAGTCTCCCCCAGGCGTCGTCGTCGAGGGCGACGAGGCGGTCGGCGTGGTCGCGGGCGGGCGGTGCGGTGAGGTCGCCGGGGACGGTGAGGACGGCGGCGGCCATGAGGTGCCCGTGCCGGCCCCGGTCCCGGACGGGCAGTCCGCGCAGGGTGGCGGAGAGGAACCCGGCGGCGAACGCGTCCCCGGCCCCGACGGCGGCGACGACGTCGACGTGGAGGCCGGGGACACGGGTGACGGTGTCGCCGCCTCCAGCCCCTCCGGTGCGGGAGGAGCGGGCTCCCGAGAACACCGTCGCGCCTCTGCTCCCCCGCTTCACGACCACCGCGGAAGGCTCCGGCAGCGCCGCCCGGATCGCCTCCGCGCCCACGATCCCCCACGCCTCCTCCGCCTCGTCCTCTCCGACGAAGACCAGGTCGGCCCGGCGGGCCAGCTCCAGCAGTACGGAGGCGTCCGCGTCGGACCCGTGCCACAGCCTCGGCCGGTGGTTCACGTCGAACGACACCAGCGGCCGGCCGGCGCGCGGAGCCGTCGCCTCCCGCAGCAGGGCGAGGCAGTCGGCCGACAGCGCGGCCGTGATCCCGGACAGGTGCAGGACGCGGCCCGCGAAGAGGTCGTCGCGCGGAACGTTCTCCGGGGACATCGCGGACGCCGCCGACCCCGCCCGGTAGTAGGCGACCTCGTGCGTGGCGGTGCCCCGGTCGGCGGCCGTGCGGAAGTAGATCCCGGTCGGGCGGGCCGGATCGCGGCGGACGGCCGAGGTGTCGACCCCGTAGGACGCGATGGTCTCGACGAGGTGGTCGCCGAAGCCGTCCGCGCCGACCCGGCCGACCCAGGCCGCCCGGTGCCCGGCGGCGGCCAGGGCGCAGGCCACGTTGGACTCGGCCCCGCCGATCCCGCGCCCGAAGGAGGGCACGTCGGCGAGGCGGCCGGGCTGCGAGGGCAGGAACGTCACCATGGACTCACCGAGACAGACGACGTCGGTGGTCGCGGCGGCTGAGACCGTCCCTGCTGCGGGTCCGGACACGGGAGGGCTCCTCGCTGATCGGTGTACGGGGCGGAGGTCACCATTGACCGGGCATCGGCTCGGATGTTAGACAGCCTTGAGCGATATACGCAATGGGTGTTGCATATGGTGCAACAAACTTCGAGGAGTCCCCCTTGGCAGCCGAACGCCCCACCGGCCACACCCCCGCCCCCTCCCCCGCCTCCCTGGCGGCCGGCCTGGCCGACGAACGGCTCGACCACCGCTTCAAGGCGCTGCCCCCGGACGCCGAGGGCCTGACCGTCGGCACCCTGGCGGCCGAGCGGCGCAACCTCTTCACCGGCGGGTTCACCACCCCCGTGCTCGCGCTCTCCGCCGAGTCGGTCGCACACAACCTCGACCTGCTGGAGACGTACGCCGAGCGCCACGGCCTCGCGTTCGCCCCGCACGGCAAGACGTCCATGTCCCCGCAGCTCTTCGCCGAGCAGCTCGGACGCGGCGCGTGGGGCATCACGGCCGCCGTGCCGCACCAGGCGCGGGTCTACCGGGCGTACGGCATCGGGCGGATCTTCCTCGCCAACGAGCTGGTCGACGCGGTGGCCCTGCGCTGGCTGGCCGGCGAGATGGCGGCCGACCCGTCGTTCCGCTTCGTCTGCTACGTCGACTCCGTGCGCGGCGTCGAGCTGATGGAGGCGGCCCTGGGCGCGGCGGGCGCCACCCGCCCGGTCGACGTGGTCGTGGAGCTGGGCGCGGGCGAGGGGGCGCGCACCGGGGTCCGCACCGAGACCGACTGCGCGGCGGTGGCCGACGCGGTGGCGGCGGCCGGATCGCTGCGGCTGGTGGGCGTCGCCGGGTACGAGGGCGAGGTGCCGGAGGCCGATCCCGACCGGGTACGGGCATGGCTGCGCCGCCTCGTCGCGCTGGCGGCCGGGTTCGACGCGGACGGGCGGTTCGCCGGGGCCGAGGAGATCGTGATCAGCGCGGGCGGCAGCGCCTGGTTCGACGCGGTCGCGGACGTCTTCGCGGAGATCCCCGAACTGAGCCTGCCTGTATGCAAGTTGCTGCGTTCCGGAGCGTACGTCTCGCACGACGACGGGCACTACAAGCACCTCACCCCGTTCAACCGGGTCCCGGAGGAGGGTGCGCTGGAGCCCGCCTTCCGCCTCTGGGCGCAGGTCGTCTCGCGCCCCTCCGGCGAGCAGGCGTTCCTGAACGCGGGCAAGCGCGACGCGGCGTACGACCTGCATCTGCCCGAGGCGCAGGTGATCCGCTCCGGCCGGGACGGCTCGGTGCGGCCGGCCGCCGGGGTCACGGTCACCGGCCTGTCCGACCAGCACACCTGGGTGCGTACGGAGGAAGGGGCGGAGCTGGAGGTGGGCGACTGGGTCGGCATGGGCCTCTCGCACCCCTGCACCAGCTTCGACAAGTGGCAGCTGATCCCGCGGGTCGAGGCGGACGGCACGGTCACCGACTACATCCGGACGTTCTTCTAGAACCGCCGGGCGGCACCGCCCCCGCCCCTGCTTCCTCCCTCCGCTTCCCCATCATGAAAGGCGGCCCATGGACCTCGTCCTGCGTGGCGCGCTCGTCGTCGACGGCACCGGGGGCCCCTCCTACCGCGCCGATGTGGCCCTCGACGGCGGACGTCTGGCCGAGGTCCACGCCGAGGGCTCCCCCGGCCCCCGCCCCACCGCCGCCCGGACCGTGGACGCGGACGGCCTCGCGCTCGCCCCCGGCTTCATCGACATGCACGCCCACAGCGATCTGGCACTGCTGCGCGACCCGGACCACAGCGCGAAGGCGGCGCAGGGCGTCACGCTCGAAGTCCTGGGCCAGGACGGGCTGTCGTACGCCCCGGTGGACGACCGCACGCTCGCCGAGGTCCGCCGCTCCATCTCCGGCTGGAACGGCGACGGCTCCGACATCGACTTCGACTGGCGTACGGTCGGCGGCTATCTGGACCGGCTCGACCGGAACTTCGGCGGCCAGGGCATCGCGGTCAACGCCGCCTATCTGATCCCGCAGGGCACGGTCCGGATGTACGCGCTCGGCTGGGAGGACCGGCCCGCCACCGACGCCGAACTGACCCGGATGCGGGAGCTGGTGGACCAGGGTATGCGCGAGGGCGCGGTCGGCATGTCCTCGGGCCTGACCTACACGCCGGGCATGTACGCGGACGACGCCGAACTCACCGAGTTGTGCCGGGTGGTGGCCCACCACGGCGGCTACTACTGCCCGCACCACCGCAGTTACGGGGCGGGGGCGCTGGAGGCGTACGCGGAGATGGTGCGGCTGACCCGGCGGGCCGGCTGCGCGCTCCATCTCGCCCACGCCACCATGAACTTCGGCGTGAACAGGGGCCGGGCGCCGGACCTCCTCGCGCTGCTCGACGACGCACTGGCGGCCGGGTCCGACATCTCGCTCGACACCTACCCGTACACGCCGGGCTGCACCACGCTGGTGGCCATGCTGCCGAGCTGGGCGAGCGAGGGCGGACCCGAATCGGTCCTGGCCCGGCTCGGGGAGCCTTCGAGCGCGGAGAAGATCCGGCACCACCTGGAGGTCCGGGGCTCGGACGGCTGCCACGGGGTGCCGATCGCGTGGGACACCATCGAGATCTCCGGCGTCGGCGCGCCCCATCTGGCCGCGTACGTGGGCCGTACGGTGGCCGAGTCGGCGGCGCTGCGGGGCGAGGAGCCATGGGTGACCGCGCGGCGGCTGCTGAGCGAGGACCGGCTCGGGACGACGATCCTCCAGCACGTGGGCCACGAGGAGAACGTCCGGCAGATCATGCGCCACCCCGCGCACACCGGCGGCAGCGACGGCATCCTCCGGGGCGACAAGCCGCACCCGCGCGCGTACGGCACGTTCCCGCACTATCTGGGCCGGTACGCACGGGAGTTGGGCATCCTCTCGCTGGAGGAGTGCGTGGCCCACCTGACCTCGCGCCCGGCCGCCCGGCTGCGGCTCGCGGACCGGGGGCTGGTGCGCGAGGGGTACCGCGCGGACCTGGTGCTGTTCGACCCGGAGACGGTGGCGGCGGGCTCCACGTTCGAGGAGCCGCGCACGCTGCCGGTGGGCATTCCGCACGTCCTGATCGACGGCCGCTTCGTCATCGAGGACGGGAAGCGGACATCGGTACTGGCGGGCCGGGCGATCCGGGGAGCGGGCGCGGCGAGGGCCGGGTCCGGGGCCGTCTGAGGACGCACCGGGGAGCGGGGCCGGGGCCGCAAGGGGGGACCGGCCGAGGTCGCATGACGGGTACCTCCGGTGATGCCGAGGCCGGAGGTCTTCCGGCTTCGGCCCGCGCGGGCCCGCGCGGGCCTGCGCAGCCGCCGGGCCGTCACAAGAATCCGTGACCGGCCGGGGGCTACGCCCGGCCGTACCCCAGGCCCACCACCGGCTCGGCGACCGGCTCGGCGGGCGGCTCCGTCACGGTGGAGTCCGCGCCCCGGTAGATGTGGTCACGCCCCCACCGCCCCAACGGCTCCAGCGCCGCGTTCAGCGAGAGGCCCAGCGGGGTGAGCGAATACTCCACGCGCGGCGGCACCTCGGCGTACACCTCCCGGTGCACGATGCCGTCGTCCTCCAACTCCCTGAGGTGGGAGCTGAGCACCTTCTCCGTCACGCCGGGCACGGCCCGGCGCAGCTCGCCGAAGCGGCAGACCCGCTCGTTGAGCGCCCACAAGATGAGCACCTTCCACTTGCCGCCGATCACGTCCATCGCCGCGTCGATCCCGCAGACGAAGGCCCCCGGCCGCCGTACGATCCGCATCGCCACCCCTCCCACCTGGTCGCTCACCGTGAGGTAACCACCCACTCCATAGTGGGTACTTGTCGCTCCCGGCGCCGTCGACCAGCCTAATCGCCATGCCTGATCACACCGTCGCTTCCTCCGCTCCCGCCCCTCTCACCCTGCTCGGCCTCGGCGCGATGGGCGCCGCGCTCGCCCGTACCTGGCTCGCCGCCGGGCACCCCCTGACCGTCTGGAACCGCAGCCCCGGCCGTACCGCCGAACTCGCCGCCGCGGGCGCGCGGGTGGCCTCCACCGCCGCGGAGGCGGTGGCCGCGAGCCCGCTCGTCGTCACCTGCCTCCTGGACGACGCCTCGGTCCGGGAGGCCCTGGCCGACGCCGACCTCACGGGCAAGGACCTCGTCGACCTCACCACCTCCACCCCGGCCGAGTCGCGCGCCCGCGCGGCCTGGGCGAACGAGCGCGGCGCGCGCTTCCTGGACGGCGGCATCATGGCCGTGCCGCCGATGATCGGGGCGCCGGAGGCCGGCGGTTACGTCTTCTACAGCGGCTCCCCCGAGGTCTTCGACGCCCACCGCGCGGTCCTGGCCGTGCCCGCTGCCACCCGGTACGTCGGTGCCGATCCGGGTCTCGCCGCGCTCCAGGACGTGGCGCTGCTCAGCGCGATGACCGCCATGTTCGCCGGGGCCCGGCACGCGGCGGCGCTGGTGGCGGACGCGGAGATCGACCGGAAGGCGTTCGGCGTGCTGGTGGCGGACTGGCTCGTGGCGATGGCCCCGGCGACGGCGGCGTACGCGGGCGGCCCGGCGCCCGAGGACCCCACCAGCGCGGCCGTGGCGGAGGCCGGTGACGCGGCGCTGCTCCGTACGGCCCGCGAGCAGGGCGTGGACACGGCGCTGCTGATCGCGTCGGCGGGGGCGGTGGAGGGCATGTAGCGGAGGGGGCGCGCCCGGCCGGGCAGGTCCCGACCCCGCGCGCCCTGCCCCGCGCGACGGACAGGTCCCGACCCCGCGCGGCCGGGCGGGTCCACCGGGCCTCGGTCCGGGGACCGAGGCCCTCCGGACGGCCAGGTCCGTCTCCGGCCGGAGGCACGCCGGCGCCCCGGCTGCGTACGGTCGGCGTATGACACTCGATCTCGACGCCTACTTCGCCCGCATCGGCTGGACCGGGGAGCCCCGTCCCACGCTGGAGGTGCTGCGGTCCGTGCACCGCGCCCATCTGCTCGGCATCCCGTTCGAGAACCTGGAACCCGTCCTCGGCTCCGCGCCGTCGCTGGCCCTCGACGACCTGGAGGCGAAACTCGTACGCGGGGGGCGCGGCGGGTACTGCTACGAGCAGAACACCCTCCTCTCCGCGGTGCTGCGGCAGATCGGCTTCACCGTGACGCCGCTGGCCGCTCGCGTGGTGCTGGGCGCCGCGCCGGGCGACGTCCGGCCGCGTACGCACATGCTCATGCGGGTCGACGTGGCCGGGGAGCCGCACCCGTACCTGGCGGACGTCGGCTTCGGCGCGGTCGGCTCGCTGCTGGAGCCGATCGAGCTGGTGGAGGGCGCCGAACTCTTCGACGCGCCGCGCCACCACCGCCTCGTCCACGCGCCGCACGACGGCCCGCTGCCGCTGTGGGAGCTCCAGCTGGAGAAGGGCGGGGCGTGGGAGCCGCAGTACACGTTCACCCTGGAGCCGTGGGAACAGCCGGACTACGAGGTGATCAACTGGTTCATCGCGACGCACCCGCGCTCCCCGTTCCGGCAGGCGGTGTACGCGCAGCGCACCCGCGCCGGCAGCCACCTCGCGCTGTCCGGGGCCGACCTGGTGGAGACGGCCGACGACGGCACGGTCACGGAACGGATGCTGAAGGACGGCGACGAGGTGCTCCGGGTCCTGGCGGACGACTTCGGCCTCCGCCTCCCGGAGGGCGCCCGCCTGCCGGAGTGACGGCGGCCCGGCGTCCAGGGCGTCACGGCCGCCGTGCGGCATCCGCAGCGCGCGGAAGCCGGGCCGAGGCCCTTCTTCCGGCCCCCGCGTGGCGCATCTCACCCCTGGGGGCCGTCCACGCGTCCAATCCAAGCCGCGACGCCGCCCCGACCGGGCGATCCCACGGTCCGGGGCGGCGGCGGGCATGGCGATGGAAGACGGGGCGGCCCTGGAGACGGGACCCGGAGGGGGTGCACCCGGAGCAACCCCCGCGCACCCCGCGAAACGCCGCCGTAAGCTCGCGGCCATGCAGGTCATCCAGTCCACGAAGCTCGCCAATGTCTGTTACGAGATCCGGGGTCCCGTGCTGGAGGAGGCGATGCGGCTGGAAGCGGCCGGTCAGCGCATCCTCAAGCTGAACACGGGCAATCCCGCCGCGTTCGGGTTCGAGTGCCCGCCGGAGATCCTGGAAGACATCCTGCGCAACGTGGCGGGCGCGCACGGCTACGGCGACGCGAAGGGCCTGCTGTCGGCGCGCCGCGCGGTGACGCAGCACTACCAGACCAAGGGGATCGACCTCGACGTCGAGGACGTCTACCTCGGCAACGGCGTCTCCGAGCTGATCCAGATGTCGATGCAGGCCCTGCTGAACGACGGCGACGAAGTGCTCGTACCCGCCCCCGACTATCCGCTGTGGACCGCCTCGGTCTCGCTGGCGGGCGGGACGGCCGTGCACTACCGGTGCGACGAGCGGTCCGACTGGATGCCGGACCTCGCGGACATCGAGCGGAAGATCACCGACCGCACCAAGGCCCTGGTGATCATCAACCCGAACAATCCGACCGGCGCGGTGTACGACGACGAGATGCTGCGCGGTCTCACCGAGATCGCCCGCCGGCACAACCTGATCGTCTGCTCCGACGAGATCTACGACCGCATCCTCTACGACGGCGCGACCCACACCCCGACGGCGGCGCTCGCCCCGGACCTCATGGTGCTGACGTTCAACGGGCTCTCCAAGAACTACCGGGTGGCCGGCTACCGCTCCGGCTGGATGGCCGTCTGCGGTCCCAAGGCGCACGCCACCTCGTACATCGAGGGTCTGACGATCCTGGCCAACATGCGGCTGTGCGCGAACATGCCCTCGCAGCACGCGGTGGCCACCGCGCTCGGCGGGCGGCAGTCGATCGAGGACCTGGTGCTGCCGGGCGGCCGGATCCTGGAGCAGCGGGACACGGCGTACGAGCTGCTGACCTCGATCCCCGGCGTGACCTGCGTGAAGCCGAAGGGGGCGCTGTACCTCTTCCCCCGGCTCGACCCGGCGGTCTACAAGATCAAGGACGACCGGCAGATGGTGCTGGACCTGCTGCGGGCCGAGAAGATCATGGTCGTGCAGGGCACCGGCTTCAACTGGCCGGAGCCCGATCACTTCCGGATCGTCACGCTGCCGACGGTCGAGGATCTGACGGACGCCGTGACCAGGATCGGGAACTTCCTGGACGGCTACGGACAGCCGTAGCCCCGCCGCCCCTCCTGCCCTGCTCCGCCACGGCCGGGCCCATCCCGCCCACACCCTCCTCCGGATGGCGCACAACTTTAGACTCATTCCAATGTAGGATGGGGCTACGCACCATCGGGAGGCCATCCATGTACGAGCCGATCCGCAGCCCCTCGGTCCACACGCCGGCCGACGACGCGGACTTTCCGCACCGCAGCCGTGAGGAGGAGCTGGACATCCAGCTCGCCGGGCGTCTGGCCGCGCTCCTCGCGGTCACCGACGAGCTGGGCCTCGGCACGGCGGGCGACCTCATCGCCGAGCAGGTGGCCCGGCTGCGCGGCGCCCCGCCCGCCCGGCACGCCGGGCTGACCGACGCCGCCCCCGCGGAGCTCCACCGCCGCGCCCACGCCCTCGCGGGCCGCGCGCTGGTGGTGGCCGCGTCCCGCGCCGACACCGCCGCGGCCATCCTCTCCGCCGAGCGGATGGACGCCCACGCGGCGGCCCTCGCCGACCCCGCCCCCTCCGGGCAGCTGGTCGGCGCCCACTGACGGCCCCGGTCCGCATGCCGCACAGGGCGTGCGGACCGGGCGCCACGGCTCGTGAGCGCACCGGCCGGGGCCGGTCGCGGGCTGCGCCGGCCCCGACCGGTCGAGAGCGCCCCGGACCACCGCGTACCGGCGCGCCCCGGCCACGTACACCGGGGCGGCCCCGCCCCGTACCCGCGTGACCCCACCCCGTACCCGCGTGACCCCGCCGCGTGCCGGAGTGACTCCGTTGCGTACTGGGATGGCCCCTTCATCTGCCGTCCACCCAACTCGGCCCGGAATGTGGGTTTCCGCGAGCACGCTGCGCGGGTGAGACGCATCCTGGGAATCGTCCTGGCGGTCCTGCTGGTCGCCGGTGTGGCCGCGGCCGTCGCGCTGGGCCGGGACAGCAAGGGCGGCAACGGCACGGCCACGACGACCGTGCGCGGGGTGATCGGGTCGGAGAAGGCGGAGTTCTTCTCCGACCCCGACACCGTGAAGGCCCTCGCGGCCAAGGGGTTCGCCGTCCACACGGAGACCTCCGGGTCCTGGGCGATGGACCGACTGCCGCTGGAGGGTTACGACTTCGCCTTCCCCGGCTCCGGGGCCCCGGCCGACGAGCTGAGCCGGAAAGCCGGGGCGCGGGGCGGCCCGCTGCGCCCGTTCTACTCACCGCTGGTCGTGGTGGCCCACCGCACCGCGGCCGAGGTCCTCGCGGCCAACGGGCTGGCCCGGCTGCGCGCCGAGGACGGATCGCCGTGGACCACGCAGGGGACGCTCCTCATGGGCCCGTATCTCGCGGCCGCCGAGGACGACCGCACCTGGCAGCAGCTCAAGGGGGCATCCGGGCATGCCGAGTTGAGCGGCACGGTGTTCATCACGAGCACCGACCCGGTCACGTCCAACTCGGGCGCCCTCTATCTCGCCGCCGCCTCGTACGTCGCCGAGGGCGGCCGGGTCGCCGCCGACGGGAAGGCCGTGGAGCGCACCGCGCCCCTGCTGCGCAAGCTCGTCCAGGTGCAGGGCGCTCAGCAGACGAGCACCGACGCGCCGTTCCGCGACTTCGTCAGCGGGGTCGGCAACCCCCTCGTCCTGGTCTACGAGTCGCAGGTGGCCTCACTCCTGATGGGTGGTCAGCGCCAGGAGGTGGGCGACCTGGTCGTGCTCTACCCGGACACCACGGTCTCCAGCGACCACACCCTCGTCCCCCTGACGGACCACGGCCGCGCGCTCGGTGAGCTGCTGTCCACCGATCCGCGGCTGCGGGAGCTGGCGGTACGGCACGGTTTCCGGCCCCAGGGCGCGGCGGCCGAGTTCATCGCGGCCACCGCCGACCACACCGCCTACATCGACCAGCGGCTGACCGGCGTACGCCAGGCGCCCGTGCCGACCGCGGAGGTACTGCGCTCGATGGCCCGCCGAGCCCGCGACTGAGACCGGTGCGGGGCCGGTGCGGGGCCGACCCGTCCCGCACACCCCTACCCCGCTCCACCCCGTCCCTTACCACCCCGTGCCGCTCCTGACCCGGCACCCGCCGCCACCCGGCCCGTGCACCGCCTCGGGCCCCTCTCGCGGTTTCCCCTCCGGCCCGCCCGCACCCCGACCCGTTTCCGTGGCCCCGACCGGCGCTTCTCCCGGCGGTGGGCCCGCCCTCGCAGCACAGGAGACCGTCACCATGAATCAGGACGCCGGCCCCCAGGACGCCAGGCCGCGGAACACCCCGCCGCCATGGGACCCCCGACTGCCGCTCGACTCTCCGCGCCCGCCGCTCGACCCGCCGACCACCCCGCTCGTGCTCACCCCGCCCGCCCCCGTCGCCCCGATCCGCGCCGAGCAGGCGGTCGGGCTCGTCCCGGTGGCGGAGGCCGTGCGCACCGACATGCTGCGGCGCGCCGAGGAGTACGTGGAGGGCCTCGCCGGACTCGACGCCCGTTCCCCCGAGTTCGGCGCGCGGGTGGGTGAGATCGCCGCGCTCGGGCAGGGCGACATCCGCGCCGCGGCCCAGCAGTCCAACCGGATGCTGGAGCGCACCGTCCGCTCGCTCGCCTCCGGTGAGGGCGACGCCCCGGCCCGTGTGGGCTCGTCGCTGGTCGAGCTGCGCCGCACCGTGGAGGAGCTCGACCCGCGCGACACACCGGGGCGCGGGGCGCGCCGGCTGCTCTCCCGGCTGCCGGGCGGGCGCAGACTGCGCGACCACGTGGCGACGTACGCGTCCGCCAAGGGGACGTTGGACCGGATCGTCGGCGCCCTCCGCAGCGGGCAGGACGAACTGCTGCGCGACAACGCCGCGTTGCACACCGAACGCTCCCGTCTGTGGGACACCCTGGGCAAGCTCCAGGAGTACGCGGTGCTCACGGAGGCCCTGGACGGCGTCGTGGAGCGGCGCGTCGCGGACGCCGAGGCGGCGGGCGACCCGGCACGGGCGGACGCCCTGCGGGCCGACGTGCTCTTCCCCGTACGGCAGAAGCACCAGGACCTGCTGACCCAGATCGCGGTCTGCGCCCAGGGATACCTGGCGATGGACGTCGTGCGGCGCAACAACGACGAGCTGGTCAAGGGTGTCGACCGGGCGGCCACCACGACCGTGTCCGCGCTGCGGATCGCGGTGATGCTGGCGTCGGCGCTGGAGCACCAGCGCCGGGTGACCGAACAGGTACAGGTGCTGCGCTCGACCACCGAGGGCCTGATCCGGGGCAACTCGGAGATGCTCGGCACACAGAGCGGCGAGATCCAGCGGATCGCGGCCGACCCGGCGGTCGACGTCGAGACCCTGCGCACCGCGTTCGGCCAGATCTACGCCACGCTCGACGCGATCGACACCTACAAGGCGCGGGCGACCGCGACCATGGCGGCCACGGTGGAATCGCTGTCCGCCGAACTCCGGCACGCCGGGGACCGGTTGGCACGCAGCCGTACGACGACGGACCAGGCGGCGGCCGGGGGGCTCCTCTCATGAGCGACCGACGCGGCCCCCGACGGCGACCGGCACCCACGAGCGGCCTTCCCCGTACGGGACGGCGGCCGGCACACCCGAGCGACCGTCCCGGCGGCGGCCCCACGAGCGACCGTCCCGGCGGCGGGCGGTGGCGGGCACGTACGAGCGACCGCCGGCCGGATCGCGCCCGCCGCCGCACCCTCGTCCCCCTGCTGGCTCTCGCCCTGCTGCTCCCGCTCGTCGCCTGCACGGCGGGCGACCGGGGCGGCGGCCGGGACTCCGCGAAGGACGGCTCCGGCGACGGGCGAGCGCGCGCGAACACCGTCCGGGTCCTGGCATCCAGCGAACTCGTCGACATGAAGCCCCTGTTCGAGCAGGCGCGGAAGGCGACCGGGATCACGGTGCGGCCCACCTGGGCGGGCACGCTGGACGCGGTCGAGCAGGTGGCGTCCGGCACGGCGGACCGGGCGTTCGACGCGGTGTGGCTGTCGTCCAACGACTATCTGCGGCTGGACCCGGAGGCCGCCCGCCGGATCGCCTCCGAGACCCCGCTGATGGCCTCCCCGGTCGCCCTCGGGGTACGGCCCGCCACAGTGCGGCGACTCGGCTGGGACCCGCGGGCGGTCAGCTGGGCGCAGGTCCACCGGGCGGTCGAAGCCGGGGACCTGACGTACGGGATGACCGACCCGAGCCGCTCCAACTCCGGCTTCGCCGCGCTCGTCTCGGTGGCCTCCGGGCTCTCCGGCGCTCAGGCGGCGCTCACCGACGCCGACGTCCGCAGGGCCTCGCCGAGACTGAAGGAGTTCTTCGCGGGGCAGCGGCTGACCTCCGGTTCCTCGGGCTGGCTTGCCTCCGCGTACACCCGGCGCCCCACCGTGGACGCGCTGATCAACTACGAGTCGGTGCTGCTGTCGCTGAACCGGGACGACGGGGCCGGGCTGACGGTGATCCGCCCGCGTGACGGGGTGGTGACCGCCGACTACCCGCTGAGCGCGCTCGCCTCGGCCACGCCGGAGGCCCGCGACGCCGTGCGGACGCTGACCGAGCACTTCCGGTCCACCGGGGTGCAGCGGGAGATCACGGCGCGGACGCTGCGCCGGCCGGTGGTCGCCGCCGCGCGCCCCGCCGATCCGCTCTCGCCCGAGCAGCGCCGCGAACTGCCCTTCCCCGGCTCGCGGTCCGTCGCGGACGGGCTGCTGTCCTCGTACGAGCACCGGCTGCGGCGCCCGTCGCGGACCGTGTACGTGCTGGACACCTCCGGATCGATGGAGGGCCGCCGGCTGGCGCAGCTGACGTCCGCGCTGACGGGGCTGACCGGAGACTTCCGGCAGCGTGAAGAGGTGACGCTGCTGCCGTTCGGGTCCACGGTCAAGCGGGTCCGCACGCACACCGTCGACCCGGCGGACCCGCAGGCGGCCCCGGCGGCGATCCGGGCGGACGCGGCGGCGCTGACCGCCGAGGGCGACACGGCGATCTACTCGTCGCTGGCGGCGGCCTACGACCGCCTGGGTCCGGACACCGAGTCCGCGTTCACCTCCATCGTGCTGATGACGGACGGCGAGAACACGGCGGGCCGGTCGGCGGCGGAGTTCGCGGCGTTCTACCGGGCGCTGCCCGAGGCGCGGCGGGCCACCCCGGTGTTCCCGGTCGTGTTCGGCGACTCGGACCGCTCGGAGCTGGAGTCGATCGCCGCGCTGACCGGCGGCCGGCTGTTCGACGGGACGAAGGAGGAGGGGCCCGGCTCCCTGGACGGGGCGTTCGAGGAGATCCGTGGCTACCAGTAGGGACACGGCGGGCGGGAGGGCCGGGGCGCCCCGAGGCGTGGTGGCCCGCGCGGTCGGCTATCTGGAGTCGGCCCGGAACCTGACCGGCAGCGTGGCGGCCCTCGGCGGCCTCGCCCTCACCTTCGCCGGGTTCGCCGGCGCGTACTGGCCGGTCGTGGTCGGCGGGCTGTACGGGGCGGGCGCACTGCTCGCCCCGCCGCGCCGGCCGCCCGCCCCGGCGTTCGACGACCCGTCGTCGCGGGTCGAGGAGGTGCGGGCCGATCTGGTGACACTGCGGGCGTACCTGGCCGGGGTGGACCTGCCGCCCGCCGCGACGGAACGGCTCGCCGCGCTGACCGCCCTGCTGGAAGGGCTGCTGGCCCCCGGCTGGGCGTCCGAGGCGCTGGCGGCCGACCCGGAGGGCCTGCACGTGGTGGCGCGGGCGGTGCGCCGCGACGTTCCGGAGTCCGTCGACACGTATCTGCGGACCCGGTGGTGGACGCGGCTCGCGCCGGGGGCGCGGTCGCCGGAGGAGGAGTTGGAGCGGCAGGTGGCGCTGTTGCACGGGGAGGCACAGGGTCAGGTGGACGGGCTGCGCGAGGCGGAGGAGTCGCGCCAGCGCTCCCACACGAGATACCTGGAGGACCGGGGCGCCGGCGCGGCGGCACCGGACGGGGAGGGGCCCCGGCAGGCCCGGCACCCTGAGGCACGCAAGGCGCCCCCGGAGCCGTGAGGCACGGAATCGGCCCCCGCGCCGTGAGGCACGGAAGGCGCCCCGGCACCGTGAGAGACGGACGCGGCCCCCGGAACCGTGAGGGGGTTCCGGGGGCCAGGAGGGTGTCCTTGGTCGGGGACGGCCCTCCGGGGCCGTCGGCGACGACAGGCCCCGTACCGCGGCGGGTCGTTCGGCCCCACAGGTCAGGGCGGATGTCCGATGGACCCGGCCGCGGGGTTCGGTGGGGTGCCGGGGTCAGCCCAGGCGCTCGACGAGCGCGTGGTACTCGTCCCACAGCTCCTTGGGCGTGTGGTCGCCGAAGGTGTTGAGGTGCTCGGGGACCAGGGCGGCCTCCTCGCGCCAGACCTCCTTGTCGACCGTCAGGAGGAAGTCGAGGTCGGCCTCGGCCAGGTCCAGGCCCTCGGTGTCGAGCGCGCCCTTGGCCGGCAGGATGCCGATCGGGGTCTCGACGCCCTCGGCCCTGCCCTCCAGGCGCTCCACGATCCACTTGAGGACGCGGCTGTTCTCACCGAAGCCGGGCCACACGAACTTGCCCGCGTCGTTCTTGCGGAACCAGTTCACGTAGTAGATCTTCGGCAGCTTCGCCTGGTCCTTGTCGGCGCCGACCTTGACCCAGTGGTTCATGTAGTCGCCCATGTTGTAGCCGCAGAAGGGCAGCATGGCGAACGGGTCGCGGCGCAGCTCGCCGACCTTGCCCTCGGCGGCGGCGGTCTTCTCGGAGGCGACGTTGGCCCCGAGGAAGACGCCGTGCTGCCAGTCGAAGGACTCGGTGACCAGCGGTACGGCGGAGGCGCGGCGGCCGCCGAAGAGGATCGCGGAGATCGGCACGCCCTTGGGGTCCTCCCACTCGGGCGCGATGATCGGGCACTGTCCGGCGGGGACGGTGAAGCGGGCGTTGGGGTGGGCGGCGGGAGTGCCGGACTCGGGGGTCCAGTCGTTGCCCTTCCAGTCCGTGAGGTGCGCGGGCTGCTCCTCGGTCATGCCCTCCCACCAGACATCGCCGTCGTCCGTCAGCGCGACGTTGGTGAAGACGGAGTTGCCCCACATGGTCTTCATGGCGTTGGCATTGGTGTGCTCGCCGGTGCCGGGCGCGACGCCGAAGAAGCCGGCCTCGGGGTTGATCGCGTAGAGGCGGCCGTCCTCACCGAACCGCATCCAGGCGATGTCGTCGCCGATGGTCTCCACGGTCCAGCCGGGGACGGTCGGCTCCAGCATGGCGAGGTTGGTCTTGCCGCAGGCCGAGGGGAAGGCGGCGGCGACGTACGTGGCCTCACCGCGCGGCGGGGTGAGCTTCAGGATGAGCATGTGCTCGGCGAGCCAGCCCTCGTCGCGGGCCATGACGGAGGCGATGCGCAGGGCGTAGCACTTCTTGCCGAGCAGGGCGTTGCCGCCGTAGCCGGAGCCGTAGGACCAGATCTCGCGGTCCTCGGGGAAGTGCGAGATGTACTTGGTGGTGTTGCACGGCCACGGGACGTCCTCCTGGCCCTCCTCCAGGGGGGCGCCGAGCGTGTGGACGGCCTTCACGAAGAAGCCGTCCTCGCCCAGCTCGTCCAGGACGGCCTGGCCCATACGGGTCATGGTGCGCATGGAGACGGCGACGTACGCGGAGTCGGTGATCTCGACGCCGATCGCGGAGAGCGGCGAGCCGACGGGGCCCATGCAGAAGGGCACGACGTACATGGTGCGGCCGCGCATGGAGCCGCGGAAGACGCCGTCCTCACCGGTGAAGATCTCCCGCATCTCGGCGGGGTCCTTCCAGTGGTTGGTGGGTCCGGCGTCCTTCTCCTCCCGCGAGCAGATGAACGTACGGTCCTCGACGCGGGCGACGTCGCTGGGGTCGGACGCGGCGTAGTACGAGTTGGGCCGCTTGATCTCGTCCAGCTTGGTGAACGTGCCCTTGGCGACGAGCTCCCCGCACAGGCGCTCGTACTCGGCCTCGGAACCGTCGCACCAGACCACCCGGTCCGGCTGGGTGATGGCTGCGATCTCGTCGACCCAGGAGATCAGCTCCTGGTGGTGGGTGGGGACAGTGAGGGGAGCCGCGATGTCGCGCGCCACGATCGCTCCTTGTTGAGGGTGTCAGTTGTTGGGCCCCGTGGGGGCTGCGACCCGGATGCTTCGTACCCTTCGAAATCCCCTGGCGCTCATCCGGTGCCGACTGCACTCATTTGATCATCCAGTTCTTCCGCCCATATGTCCAGGGGGCCGCACACGTGAGCATCGCCACTCATTTACGCCCCATATCCGCTACCTACGGTGGCGTAGGTAGCATGCGAGGCATGACTGACGCTGCCGCTGACGCCGCGACCCAGGGACCCGTCGTCCTCGACCCCACCCCCGTCAAACCGCGGATGCGCGGCTGGCTGCACGCCGGCATGTTCCCGGCGGTCCTGGTCGCCGGCATCACCCTGATCGCGCTGACCGACAGCACGAGGGGCCGCATCGCCTGCACCGTCTACGTCCTCAGCGCGTGCCTGCTGTTCGGGGTCAGCGCCGTGTACCACCGCGGCACGTGGGGGCCGCGCGGCGAGGCGGTGCTCCGCCGCCTGGACCACGCGAACATCTTCCTGATCATCGCGGGCACCTACACCCCGCTGACGCTGCTCCTGCTGCCCGAGTCCACCGGCCGCCCGCTGCTCTGGGCGGTCTGGGCGGCAGCGGCGGCGGGCATCGCGTTCCGGGTGTTCTGGGTCGGCGCGCCGCGCTGGCTCTACACCCCGTGCTACATCGCGATGGGCTGGGCGGCGGTCTTCTTCCTGCCGGACTTCATGCGCACGGGCGGCATCGCGGTGCTGGTGCTCGTCGTGGTGGGAGGACTGCTCTACAGCGTGGGCGGCGTGATCTACGGCCTCAAGAAGCCGAACCCGTCGCCGCGCTGGTTCGGCTTCCACGAGGTCTTCCACTCGCTGACGCTGGCGGCGTTCATAGCGCACTACGTGGGCATCTCGCTGGTGGCGTACCAGCACGGGTGACCCGCCCCACGGGTCACCGACCACCGGCGGGCGACCGCCCCACGGATTACGGATGAGGGGCCGGCCGCACGCGGCGACCGGCCCCTCACCGCTGTCCGCGACGGCGCTCAGCCCCCGAGCTTGGCCGCCAACTCCCCCGCGTCCGTGGTCGGCGCGTCGCACACGAAGTGCCGGCAGACGTACGCGGTCGGCTCCCCGCCCACCGGCGGCCGGTCCACCAGCAACGGGAACTCGGCCCCCGCCCCCGGCCCCTCACCGGCCGCGACCACCGCGCCGGGGGCCCGCCCGAGCAGCGCCGTACGGTGCAGCTCCCCGCCGACCGGCCCGGCCACGGCCACCTCGCGGGGCCCGTCCAGCAACGCCTCGGCCACCGCGAGCCCCCAGCCCACGAACCGGGGGACGCGCGGCCCCAGCGCCTTCACCACGCCGAGCGCGCCCTCGGCGGCGGTGCGGTGGGGCTCGGACCCGGTGTACGCGGCGTACGAGAGCAGCGCCCCCGCGGCGGCCGTCCACCCGGACGGGGTGGCGCTGTCGGTCGGATCCTGGGGCCGCCGGATGAGCTGCTCGGCGTCATGAGCGGTGTCGAACAACTGACCGCCCTCCCCCGTGAACTGCTCCAGCACGATGTCCAGCAGGAACCCGGCGAACTCCAGCCAGGCGCCCTCCCCCGTCACCGCCGCCAGCGCGAGGAAGCCCTCGGCGACATCGCCGTAGTCCTCCAGCACCCCGGCGTTGTCCCCGGCCCGCCCGTCCTTGGAGGTACGGGTCAGCCGGGCCACCTCGCCCAGGTGCACCCGGACCAGCAGATCGGCGGCCTCGGTGGCCCGCTCCACCAGGTCCGGCCGGCCGAAGTACGCCCCGGTCTCGGCCAGGGCCGCGATGGCGAGCCCGTTCCAGGCGGCGACGACCTTGTCGTCCCGTCCCGGCCGCGGCCGCTGCTCACGCGCCGCCAGCAGCCGGGCCTGTACGGCGGCGACCCGGTCGGCGTCCACGGGCCCCGCGTCCCCCGGCAGCCGCAGCACGGAGGAACCCTCCTCGAAGGTCCCCTCCTCGGTCACCCCGTAGTACGCGGCGGCGAAGGCGGCGTCGTCCTCGCCCAGCACCTCCCTCAACTGCGCGGGTGTCCACACGTAGTAGGCGCCCTCGACGTGCTTGCCGTCGGCGTCCTCGCTGTCGGCGTCCAGCGCGGAGGCGAACCCGCCCTCGGCGGTCCGCAGCTCCCGCACCAGGAAGTCGGCGGTCTCCAGGGCGATCCGCCGCGCCTCGTCCGACCCGGTGGCCCGCCACAGATGGGCGTACACACGGCACAGCAGGGCGTTGTCGTAGAGCATCTTCTCGAAGTGCGGAACGACCCACTCCCGGTCCACGGAATACCGCGCGAAACCCCCGCCGAGCTGGTCGTAGATCCCGCCGCGCGCCATCGCCGTACAGGTGTCGGCGGCCATCTGGAGCGCGCCCTCGGACCCCGTACGGGCGTAGTGCCGCAGCAGGAACTCGACGGCCATGGACGGCGGGAACTTGGGGGCGCCCCCGAACCCGCCGTACTGCTCGTCGTACTCCCGCGTCAGCCCGAGCAGCGCCTGAGCGGCCTCCGACTCCCCCGGCACCCCGTCACCACCGTGGACCAGCGACCGCCCCGCCAGATCCGCCACGATCCGCCCGGCCACCTCGGCGACCTCGTCCCGCCGGTCGTTCCAGGCGGCCGTCACCCCCTCCAACACCTGCCGGAAGGAGGGCGACCCGTGCCGCGCCTCGGGCGGGAAGTAGGTCCCGAAGTAGAACGGCTCCCCGTCCGCCGTGAGGAACACGGTCATCGGCCACCCCCCGTGCCCGGTGGCCGCCTGCACGGCCTCCATGTACACGGCATCGACGTCGGGTCGCTCCTCCCGGTCGACCTTGACGGACACGAAGTGCTCGTTCAGGTACGCGGCGGTCTCGTCGTCCTCGAAGGACTCGTGCGCCATGACGTGGCACCAGTGGCACGCGGAGTAGCCCACCGAAAGCAGAACGGGGACATCACGCCGCCGCGCCTCCTCGAACGCCTCCGGCGCCCACGGCCACCAGTCGACCGGGTTGTCGGCGTGCTGAAGTAGATAAGGCGAGGTCACACCAGCCAACCGGTTCATACGCCCCAGCCTCTCACAGCGTCTGCCGCGACCGGCGAAACACTGACGGGCCCACCCCACTTGGCCGAATTGCACTTATGCGCCATGACATGGTGGGCGGTTCCTTCCCCTCCGAGTCGGGCAGTCCGGCACCTCGGAACAGTAGGCTGACTCCGGCAGCGCCGGACCTGCCGAGGCATCTCGAAGGAGGCACACCATGACCGCCGAGATGGTGGCGCCCGCGTGGATGCATACGCAGATCAGCGCGGGGCAGTACGACTCCTGGTCCGAGGAGCAGTGCGCCGGCATCGAGATCGTGGACGGGATGGTCGTCGTGAGCCCGAGCGTCTCCAAGCGGCACACCCGGCTGGCGCGGATCCTGGCCAACGCCCTGGACGCCACCGCGGGCCCGGACTGGAACGCCGACACGGACGTCGACGTCCGCCTGCACGACGTTCCCCTCACCAACCGCCGCCCGGACGTCATCGTCTACCGGGCAGAAACCATCGACGTCACACCCACCCGCCCCGAGCACGTACTCCTGGTAGTCGAGGTGGTGTCGCCCGGTTCGGAGACCACCGACCGGATCGTGAAGGTGGACCAGTACGCCAAGGCCGGCATCCCCTTCTACTGGCGAATCGAGCAGGCCGCCACCGGTGTCCCGATCGTCTACACCTACGTCCTCGATCCCGCCACCAGGGCTTATCGGGACGGCGAGATGTTCACCGGCACGGTCGGGGCTGCCGTGCCCTTTCCCGTCACTGTGGACCTGGGCGTCATCTGAGATCGCCGGAACATCTCCGGGGTCGCCGTGGACGTTCCGCATGCGCTGCACGGAGGACCGTCGGTCTCGCCACCCAGCGCTCCGATGTGCCGAGCCGTCGCCTCGGCGGCGGAACGGCGGCCACCGGACGAGGCAGGGTCTTCATTCGGGTGATATCGGCGGGGCGGAGCGTTCCTCGGACGGAGTCGTCTCGTTGGGGAATCTGGAATTCTCGAACGACCGCTAACTCCGACCACCATCGGCCGCCGCTCGTCCGAGTCTCCGTGTTGCCTTCGCAGGAACGTATCTGCTGAGGGGTCGCGGGACGGCTCGGGCGCGGCAGCCCCGAGCCCCGACGTGGCCCCCGCCACCGTCACGACGGATACGGACACCGTGAAGAAGCTCATCGCCACCGCACTGTTCGCCGGCGCCTTCGCCGCCGGCACGGCCATGACCGCCCCCGAGGAACTGACCAGCCGCACCTCCGAGTTGCCGGCGGCCGACGCCCTGTACGACCTGCTGGAGGAAAGCCCCTTCGAGGAGGCGCCGTCCGCGCCGCAGATGTAGGCCGCCACTGCGCCCCGGCCGTAGCGCACAGGGACCGTCCAGGTTCCGGTCGGCTCGCGTCCCCGGTGCCCTCCTGAGACCTGGGCCCGCCCGCCTCGGGAACGTGCAGGTCATGCGGGTGTACCGGGGACGGAGACCAGGGCCACGGGAGGCGCGGGCTCCTGGCGTGCGGGCATTGCGGCCCCACGCGGGCCTCCAACACCGAACAACGGCAGAGGAACGGGGAGCGAGGAGAAGGGGTGGGGCGAGGGCAGGAGACCGCGTGACGCGACGGTGACCGGGGAGTCCTGCCGCTGCCCCGGCCTCCCGTTCGGCAGGCCCGTGGCCTCCCTCGATCCCCGCTCTCCCTCTCGGCATCTTGTTCTCCGGCCGACCGCCCCGAGGGCCAAGATCGAGACAGTTTGACGCACCACGGACGACGCGCCCTCACCACGATGATCACCCACCGTACTGACGGAGTCGCGGCCTCCGCCCCGCATGCCCGTCACGCTCGTCCTCATGATCACGCAGAGGACATATGGAGGTCACGCCTCCGACAGAACCATTGAACAGTGCCGCTGTCTTGAACTGGCCATTCACATCAAATCCCATTGCCTCTCCCTACAGCCGCCGTGAAGAGTGGGTCCCGCTTCAGTTCATCCATCCGAGGGGGCAAAGCAATGAAGAACAACGTTCGCAGAATTGGCGCGATCGGTACGGCCGCAGCAGCACTCGCCGGCATTATCGTGCTCGGTGGAGGCACCGCGGCACAGGCGGACACCCGCTGCAACTGGGGCACCATCACCATCAACAGCGGCAGGGGCGCCGAGGCCCCGAGCACGGCGTCCGGCCACCGGCACGACACCGGAAACCACTACGTCAAGTACATCTCCGGCGACCTGGTCGACTGGTGGGCGGACAACAACGGCGGCAGCGACGGGGACACGTGGGACTCGTACTACGGCACGGCCAAGTGCTAGTCTCCCCGATCGGCTAAATCAATTCCCGTGCTGCGGGGGCTTGTTCACCCGCAGCACGGGGCCCCATCCCAGAAGGCGAACCAGGCATGCGCCGTCATCTCACGTTCTCCCTGGCCACAGCCGCCCTGACGGCGCTGGTGTTGTCGGGTTGCGCCACGATCCAGGGGGAAGCGGAGAATCCGGCTCCCGATGCGGAACAGTCCGCGAACTCTCTCGACGCGATGAATGACCTGCCGCAGGGGACTCCCACGGCGTTCTCCGATCTCAAGGTCGGTACGTGTTCCAACTTCCGGGGGAATGTCCGGTCGGACCAGGAAGTCGGCACGGTGGACTGCGCGACCCCGCACCGATTCGAGATTCTTTCCGAGACCGAGATCCCCGAAGACGCGAAAAGCCCGTTTCCCGGTGACCGCGGCGTCATGGACGCCATGCGCACCCTCTGCACTCCCGTACTGGACCCTCTCATCTCGAAGAACAAGGGCTCCATGATCGGTCTGCTTTTCGCCCCGCTCGACAAAGAATCCTGGGAATCCGGGAACAGGACCGGCTACTGCGCCATAACGTTCCCCGAGCCCCGGACCGGAAAGATCGGCAAAGCCGCGTGACGCCGGAGCCCGAGCACACCGGGCCCTCCGACGTGCTGGTCCGCTTCGACGATGTGCGGAAATCCTTCCGCACCGCCCGCGGACGTCGGCAGCCTGCCCTGGACGGGTTCTCCATGTCCGTTCCCCGAGGTTCGATCGTGGGACTTCTCGGACCGAACGGGTCGGGCAAGACCACGGCCCTCAAGACGCTTCTCGGTCTCGTCCGGCCCGACAGCGGCACGGTGCACGCCTTCGGGCACGCGCTCCCCAAGGATCAGCGGTACGTCGCCGGCCGTATGGGTGCGCTCATCGAAGGCCCCGCGTTCAACGCCTCGTTGACCGGCGAGCACAACCTCCGGCTGATCGGCGAGCTGCACGGCGCGGATTCCACCGAGGTGGCCGAGGCGCTGGAGCTGGTCGGGATCGCGCACGCGGCCCGGCGCGCCTACTCCGGTTACTCGCTCGGCATGAAACAGCGGCTCGGCGTGGCCGGGGCGCTGATCTCCGGCCCCGAACTCCTCGTCCTCGACGAGCCCATGAACGGGCTCGACCCCGAAGCCGTGCGGGACATGCGGGAGTTGCTGAAGCGGTTGCGCGACGAGCGCGGTATGACCGTGGTCGTCTCCTCCCACATCCTGGCCGAGGTCGAGCTGGTATGCGACTGGGTCACCATCGTCAGGAACGGCCGCGTCATCTGCGACGCCGGCGTCTCCGAGCTGATCGCCCGAGGGACCGAGCACCTGGTGGTGCGGGTGCACGACACGGTCACCGAGCAGGCCGTGGCCGTACTGGAGCGACACGGCCACTCCCCCACCCGGATCGCGGGCCCGCGCGGCACGGACGAGCTGCGTATGGCCGTCCCGCCGCAGCAGTCGGCCCCGCAGGCGCCCGAAGTGCTGCGGCTGCTCACCGCCCAGGACGTCTATCCGCGCGAGCTGCTGGTCCGGGCCGCCTCCCTGGAGGACATCTACGTCGCAGCGGTCCGGGCGGCCGACGCCGCCGCGAAAGGCGGCCCCGTTGACCGCCGTTGACCGGGTGCGCGGATACGGCGCCCCGCCCTGGGACCGCCTCCTGCGGGCCGAGCTGCACCGGCTGACCGCCCCCCGCGCCGTACGCCGGGTCGCGGCCGGGCTGCCGCTGCTGGTCCTGGCCTTCGGCCTGTCGAAACTGTTCACCCACAGCCCCGACACCGGTCCGGCACTGCGCGAAGCGGACGCGCTCCACCGGGAGTTCCTGGAGCAGGCCGCCCGTACGGGGATGCCGACCGGAACCATCGGGCGGGACAACTTCTTCGACGACCCGCGCTACCTGATGGAGGCGCTCTCCTTCGGCGATCTGCGCACCGTCCTGCTCGGGCTCTGCGCGGCGGCCACCGTCTTCGGGATCGTCGGCGGCGGCGCCGACTGGGCTTCGCGCGTGATGCTCACGCTCACCGCCGCCGAACCCCGGCGCGCCCGGCTGTTCCTCACCCGGGGCCTGCTGGTCGTCGGTCTCTCCATGGCGGTGGCCGCCGTGTGCGGGCTGCTGCTCGTACCGTGTCTGCTGCTCGCGGCCCAGCTCCGGGGCAGTACCGCCGGGCTGGACGCGGTGTACTGGTCGGTGCTGGCCAGTCAGTTCCTGCGGGGCGTCGTGCTCGTGGGGCTCCTGGCCCTCCTCGGCTACAGCCTGGCCGTGCTGACGCGCCATGTCCCCGCCGCCCTCGCCATCGCGTTCCTCTACCTGGCCGGCGCGGGCAGGATCTTCGGGGGGCGGGGGCCGCGCCTGGCCGAGTACGACATGGACGGCCTGACCTTCGCCGTGCTCAACGAGAAGCCGGTCATCCCCATGGCGGAGTCCGACTGCATCGCCGGCCCCGGCTGCGAGGCGGTCCACGTCGATCTGACCGCCGGGGACGGCTTCGTCGGAATCCTCCTGTACCTCCTCCCGGTCCTCGCTCTGGCCCTGTGGCGCTCCACCCGGACGGATATCGGCTGATGACCCTTCTCGCAAGGCCCTCGCCGCCGCCCCTGAGCCGCCTCGTCCGCGCCGAACTCCACCGGCTGCTGAGTCCGAAACCCGTCCGGTACGCCCTCGGGGCGCTCCCCGTGGTCCTTCTGGCGCTCGCCGTCTCCGCCTTCGTCAGCCATCACACCGACGTGGCGGCGGCATGGCGGACGGCCGAAGCGGCGTACCGCGTGTACGCGGAGGAAGCGGCGCGCCGGCCTGCGGGCTCGGTCGAGACCCTGTCCCCCCGCGCGTTCTTCGACGACCCCCGCTATCTCATGACGAAGGCATCGTTCGTCGACCTGCGGGCGATGCTGTCGGGGCTGTCGCTGGCCGCGCTGGTGCTCGGCATCCTCAGCGGGGGCGCCGACTGGTCGTCCCGTGTGATGCTCACCCTCACCGCCGCCGAGCCCCGGCGCACCCGCCTCTTCCTCACCAGGGGCCTCCTCGTCACCGCGACCGCTACTGCCGCCGCCGTCCTGGCCTCGGTCCTCTTCGTGGCCCTCCTGTTCGTCGTGGCCCACTTCAAGGGGTCCCTGGCCGAGGCGGACGGACGGTACTGGACGGTGCTGGCCGTCGTCGGGGGGCGGGGCGCGGTCCTCGTCGGCCTGGTGGCGCTGCTGGGCTACGCCCTCGCCATGCTGACCCGGCGCACGACCACGGCCCTGGGCATCGCCCTCGCCTATCTGGTCGCCTCCGGCCGTATCGTCCAGGAGTACGTTCCGTCGCTGGCCGAGTACGAGCTGGCCGGGATCACGTTCGCCGTCCTCAACGAGCGCCTGCTGATGGAGACCGACCGGACCACCTGCGTGGGCGAGACCGCCTGCCTGGTCATGCGGGAGGGCACCACCGCGACCGCCGCCTTCCTCGCCCTGGCCGTTCACCTGCTCCCCGTCGTGGCGGCGGCCTGGTGGCGGTTCACCCGCCGGGACGTGGGCTGAGGCGGGCTCTCCCGGCCGCGGCGCGCCCCGCGGACGGTTCCGCGACCGCGTCCCACCGGCCTGCCCCGCCCTGTCCCGTCCTCGCTCCTTGACCCACCCCTTGCCCCGCGCCCCTCGCGCCGGGGCGCGCCACGCAGGACACTTGACCCCGACGTGTGACGTCCGACGCTCCGGAGACCGGCATCCGGAGCGCGGCTCTCGGAGGGGGACATCTATGCGGGACAGCCATCGGGCCGAGGCCGAGAGGCTGTTGGTGCGCTCAGTGGAGGAGGAGGCGCGGCGCTCCGGCGGGCGGACGGACGCCGGAGCGCTGATGTCGCGGGCCCGTGCCGCGCTCGACACCATGGCGGTAGGCGCGGCCGAGGAGTACGCCGCGTACACGCGGGCGCTCGACGCCGCGGCGGCGGGCGATCGCCCGTTGGCGGAGCGCTTCAGCCGAGCGGCGCTCGGAACACCCCTGCTGGTGACGGGAGTTGCGGCGGTCGCCGCGATCGGCGCGGATCTGGCGCTCGGCGCCGGCACCGGTCCGGCGTTCGGCGCGGGCGCGGCCGTCGCGGTGGCCGGCACGGCGACGACCGTGGCGAGGGTGACCGCCTCGCACTGGCCCGCCGCGCACCGCCGCGCCGCCGCGGCCGGACAGCCGGGCGGGGCGGAGCAGTTGAGGCTCCAGTGGCTGACCGCCCTGGAGGTACGGGGCATCCGTCCGTACCTGGACCAGCAGCGCATGCTGGCCCCGGCGTCGCGCAACCCGAAGAAGAGGCAGAACGCCGCGGTCGCATGCCGGTTGCGTGGCGGAGACCGCAGCGCGGCGGCCCGCACCCGCGTGGTGCTGGAGCAGTCGTTCGGCCATCTCCCGCAGGCGGAGGGGCCGTTCGCGGGGCGCCGGTCCGAGCTGGCGCAGATCACCCAGTGGGTACAGGCGGCACGCGCCTCCACGCGGACCCGGCCGACCGTCGTCGTCCTGCACGGCGAACCGGGGTCGGGGCGTACCTCGCTCGCGGTGCGGGCCGCGCACACGCTCAAGGACCAGTTCCGGGGGGCGTGCCTGGTCGATCTGCGCGGCCAGGTGGCCGGGGAGAGTCCGCTGCCGACCCGTGACGCCCTTCTGCACCTGCTGAACCGGCTGGGCGCCCCGCGCGAGCAACTGCTGTTCCGCGAAGGCGCGTCGGCGGAGCAGCAGGTGCGGCGGCTCGGTGAGCTGTACCACCAGCACCTCACGGGGACGCCGGTCACCGTGGTGCTCGACGACGCGACGGACGCCGAGCAGGTACGCACCCTGGTGCCGGAGCGCTCGGACAGCCTGGTGATCGTCACCGCGCGGGAGCCGCTGGAGCTGCCCGAGGATCTGCCGGCCCGCGTGCACCACCTGCCGGTCGGCCCGCTGGACGCGGCGGGCGCGGAGGAGCTGTTGCGCGAGGTCGCCGGGGAACAGGAGACCGGGCCCTACGACCACCCGTCCACGGAGGCGGTCGTGGAGCTGTGCGGCGGGCTGCCGCTGGCGCTGCGGGTCGCCGGGTCCGCGCTCGGGGGCCGCAGCCGGCACACGCTGGCGGAGGACCTGGCCGCGTACGGGCCGGTCGGCGCGGTGGAGCGGGCACTGTGGCTGCGCTACACGGACCAGGGCGACCAGGCCCGGCGGCTGCTGCGGCGGCTCGCGCTGGCGGGCCGGGCCAGTCTCGGCGCGGCGGCCGCCGCCTCGCTGCTCGCGGCGGACGAGCAGGAGGCCGAGCGGCTGCTGACGGTGCTGGCAGGGGCCGGGCTGCTCACCCGCGTACGGGGGTCGCGCTACCGGCTGCACGACCTGGTGCGGGCCTTCGCGCTGGCCCGGCTGCGGGACGAGGAGGAGGAGGCCGAGCGGACGGCGGCGCAGGAGCGGCTGCTGACGAACTACGCGGAGCTGGCCGACGCCGTGATCCGGATGGTCGACGGGAAGATGTCCACCCGCGCCGGGCAGTTCGGCTCACACGGGTTCGGGTCGCTGGACTCGGCGCTGCGTTGGCTGGACGACGAGTCGAGCTTCATCACGGCGGCGCTGCGGCACGCGGAGGGCGTGGACCAGGCGACGGTGCTGCATCTGCTGGGAGCGCTGTGCGACTACTGCCTGCTGCGCGGCGACCTGTACCGCCTGGGCGAGATCAGCGAGCTGACCAGAGCAGTGGACCAGGGGCTGCTGGAGCGCTCGGTGCAGTGGCGCACGGGCATCGCGGCCCGGCAGCTCGGCGAGCTGGACAAGGCCCGCACCACGCTCTCCTCCGTCGTCGGGCTCTACCACGAGGCGCAGAACGACGCGGGTGAGGCGCTGGCCCTCTGTTCGCTCGGGATCACCCTGCACCACCAGGGCAATCTGACCGAGGCGGCGGCCCGGCTCGGGGAGGCGCTGGCGCTCCAGTCCTCCGAGGCGCAGGCCGAGGACCGGGCCTGGACCCTGCACGCCCTGGCCGCCGTGGAGCGGGACCGGGGCGATCTGCCGAAGGCGCTGGCGCTGCTGGCCGACGCGCTGCGGCTGCACCGGGAGGGCGAGTCGCTGCACGGTGAGGCGTGGACGCGGTACCAGTTGGGCCAGGTGCGACTGCGCACGGGCGAGGTCGCGCCGGCCGAGGAGGAGCTGAGCACCGCCCTGGAGCTGTACCGGCGGACCCGCGACGGGCGCGGTGAGGCGTGGGCGATCACCCAGCTGGCCCGTGCCCGGCTGCTGGACGGCGACCCGGCGGCCGCGCTGGAGCAGCTGCGGGAGGCGTTGGAACGGCACCGGGAGAACGAGGACGCGCGCGGCGAGGCGTGGACCCTGTTCTACCTGGGCCAGGCTCTGGAGGAGGACGGGGACACCGATCAGGCGGTGCGCGAGCTGGAGCGGGCCCGCACGATGTTCTCGCGGATGCGGGACGTGTACGGGCTGGCCTGCGCCCGGCACCACTCGGGACGGGTGACGCGGGACCAGCGGGCCGCGCAGACGGGCAACCTCCGCAATTCGGGGTTCGCCCGGCAGCTGCTGATGGACGCGCGGGCCGACTTCCGGCGGATCAAGGTGCCGTACGGGGAGGCGTGGGCGTGCGTGGAGCTGGCGTTGATCGACGCGGGCAACGGGCGGGCGCCGCAGGCGCTGGAGCTGTGCGAGGAGGCGGCGGGGCTGTTCGCCTCGTACGGGGACGCGCGGGGCGGCGACTGGGCCCGGTTCCTGCGCTGCACGCTGCTGCCGTACGCGTCGCCCGGAGGCAGCGAGGTGGGCACGGTGGTCGCCCAGCAGGAGCTGGCCGAGCTGATCGGGGCCCGGCATCCGGCGCGGGACGTGAAGCTGGAGCAGTCGGCGGCGGCGTTCGCGGTGGCCCTGGAGCGGGGCGTGGACCTGGAGGACGGCTGGCAGGCGTGGCGGCTCGGGCTGACCCCGGCCCGCGCCGCCGGCCAGATCATGGGCGTGCCGCTGGAGCCGGCGCAGCCGTGAGGGGGTGAGGGGCGCGGGGGCCGAGGGGGACGGGCGCCGGTGAGCGGCGCGCGCTCCCGCGCCCGTCTCCGTACGGGAGGACGTGCGGCCCGCGCCCCACAGCCGTACGGCAGGACACACGTACGTCCCCGTGCGGGCAGGGCAGGCGCGCCTCCCCTGCCCGCACGGCAGTGCGCGTGGGCGTCCGGCGGTGAGGCCGGACGCCGCTTCCCCGGCCCCGCGGTCCGGCGCGTCGCCTACTTCCGGGGGGAGGCCGCCGCCCCGGACCCGGCCTCGGTCGGCTTCGCGTCCGGGTCGGGGGCCTCCTCGAAGTTCACCCGTCCCATGTGCCGGTTCATCGACTTCATCAGCGCCCACACGCCGACGGCGAGCGCGGCGAAGACGAGGAAGCCGAGGACGCCGGGGGTGACCTTGTTCTTGTCGAGCTCTTCGGCGGCGAGCGGGACGAGGTGCGTCAGTGCCTGGGTCGCGTACATATCAGGCATTGTCGCGGATGCCCGCGAAGAGGTCGCTCTCGGGGAGGGAGGTATCGACCAGAGACTTCGCCAGCTCGTACTCCTCGGTCGGCCAGACCTCCCGCTGGACCTCCATCGGAACCCGGAACCAGCCGCCCTCGGGGTCGATCTGCGTGGCGTGCGCGATCAGCGCCTTGTCGCGGATCTCGAAGAAGTCGTCGCAGGGGACGTACGTGGTCAGGGTGCGTTCGACGCGCTCGAACTCCTTCCACCGCTCCAGCCACTCCCCGTACGGGGACTCCAGACCGCGGGCGAGGAGCGCCTCGTGCAGGGCGACGGTGCGCGGACGGTTGAAGCCCTGGTTGTAGTACAGCTTCTGCGGCGTCCAGACCGGGCCGAACTCGTCCTCGGGGAACCGCTCCGCGTCGGCCGCACCGTCGAACGCGATCATCGAGATCGTGTGCGTCATGATGTGGTCGGGGTGCGGGTAGCCGCCGTTCTCGTCGTACGTGGTGATGACCTGCGGCCGGAACGCGCGGATCTTCGCCACCAGGCGCCCCGCGGCGTGCTCCGGGTCCTCCAGGGCGAAGCAGCCCTCGGGCAGCGGCGGCAGCGGGTCGCCCTCGGGCAGCCCCGAGTCGACGAAGCCGAGCCACTCCTGCTGGACGCCCAGGATCTCGCGGGCCTCGTCCATCTCCTTCTTGCGCACCTCGTGGATGTTCTTCTCGATGTACGCGTCGCCCTGGAGCTTCGGGTTGAGGATGGAGCCGCGCTCGCCCCCCGTGCAGGTCACGACCAGCACGTCCACCCCCTCGGACACGTACTTGGCCATGGTGGCCGCGCCCTTGCTCGACTCGTCGTCGGGGTGGGCGTGAACGGCCATCAGTCGCAGCTGCTCAGTCAAAACTCGATCCTCAGTCATGGGTCGCTGGTCGCTCCGGTCGAAGGTCGTCGGAGGTCGTCGAGGGCGGAGAGGGCCCTCGGCGGTCTCCGGCGGGAGGGGCCGGCCGGCGCCTCGTCGGTGTGGGGCGCGATCGGGTGACGGACGGGCGGCTTCTATAGTGACTGACCGAGGGGCCGGAAAATTCCTCGATGCCCGGCCCGAAGGGAACGATCATGACGACGGTTCGCCAGGCCGCGCCCGAGGGGCGCTACGGCCGGACCGAGGATCAGCGTGCGGACCGCAAGCTGAAGATCGTCGGATCGGTCCTGGGCGTCGCCCTGCTCGGCGTGATCGGGTGGATCGGCTACGACTACGTGGGCGGCCAGGGCATCAGCGCCGAGATGATCAAGTTCAAGGTCGTCTCCGACACCCGCGCCGATGTCCATCTGGAGGTCCGCAAGGACCGGGGCGGGCATGGCTACTGCGTGGTGCGGGCGCTCAGCGAGGACGGCGCCGAGGTGGGACGCAAGGAGGTCCGGTTCGACCGGGCCGAGGACCGGATCGACGAGGTCGTGACCGTGGTGACCCGGTCGCGGGCGACGGCGGTCGAGCCGATGGGCTGCACCGCCGACGACGGCCCGAAGGGCTGATCCCCTCTCCCTCCGATGACGGCCCGCAGGGGCCGGTCCCGCCGCACCACCCCGTGCGACCTGCGGTGATACGGGCCGCAGTGGCCGGTCCCGGTGTGTGACGGTTTACCTTCTCCCCCTTTTCCTGCGGAATTGTTAGGCTCGTGGTTTCGCCCACCCGACGAAGCACATGCTTCCGGGTAGGGCGATCGTTTGTATTCCCAGCACCGACGAGGAGCACCTGTGACCCAGACCAGCGAAAACGTCACCTGGCTCACGCAGGAGGCGTACAACCAGCTCAAGGCCGAGCTGGAGTACCTGTCTGGTCCCGCGCGCACGGAGATCGCCGTCAAGATCGCGGCGGCCCGTGAGGAGGGTGACCTCCGGGAGAACGGCGGGTACCACGCGGCCAAGGAGGAGCAGGGCAAGATGGAGCTGCGGGTGCGCCAGCTGACCCAGCTCCTGGAGCACGCGAAGGTCGGCGAGGCGCCGGCCGACGACGGCGTGGTCGAGCCCGGCATGGTTGTCACCATCGCCTTCGACGGCGACGAGGACGACACGCTGACCTTCCTGCTCGCCTCCCGCGAGTACGCGAGCGCGGACATCGAGACGTACTCCCCGCAGTCCCCGCTCGGCCTCGGCGTGAACGGCAAGCGGACGGGCGACGACGCGGACTACGAGCTGCCGAACGGCAAGACCGCCACGGTGAAGATCCTGGCGGCCAAGCCCTACACCGGCTGACCCGTCCCGCCACCACGCGCGGCACCCGACGACGCGGGAGCCCCGGCCTTCGGACAGGCCGGGGCTCCCGCGTCGCTTCCGTGGGTGGGCGGCGGCTCGGGCGTCCTCAGGCGGCGGCCGAGCGGTACTTGCGTACGGCCAGAGTTCGGAAGACCACGATGATCAGCACGGACCAGAGCACCGAGGCGAGGATCGGGTGCTCCATCGGCCAGGCCCCGGTCACGGACTTCGGCACGCCGGGCATCGTGTTCCCGAACAGCTCGCGGGCCCCCGCCACCGTGGCGCTGAACGGGTTCCACTCGGCGACGTGCTGGAGGAAGGCGGGCATGCCGGTGACCGGGACGAAGGCGTTCGAGATGAACGTCAGCGGGAACAGCCAGATCAGACCGCCGGAGGTCGCCGCCTCCGGGGTGCGGACGGACAGGCCGATCAACGCCCCGATCCAGGAGAAGGCGTAACCGAGGAGAAGCAGCAGCAGGAAGCCGCAGAGCACCTTGCCGATGTTCTCGTGGGTGCGCCAGCCGACGAGGAGGGCGACCCCCGCGAGGACGACGAGGGTCAGCGTGGTCTGGACGAGGTCGGCGAGCGTCCGTCCGGTGAGGACCGCGCCGCGGGCCATGGGCAGCGACCGGAAGCGGTCGATGAGCCCCTTGTGCATGTCGTCGGCGATGCCCGCGCCGGCGCCCGCCGTGGCGAAGGTGACGGTCTGGGCGAAGATGCCCGCCATCAGGAACTCCTTGTACAGCTGCGGGTCGGTGGAGCCGCCGATGGAGATGGAGCCGCCGAAGACGTAGGTGAACAGCACCACGAACATGATCGGCTGGACCAGCCCGAAGATCACCATCTCCGGAATCCGGGTCATCCGAATCAGGTTCCGCTTGGCGACGACCAGGGAGTCCTTCACCGACTGTGTGATACCCCCGGAGGGGCGTGGGACCAGCGTGGGGGCGTCCTTGGAGATCGCGCTCACCGGCTCTCCTCCTTGCCCCGGCCGCTGCGGGCTCCTCGGGGACGTTCCGTTTCGGCTCCGCCGGGCTCCTCGTCCCCGTTCTCCCGGGCCTCGGCGGCGTGGCCGGTGAGGGAGAGGAAGACGTCGTCGAGGGTGGGCCTGCGCAGGGCGATGTCGTCGATCTCGACGCCCCGGGCGTCGAGGTCGCGGATGATCTCGGCCAGCAGCTTGGCCCCGCCGCTGACCGGGGCGGTCAGCTTGCGGGAGAGCTGGGCGACGGTGACCTCGCCCTTGCCGAGGGCGGTCAGCACGGAGCGGGCGCGCTCGATCTCGTCCGGGCGGTGCACGACGACCTCGACGCGCTCGCCGCCGGTGCGGGCCTTCAGCTCGTCGGAGGTGCCGCGGGCGATGACCCGGCCGTGGTCGATGACGCAGATGTCGTGGGCGAGGCGGTCGGCCTCCTCCAGGTACTGCGTGGTCAGCAGCAGGGTCGTACCGCCCGCCACCAGGTCCTCGATCACGTCCCAGAGCTGCTGCCGGTTGCGCGGGTCGAGCCCGGTCGTCGGCTCGTCCATGAACATCACGGGCGGCGACACGACGAGCGCCGCCGCGAGGTCCAGGCGGCGGCGCATCCCGCCGGAGTACGTCTTGGCGGTGCGGTCGGCGGCGTCGCCGAGGTTGAACCGGTCCAGCAGGACGCCCGCGCGGGCCTTGGCGTCCCGCGCGCCGAGCTGGTAGAGCTGCCCGACCATCTGGAGGTTCTCGCGGCCGGTCAGATACTCGTCGACCGCCGCGAACTGGCCGGAGAGCCCGATCGAGCGGCGCACCTCGTTGGGCTTGCGCAGGACGTCGATCCCGGCCACGACGGCCGTGCCGCTGTCCGGGCGCAGCAGCGTGGTCAGCACCCTTACGGCGGTGGTCTTGCCCGCGCCGTTGGGTCCGAGCAGCCCGAGGACGGTGCCTTCGGGGACGTCGAGATCGACGCCGTCCAGGGCTCGTACGTCGCCGAAGGTCTTCACCAGACCTTCGGCGTGGATCGCACCTGGCATGGAGGGGCTCCTCCGTCACACATGGATGACCGCGCCCGTACGGGCTTGGCTCCCGTACGGGCCTACTCGGCGATCCTAGGATTCACCGGGCGTCATCGCGCGGCGAACGACAATATCCGGCCGATCGGAATAAAGCGGGCGATCAGCCCGGCGTGTGGCCGATCGGCGTGTAGCTGATCGACGCCGGCCGATCGGCGGGTGGCGGGCGCTCAGCCGATCACCCGGTAGCCGGCCTCGCGCAGTGCCGCCTCGACGTCCGCGCAGTGCTGCGGGCCCATCGTCTCCAGCCGCAGATCGACCTCCGCCTCCGTCAGCCCGAGGCGCGGGTCGGTGCGTACATGGCTGATGTCGAGGACGTTGGCGTCGGCCACGGTCAGCGTGGCCAGCAGGGCGGCCAGCGCGCCGGGGCGGTCGGTGAGGCGCAGCCGCAGGCTCAGGTGGCGGCCGGCCGCGGACATGCCGTGCCGCAGGATGCGCTGCATCAGGAGCGGGTCGACGTTGCCGCCGGACAGCACGGCCACCACCGGCCCCCGGAACGCCTCAGGGTCGCTGAGCAGTGCGGCCACCGGGCCGGCGCCGGCCGGTTCGACGACCATTTTGGCGCGCTCCAGGCAGAGCAGCAGCGCGCTGGACAGCTCATCCTCGGTGACCGTGCGGACCTCGTCGACCAGCTCCGCGATCAGGGGGAACGGTACGTCGCCGGGGCGGCCCACCTTGATGCCGTCGGCCATCGTGGTCGGGGAGTCGATCGAGACGGGGTGCCCGGCGGCCAGCGAGGGCGGGTAGCAGGCGGCGCCCTCGGCCTGGACGCCGACGATGCGTACGTCGGGACGCAGGGCCTTCACCGCGACGGCGACGCCCGCGGCGAACCCGCCGCCGCCGATGCCGACGACGATCGTGCGGACCTCGGGGCACTGTTCCAGGATCTCCAGTCCGACCGTGCCCTGGCCCGCGATGATGTCGGGGTGGTCGAAGGGGTGGATGAAGACCGCGCCGGTCTCCTCCGCGTACCGCTGGGCCGCCTCCAGGGTCTCGTCGACGACCTGGCCGCACAGCCGCACCTCCGCCCCGTACTCGCGGGTCGCGGCGACCTTGGGCAGGGGCGCCCCGACCGGCATGAAGACGGTGGAGCGCACCCCGAGAAGCGAGGAGGCCAGCGCGACGCCCTGGGCGTGGTTCCCGGCGCTGGCGGCGACGACCCCGGCCGCCCGTTCCACCGGGGTGAGGCCGGAGATCCGGACGTAGGCGCCGCGCAGTTTGAAGGAGCCGGTGCGCTGGAGGTTCTCGCACTTGAGGTGGACCGGGGCGCCGACCAGCTCGCTCAGGTGGCGGCTGCCCTCCAGGGCGGTCGTCCGCGCCACTCCGGACAGCATCTTCTGCGCGCCCTTGACGTCGTCGAGGATCAGGGCGGGGTGACGGGCGGTCGCGCGGAAGCTCATGCCGCAAGTCTTGCAGCTCCTGCCGGGCGCGGCAGACGTGTCTCCAGGCGGCCTGCGGTGATGTCCGCAGGTTTGTGCGGCACTGGTACGCGTTGCCCCGTGGCCGCGTACTCTGTCCCCCACTCATCCGACTCCGCACGAAGAGAGCCCCCGGCCATGCCCCCACAGGACATGACGACTGCTGCGTCTCCTTCCGGGGGCGCCGTCCCCGAACTCCAGGGCCCCGAGGGCCTGCTGGACGCGCTCCAGCACCAGGTGGCGGTCTTCGCCCGCCGTGCCGAGCAGACCCGCCTCGGCGGAGTCGGCCAGGTGCGCAACTCGATGGACCGCGCCGCGTACCTGCTGCTGAACCGGCTCGACCGGGAAGGCCCGATGGGGGTCAAGGCGCTGGCGGCCGGGATGGGCATCGACTCCTCCACGGTGACCCGGCAGGTCGCGCCGCTCGTCGACACCGGGCTGGTCAAGCGCACGTCGCACCCGGAGGACGGCCGGGCCGTGGTGCTCCAGCTGTCGCCGCGCGGTCAGGCGCGCCTGGACGAGGTGCGGGCCTCGCGCCGCGAGCTGATGTCGCGGGTGACGGAGGGCTGGACCGAGGAGGAGCGGGACACGTTCTGCGCGCTGCTCACCCGCTTCAACGGATCGCTGGCCGCCCGTCAGGCCGCGCACCAGCCGCCGCAGGCCGACTGAGCGGCGTACAGCTCCCCCGCAGGGCAGCGGAAGCGGCGTACGGCTCCCCCTGATCGCCGAGGGTGGACGGAGGTGTGGGGACGACCCGCCGCGAACCGGTCGTGTCACCCCTCTTGACCGCACGAGTGCGGCGGGGCTCGGATGTGGTCGTGAGCGATCGGGCTGAGCACCGGGACCGGCTCCGCGCCCTGGAGTTCGAGGCCTTCGTGGCGGGCGCGGGCGGCCGCCTGCTGCACACGGCGACGCTGCTCACCGGCGAACCGTCGGGGCCGCCCGGCGGGTACCCGCGGGCCGAGCGGCTGCTGCGCGCGGCGCTCGCCCGTACGTACGCCGACTGGGACCGGCTGCGCGGCGGCGACCCCTACGACCTGGCCCGCCGGGAGCTGGTCCTCCGTTTCGCCCGCGAGGCCCGGCGCCACCAGCGGCCCCGCGGCGGACTGCTGGAGCGGCTGACCCCCGTCGAGCGGCTCGTGCTGGTCCTGCGGATGTACGAGGAGGTCGGCGAGGAACAGGCGGCGGCGCTGCTCGGGCTGCCGGGCGACCGGGTCCGCGCGGTGTGCGCCCGCGCGGTGGCCGCGCTGCGGTCGGCCGGACGGGGACGGGGCCCGGCGTCCACCGCCCGCGGCGGAACGGGACGCCCCGCCCCACCCGGTACGGCTCCGGGGCCCCGGGGGGCGGCATGAGCGCGGACCGCCGGGACCCGCGCGAGGAGCGGGTCCGCCGGATGCTGGACGGCCCGCACCCGGTCCTGCCGCCGGACCTGGCCGCGCGGGCGGTCCGGCAGGGGGGCCGCCGGCTGCGGTGGCGCCGGGCGGTGCACCGGACGGCGGCCTGGCTGCTGGCGGCGGTGCTCGTCGCGGTCCTGGTCTGGGCCGCTGTCGAGCAGCCGTGGGCGACCGAGCCCGCGCAGGTGACTCCGCCGCTGGAGGACTGGTGAGCCGTCGAGGCCCCGGTGCGGGCGGCCTACGCTGGAGGGAACGGTCGTCGTACGAGCCGAGGAGACCGTGGTGACCAGGAAGATCGCAGACTGCCGCAGGTATCCGAGCGAGACGCACTGCACCCTCACCATCGCCGGTGAGGAGGACGAGGTCGTCCGGGCCGCGAGCGAGCACGCCGCGTCGGTCCACGGACACGAGGACGGTCCCGCACTGCGCGAGCAGGTCAGGGGCATGCTGGAGGACGAGAAGGTGAGCGCCTGAACCGGGGAGAGGCGCCCGCCGCAACCGGCGGGCGCCTCTCCCGTGTGCGTGCCCCGAGGGTCAGCCCAGCGCCCGGGTGAGGTCGGCGAGCAGGTCGTCGGCGTTCTCGATGCCGACGGAGAGGCGGACCAGGTCGGCCGGGACCTCCAGCGGGGAGCCCGCGGCGGAGGCGTGCGTCATCCGGCCCGGATGCTCCAGGAGGGATTCCACCCCGCCGAGTGACTCGCCGAGGGTGAACAGCTTCGCCCGGTCGCAGACCGCGACCGCCGCCTCCTCGCCGCCGGCGACGCGGAAGGAGACCATGCCGCCGAACGCCTTCATCTGCTTGGCGGCGATCTCGTGGCCGGGGTGGCCGGGCAGCCCCGGATAGAGGACCTGGGACACCTTGGGGTGCCGGGTCAGCAGGTCGGCGACCTTGGTGGCGTTCTCGGTGTGCCGGTCCATGCGGACGGCGAGCGTCTTGATGCCGCGCAGGACGAGCCAGGCGTCGAACGGTCCGGCGACCGCGCCCATGGCGTTCTGGTGGAACGCCAGCTCGTCGGCGAGCTCCGGGTCGTCGACGATCAGCGCGCCGCCGACCACGTCGGAGTGGCCGCCCATGTACTTGGTGGTGGAGTGCACGACGACGTCCGCGCCGAGCGCGAGGGGCTGCTGGAGGTAGGGCGAGGCGAAGGTGTTGTCGACCACGAGGCGCGCCCCGGCCTCCCGCGCGACCTGGGCCACGGCGGCGATGTCGGTGATGCCGAGCAGCGGGTTGGACGGGGTCTCCACCCAGACGGCCTTGGTACGCGGGGTGAGCGCGGCCCGTACGGCGGCCACGTCCGAGGTGTCGGCCACCGAGAACTCCACGCCCCACCGCGAGGCGACCTTCGCGAACAGCCGGAACGTGCCGCCGTAGGCGTCGTTCGGGATGACCACGTGGTCGCCGGGGGTCAGCAGCGTACGCAGGAGGCAGTCCTCGGCCGCGAGGCCGGAGGCGAAGGCGAGGCCGCGGCGGCCGCCTTCGAGGGCCGCGAGATTCTCCTCCAGGGCGGTCCGGGTCGGGTTGGCGCTCCGGCTGTACTCGTAGCCGCCGCGCAGTCCGCCGACACCGTCCTGCTTGTACGTGGACACCTGGTAGATCGGCGGAACCACCGCACCGGTGAGGGGGTCGGCGGTGTTCCCCGCGTGGATGGCGAGGGTCTCGAAGCTGTGCTGGTCGCTCATGGTCCCGAGGGTAGTTCGTCGGGAGGGGGTGTCCGGCGCTTCCGGGTGGATCGGCGGGTGGCGTACAGGGGGCCGCCCGCCCCCGCGGGATGGCCGGAGCCCTTTGGGGCCCTTACCGGCCACGCGCCGTTCCGGGGACAATGGGTCCATGGAGATTCTGTTGTTCCTGCTCGCGATGTGCCTGCTCGCCGCGGTGATCGGCCCCTGGGTGATGCGCCGGCGGGGCGGTATCCGCCAGGTCGACCCCGGTTCGCCGGACGCGGCGGACCCGGACACGTACGGTTTCGCCCGCCAGGAGGAGCTGGACGTCCGGATGCCGGGCCCCGACCAGGACCTCCTCGACGTGCTCGACGTGGTCCAGGGCACCCGGGACTGGCGGGCGGCCTCCCAGCTGCTGGCCGGTACACCGAAGGAGGGCGAGGTGCGCTGGCAGCGGGTGCAGGCGTTCGCGGGCGCGGCCTCGCTGGAGCTGGCGCAGCGGCCCGGAGCCGGGGGATCGTGGCTGCGCGCGTGGCGGGCGGAGTCCCCGAAGGACGCGGGCGGCGCGGCGGTGCACGCGGAGTTCCTGGTGCAGCAGGCGTGGCGCTCCTCGGCGGCGGGCAGCGACGACTTCCGGATCATCCTGGAGGAGGCCCGTACGGTCTGCGGCGAGGCGGCCCTGCTGGCGCCGGGCGACCCCGTCCCGTACATCGTGGAGCTGGCGGTGGCCCGAGGCCTCGGGTACACCCCGGAGCAGTTCGACCAGCTCTGGGCGAAGATCATCGACCGGGCTCCGGCCCACATGGGCGCGCACATCGCGGCGCTGCACTTCCACTGCGAGAAGTGGCACGGCTCGCGCAAGGACGCCGACGCGTTCGCGACGGCCGCCGCCGCCCGCGCCCCGCAGGGGTCGCTGCTCGCCGCGCTGCCGCTGTTCGCGGTGTACGAGCACCTGCCGGAGGTCAATCTGGTGCAGGGCTTCTACCGCGGCCAGGTGGTGACGAAGGCGGTCGAGGGCGCGATGTTCGCGGTGCACTCCGCCCGCCCGGACGACCCGATGCTGGCGCACGTGCGCCATCTGCTGGTGCTGTTCCTGGTGCACATGGAGCGCTGGTCGGAGGCGATGCACCAGCTGGTGCGCATCGACGGTCATGTGGGCGCGCTGCCGTGGACGGCGGAGCCGGACCCGGCGGCGCAGTACGCGGTCTACCGGGCGCTCGCGGTCGCGGGGTACGAGGCGAACGGCGGCAGCCCGGCGACGCTGCCGCACTGAGGCGGGGGGGGCGCGTCCCCCGCGTCCACGCCCCGGAATCCCGGCGCCCGCTCCCGTGTTGTACGTACCGAACCCCGACCCCGGAGGAGCCCCCCGCATGTTCCTGAACCGTCGTACCCCCGAGCTCCCCACCCCGGAGCAGGCCCTGCGCGGCCGCCCCGTTCCGGAGTTCACCGTCCCCTCCCGCCACACCGTCCTCGGCAACCCCCTGGTGGGCCCGTATCCGGAGGGCCTGGAGGTGGCGGACTTCGCCCTGGGCTGCTTCTGGGGCGCGGAGCGGAAGTTCTGGCAGACCGAGGGCGTCTGGACGACGCTCGTCGGTTACCAGGGCGGCTACACCGAGAACCCCACGTACGAGGAGGCGTGCTCGGGGATGACCGGGCACACGGAGGCGGTCCGCGTGGTCTTCGACCCCGCGGTCGTCACCTACGAGGAGTTGCTCAAGCTGTTCTGGGAGTCGCACGACCCGACCCAGGGCTTCCGCCAGGGCAACGACGTGGGCACCCAGTACCGCTCCGCGATCCACACCCACTCCCCCGCCCAGGCGGCAGCGGCGGAGGCGTCCCGTGAGGCGTACCAGAAGGTCCTGACGGCCTCGGGCCACCGGGAGATCACCACGGAGATCCTGCCCGCCGAGGGCCGTCCGTTCTGGCCGGCGGAGGCGTACCACCAGCAGTACCTGGACAAGAACCCGGGCGGTTACTGCGGGATCGGCGGCACGGGCGTCTCCTGCCCGATCGGCGTGGCCCCGGCCGGGGGCTGATCCGCCGGACTGCCCTGCACCGCCTCTTCCGACCGCTGGGCCGTGCCGGGCCGTGTCCGGCCGTGTCGTGCCAGGCCGCGTCCATGGCATCGCGGACCCGGACGCCCGGCCGGACGGGCCCGCGTGACGTCCTCCCCCGGTCAGGCCGCCAGCAGCACGCCGCCCATCGGACCGGCCGGACCCGTGGCCCCACGACCGCCCGCCGGGCCCACGGCCCGGCGACCGCCCGTCACCCGCAGCGTCCGGGACCGGGCCGCGGCGAGGCTGACCAGCCGCTCCCCGGCCAGCGCCAGGACGTCCGCGAGGGTCAGCCCGAGCGCGCGGGCGGCGGCGGCCAGCACCTCGGAGGAGGCTTCCTTCCGACCGCGCTCCACCTCGGAGAGGTACGCCACGGAGATCCGGGACGCGTCGGACACGTCCTTCAACGTCCGCCCCCGCGCCTTGCGTTCGCGCCGCAGCACCTCCCCCACGAGGTCCCGCCACAGCGGCTCCCCGGGCAGGGCGCCGGCCGGACACGGGTCGACCGCCGTCGGGAGCGGGCGCAGGGGGATCACGTCGGCCTGGTTCGTCGCTCGGATGCTCACCGTTCCAGCCTAGGAGTGCGGAGCGCTCCCCGCACCGGCCGGACGTTGCGCTCCGGGCGGATCTGCTGTCGGCGAAGTTCCGTGACAGGAGTCGGCGTTCGGGAACCGGCCCGGATCGGGGCACGGCAACACCAGCTTCACGGACGGACAGTGGTCCGGCGTCCGACAGGACGCTGAGCCAGGGCACGTACGGAATGCTCAGCCCGTAGGCGGGCATGCCGCCCTCCTGCGCCTGCACCCTCTCGACGTGCGGGGCGAAGGGCGGCCGCCAGAGGCCGGACGGCAGCAGAAGCAGCGGGAGCGCGTAGGCCGGGCGCGTCGCCCGGCGGGGAACGGGCCGCTCGGTGTCACCGGCGGTCGGGGGCGGTGCGGGATCTTCGGCGTCGTGTCTCCACCCTCGCGGGGCGGGCACGCGGGGGGCTCTCCCCCCGCACGGGCCCCGTCCGCTCCCCCGCGTGGGTGAGACCGCCGTGCGCGGTCTCACCCACGCGGGGCGGCGGACGCCGGGAGGGCGGCGTCGCCTCCCCGGCGTACCGTCAGATCAGCCCCTGCGCCAGCATCGCGTCCGCGACCAGCTCGAAGCCCGCGATGTTCGCGCCGACCACGTAGTTGCCGGGGCTGCCGTAGCGCTCGGCGGTCGTGTGGCAGGAGTCGTGGATGTGCCGCATGATCTCGGCGAGCCGCTCCTCGGTGTGGGCGAAGGTCCACGAGTCGCGGGAAGCGTTCTGCTGCATCTCCAGGGCGCTCGTCGCCACCCCGCCCGCGTTGGCCGCCTTGCCGGGCGCGAAGGCGACGCCCGCCTCCTGGAGGACGCGGACCGCCTCCGGGGTGGTGGGCATGTTGGCGCCCTCCGCGACCGCCTTGACCCCGTTGCGTACGAGGTCCAGCGCGTCGGCCTCGTGGAGTTCGTTCTGGGTGGCGCAGGGCAGGGCGACGTCCACGGGGACCGACCACACCCCCGTACCGGGGACGAACCGGGCGTGGGCGCCGCGGCGTTCGGCGTATTCCGAGACGCGGCCCCGGCCGGTCTCCTTGATCTCCTTGAGGAGGGCGAGGTCGATGCCCTTCTCGTCGACGACGTAGCCGCCGGAGTCGGAGCAGGTCACCACGGTCGCGCCGAGCTGCTGGGCCTTCTCGACGGCGTAGATGGCGACGTTGCCGGAGCCGGAGACCGCGACGGTCTGGCCCTCCAGGGACTCGCCCCGGCTGCGCAGCATCTCCTCGGTGAACAGGACGGTGCCGTAGCCGGTGGCCTCCGTACGGGCCTGGGCGCCGCCCCAGCCGAGGCCCTTGCCGGTGAGGACGCCGGACTCGTAGCGGTTGGTGATCCGCTTGTACTGGCCGAAGAGATAGCCGATCTCGCGGCCGCCCACGCCGATGTCACCGGCCGGAACGTCCGTGTACTCGCCCAGGTGGCGGTGGAGTTCGGTCATGAACGACTGGCAGAACCGCATGATCTCGGCGTCGGACCGGCCCTTGGGGTCGAAGTCCGAGCCGCCCTTGCCGCCGCCGATGGGCATGCCGGTGAGGGCGTTCTTGAAGATCTGCTCGAAGCCGAGGAACTTCACGATGCCGAGGTTGACCGAGGGGTGGAAGCGCAGGCCGCCCTTGTAGGGGCCGAGCAGGCTGGAGAACTCCACCCGGAAGCCGCGGTTGACGTGGATGTCGCCGGAGTCGTCCGACCACGGCACCCGGAAGATCAGCTGGCGCTCGGGTTCGCATATCCGCTCGATGACGCGCGCGTCGACGAACTCCGGGCGGCGGGACAGCACCGGCCCGAGCGTCTCCAGGACCTCGCGGACCGCCTGGTGGAACTCCCGCTCGCCCTGGTTGCGGCGCAGGATCTCGGCGTAGAGCGGCTCGATGAGGCGGGCGGCGTCGTGCGTGCGGGCGGAGTCGGGGGTGACCGGCATCTGATCAAGACCTTCCGTGGTCGGCTCGTGCGCTTCGGCGCTCCCGTCCCGGAGCGCCGCCGGTCCGCTTCCCCCGCCGAAGCCCCGTGGACTCCCGGCCGGGCGACGCGCTGGACCGTCGTACGGTTCGATTCTCCAGGGATGCCCGATGATCTTCGAGGACCATCCACATAATGGCCATGATCAGCCGTTTTGCTGAGCGCCCGGACCCTCGCCGCAGGCCGCCGACCGGCCTGGACGCGCCGTTCCGGGCGGCTTGCGCGGCACGGCCCGCCCCTCGGCCGCCCGGCCGGCACGTGGCGAAGGTCACCTTGCGGATCGGCCCCGTCGTGGCCGGGAGGGGTTCGGGCGACCGGGCCTGACACCCACCGGACGACCGGGGACGCGCGGCGGGGACGCGACGGTGACGCAGGCGACTCCCCCGACCGCGAGGAGTGGGCAACGGTAAGAGTCTGGTGAAAACCACACCGTGGTACGGGAGTTACCGGTCAGGAACAGGGACACCCCGATCGGCGATCGGTCATGATGCCCCCATGTCGAAGCCACGGGGGCATCGGACGGGGAAGCCTCCTGACCCGGTGCGGGCGCCGCACGGAGCACTCGGGGCCGGGAGCGTCGTCGCCCGGCCCGGCCGGGGTCTGCCGATGACACCGCCCCCGACCCCACCGCCGTGCGGGCACCCGCCCGCGCGGGCGTCCTTTCCGGCGTACGCCCGCACCTCCGCGTATCCCGCTCCGGGCTTCCGGGAGCCGCGCATCCCCAGAGGCACCGGAGACGTGCGTCGCTGTCTGGCGGTCGGTCTCGACTGCTACCTGTGCCTGCTGGCCGTCGGGCTGCTGGTGCGCTCCGGCCCGGACTCGGGTGGGACGGCGCGCGTGGCCGCCCTGCTGGTCGTCCAGCTGATCGCGCTGTCGTTCGCCAACCAGGTGCTGCTGACGATGGCCGTCCGGGCGAGCGCCGGAAAGCTGATCATGGGCGTCCGGGTGATCCGGCTGCCGGACGCGGGCCGGCCGGGGTTCCGCCGACTGGTGCTGCGCTGGCTGTACGGCCTCCTGTGGCTGTACGGCCTCTTCTGGCTGCCGGCGCGGCCGTGGCGGCGTCCCCGGGCCCCGGCGGTGGGCGGCCACCCCCCGGAGAGCCCCCGGACACGCCCCACCGAGCCGCACGGGGACCTGGCGGGGGTGCGCCAGGTCCGCCGGAGCGACCTGCGGTCCTACCGGGCGGCGGTGCGGGGGCGTACGGACCGAGCGTGCCCGGCGCGCCCTGTGTCGTCCCCGTGAGGCGAAAGGGCGGCGCCTCTCCGCGAGGTGACGTGTCCTCAGCGCCAGTCACCGGTCGCCCAGGCCACCAGGCGGGGGCGGGCCGTGTACGGGTCGCAGGCGACGAGCGCCTCGGTGGAGACGAGGTCGTGGGTGACGAACTGCCCGACGTCGCGGGCCGTCCGGGTGAAGTCGTCGGAGACGTCGCCGGGTTCCCCGATCGTGACCGGGACGGAGGACGCGGCGGTGGATTCCTCTTCGCAGCCGACGTGAGGGAGCGGCTGGCCCAGGTACCAGCCGCCGACGAAGACGGCGTACAGGACGGCGGTGGCGCCCAGGCGGCGCGGAGTTATCCAGTGAGGCACGTGCCGGAGTGTTCCACGGCCCGGACCGCGGGGGCACTCCGGTTCCCCCGCAGCGACTCCGTCCGGGCTCGACGTGCCGCCCCCGGCCGGACGACCGCCGGGCCGCTCGCCCGTCGCCTGTCACCCGCAGCCCGTCACCCGTCACCCGTCACCCGCAGCCCACGTACAGCCTGGCCGGACGCCTCCGGCTCACCCGTCGGCGGCCGGGAGCGGGCCCCGGCGTCTACGTCAGGGGGCGGCGCACTCCTCCTGCCCGGCCGCCCGGTCCCGCGCGCTCCGCATCGCCGCCGCCGTGGCCGAGGCGTCGTACTCCGGACCGACCCCCGGCACGATCACCACGTCACCGACGAGGTGCCGGGTGCGCAGCGGCAGGATCTCCTGGTAGGCGGGGGACGCGTACCAGGCGCGGGCCTCCTCGACACCGGGGAACCCGACGACGACCAGCTTGCCCGGCCACGCTCCCTCCACCACCTCCACCTCGGCGCCGTGGACCACGAAGCGGGCTCCGTAGGGCGCCATGGTGGCCTGGATCCGCTCGATGTAGCTCAGCACCTCGTCGTCGACGGGGCCGTCGGTGGGGCGCAGGTGGGCGATGGCGTACGCGGTCATGGTCCGGTCCTCCGTGATGGGGCGGGGCGTTGTTCCTGACGCCTCCGATGCTGCCGGGCGGGGGCGGAGGGCGTCGATTACCCCGGAGGTCATGGCCCCGACCTGTACAGCGAAGCGTCCGGCCGGCTCGGCCGGCCGGACGCTCTTGGGACCGCAGATGGGGCTCGTACTACGACCGCGTGAACTCGCCGCCCGCGACGCCGCTTTCAAAGGCCGCCCACTCGCCGGAGGTAAGGACGAGAGCGGGGCCGTCACCCTTGTCCTTGGAGTCCCGCATGGCCACCCGGCCATCGCCGAGGAAGGCGACCTCAACGCAGTTGGCGTCACCGTTGCTGCGGCTGCTCTTGCGCCAGACCGCACCTGTCAGGTCGGCACTGTTCACTTCAGCTCCCTCACTGCTTTCTTGAGAAGACTCGTGCTGCCCGCTTCGTCAAGCGCCGAGCCCCAGATGGACGTGAACGCACCGTCGTAGCGTTCGACCTCGTTGGCCTTGTCGAGGTAGAGCGCCCCGGTGAAGCCCTCCACGTAAACCGTGGGCGGCTCCGTGTACGGGCTGTCGCCGTGGGCAGGAAAGCGCAGCGTGACGAACGGGCCGGACATGATCCCCTCGTGCAGACCAGCGGCAAACGGCACCACGCGGACGGAGACGTTGCCCAGCTCATTCAAGTGAACCAGGTGCTCAAGCTGGTCGGCCATGACCTTGCTACCGCCGACGGGGCGACGCAGGATCGCCTCGTTGAGCGCCACGTCCACTTGGGGCGGTGCCGTCACCCGAGTGAGCAGCGCCTGACGCGTCACGCGGACATGTACGCGTCGTTCCACCTCCGCGTCATCCCGCTCAGGATCTGACCGTTTGATGAGCGCACGGGCGTAGTCCGGGGTTTGGAACAGACCGGGGACGAGCTCGGATTCGTACCAAGACAGACGGTCGGCCGCTTCTTCGAGCCCGATATAGAGATCGAAGCCCTCGGGGATCACGTCACCATAGGCGTGCCACCAGCCCCGGTTCTTCGTTTCTTTCGCCAACCCCATCAAGCCCTTGGTCAGCTCGGGATCCGCGCCGTAGGTCCGGCACATCGCCTCGACATCAAGGCTGCGAAGCGATACCTGGCCCGTCTCGATGCGCCAGATCTTCGGTTCCGACCACTCCAGTTGCTTGGCCGCAGCGCGCACCGTCAGGCGCGAGGCATTGCGCAAGTCGCGCAAGTGTCGACCGAGTTGGCGCCGAGGCACAGTCGAACCAGTCGTTGTGCCACTCACAGGCGGCCGCCTTCCTTCAATACGGGTGCCTCTTGCACCCGAAATGTAATGGCCGAGGGTTCCGGTTCGCAATGTCGCATGAGAGATCGAGCACTGCGAATCGATTACTAAAAAATGTAGTCTTGCATAACAGAGTCCTTCAGTGCTTCACTCGGTGACCCACAGAACGACCGTGAACACGTTGCGTGATTCCGGCATGGCGAGGGGACCGAAGCGCGATGAACCCGCTGATCTTTGGCTACATGCGTGTGCCCGACGACATGAGCGACGAGGAGGCGAGGCAGAAGCAGGGGGACCTCGCCACGTACGCCGAGGGCAACGGCTTCCACCTGGCGACCGTGTTCCACGAGTACGTACCGGGAGCGCAGTCCGCGTTCACGGAGCTGGTGGAGGCGGTCAAGCGCGCCGAAGCCAAGCATGTGATCGTGCCGTCCTACCGGGAGCTGGCGCTCAACCGGTCGCTCCAGGACGCCATGCTGACGCACCTCGCCTACGCCACCGGCGGCGCGGAAGTCATCAGCCTGGACGACTGCTCATGATGCTCGAAGAGGTGCCGTACCAGACCCAGCAGGTGCGCTTCGTCGATCAACTCGCGCTGACCGCAGTGCAGTCGGCCGTCTCGACCTCACGTCACTTCCTGCGGTTCGCGCTCTCCAAGTGGCATGCGGAAGTCATCGAGGAGGATGCCCTTCTCGTCTCATCGGAGCTGGTCACCAACGCCATCGCCATCACTGGAGTGGTGGCGGAGAAGCCGATGTGGGGGGAGCTGGAGCGGCTCGACCTCGTCCACGTCCGCCTGGTGGGCTTGCGGGACAGCATCGTCATCGAGGTCTGGGACGTATCGAGTGAGCCCCCCGTACTCAAGCGTGCCGACGACGAGGCCGAGGACGGGCGCGGGTTGTTCCTCGTACAGCAGGTTGCGCGGCGCTGGGGTTCCTTCCGTGCTGGGGGCGGAAAGGCGGTGTGGGCCGAGCTGGGCGTACGTCCGCCACTGCCGCGGCGACAGGAGAGCGGGCACCTCCCGGCCCGGCCGGGGACGGCAGGGCCGGACGCCACGTTCCTCCGCCGTGTCCTTGCGCGGCTGGACACGGCGCTATAGAGGCCCGGACACGCCGAAGGCGGCGGCCCCCCGGAGCGTTCCGGGGCGCCGCCGCCTTCGGGCGGGGACGGGGGTGGTGCGGGGAGAAGACCGGGAGGAGCGGGCGGATCAGGCCTGGGAGCCGGCCGTCCACTCGGCCCAGCTCATGTTCCAGCCGTTGAGGCCGTTGTCCGGGGTGATGGTCCTGTCCGGGGAGTTCTTGACGATGACCACGTCGCCGATGAGCGAGTTGTTGTAGAACCAGGCACCGGGGGCGTTGGGGTCGTTCGCGCCCTTCACATCGGCGAGGCCCACGCAGCCGTGGCTGGTGTTGGCGTTGCCGAAGATGCCCTTGCCCCAGTAGTTGCCGTGGATGAAGGTGCCCGAGGTGGACAGGCGCATGGCGTGCGGCACGTCCTTGATGTCGTACTCGCCCTTGCCGTCGTCATCGGTGAAACCGACGGTGGCGCCGTTCATCCGGGTCTCCTTGTGCTTCTCGGAGATCACCATCTGACCGTTGTACGTGGGGTTGTCCGGGGAGCCCGCGGAGATCGGGATCGTCTTGATCGTCTTGCCGTCGCGGGTGACCGTCATCTGCTTGGTCTTCGCGTCCACGGTGGAGACCTGGTTGCGGCCGATCTTGAAGGTCACGGTCTTCTGCTGGACGCCGAAGACGCCGTCCGCGCCCTCGACACCGTCGAGCGCCAGCTTCAGGGTGACGGTGGAGCCGCCCTTCCAGTAGTCCTGCGGGCGGAAGTCCAGGCGCTGGGCGTTGAACCAGTGCCCGACGACCTCCTGGCCGCTGCTGGAGTTCACGGTGATGCCGGCCTGGACGGCCTTCTTGTCCGTGATCTCCTTGTTGAAGTTGATCGAGACGGGCATCCCGACGCCGACCGTGGAGCCGTCCTCGGGGGTGAAGTTCCCGATGAAGCTGTTGTCGGGCGAGACCGTGGTGAAGGAGCTGTTCTCGTGGGCCTTGCGGCCCTTCGCGTCCTCCGCCGTGGCGTCGATCTTGTACGTGGTGGAGCGCTCCAGCTGGCCCGAGGGCTTCCAGCTCGTCCCGTCGGCGGAGACCTTGCCCTCGACCGCGGTGCCGTCCTCCGTGGTCATGACGACCTCGGTCAGCTTGCCCTTGGTGACGGAGACCTGGGCCGCGTTGTTGATGCTGGCGTTGGTCGCGCCGTTCTTCGGCTTGATCGTTATCTGCGCCTCGGAGGCGTCCTCGGCCGCGGCCTTGTCCACATCCTGCTGCGACGACTCCGAGCTGCCGGTGCTGGTCCTGCCGCCCTTGTCGCCGTCGTCGTTACAGGCCGAAAGCACCAGCACGCCGCCGAGCAGTGCGGACACGGCCACCAGGCCCCTGCGCCGCTTGCTGTCCGTCATCACACGCTTCTCCATCGTTGCCGATTTCCCCAGAATCCCCGGACGGGACCGCCAGGCGGGCGTTCCCCGTCAATGTTCCAAGAACACCCGGAACGGGTGCTCCGTTCCATATCCACGACGGATGTGGGGAACACCACTCATCGACGCACCTCCGGAAGCGGCGGTTCCCGTCTCCGGGAACCGGTTTCCGCCACCGCACGGGGCGGCCCCGGTCCGCCGGTGAGCGGGGTCCGGGGCCGGTGTCCTCACACGTCACGCCCGCTGCGCGGGTTCACCGTCCTGGCCGTCGTTCCTCCCATTGTGCGCGACCGTGTCGCCGTCCCCCTCCTCGTCTTCCCCGTCCCGCGGCAGGAAGAGGCCCTCCTCGCCGTCGTCCGCGTCGTCCCAGTCCTCCGCGTCGGGGTCGTACTCGATGCTCTCGCTGCTCCAGGACGCCTGGGCCAGTTCGACCCCGGGCACCTCGCTGACCAGGTCGAAGGGGTCGACCAGCGAGGCGAGCGCCTCTGCTCCGTCTGCCCGGACCGTGGCCTCGGCATGCATCCGCTCCTCGGCGGTGTCGCTCCCGGCGACCCCCGCGACGGGCTCCCCGTACTCGGCGGCGATGGATTCGAGCGCGGTGCCGGTCAGGGCGTCGAGGTCGGTGACCTCCAGCACCATCTCCACGCGAAGGCGAACAAACCTGGATGTCTCATCAGTGCTCATGGCCGGAGCGTACGGCCCGGCGGGGCCGCGACTTTCCACCGACCCGCTGCTTTGCTTAGCATCGGCCCACGGGGCTAACTCATGGTTGTCGCAAGGGGATCGAATCTGTGTCCGTCGCTCGTCGCACACTGCTGACCGCCACCGCCTCCGGCACGCTGCTGGCCGCACTCTGGTTCGTCCCGTCGGCCAACGCGACCGGTGAGCACGCCGGCCGGGACGTCCCGGCCGCCGCGCCCGCACACGGTGCCGGGGAGGCCGGCCCCACCTCCGGCCTGCGTCTCGCCGACACCGGTCCGGGCCTGGACACCACCCCGTATCTCATCGGCGGTACGGCCCTGTTGGGCATCGGCGCGGGCTTCGTCACGTACTCGGTACGCCGCTCGGGACCGCGTTCGGCCCACTGACCCGGCACGACCGCACCGGCACACGGAAGGGTCCCCGCACCAACCGGCGCGGGGACCCTTCTCCGTACCCCTGAGGAACCCGTTCAGGCGATTCGTACGCGCACGGGACCCGCGCCGGGTGAATCCGTACCCGTACGGGACCGGATCAGGCCAGCGGGCCGGTGACCGGCTCGACGGCCGCGACCAGGCCGCCCGCGCGGACGAACGCGTCGGCGGCGGCCAGGTCCGGCGCGAGGAAGCGGTCCGGCCCCGGACCCTCCGCCCCGGCCGCCCGCAGCGCGGCGACGGCGGCCTGCGAGGCGGGGGCGGGGACGAGCCCTTCGGCGGCGCGCAGTTCGATCGCGCGGGTCGCCGCGTACAGCTCGACGGCGACGATCCGGGCCAGATTGTCCACGGCGGTACGGAGCTTGCGCGCGGCGGACCAGCCCATGGAGACGTGGTCCTCCTGCATCGCGGAGGACGGGATGGAGTCGGCGGAGGCGGGGACCGCGAGCCGCTTCATCTCGCTGACCAGGGCGGCCTGGGTGTACTGGGCGATCATCAGCCCGGAGTCGACCCCGGCGTCGTCCGCGAGGAACGGCGGCAGCCCGTGCGAGCGGTTCTTGTCGAGCAGCCGGTCGGTGCGGCGTTCGCAGATCGAGCCGAGGTCGGCCGCGACGATCGCCAGGAAGTCCAGGACATACGCGACGGGCGCGCCGTGGAAGTTGCCGTTGGACTCCACCCGGCCATCGGGCAGCACCACCGGATTGTCGACGGAGGAGGCCAGTTCGCGCCCGGCGACGACGGCCGCGTGGGCGAGGGTGTCCCGGCCCGCGCCGTTGACCTGGGGGGCGCAGCGCACCGAGTAGGCGTCCTGGACCCGCGGGGCGTCGTCCTGGTGATGGCCCGTCAGCCCCGAACCGGCCAGTACCCGCAGCATGTTGGCGGCACTGTCGCCCTGGCCGGGGTGCGGGCGGATGGCGTGCAGCTCGGGGGCGAGGACCTTGTCCGTGCCGAGCAGCGCCTCCAGGGAGAGGGCGGCGGTGATGTCGGCGGAGGTGTAGAGGTTCTTCAGGTCGGCGAGGGCCATGACCAGCATGCCGAGCATGCCGTCCGTGCCGTTGAGGAGGGCCAGGCCCTCCTTCTCCCGCAGTTCGACCGGGGTGATGCCGTGGGCGGCGAGGAGTTCGCCGGCGGGCCGGACCGTGCCGTCGGGGCCTTCCGCCTCGCCCTCGCCCATCAGGGTGAGCGCGCAGTGCGAGAGCGGCGCGAGGTCGCCGGAGCAGCCGAGGGAGCCGTACTCGTGGACGACGGGCGTGATGCCCGCGTTCAGCACGTCGGCCATGGTCTGCGCGACCTCGGGGCGTACGCCGGTGTGCCCGGAGGCGACCGTCTTCAGCCGGAGGAACATCAGCGCGCGCACGACCTCGCGCTCGACGCGGGGGCCCATGCCCGCCGCGTGCGAGCGGACGATGTTGCGCTGGAGCTGGGCGCGCAGCTCGGTGCTGATGTGGCGGCTGGCGAGGGCGCCGAAGCCGGTGGAGACGCCGTAGACCGGCTCGGGCTTGGCGGCGAGCGCGTCCACGATGAGGCGGGCGGCGGCGAGGGCGTCCACGGCGGCGGTGGAGAGCTCGACCCGTGCGCCGTGGCGGGCCACGGCGACGACGTCCTCGGCGGTGGTTCCGGACGTCCCCACCACGACAGTGTGCATATCCATATTCAGCAGCGTACGGATTGAAACCCGCCATGTCACTAGTGGTGCGGCGCAGGGCCCCTTACGGCAGGGGCCGGTCCTCCGGGGTGCGGCGCCCGCACCCTCCGGGGTGCGGGGCCCGCCCGCCTCACGGCCGGTTGCCGCGGAGCCTGCGGCGGTCGTGGGCGGGCTTCGGCGGGGAGTCCGCGAGCCGGACGACCTCGCCGTCCCGGCCGGCCACCACCGGCCCCGGCGCACGGGCCGCCTTGGCCCGGTACTGCGCCGCGTCCGCGAGCCGGAACAGCCGGCGGGCCGAGCGGACCGGACCGATCGGGTCGCCGGTGGACGCGACCCCGCAGGCCACCCCGTCGCCCAGCTCGATCACCGCGGCCCGGTCGCAGAGCTCGGTGGCCACGCCCACCACGGCGTCCGCCGGGGGCCCGGCCGCCAGCAGGCAGAACTCGTCGCCGCCCAGCCGGGCCGCCAGCGCCTCCGGGAGCATCGCGCCGCACAGGGACAACACGGAGGCGAAACGTTCCAGCAGACGGTCGCCGACGGCGTGGCCGAGGGTGTCGTTCACCGCCTTCAGGCCGTTCAGGTCACAGACGACGAGGCTGACGACCACGCCGTCCACGCGGTGCCGTTCGACGGCCTCGTCGAGCCGGATGTCGACAGCGCGCCGGTTGGCCAGACCGGTCAGCGGGTCGGTGAAGGCCAGCTTGCGGACCTCTTCGAGCCGTTCGGTCTGGGCGATCCCGGACGCCACGACGGCCGCGAGCACGGTCGCGAAGTCCGCGTCGGCCCGGTCGAAGACGGGCTGTCCGGCCGGCCGCGCCACATACAGCTCGCCCCACGCCCGGCCGTGCAGCACGATCGGCGCGACCACGCAGCAGCCCCGGCCGCGTCGCCGCAGCGCGGCGACCCGCTGGTGGCAGTAGGGGCGGGTGCCGCGCGCGGGGCCGCCCGCACCGGGCCGCCCGTCCGCGGTCTCCACCCAGGCGTCCGGCTCACCGCCGCCCGCCCAGCGCTCGTGCAGGAATTCGGTGATCTCCGGGAACTGGTGGACCGGGTACGCCTCCTCCTCGGGGAACTCCTCCTCCCCCTCGGCCCGTTGCCCCGCGTTCACCAGCACCCGCAACCGGCCGCGCTCCCGCTCCCACACCGAGAGCGCGGCGAAACTGCCGTGCAGCGCCTCGCAGGCGCCCAGCGCCGCCGCCCGCCACGATTCCCGCGGCGTGTAGGCCGCGGCCATGGTCTGCGCCAGCGAAACCACGGCCCGCAACCGCTCGTCGTCACCACCCATTTATCCAGCTTATGTAGTTTTGTTCCTTTTTGATCAGTTTGATGCGTAACTAATGTCAACCTTTTTCAGGGAATGTTCACTCTGCGTCACGGACGAACGTCGTCACTCACCGGGCCACTGCGGGCGGCGCTTCTCGTTGAACGCGGCCACCCCCTCCGCCCGGTCGCCGGAGAAGGCGACGGACCGCCAGGCCGCGTCCTCCACCTCCAGGCCCGCCCGCAGGTCGAGCCCGTGCCCCAGCCGGAGCGCCTTCTTGGCCGCGCGCAGCCCGACCGGCGAGTTGGCGGCGATCCGGCTGCCCAGCGCGAGGGCCTCCTCCCGGTCCCGGCCGGCCTCGACCAGCTCGTCGACCAGGCCCAGTTCGCGCGCCTCCGCCGCCTCCAGCCGCCGCGCGGTGAAGATCAGCTCGGCGGCGCGCGCCGCACCCACCCGGCGCGGCAGCAACTGCGTCCCTCCGCCGCCCGGAATGACGCCCACGGACACCTCGGGCAGCCCCACCACGGCGGTGGCGTCGGCGACGATCAGGTCACAGGCGAGGGCGAGTTCGAAGCCGCCGCCGAGGGCGAAGCCGTGCACGGCGGCGATCACCGGCATCGGCAGCTCCAGGACCCCGGTGTAGGCGGCGCGGGCGGTGGGCCGCTGGCGGACGAGGTCCGCGTCGGTGAAGGAGTTGCGCTCCTTGAGGTCCGCGCCCACGCAGAAGGCCCGGTCGTGGCTGGAGGTCAGGACGGTGGCCCGGACGTCCCGGTCGGCGGCCAGGGCGTCGCAGGCGGCGGCGATGGAGCGGGCCATGTCGGTGGAGACGGCGTTCATCGCCTTCGGCCGGTCCAGGACCAGCTCGGCGACATGGCCCTGCCCCTCGTGCCGCCGTACGACGACGAACTCCCCGTACCGCTGCTCGGACGTGACGGTCATGGCTGCACCCCTGTCGGTTGACGACGCTGTCGGTCGACGACACCCGGTCCTGACGGCACCCGGCCGACGCCGGCCGCCGCCCGTTAACGAGCGTTATCCGGCAGGAATCCTAGACAGGTCGGCCCGGTCACCGACAGGGCGGAGCCGTGACGGCGGGCGGGAAGCCGTGAGGACGTCAGGAGCCGATCCGTGCCGGGCCCGGCGGCCAGGGCGGGAGCCGTCACCCCGGAGGGACGGTTCAGGAGCCGGTCCGGCCGCGCCGGGCCAGCAGCCACGGCTCCACCACGCCGAGCCCGCGCACCGGACGCTGCCACATCGGCTGGAGCCCGAAGCGGTACTTCGGCAGCGGCGGCCCGTCCTCGGGCTCCCGGCCCTCCTTCTCGGCGAGCCGGGCCCGTTCGGCGGCGGCCGCGACGGCCTCGGCCGCCTGCGCCTCCGACTCCGGGGCGTCGCCGTGGCGGACCAGCTCGGCGGCGAACGCCCCGTCCACCAGGACGGCGTCCTTCGGAGCTATCGAGGTCAGCCGGCTGGCGAGGTTCACCGTGGTGCCGAAGACATCGCCCATCCGGGTGGTGACCGTGCCGAAGGCGATGCCGACGCGCAGGGCGGGCATCGTCTCGTCCTGGCCCATCGCCTCGATCAGCCGGAGCGCTATCTCGGCGGCCGTGCCCGCGTCGTCGGCGGCGAAGAGGACCTCGTCACCGAGGGTCTTGATGAGCCGTCCGCCGTGCGCGGCGACCAGGTCGGCGGCGGTCGTCTCGAAGGACTCGACGAGCTCGCCCAGCTCCTCCTCCTCCAGCCGCCGGGTCAGCCGGGTGAAGCCCACCAGGTCCGCGAAGCCCACCGCGAGCCGCCGGTCCACCATCTCCTCGTCGTCCGCCGCCTGCACGACCCGGCCGGTGGCGGCGGCGAGCTGGCGCCGCCACACGTAGACGAGGAACTCCTGGAGCTCCGGAAGCAACAGCTCGACCAGCGGATACGTGACCTCGGTGCGGGTCATGCCCGGCTCGGGCGGCTCCGTCAGCCCCTCCAGGAACGAGTCGATCTGCCACTCGGCCAGCCGGGCGGTGGTCTGCCCGGTGGAGCGGGCGACCTGGATCGCCATCGGTTCGCTGAGCAGCCCCGCCTCGACGAGACCGGCGAGCCGCCGCAGGGCGAGCACGTCGGCCTCGGTGAGCGCCTTGGCCTGGCCGATGTCCGCGAAGCCCATGGCCCGCCAGAACCGGGAGGCCAGATCCATGGAGACTCCGGCGGTGCGGGCCGCCTGGAAGGGCGTGTACCGGCGGTCGGCCCCCAGGATCAGCGCTTCGAGGCGGATGGCGAGGGGGTCGTCGGTCGGCTCCACCGTGTGGTCGACCTCGTGGTGGGGCGTGGCGTGGACCGAGGAGTCCGTGCCGGGCTCCTCGCCCGCGCCGGACGTCGTGTCGCCGACGGTCACCAGCCGCCTCCTGCCCGTTCCCTGCGCACTTCCCTGCCGATCTCTCTTCGGATCGCCTCAACGATACGGCAGGTGTGCCCTGGCTCACGTCGTCGGCCGTCCGTCCCCGGTGCGTCGCGCGTGACGTCCGCGGCGTACGAGGTACGGCTCCCCCGCCGCCCCGGCCGGGAGCCCCCGCACCGCTCCCGCCTCAGGTCAGGCCGCCCGCCGCGCCCCGCAGGTGGACGATGTCGCCGGCCGACACCGGCTGCTGGAGCCCGTTCTCGGCGGAGAGGACGAGCCGGCCGTCCCCGTCGATCGCGACCGCTTCGCCGACCAGCGCGTTCCCGCCCGGCAGCTCCGCCCGTACGGTCCGGTCCAGCGTCGCGCAGCCCGCCGCGTACGCGGCCTGGAGCCCGCTCGCCGCCGCGTCGCCGTCCGCCGCTTTCCACGCCCCGTACCAGTGCTCCAGCGAGCGCAGGACGGCGCGCAGCAGGGTCTCGCGGTCGGTGGAGACCGCTCCGGCGAGCGCCAGGGACCCGGCGGTGGGGGCGGGCAGCTCGTCGGCGCGCAGCGAGACGTTGACCCCCAGGCCGACGACGATGCCGTCCCCGGCGAACTCCCCGAGGATGCCGCCCGTCTTGCGCTCCCCGCCGTCCACGGAGACCAGCAGGTCGTTGGGCCACTTCAGCGACATGTCGACACCGGCCGACTTGGCGAGCCCGGTCGCGGCGGCCACCCCGGCCAGCAGCGGCACCCACCCCCAGCGCTCCACGGGGATGTCACCGGGCTCCAGGTACACGGAGAGGAACAGCCCGGAGCGGGGCGGGGCGGTCCAGGTCCGCTCCAGCCGCCCGCGGCCGGCGGTCTGCTCCTCGGCGATCAGCACCGCGCCCTCGGCGGCCGCCCCGCCACGGGCCCGTTCCGCGAGGTCGGTGTTGGTGGAGCCGGTGGACTCCACGACCTCCAGCGACGTCCACAACGCGTCGGGCCGCAGCAGCCCGCGGCGCAGCGCGGTCACGTTCAGAGGCGGCCGGTCGAGGTCCGACCAGCGGTTGTGTGGCGCATCCGGTGGTGTCATGCAACCCAGCCTAGGTGTGGCAAAGGACGCACTGCCTTTCCGGAGGCGCGCCGATACCCTACGAATCAGTAGCCGATCGCGGCGCCGTTGCGAAGGCAGCAGCGTCACCGCGTCACGCAGCACCACCGAGCCAGCAGTGCCGTACCACCGCGTTACGAGTCAGTAGCCGCAGAGCCGGACAGACGACCGCCCGTCCCCCGTGACCGCGTACCGGTCGTCGTCCCCGTGACCAGGCAGGGAGCCGCCCCCCGATGTCCGAGCCGCAGATCGACACCCACACCACCGCGGGCAAGCTCGCGGACCTGACGCGCCGCATCGACGAGGCGACGCACGCGGGGTCGACCCGCGCGGTCGAGAAGCAGCACGCCAAGGGCAAGCTGACGGCCCGTGAGCGGGTCGAGCTGCTGCTGGACGAGGGTTCCTTCGTCGAGCTCGACGAATTCGCCCGGCACCGTTCGACCAACTTCGGCATCGAGAAGAACCGCCCGTACGGGGACGGTGTCGTCACCGGTTACGGCACGGTCGACGGCCGCCCGGTCTGCGTCTACTCGCAGGACTTCACCATCTTCGGCGGGTCGCTCGGCGAGGTCTACGGCGAGAAGATCGTCAAGGTCATGGACTTCGCGCTGAAGACCGGCTGCCCCGTCATCGGCATCAACGACGGCGGCGGCGCGCGCATCCAGGAAGGCGTGGTGGCGCTCGGCCTGTTCGCCGAGATCTTCCGGCGCAACGTGCACGCCTCCGGGGTCATCCCGCAGATCTCGCTGATCGTCGGCCCGTGCGCGGGCGGTGCCGTCTACTCCCCCGCGATCACCGACTTCACGGTGATGGTCGACCAGACCTCACACATGTTCATCACCGGCCCCGACGTCATCAAGACGGTGACCGGCGAGGACGTCGGCTTCGAGGAGCTGGGCGGAGCCCGTACGCACAACACCACCTCCGGGGTGGCGCACCACATGGCGGGCGACGAGAAGGACGCCATCGAGTACGTCAAGTCCCTGCTGTCGTACCTGCCGTCGAACAACCTCTCCGAGGCCCCGGCCTTCCCCGAGGAGGCGGACCTCGCCACCACCGACGAGGACCGCGAGCTGGACACGCTCATCCCGGACTCGGCGAACCAGCCGTACGACATGCACACCGCGATCGAACACGTGCTGGACGACGGCGAGTTCCTGGAGACCCAGGCGCTGTTCGCGCCGAACATCATCACCGGCTTCGGCCGGGTCGAGGGGCACCCGGTCGGCATCGTCGCCAACCAGCCGATGCAGTTCGCCGGCTGCCTCGACATCGACGCCAGCGAGAAGGCGGCGCGCTTCGTCCGCACCTGCGACGCGTTCAACGTCCCCGTCCTCACCTTCGTGGACGTGCCGGGCTTCCTGCCGGGCGTGGACCAGGAGTACGGCGGCATCATCCGGCGCGGCGCGAAGCTGATCTACGCCTACGCGGAGGCGACGGTCCCGCTGATCACGGTCATCACCCGCAAGGCGTTCGGCGGCGCGTACGACGTGATGGGCTCCAAGCACCTGGGCGCCGACCTGAACCTCGCCTGGCCGACCGCGCAGATCGCCGTCATGGGGGCGCAGGGCGCGGTGAACATCCTGCACCGGCGCACCATCGCCGCCGCCGAGGACCCGGACGCGACCCGCGCCGAGCTGATGGCGGATTACGAGGACGCGCTGCTCAACCCGTACGTGGCGGCCGAGCGCGGTTACGTCGACGCGGTGATCATGCCGTCCGACACCCGCGCCCACATCGTCAAGGGCCTGCGTCAGCTCCGCACGAAGCGGGAATCCCTGCCCCCGAAGAAGCACGGCAACATCCCGCTGTAGCGCGTCCGTTCCAGCCGCCCCTTTCCCAGAGAGGTCTGCCCATGATCAAGGTCGTACGGGGCAACCCCACCCCGGAGGAGCTGGCCGCCGCCCTGGCGGTGGTCCGGGCGCGTGCCGCGGCGGTGGCCGCCGAGCCGTCCGGGGCGCCGCTGCCGCCCGAGCAGTGGTCCGATCCGGGCCGCGTCGCCCGCTCCGGAAGCCCGCGTCCGGGCCCCCGCGCATGGGCGCGGACGTACTGGCCGTCCTAGAAGGTTTCCGAAAGCCTCCCCCGGTCCGCCGGGGGCGGCTTTGAGTACCCGTACTCAGGCGGAGGGACGGGGCGGGGCCGCAGGATCGGAAGCATGCTGTGGTCCGACCCCGAGAACAAGCCGCCGAAGGAACTGCGCGACGCCCAGGCCATGATGCGCAGAGCCGGCGTCCTGCTGGCGCTGGCGATGCTGGTGGCGATGTTCGTGCTCGGCATCCACTGACCCGTCGGGCCCGTGGCCTTCCACTCCCGTGGCCCTTCTACGATGGCGCGTATGACTGATCAGCGCCGTCTCGTGCTCGCCTCCGCCTCCCCCGCCCGCCTCGGTCTGCTGCGCCAGGCCGGTTTCGCGCCCGAGGTGATCGTCAGCGGGGTGGACGAGGACGCCCTCAGCGCGCCGACCCCCGCCGAGCTGGCCCTCGTCCTGGCGCGGGCCAAGGCGGCGGCGGTCGCGGAGCGCCCCGAGGCGGCGGGCGCCCTGGTGATCGGCTGCGACTCGGTGCTGGAACTGGACGGCGAGGCGCTGGGCAAGCCGGCCGACGCCGAGGAGGCCACCGCCCGCTGGAAGTCGATGCGCGGCCGGTCGGGCGTCCTTCAGACCGGGCACAGCGTGATCGACACCGCCTCGGGCCGTACGGCGTCGGCGACGGCGTCCACGGTCGTACGCTTCGGGGAGCCGACCGACGCGGAGGTCGCCGCCTATGTGGCCTCGGGCGAACCGCTCCATGTGGCAGGGGCGTTCACCCTGGACGGCCGTTCGGCGCCGTTCGTCGACGCCATCGAGGGCGACCACGGCAACGTCATCGGGCTCTCCCTGCCGCTGCTGCGCCGCCTGCTGGGCGAACTGGACGTCTCCGTCACCGAGTTGTGGGTCTGAGAGCCGCCTTGCGGCACGGGTCCGCGAGCCCGCGGGTCTGCCGGGCCGCGAGCCCACGGGCCTGCGGGTCCGTGAGCCCGCAGGTGCCCGGGCCGCCTCCGGAGCCGAACGGGTCCTGCGCCTTCCGCGGGGCCCGCGGCACCGGGCGGCCCGGCCCCCGTCCCGGCAGGGGCTCAGGCCGCGGCCAGGACCGGCTCCTCGCTCGGGCCGTCGCCGGCCGGGGTCTCGGGCCCGTACGCCAGCAGGGTGAAGACCAGCAGGGCCAGCACCAGCATCATGAACGCGAAGGCGCCCCAGCCGACCAGGCCGACGGTGACCGCGCCGAGGACGCCGTGCGCGACCGCGCAGCCGATCAGGACGATCCGCCGGAAGCGTCCGGGCGAGCGGTCGCGGACCCCCGCCAGCAGGGCGATCAGTCCGCACAGGACCAGCAGCAGCCCGAAGACGCCGCCCATCACCCGGGTGCCGGTGGACATGGCGGCCGGGTCCATGCCCGCGAGCGACATGTTCTGGTTCTCCACGACCGTGGCCAGGACGGCGTTGATGAGCACGACGCCCACCGCCTCCCCGAACAGCACGAGCGCGGTCACGATCGCCACCGCTCTGCGCATCGGCGTCCCACCCCCTGTTACCTCTGGTACGTGCGTAGCGCGGACCCTACTCACGGGTATTCCTTCGGACAAGGGTCGGGCCCGCCCGCACGCCGGGCAAAGAATCCATCGGCCGTTCGTAGGATGTCCACAAAGAATCGCCGTGCCGCGTTGACCTTCAGGACAGAGACCTGGACCACACCGGGTGGTTACTGTGCGGTTGAGGATCCCGGCGTACCGTGGTGCCACAAGGGATTTCACTACTGGGGCAAGCCTCGGATCACACTCCGTGTGAGCAAGCTCACTCTTGGGGACAGGTCGTACGGCCGTGTCGGTAGTCCCTAAACTCAGCTTGTTTCGAGGAGGGAGTCATCGTGCGCAAGGTGCTCATCGCCAACCGTGGCGAAATCGCTGTCCGCGTTGCTCGGGCGTGCCGGGACGCGGGGATCGCGAGTGTCGCGGTCTACGCCGAGCCGGACCGGGACGCGCTGCATGTCCGGGCCGCTGACGAGGCGTTCGCGCTGGGCGGTGACACCCCGGCCGCCAGCTACCTGGACATGGCCAAGGTGCTGCGGGCCGCCGCGGACTCGGGGGCGGACGCGATCCACCCCGGTTACGGGTTCCTGTCGGAGAACGCGGAGTTCGCCCAGGCCGTCCTGGACGCCGGGCTGACCTGGATCGGCCCTCCGCCGCAGGCGATCCGCGACCTCGGCGACAAGGTCGCCGCCCGGCACATCGCCCAGCGCGCGGGCGCGCCGCTGGTGGCGGGCACCCCGGACCCGGTCTCCGGCTCCGACGAGGTCGTCGCCTTCGCCGAGCAGCACGGCCTGCCGATCGCGATCAAGGCCGCCTTCGGCGGTGGCGGGCGCGGCCTGAAGGTGGCCCGCACCCTGGAGGAGATCCCCGAGCTGTACGACTCCGCGGTCCGCGAGGCGGTCGCCGCGTTCGGCCGGGGCGAGTGCTTCGTCGAGCGCTACCTCGACAAGCCCCGCCACGTGGAGACCCAGTGCCTGGCCGACTCCCACGGCAACGTGGTCGTCGTCTCCACCCGTGACTGTTCGCTCCAGCGCCGCCACCAGAAGCTGGTGGAGGAGGCTCCGGCCCCCTTCCTGAGCCAGGCGCAGAACGACGAGCTGTACGCCGCCTCGAAGGCGATCCTCAAGGAGGCCGGCTACGTCGGCGCCGGGACGGTCGAGTTCCTGGTCGGCCTCGACGGCACGATCTCCTTCCTGGAGGTCAACACCCGCCTCCAGGTCGAGCACCCCGTCACCGAAGAGGTCACGGGCATCGACCTCGTACGCGAGATGTTCCGCATCGCGGACGGCGAGGAGCTGGGATACGGCGACCCGGCGGTGCGCGGACACTCGTTCGAGTTCCGGATCAACGGCGAGGACCCGGGCCGCGGCTTCCTGCCCGCGCCCGGCACGGTCACCCTCTTCGCCCCGCCGTCCGGCCCCGGCGTCCGGCTGGACGCGGGCGTCGAGTCGGGTTCGGTCATCGGCCCGGCGTGGGACTCGCTGCTCGCCAAGCTGATCATCACCGGGGCCACCCGCGAGCAGGCGCTCCAGCGCGCCGCCCGCGCGCTGGAGGAGTTCCAGGTCGAGGGCATGGCCACCGCCATCCCGTTCCACCGCGCGGTCGTCACCGACCCCGCCTTCACCGCGGACCCCTTCACCGTGCACACCCGGTGGATCGAGACCGAGTTCGTCAACGACATCAAGCCCTTCGCCGCACCCGCCGACGCGGACGCGGAGGACGAGGCCGGGCGCGAGACCGTGGTCGTCGAGGTCGGCGGCAAGCGCCTGGAGGTCTCGCTGCCGTCCTCGCTCGGCATGAGCCTGGCCCGTACCGGCCTCGCCGCCGGTGCCAAGCCGAAGCGCCGCGCCGCGAAGAAGGCCGGCTCGGCCGCCTCGGGCGACTCCCTCGCCTCGCCCATGCAGGGCACCATCGTCAAGATCGCGGTGGAGGAGGGCCAGGAGGTCAAGGAGGGCGACCTCGTCGTCGTCCTGGAGGCCATGAAGATGGAGCAGCCGCTCAACGCTCACCGTTCCGGCACCATCAAGGGCCTCTCCGCCGAGGTCGGCGCCTCCGTCTCCTCCGGCGCCCTGATCTGCGAGATCAAGGACTGACCTCCCGCACGCCCCGGCAGGGCCCGGTCCACGTCCTCACGACGCGGGCCGGGCCCTGTCGCCATCGTGACCCCGGACCTCACGCCGCCGGGGCCTCGGCCCTCGCGCGACCGACGTGCCGCGCCCGCCGTGACCGTGGCACCGCGCCTGGCGCGACCGTGGCACCGGCCGTTCCCCGCAGTGGCATCCTGGAAACCGACGACGGGTCCGAAAGGCCGCCGGTGTCCGAGGCGGTCCGAGGGCCGAGGGAGGGGTAGGAGCCATGACAGGGGCGATCCCGAGGGAGACGAGCACGCCGCAGCCGCCGGCCCGGCCGATGCGGGCGGACGCACGGCGGAACCACGACCGGCTGGTGGGCGAGGCGCGCAGGTCGTTCGCCGAGCACGGTACGGACGCGTCGCTGGAGGACATCGCCCGGCGGGCGGGCGTGGGGATCGGCACCCTGTACCGGCATTTCCCCAACCGGGACGCCCTGATGAACGCGGTCTTCCAGGACGCCCTGTGCTCCCTGCTGACCCGTTCCCGTGAGCTGGCGGCGGCGGAGGCGCCGTGCCGGGCGCTGGTGGACTGGCTGGGCGCCATCGTCACGCATGCGGGCGAGTACCGCGGTCTGGCCCACGCCCTGATGTCCGCCTCCCGTGACGCGACCTCGCCGCTCACGCAGTGCCACCAGCCGCTGCGGGAGGCGGGTGCGGGCCTGCTGCGCCGGGCCCAGGAGAGCGGGTCCGTACGGGACGACGTCTCGATCGACGACCTTCTCCAGCTCACCAACGCGATCGCACTGGCGGCCGAACAGTCGCCCGACGACCCGGAGTTGACGGAACGGCTGCTCCGGCTGACGCTGCGCGGGCTGAAGTAGGGGCTGGAGACGGCGGCCTGAGGCAGCCGAGCCGAGGAGCGCGCCCCTCTCAGCGGCGAGTGCACCCCTTCCCTCCACTTCCCTCGACCGAAGGGAAGCGCCCTCGGGTGGAGGGAAGTGCTCCGCCCTCGGGTGAGGGACGGCGGTCCGGGGGGGGGGCGGTGCCCCCCGGACCGGTCCGCCGGAATGGGCTACCGCCGGCGGAGATCCGCCACGCGGGCGCGCTCGCCCGACGAGGGCTGGTCGGACAGGGACGTGGCGCTCCGCAGCTGCGGCCCCAGCCCCCCGTTCCGCGGCGTCGTACGCCGCTGTCCCGGCAACGGCATGTCGCGGCGCGGGCGGCGCTCTCCGGGAGGGCCGTCCCCGCCGGACGCGTCCGTGTCCGGACCGGCCACCGTGATCTCCACACCCTGATCGGCCAGGGCCTGGAGCTCGGCGGCGGCCCGCTCGTCGTGGAGCGGCGGCTCGTCCGTGACCAGACGGGTGATCAGCTCGGTGGGCACCGTCTGGAACATGGTGTCCGAACCGAGCTTCGTGTGGTCCGCCAGGACGACCACCTCCGAGGCGGCCTGGACGAGAGCCCGGTCGACGCTGGCCGAGAGCATGTTGGAGGTGGACAGGCCACGCTCCGCCGTGAGACCGCTCCCGGAGATGAACGCGCGGGAGACCCGCAGCCCCTGGAGGGACTGCTCCGCCCCGCTGCCCACCAGCGCGTAGTTGCTCCCGCGCAGGGTGCCGCCGGTCATGACGACTTCGACCCGGTTGGCATGGGCCAGCGCCTGGGCCACCAGCAGCGAGTTGGTGACGACGGTCAGACCGGGGACGCGCGCGAGCCGGCGGGCCAGCTCCTGCGTGGTCGTGCCGGCACCGACCACGATGGCCTCGCCCTCGCCGACGAGACCGGCGGCCAGGTCGGCGATCGCGGTCTTCTCCGCGGTGGAGAGATGGGATTTCTGCGGAATGCCGGACTCCCGCGTGAGACCGCCCGGCAAGACCGCACCGCCGTGCCGGCGGTCGAGGAGTCCTTCTGCCTCCAGTGCCCGCACGTCCCGCCGTACGGTCACTTCGGAGGTCTGGACGACGCGGGCGAGCTCACGGAGCGATACCGCCCCGTTGGCACGCACCATTTCGAGGATCAATTGACGACGTTCTGCAGCGAACACGGAACTGACAGTAACCTGCCCGCCGGTGGGTTTTCAGCAGTTTGCGCCGAATAACAGAAGTTGTACTTCAAAGGGGCCTCCAAGTGGTATAGGAGGCCCCTTGGTCGGTCAGGGGTGATCGCGGACGGCTCTCAGCGCCGTCCGGGCTGCCGGGGGTTGCCGGGGATTGTCCGGTTTCCCGGCCCCTCAGCCCTCGCCGGTGAGCTTGCGGGTGTGCAGCTGCCGGGCCACTTCGGCGATCGATCCGGACAGGGACGGGTACACGGTGAATGCGTTTGCGATCTGTTCCACCGTCAGGTTGTTGTCGACCGCGATCGAGATGGGGTGGATCAGCTCGCTGGCGCGCGGCGCGACGACGCAGCCGCCGACCACGATCCCCGTACCGGGGCGGCAGAAGATCTTGACGAAGCCGTCGCGGATGCCCTGCATCTTGGCGCGCGGGTTGCGCAGCAGCGGCAGCTTGACGACCCGCGCCTCGATCTTGCCCGCGTCGACCTCGGCCTGGCTGTAGCCGACGGTGGCGATCTCCGGGTCGGTGAAGACGTTGGCGGAGACCGCCTTCAGGTTCAGCGGGGCCACCGCGTCGCCGAGGAAGTGGTACATCGCGATCCGGCCCTGCATCGCGGCCACCGAGGCCAGCGCGAAGATCCCGGTGACGTCGCCGGCCGCGTAGACGCCGGGGGCGCTCGTGCGCGAGACCCGGTCGGTGAGGACGTGCCCGGAGTCCTTGAGCCGTACGCCCGCCTCCTCCAGGCCCATCCCCGCCGTGTTCGGGATCGCGCCGACGGCCATCAGGCAGTGCGAGCCGGTGATGACCCGGCCGTCCGCGAGGGTGACCTCGACCCGGTCGCCGACGCGCTTGGCGGACTGGGCGCGGGAGCGGGCCATGACGTTCATCCCGCGCCGCCGGAAGACGTCCTCCAGGACGGCGGCGGCGTCCGGGTCCTCACCGGGCAGCACCCGGTCGCGGGAGGAGACGAGGGTGACGCGGGAGCCGAGCGCCTGGTAGGCCCCGGCGAACTCGGCGCCGGTGACACCGGATCCGACGACGATGAGCTCCTCGGGCAGCTCGTCGAGGTCGTAGACCTGGGTCCAGTTGAGGATGCGCTCGCCGTCGGGCTGCGCGTCCGGGATCTCCCGGGGGTGGCCGCCGGTCGCTATCAGCACGGCGTCGGCGGTCAGCCGCTCCTCGGTGCCGTCGGCGGCGGTGACGACGACCTGGCGGGAGCCGTCGGCGGCCTGGAGACCGTCGAGCCGGCCCCGGCCCCGCATCACGCGGGCGCCGGCCCTGGTGACGGAGGCGGTGATGTCGTGGGACTGGGCGAGCGCGAGGCGCTTGACCCGGCGGTTGACCTTGCCGAGGTCCACGCCCACGACACGGGCGGCCTGCTCCACGTGCGGGGTGTCGTCGGCGACGATGATGCCCAGCTCCTCGTACGAGGAGTCGAAGGTGGTCATCACCTCGGCCGTCGCGATCAGGGTCTTCGACGGCACGCAGTCGGTGAGGACCGAAGCTCCGCCGAGACCGTCGCAGTCGACGACGGTCACCTCCGCACCGAGCTGGGCGCCCACCAGGGCTGCCTCGTAGCCGCCGGGGCCGCCGCCGATGATCACGATCCGGGTCACGAAAAGTCCGCCTCGCGTTGGGTTGCCCCGCGGCCGCCCTGCCGCCCCGGCCGGGGGTCCGGGGGATCGCCCCGGGGGTCTGCAGTACGTACTCCATTGTCCCGCACGCGCCAAGGTGCTTCGCCCCGGGGCCCTCCATACGGGAAAGGACGCGCCCACCACGGGGGATCGGGGCGGCCGGGGCGCGCGGGAACAAACGATCGGCGCGCGGACGCGCGCGAGACCGGGTGGCCCGAGACGCGGAGGCACGGGCGGCGGAGAAGGCTGTCCGGGCGGCGCGCGGACGTGGTCCGGACGGCGCGCGGACGTGGTCCGGACGGCGCGCGGACGTGGTCCGGACGGCGCGCGGACGTGGTCCGGACGGCGGGAGCGCACGGAAGCGGGGCCCGTCCCCGGCGTCACGCGCCGTCCCCGTACTCCCCCGACCGGGGCCTTCGTCACAGGAACCGCCTCTCCCGCTCCCGCCTCCCGTACCCTCGGTCCCATGTCGCTCTACGCCGCGTACGCCGGCAACCTCGACGCGCGGCTGATGACCCGCCGCGCCCCGCATTCCCCGATGCGCAGCACCGGCTGGCTCAACGGCTGGCGGCTGACCTTCGGCGGGGAGCAGATGGGCTGGGAGGGGGCGCTGGCCACCGTGGTGGAGGCGCCGCGCTCCCAGGTCTTCGTCGCGCTGTACGACCTGGCGCCGATGGACGAGGACTCCATGGACCGGTGGGAGGGCGTCGGCCTCGACATCTACCGCCGCATGCGCATCCGGGTGCACACCCTGGACGGCGAGGAACCGGCCTGGATCTATGTGCTGAACGGGTACGAGGGCGGGCTGCCCTCGGCGCGCTACCTGGGCGAGATCGCGGACGCCGCGGAATCCGCCGGCGCGCCCCACGACTACGTGATGGAACTGCGCAAGCGCCCCTGCTGAACCGCTGCCGGACCCGGCTGGGCCAAGTGCCGTGCGTGCGGTCGCTGCCGAGCCCCTGCCGGTCACCGGCCCCTGTCGAGCCGCTGTGGGCCTGCGCCGGTCCCGCCGACTGCTGAGCCACTGCCGGTCGGCGCCGGGTCCCCGTCGGCCCGGCACCCGGCCGGGGCGGTACCCCGGCGGGCGCCGAGCGGGCCACGGTCCAGACTCTCTCTGCCTCCGGTTCCCGTCCGCACCGGCCCCTGACCAGGGCGGACGGGAACCCTCCCGCGCGTCGGCCGGGGCCCGGCCGACGCCCTGGTCGTGCGAAAGCACAAAGACCTCCCGCGCGTCTTTGCGCCGGGGCATCTACGCGCGTAGGGATTCAGCGGTTACCCTCATCCGCGTGAACGCATCTGTTATTCCGGACAACATCCAGGGCGACCCGAAGGCCGCCGCCGCCGGGGCCGCCGCCCGTCTGCGCGAGCTGACCGGCGCCGAGACCCATGACGTCGCCCTGGTCATGGGCTCCGGCTGGGCCCCCGCGGGCGAAGCGCTCGGCGTCCCGGAGGCCGAGTTCCCCGTGACCGAGCTGCCCGGCTTCCCGGCGCCCGCCGTCGAGGGCCACGGCGGCACGGTCCGCTCGTACAGGATCGGCGAGAAGCGCGTGCTGGTCTTCCTCGGCCGCACGCACTTCTACGAGGGCCGGGGCGTCGCCGCCGTCGCCCACGGGGTCCGTACGGCGGTGGCCGCGGGCTGCAGGACCGTCGTCCTGACGAACGGCTGCGGCGGCCTGCGCGAGGGCATGCGGCCGGGGCAGCCGGTCCTGATCAGCGACCACATCAACCTGACGGCCGCCTCCCCCATCATCGGCGCCAACTTCGTCGACCTGACCGATCTGTACTCCCCGCGGCTGCGCGCGCTGTGCAAGGAGATCGACGACACGCTCGAGGAGGGCGTGTACGTCCAGTTCCCCGGCCCGCACTACGAGACCCCGGCCGAGATCAACATGGTCCGGGTCATGGGCGGCGACCTGGTGGGCATGTCCACAGTCCTGGAGGCCATCGCGGCCCGCGAGGCGGGCGCCGAGGTGCTGGGCCTCTCCCTGGTCACCAACCTGGCGGCGGGCCTCTCCGGAGAACCCCTCAACCACGAGGAGGTGCTCCAGGCGGGCCGCGACTCGGCGACCCGGATGGGCGCACTGCTGGCGAGGGTGCTGGAGCGCATCTAGGGACTCTCGTGTGGATCACGCCGGGCTCGCGGGGTCCGGCCCCTGATCCAGCCTGATCCACACGAAAGACCCCGGGCGGTACGCGGTGGGCCGGGCCCTTTCCCCCGGGCAGTAGGCGGTGGACCGGGCCCCTTCTCCGGCTCGGTCCGGGCCCCTTCTCCGGCCCGGACCGAGCTCCGCCTCCGCCCCGGACCGGGGTGGAGGCCCCGCCCGGTCCGGCGGCCCGCTACGCCCCAGCCTTCCGGGATCGGGCCGTCCCAGCCCGTCAGGCGTTGAGCGATCCCTTCCGGCAAAGGGCGCTCCCGGCCCGTCCCCCGGTCGAGGAGCGGGGCCCGGGGCGGAGCCCTGGTTTCGGGGAAGGGCGCGCAGGGGAACAGCCCGCGCAGCGTCCACCCGCGTCCACCACCCGCATCACGTACCACCGCCCCGCACACCGAAGACTTCCGCACCCCCCTGAAAGGCGGCCCCCGTGCAGCACGACCTCATCGCGCAGGCCAGAACCTGGCTGGCCGAGGACCCCGACCCCGAGACGCGCGACGAGCTGGCCGCGCTGATCGAGGCCGGCGACACCCAGGAGCTGGCCGCCCGTTTCGCGGGCACGCTCCAGTTCGGCACCGCCGGGCTGCGCGGCGAGCTCGGGGCCGGGCCGATGCGGATGAACCGGTCCGTGGTGATCCGGGCGGCGGCCGGTCTCGCCGCCTACCTGAAGGCGCAGGGGCAGGAGGGCGGGCTCGTCGTGGTGGGCTACGACGCCCGCTACAAGTCCGCCGACTTCGCGCGCGACACCGCCGCCGTGATGACCGGTGCGGGGCTGCGCGCCGCCGTCCTGCCGCGCCCGCTCCCCACCCCCGTCCTGGCGTACGCCATACGGCATCTGGGTGCGGTCGCCGGGGTCGAGGTCACCGCCAGCCACAACCCGCCGCGCGACAACGGCTACAAGGTCTACCTCGGCGACGGCTCGCAGATCGTGCCCCCCGCCGACGGCGAGATCGCGGCCGCCATCGCAGCGGTCGGCCCGCTGGACGGCGTGGTCCGTCCGGAGGACGGCTGGGAGACGCTGGGCGAGGACGTCCTGGACGCCTACCTGGCCCGTACGGACGCGGTCCTGGCCGCCGGCAGCCCCCGGACCGCACGCATCGTCCACACGGCGATGCACGGCGTCGGCACCTCGGTGCTGACCGCCGCGTTCGAGCGGGCCGGCTTCCCCGCGCCGGTGCTCGTCGCCGAGCAGGCCGAGCCGGACCCCTCGTTCCCCACCGTGGCCTTCCCCAATCCGGAGGAGCCCGGCGCGATGGATCTCGCCTTCGCCACCGCGCGCCGGGCCGCGCCGGACCTGATCATCGCCAACGACCCGGACGCGGACCGCTGCGCCGTCGCCGTGCCCGACACCTCGGTGGAGGGCGGCTGGCGGATGCTGCGCGGCGACGAGGTGGGCGCGCTGCTCGCGGCGCACCTGGTGGAGCGGGGCGTCTCCGGCGTGTTCGCGGAGTCGATCGTGTCCTCCTCGCTGCTCGGCCGGATCGCGGAGAAGGCGGGCCTCGGGTACGAGGAGACGCTGACCGGCTTCAAGTGGATCGCGCGGGTGGACGGCCTGCGGTACGGGTACGAGGAGGCGCTCGGCTACTGCGTCGACCCCGAGGGCGTCCGGGACAAGGACGGCATCACCGCCGCCCTCCTCGTCGCCGAGCTGGCCTCCGTGCTCAAGGAGCGGAGCCGTACGCTCCTGGACCTGCTGGACGACCTGGCGCTCGCCCACGGCCTGCACGCCACCGACCAGCTCTCGGTGCGGGTGGAGGACCTGACGGTCATCGCGGACGCCATGGCCCGCCTCCGCGAGCAGCCGCCGACCGCCCTCGCGGGCCTGGCGGTCACCTCGGCCGAGGACCTGACGCGGGGCACGGACCGGCTGCCGCCCACCGACGGGCTGCGCTACCACCTGGAGGGCGCGCGGGTGATCGTCCGCCCGAGCGGCACCGAGCCGAAGCTGAAGTGCTACCTGGAGGTCGTCGTCCCGGTGGCGGACGCGGCCGGGCTGCCCGCGGCGCGGGTCCGGGGAGCGGAACTGCTCGCCGCGATCAAGCGGGACCTGGCGGCGGCCGCCGGGATCTGAGGACCGCGCGGGAGAAGCGAGGAGGAGGCGCCGGCCCGGTGGAAGCTTCCACCGGGCCGGCCCCTCCTCCTCCAGCGCCGTCGGCGGTCACGCCCGGCAGCCCGCGGCCGTCCGTGGTCACGCCGGGCAGCGTTCGGCCATCAGGGGGCACGCGGGCGGCGTTCGGCCGTCCGCAGGTCCGCCGGGGCTGGTCAGCCCACCGCCCAGACCACCGCGAGCACGACCGCGCCGGCCACGGCCGGGGCCATCACCTCGTACGCCCAGCGCACCGAGACCTCGGCCGCGCCCTCCGGCGTCGTCCCGCCCGCGCCCTCGGCCAGGTCCCGCAGATCGCGGACGGTCTGGTCGGCGGAGGCGGTGCGGGCGGCGGAGTCGCGGACGTCGGCGCTGACCGACGTACGGCCGTAGGGGTCGTCGTGCGCCGCGCGGGCCGCGCTGCGCGCCGCGCGCTTGCGGGCGCGCAGCGAGACGGGGACCGCCCAGAGCTGGTACTTCGCGCCGTCCTGGGCGAGCAGCTCGGAGGAGTACGAGGCGCGCACGTCGGCGACCTCGGTCCAGGGGAGCAGGATCGTCCGGAACGGGTTGCGGACGCGGATGCGCTCGTCGTTCACGAAGACCGCGGGCCGCAGGGTGAAGGCCACGACCAGCGGCACCACGAGCAGCAGGGCCCCCGCCGCCAGCCACGGCACGCGGCCCTCGCCCCGGATCATGGCGTCGCCGGCCATCCAGGCGATCAGCAGGAGCAGCAGCACCCCGCAGACCAGCGCGGCGACGGACCGGTAGGTCCGGTCGGCGTAGGGCGGCTCTGCGGGAGGTGTGGGGCTCGTCATGGGGCCGATTCTGCCTGACGGGCACGGAGGTCGGCGGAGCGGCCGTGCCGCCCGGCCGCGGGTCGCACCAGGTCGCCGCGGCACGCGGCCCCGGAAGCGGGACGTACGGCCGTCGGGCGCGGGACGCACCCGGCGTCGGGGACGGAGCGCACCGGCTGCCCGCGGCCTCGTGCGGAACGCCCGGATGACCTGGCCCCCTGTACAGGTCGCTACGCGCGTAGATATGCTCCTCTGGTGACCATGCCCACCACTGCTCCCGCATTCTCCGACGCGACGGCGTCCGACAGTGCGCTGCGCCGCTTCCTGTTCGGGCTGCCCGGCGTCGACGCCGTCGGCCTCGAAGCGCGCGCCGCCGCCCTCGGAACCCGTTCGATCAAGACGACGGCCAAGGCGTACGCCATCGATCTCGCCATCTCGATGATCGACCTGACGACGCTGGAAGGCGCGGACACCCCGGGCAAGGTCCGGGCTCTCGCCGCCAAGGCCGTCAACCCCGACCCGACCGACCGCACGACCCCGCGCACCGCGGCCGTCTGCGTCTACCCCGACATGGCGGCCACCGCCGCCGCCGCGCTGGCCGGCTCCGGTGTGAAGGTGGCGTCCGTGGCGACCGCCTTCCCGGCGGGCCGGGCGGCGCTGGACGTCAAGCTCGCGGACGTCCGCGACGCCGTGGCGGCCGGGGCGGACGAGATCGACATGGTGATCGACCGGGGGGCGTTCCTCTCCGGCCGGTTCCTGAAGGTCTACGAGGAGATCACCGCCGTGAAGGCGGAGTGCGGCCCGGCCCGCCTCAAGGTGATCTTCGAGACCGGCGAGCTGTCCACGTACGACAACATCCGCCGGGCCTCCTGGATCGGGATGCTGGCGGGCGCGGACTTCATCAAGACCTCGACCGGCAAGGTGGCCACCAACGCCACCCCCGCCAACACCCTCCTCATGCTGGAGGCCGTGCGCGACTTCCGGGCGGCCACCGGCGTACAGATCGGTGTGAAGCCCGCCGGCGGTATCCGCACCACCAAGGACGCGGTGAAGTTCCTGGTCCTGGTGAACGAGACCGCGGGCGAGGACTGGCTGGACCCGCACTGGTTCCGGTTCGGCGCGTCCAGCCTGCTCAACGACCTGCTGATGCAGCGCCAGAAGCTCAGCACCGGCCGTTACTCCGGCCCCGATTACGTGACGGTGGACTGATAGCCATGGCATCCGCATTCGAGTACGCACCGGCGCCGGAGTCCCGTTCCGTCGTCGACATCGCCCCGTCCTACGGGCTGTTCATCGACGGCGAGTTCACCGAGGCCGCCGAGGGCAAGGTCTTCAAGACCGTCTCGCCGAGCACCGAGGAGGTTCTCTCCGAGGTCGCGCGCGCGGGCACGGCGGACGTGGACCGGGCCGTGAAGGCGGCCCGGAAGGCGTTCGGGAAGTGGTCGGCGCTGCCCGGCTCCGAGCGCGCCAAGTACCTGTTCCGGATCGCTCGGATCATCCAGGAGCGCAGCCGTGAGCTGGCCGTCCTGGAGACGCTCGACAACGGCAAGCCGATCAAGGAGACCCGCGACGCGGACCTCCCGCTGGTCGCCGCGCACTTCTTCTACTACGCCGGCTGGGCCGACAAGCTGGACCACGCGGGGTACGGGGCGAACCCGCGCCCGCTGGGTGTGGCAGGCCAGGTCATCCCGTGGAACTTCCCGCTGCTGATGCTCGCGTGGAAGATCGCCCCGGCGCTCGCCACGGGCAACACGGTGGTCCTCAAGCCCGCCGAGACGACCCCGCTCTCCGCCCTGTTCTTCGCGGACATCTGCCGCCAGGCCGGGCTGCCGAAGGGTGTCGTCAACATCCTGACCGGGTACGGCGACGCGGGCGAGGCCCTCGTCACGCACCCCGACGTGAACAAGGTCGCCTTCACCGGCTCGACCGCGGTCGGCAAGGCCATCGCGCGCTCCGTCGCGGGCACCGACAAGAAGGTCACGCTGGAGCTGGGCGGCAAGGGCGCGAACATCGTGTTCGACGACGCCCCGATCGACCAGGCCGTCGAGGGCATCGTCACCGGGATCTTCTTCAACCAGGGCCAGGTCTGCTGCGCGGGCTCCCGGCTGCTGGTGCAGGAGTCGGTCCAGGACGAGGTGCTGGACGCGCTGAAGCGGCGGCTGTCCACGCTGCGGCTGGGCGACCCGCTGGACAAGAACACCGACATCGGCGCGATCAACTCCGCCGAGCAGCTGGCCCGGATCACCGCTCTGGTGGAGACCGGCGAGGCGGAGGGCGCGGAGCGCTGGAGCGCCCCGTGCGAACTGCCGTCGTCCGGCTACTGGTTCGCCCCGACGCTCTTCACGAACGTCACGCAGGCGCACACGGTGGCGCGGGACGAGATCTTCGGCCCGGTGCTCTCGGTCCTCACGTTCCGCACCCCGGACGAGGCGGTCGCCAAGGCCAACAACACGCAGTACGGCCTCTCGGCGGGCATCTGGACGGAGAAGGGCTCCCGCATCCTCGCGGTCGCCGACAAGCTCCGGGCGGGCGTCGTCTGGGCCAACACGTTCAACAAGTTCGACCCGACGTCGCCGTTCGGCGGCTACAAGGAGTCGGGCTACGGCCGCGAAGGCGGCCGCCACGGCCTGGAGGCGTACCTCGATGTCTGACCGCGAACCGATCAACGGCTCCGCCGAGCGGCGTCTCGGCGTCTTCAAGACCTACAAGCTGTACGTCGGGGGCAAGTTCCCCCGCTCCGAGAGCGGCCGGGTGTACGAGGTGACGGACTCCAAGGGCCAGTGGCTCGCCAACGCACCGAAGTCCTCCCGCAAGGACGCGCGTGACGCGGTCGTGGCGGCGCGCAAGGCGTTCGGCGGCTGGTCGGGCGCGACCGCCTACAACCGGGGCCAGGTCCTCTACCGCGTCGCGGAGATGCTGGAGGGGCGCCGGGAGCAGTTCGTCCGCGAGGTGGCCGCCTCCGAGGGGCTGTCGAAGTCCAAGGCGGGCGCCGTGGTGGACGCGGCGATCGACCGCTGGGTCTGGTACGCGGGCTGGACCGACAAGATCGGGCAGATCGCGGGCGGGGCCAACCCGGTCGCGGGCCCCTTCTTCAACCTCTCCACCACCGAGCCGACGGGCGTGGTCGCGGTCCTCGCGCCGCAGGAGTCCTCGCTCCTCGGCCTGGTGTCGGTGATCGCCCCGGTCATCGCCACCGGCAACACCGCGGTCGTCGTCGCCTCGGCCGACGCCCCGCTGCCCGCGCTGTCGCTGGGCGAGGTACTGGCCACCTCGGACGTCCCCGGCGGCGTGGTCAACATCCTGTCGGGCGTCACGGCGGAGATCGCCGCCCCGCTCGCCGCCCACCAGGACGTCAACGCGATCGACCTGACCGGCGCGGACACGGCGCTGGCCAAGGAGCTGGAGATCGCCGCGGCCGACAACCTGAAGCGCGCCCTCCGTCCCCAGCCTGTGGACGGGGGCGCGGCGGGCGCCGAGGACTGGTTCGCCTCCCCCGGAACGCACCGGCTGACGGCCTTCCTGGAGACCAAGACGGTGTGGCACCCGACGGGCGCGCTGGGAGCCGCGGGCTCCTCGTACTGACCCGCCGCATCCGGCACCCGGACGGGGCCGCCCTCCCACCCCGAGGCGGCCCCGTCCGGCGTGTCCCGCGCGTCAGCCGGTGACGAGACCGGTCACCTGGCCCACCACGGGCAGCTCGCTCAGCGAGGCGCCACTGGCGATGGGGCCGGTGACGATCGCGGTGGTCACCGGCTTGAAGTCGGCGATCTGGGTACCCACGGCGTTGTCCAGCGGGTCCACCCCGGTGTTGGCCAGCGGGTCGAGCTGAAGGTCGGTGACCGGGGCGACACTGCTGGCCAGCGAGGTGCCGAGCGCGCTGGTCACCGCCGGCGCGGCCGTCTCGCCCACCGCCTTGAGGGCGGAGGTGCCCTGGTCGGGGACCTCGGAGACGGCGGGCAGCTGTACGGCCCCGGCGGAGCCCGCACCGGCCCCCAGGGCCGCTCCCAGGGCGGTGAGTGTCAGACCGGCGCGCAGCAGGGCGCGGCGTTCGGGCTTGCGTGCGTGAAGTCCCATGTTTTCCACCTGATCGAACCTGGTCGGGTAATCGTCTGTGCGCGCAGAGTAGTTGAGGTGTGATGCTGGATACCAACGGACGGCCCGGGGGGTCCCCTGCCCGGGTCAATGCCTCACACTTCTGTTCTGTGAGTTCCCAACCGATCCCGACCCGCGTCGTCCTGCTCGCGGGCCCCTCAGGCTCCGGCAAGTCCGTCCTGGCCGCCCGCACCGGCCTCCCGGTGCTGCGCCTGGACGACTTCTACAAGGAGGCGGGCGACCCGACGCTGCCGCAGGTCCCCGGCTCCCCGGACATCGACTGGGACTCCGCGGCGTCCTGGGACGCGGACGCGGCGGTCGCCGCCATCGCCGAGCTGTGCCGGTGCGGCAGCACGGACGTCCCGGTGTACGACATCGCCACCAGCTCCCGTACGGGCCACGAGACCTTCCACATCGAGCGGTCGCCGCTGTTCGTGGCGGAGGGCATCTTCGCGGCGGACATCGTGCGGCGCTGCCAGGAGCTGGGGCTGCTGGCCGACGCGCTCTGCCTGCGCGGCCGCCCGACGACGACCTTCCGCCGCCGCCTGGTCCGTGACCTGCGCGAGGGCCGCAAGTCGGTCCCGTTCCTGCTGCGGCGGGGCTGGCGGCTGATGCGCGCGGAGCGCCGCATCGTGGCCCGCCAGACGGCCCTGGGAGCGTATCCCTGCGGCAAGGAAGAGGCCCTGGGCCGCTTCGCCGCCGCCGCGGCGGGCCGGTGCCGCCGGGCGAACGTGACGGCGCCGGTCCCGGAGTAGGCGGCTCGGCCGGCGGGTGCGTCGCGGCACGGCGGGAATTCCGGTAGGTGCGGCGCGGCGGGGATTCCGGCGGGCGCGGCGGGGGATCGACGACAGCGGGGTCGCCCGGGCCCCCCGGCCCGTACGACCCCGCTGTCTTCCCCTGGCCCACGCCTCCCCCGAAGCGATGGACCGTTTCCCCTTGTTGCTCCCCCGTGTCCCCCGTATCCCCATTCCCCCGGGGGTCCCCTCGGTCCCCGTTTTTCCTGCTCCCCCGTACTTCCCCCCGTGGCCCCCGCCTCCCCCGAGACGGAGGGCCCAGCCTCAGGCCACCAGCTCGCCGAAGGACTCCTGCTCGTCACGTCCGAAGCTGAGGACCTCGTCCTCGCGCAGCCGGCGCAGGGAGCGCCAGATGCTCGACTTCACCGTGCCGACACTGATGTCGAGGATGGACGCGATCTCCGGGTCGGTGCGGCCCTCGTAGTACCGCAGGACCAGCATCGTGCGCTGGAGTTCGGGCAGCCGGGCCAGTGCCTGCCAGAGCACCGCCCGCAGCTCCGTGCCGCGCATCGCGTCCGTGTCGCCCACCGTCTCCGGCAGCTCCTCGGTCGGGTATTCGTTGAGCTTGCGCCTGCGCCAGGCGCTGATGTGCAGGTTGGTCATGGTGCGGCGCAGATAGCCGCCGACCGCGGCCTTGTCGCTGATCCGGTCCCACGCCCGGTACGTGGAGAAGAGGGCGCTCTGCAGCAGGTCCTCGGCCTCGAACCGGTCTCCGGTCAGGTGGTAGGCGGTCGCGTACAGGGAGGCCCGTCGCTCCTTGACGTAGGCCGTGAACGCCGCTTCGGCGTCCGCGTTCTCCGTCCGGCCGGTGCGATCCCCCGTGGCCTTCCCGTACGCGTTCGACCCGCCGTCCCCCGCCGGCGCGTCGACGACCGCCATGAACGCCGGCCTGCGCACCTGCTCCGCGGCCGACGGGTGCTGACGTCCGGCGCCTCGAACACACCCCCGTACGTTCGTGACGGCGCCGGACTTCTCTCCGCTCCGGCCGACATCGTGGAGACGCGTGACAACCGCGCTTGAGCTGGTGCTGTGCAGTGCGTTCATCTCGCGCCCCCTATCGGTGGAGTCCGTTCGTTCCTTGCTGACCACGAGCTTGCCGGGGCAGTTTCATGGCGCTGTCCCCCGACTGTCACAGACCTGTCACAGGGGCCGTCGTGGCCGTACCCCGACAATCGGAGCGGACCGCAGGTCGAACTGAAGCGCCCCCATGGGCCAGAATGACGCTCGTGCCTTTCCTGTTGCTGATCGAGGACGACGACGCCATCCGCACGGCCCTCGAACTCTCGCTGTCACGCCAGGGCCACCGTGTGGCCACCGCGGCGACGGGAGAGGACGGCCTGGAGCTGCTGCGCGAGCAGCGCCCCGACCTGGTCGTGCTGGATGTGATGCTGCCCGGCATCGACGGTTTCGAGGTGTGCCGGAGGATTCGCCGCACCGATCAACTGCCGATCATTCTGCTGACCGCGCGCAGCGACGACATCGACGTCGTGGTCGGACTGGAGTCCGGCGCGGACGACTATGTGGTCAAACCCGTCCAGGGCCGGGTGCTGGACGCCCGGATCCGGGCGGTGCTGCGGCGCGGGGAGCGCGAGTCGACCGATTCGGCGACCTTCGGCAACGTGGTGATCGACCGCTCCGCCATGACCGTCACCAAGGACGGGGAGGACCTGCAGCTCACGCCGACCGAGCTGCGGCTCCTGCTGGAGCTGAGCCGCCGGCCGGGACAGGCGCTGTCCCGGCAGCAGTTGCTGCGCCTGGTGTGGGAGCACGACTACCTGGGCGACTCCCGTCTGGTGGACGCGTGTGTGCAGCGGCTGCGCGCGAAGGTGGAGGACGTGCCGTCCTCGCCGACCCTGATCCGTACCGTGCGGGGCGTGGGTTACCGGCTGGACTCGCCTCAGTGACCGCGACCGCCGGGCGGTCCCTGCGTGCCGGGCTGCGCTGGACCAGTCTGCGGATGCGGCTGGTCGTCGTGTTCGCCCTGGTGGCGCTGGTGGCCGCGGTGTCCGCTTCGGGGATCGCGTACTGGCTCAACCGCGAGGCCGTGCTGACCCGTACGCAGGACGCCGCGCTCGACGACTTCCGGCGGCAGATGCAGGACACCGCGGCGGCGCTGCCGACCCGCCCCACCAAGGACGATCTCCAGCGGGCCGCCGGGGAGATGGCGACCGGCAGCCCCGGTTACAGCGTGCTGCTGGTGGCCGAGCGTGAGCGGGGCAAGCCGATCGTGGGCTACTCCGACCTGGACACCTTCACCCGTGCCGACGTCCCCACGTCGCTGCGGAAGCAGGTGGCCCGCACCTGGCCGCTGACGTCGGGCAACGACCACGAGTACCACCTGTTCTGGCAGCGTACGAGCATCGCGGGCACCCCGTACCTGGTCGCGGGCACGCGGATCATCGGCGGCGGCCCGACCGGATACATGCTCAAGTCCCTCGACCAGGAACGGCAGGACCTCAACTCGCTGGCCTGGTCGCTGGGGATCGCCACCGCCCTCGCGCTGATCGGTTCGGCGCTGCTCGCCCAGGCCGCCGCGACGACCGTGCTGCGCCCGGTGCAGCGGCTCGGGGACGCGGCCCGCAAGCTCGGCGAGGGCAAGCTCGACACCCGGCTCGTGGTCTCCGGCACGGACGAACTCGCTGATCTCTCCCGTACGTTCAACAGGACGGCGAGCTCGCTGGAGAAGAAGGTCGCGGACATGAGCGCGCGGGAGGAGGCGAGCCGCAGGTTCGTCGCCGACATGTCCCACGAGCTGCGCACCCCCGCTGACCGCGATCACCGCGGTCGCCGAGGTGCTGGAGGACGAGGCGGACACCCTCGACCCGATGATCGCGCCCGCCGTGCACCTGGTGGTCAGCGAGACCCGGCGGCTGAACGACCTGGTGGAGAACCTGATGGAGGTGACCCGCTTCGACGCGGGCACGGCCCGGCTCGTCCTGGACGACGTCGACGTGGCTGATCAGGTGACCGCGTGCATCGACGCGCGGGCCTGGCTGGACGCGGTGGATCTGGACGCGGAGCGCGGAGTCATGGTCCGGCTCGACCCGCGCCGGCTGGACGTGATCCTGGCCAACCTCATCGGCAACGCCCTCAAGCACGGGGGCTCGCCGGTGGGCGTACGGGTGCGGATCGAGGGCGAGGAGCTGGTCATCGAGGTACGGGACCACGGTCCGGGCATCCCCGAGGACGTGCTGCCGCACGTCTTCGACCGCTTCTACAAGGCCAGCGCCTCCCGGCCGCGGTCGGAGGGCAGCGGACTGGGCCTCTCGATCGCCATGGAGAACGCGCACATCCACGGCGGCGACATCACGGCGGCGAACTCCCCGGACGGCGGCGCCGTCTTCGAACTGCGGCTGCCGCGCGACGCCGAGCGGATCGCACGGAACGACGAACCGGGCGCGGACACCCCGGACGAGAACGGGGCGACGTGAAGCACGGCGACATCACGTACGCGGGGCGGCGACCGCTCCGGCGGCGCACGACGGCCGCTGACGCGCCGGTGGCCGGGGCCCGGCGGCGCACGGCGGCCTCGATCGCGGCCGTGGCGGCGGTCGCGGCACTGCTCTCCGGGTGCGGCATCCGTACCACGTCGGTGCCGGTGGACGCGGGCGCCGCGCCCTCCCGCGTGCCCTGCCGGCTGTCCGCGGCGGACGTCGCCACGTCGTCGCCGGACGGGGAGCGCGTCAAGGTCTACCTGGTGTGCGCCTCGCAGCTGGTCACCGTGGAGCGTCCGGTGGAACGGCGTGCGGCCGGCGACGATCCGGTGGTGGTCGCCCGGGCGCTGCTCGCCGAGGCGCAGCGGGCGCCGTCGGCGGGCGAGCGGCGGGCCGGGTTCACCACCGCCGTACCGGTGGGGATCCGGGTGGAGGCGGCGCGCGACGACGACCCGGCGGGCACGGTGCGGCTGAGCAGTCAGCCGGAGGACCTGTCGGCGGAGGCGCTGGCGCAGCTGGTGTGCACGTACGCGGAGAGCGAGACGCTGGTCCGGGACGGTTCGGTGGTCCTGGGCGGACCGGGCAACTACCCGCCGCGCGGCTACCTGTGCACCTCGCAGACGAAGACCCGGCCGGGGGACCTCGCCACCACGCCGGACGCGGTCGGGCTGGGCTGAGGCGGCCGTGGCCGGGCGGGCCGGGTCGTTGCCGCTCGCCCGCCCCGTCCTGACCGGCGCGCGGCCCTGCGGAGGCCGGGGCGTGACCGCCGGGCCGGTGCGTTCCGGGGGCAGGGGCGTTCCGGGTGGGCAGGGGGCGTACGGAACCGATCCCGCCGGTCGTCGCGTCTTGGTGGGCGTGCGGCACAGTTCGGACGGCCAGACCGTCATCCACTTCCGCGCGGCGGGGGTCACTCTCCTGGTCGCGCACCTCCTGCTCGTCGGGTGGCTGACCTTGCGCCCGCTGGACGTCCCCTGGATCACGGCGGCGAATTTCGAGCCGCTCGCCGGGATCAGGGCGGACCTCGCGCTGGGACCGGTCGAGGCGGCCCGCCGGATCGGCGGCGCGCTGCTGCTGCTGGCCCCGCTCGGGGTACTGCTGCCGGTGGCCGGGGGCCGGATCTTCGTCTCCTCGTGGCTCTCCCTGCTGCGTACGGCCGCCGCCGGGGCGCTGATCTCGCTCGCCATCGAGCTGGGCCAGACCGGGGTGCCCGGCCAGGTCGTCGACATCGACTCGCTCCTGCTGAACACCACCGGGGTCGTGGTGGCCCATCTGCTGGTCGTCCCGCTCTGCCGGGCGCGGCTGCGCCGCCGTGGCCTGCCCGGAGCGCGGGATCTGCCGTACCACCGCCGGGAGACCCGCCTCAGGGACGAGGCCCCTGGGGGGTCGACCCCGACGATTACCGGGGTCGGTCTCGCCCCGTAGAGCGATGCTTTGTCCCCCTCCGCGGGGGCACCATGGATACATCCGGGAGCGGAGAAGACCGACTGCTCCTCCCGCCACGTTCACGAAGGAGCCCACCATGGCCGCACTTGTCCGCCCCCGCGAAGGCCGCATGATCGGCGGAGTGTGCGCGGGCCTCGCCCGGCGTTTCGGCACCTCCGCCGGCACGATGCGCGTCATCTTCCTCGTCAGCTGTCTGCTGCCCGGCCCGCAGTTCCTGCTCTACGTGGTGCTGTGGGCGCTGCTGCCCTCCGAGAAGTCCGCGTCCTCCGCGGCGGCCTGGTGACGCTCGGAACGCCCCGTGGGGCGCACACCCTGGTTCCAGGGTGTGCGCCCCACGTGCATGCACGGGTCAGGGTGGATGCGGGGCGGATCAGCCGCCGAGCGGGATCCCGTTGGCGGTGAGGCCCTGGGTGGGCAGGCCGCCGAGCAGGCCGGTGACCGGAGCGGCCGCGTCGGTGGCGTCGCCGCCGAGGATCTTGCCGACCGTGTCCTGGACCGGGGCGTTCTGGGCCGACTTGGCGACGGTGTCGACCGCCATCGTCGAGACGGGGAGCACGCCGGCCGCGGCGTCGAGCGGCAGCGCGGTGGCGGCGGAGGCGCTGCCGGAGGCTGCGGCGGCGAAAGCGGCGCCGAGAACGGCGACACCGAGAGTCCTGGAAGACTTCTTCATGGAGAATTCATCCTTGGGGAAGGGGATGTGAGCGGCTCTGCAAGCTAGTCACTGCACGGCCCTCTCCGCAAACATCCCGACACGCCGGAAAAGGGCCGGGACGCCATGTCCCGGCCCTTTCGCCCATCGGGGAAATCAGCCCGAAGAGGCGGCAGATCCGCTGGTCACAGCGGTCTGACGGAAAAGCCACTCCGACTTCAGCTCCGCGTAGCCGGGCTTGACGACGTCATTGATCATCGCAAGACGTTCATCGAAAGGAATGAATGCTGATTTCATCGCATTGACGGTGAACCACTGCATGTCGTCGAGCGTGTATCCGAAAGCCTCGGTCAGCCGCTCGAATTCCTGGCTCATGGTCGTACCGCTCATCAGCCGGTTGTCCGTGTTCACGGTGATCCGGAAGTGCAGCTTGCGCAGCAGTCCGATCGGGTGCTCGGCGTACGAGGCGGCCGCGCCGGTCTGGAGGTTGGAGGTCGGGCACATCTCCAGCGGGATGCGCTTGTCGCGTACGTAGGAGGCGAGGCGGCCGAGGGAGACCGAGCCGTCCTCGGCGACCTCGATGTCGTCGATGATCCGCACCCCGTGGCCGAGCCGGTCGGCGCCGCACCACTGGAGGGCCTGCCAGATCGACGGCAGGCCGAACGCCTCGCCCGCGTGGATCGTGAAGTGGTTGTTCTCGCGCTTGAGGTACTCGAACGCGTCGAGGTGGCGGGTGGGCGGGAAGCCGGCCTCCGCGCCCGCGATGTCGAAGCCGACGACGCCCTGGTCGCGGTAGCTGTTGGCCAGTTCGGCGATCTCCAGCGCGCGGGCGGCGTGCCGCATGGCGGTGAGGAGGGCGCCGACCCGGATGCGGTGGCCGTTGGCGCGGGCGATGCGCTCGCCCTCGCGGAAGCCCTCGTTGACGGCCTCGACGACCTCTTCGAGGGTCAGGCCGCCCTCCAGGTGCTGCTCGGGGGCGTAGCGGATCTCGGCGTAGACGACGCCGTCCTCGGCCAGGTCCTCGGCGCACTCGGCGGCCACCCGGAACAGCGCCTCACGGGTCTGCATGACGGCGCAGGTGTGCGCGAACGTCTCCAGGTAGCGCTCCAGCGAACCGGAGTCGGCGGCTTCGCGGAACCAGACGCCGAGCTTGGCGGCATCGGTCTCGGGCAGGGAGTCGTAACCCTGCGCGCGGGCCAGCTCCACGATGGTGCCCGGTCGCAGGCCGCCGTCGAGATGGTCGTGCAGCAGCACCTTGGGGGCGCGCCGGATCTGGTCGGAATCAGGGACATTCGGGGTCTGGCTCGTCATCTTGGCACTCTAGCGCCTACGCGCGTAGAGCGCCTCGTGTCGATGCGTAACAGTGACCGCGAAGTCGGGTGGAGTACACCTCTCCTTCTGACACTGTTCTGTCATGGCACAGCGCGCAGTCCCCCTGCCCCCGAGGCTGGGGCGGGCCGTTCAGACGGCCGGAGCAACGGACGAGGTCAGCGGCGTGGTCCTGCTGCTCCCGGACGGCGAGGCCGATTCCCGCCGCCGTCCCTCCACCCTGTCGTACGCGGCACAGCTGCCGTTCGCCCGTGCGCTGGCCCGCGCCGGGGCGGGCGAGGGGCTCACGGTGCACGTGCTGCGCTACCGGTGGCGCGGCTGGAACGCGGCCGACGCGCATCCCGCCGAGGACGCGGGGTGGGCGGCCGACGAGGTGCAGCGCCGGTACGGCGACGTGCCGGTCTGCCTGGTCGGCCACGGGATGGGCGGTCGGGCTGCTCTGCGGGCCGCCGGACACGGCTCGGTCACCTCGGTGCTGGCACTGGCCCCGTGGCTGCCGGAGCAGCCGGCGGGCGAACCGGAACCGGTCGGACAGCTCGTGGGGCGGCGGGTGTTGATCGTGCACGGCACCAACGACGAGCGCACCGATCCGGAGCTGTCCTACCGGATGGCGGAGCGGGCGAAGAAGGCCAACCGGGACACCTGCCGCTTCGAAGTCCACTCGGACGGGCACGCGTTGCGCCAGCACCGTGCCGAAGTGGTGGCGCTGGCCGCCGACTTCGTCTGCGGTTCCCTCTTCGCCCGGCCCTACGCCCGCCCCGTCGCGGACGCCCTGGCGGCACCGCCGCCGCTGGGGCTGCGGATGCCGCTGGCCGCCGGGTTCGGGCGGTCGCTGCGGCACTGAGGGTCGTTGCGGCACGGGGACCGCGTACACGGGGTGCGTCCCCCGGCCCGGCCCGCCGGTGGAGCACAAGGTCCGGCGTCAGGCCGTACGTCGCCGTGCCGGGCGGCGGAGCAGCCACGCCGAGGCCGCCCACGCGGCCGCGCAGCCGGCGGCGGCGAGGAGCAGGGCCAGGAGCACGTTCTCGACCAGGACGGCGGCGGTGACCGCGACGCCCACCGCGAGTGCCGTCGCCGCCGTCGGGACGACGATCCGGGAGGCGCGAGCGGCCGGGGCGCCGGTCGCGCGGCGTCGGTGCGCCCCTGCGGAGGCCCGCAGGAGGGCGCCGCCGACGATCAGCAGCGCGAGCCCGACGGCCAGCCGGACGATCGCGCCGGGGCCGGGCCGGTCGGTCGCGTCCTGGCGTTCCTTCCCCGCCTCCACCCACACCGCCCGGTCGCGCCAGGTGGCGACGGTGACCCGCGTGCCGGGTGCGAGCTTCTCCCAGACCGGGTGCTCGCCCCGCAGCCGGACGCGGAACGGCGGGGTGTCGCCGCCCGGATCGAGGGTGGCCCAGCGGGCGAAGCCCTTGCCCTGGGGGCGGGCTTCCGTGGAGAGCACGGTGGCCGGCCAGGTGGAGAGGCAGTCGCCGTTCTCCGCCGCCGATCCGCCGACCCGCTCGCACGGCCGCGCCGCCTGGAACGCGCGAGCCTCGGAGAGCGAGCCGGGCAGCAGCGCGAACAGGACCGCGGCGGCCGACACCAGCACCGATCCGACCACGGCCGGGACCACGATGCCCCTCAGACCGGCGCGGGCGGGCGGGGCCGAGGGCCCGGTGGAGTACGCGGGTGCACGGTTCATCGGGACATTCTCGCGGCCTCGGACAGAAGGATGAACCCCGCGTCCGGTTCCGACCGTGCCCCCGCCCGCTCCCGGCCGTCTCTCGCATCCTGTCCCCGGCCGTGTCCCGCTTTCCCGTATCCCCCGTACCCCCGTCCCCCCATCAGTCCGGCAGCAGGTTGCCCCGGCGTGAGAGCAGGAAGCGTTTGAAGGCGGCGACCGGCCGGGTGTCCGGGTGCCCGTCCAGCCAGGCCACGCCGATCTCGCGGACCGCGCGCGGGGCGGTGACCGTCAGCTCGACGACACCGGGGCGGGCGACCGCGGGCGGCGGCAGCAGCGCCACCCCGAGCCCGGCGGCGACCAGTCCGCGCAGGGTCTCCGCCTCCTCGCCCTCGAAGGCGACACGCGGGGTGAAACCCGCCTCCGCGCAGAGGTCGTCGGTGATCCGGCGCAGCCCGTAACCGGGTTCCAGGGTCACGAACGTCTCGTCGGCGGCCTCCGTGAGGCGGATGCGGCGGCGGGAGGCGAGGCGGTGGTCGTCGGGCACCACGAGGCGCAGCCGCTGTTCGTCGAGGCGGCGGGTGACCAGGTCGGGGGCGTCGGGCACGGGTGAGGTGAGGCAGAGGTCGAGGCCGCCGGCGCGGAGCCGTTCGATCATCGCCTCGCCGTAGTTCTGCACGAGCTGGAAGCGGACCTTGGGGTGGTCGACCCGGAAGGCGCGGATCAGGGCGGGCACGGTCTCCGAGCCCATGGTGTGCAGGAAGCCGAAGGAGACCCGGCCAGCCGTCGGGTCGGCGTCCGCCCGGACCGAGTCGGCGGCCTTCTCCACCTCGGCCAGGGCCCGTTCGGCGGAGGCGAGGAAGGTGCGGCCCGCCGGGGTGAGCGAGACCGTGCGGCCCTTGCGGGCGAACAGGGCGACGCCCAGGTCCGCTTCGAGCCGGACCATGGCCCGCGAGAGCGTGGACTGCGGGACGCCCAGCTCGTGGGCGGCGCGGGTCACGTGTTCGTGACGGGCGACCGCCTCGAAGTACGCGAGGCGTGGCGCGAGCACGGCACGGATGTCTTCTTCGTAACTGCTTGGTGACAGCCGAGGCCCTGAGCTGCGTTCATGCACCATGGGATCGATTATGGCAGTTTCATGCATTGGACGCATGAACCCTCTCCCTCTACGTTCGCTGTATGCCTCCCGCCGATACCGGGGCATCCACCGTCGTGGTGGATGCCTCTGCTCCGTCGTCCCCCGTCATCACCCCCGCCGCGCCCGCGGCCGCCGCACCCGAGCGGCTGGAGCCGGGCCGCCCCGGCTACCGCCGGATGAGCTTCGCGCTCTTCGCCGCCGGGGTCGCGGCGTTCGCCCTCCTCTACTCCACCCAGGCCCTGCTGCCCGCCGTCTCCGCCTCGTTCGACGCGACCGCCGGGCAGGCGAGCTGGACGGTCTCGGCGGCGACCGGGGCGCTGGCCCTGTTCGTGCTGCCGCTGAGCGCGCTCTCGGAGCGGTTCGGGCGGCGGCAGATGATGACGGCGTCGCTGACGGTGGCCGTGCTGGTCGGCCTGCTGGTGCCGTTCGCCCCGTCGATGGGCGCGCTGATCGCACTGCGTGCCGTCCAGGGCGCGGCGCTGGCCGGGCTCCCGGCCTCCGCGATGGCGTACCTGGCGGAGGAGGTGCGGCCCAAGGCGCTGATCGCCGCGATCGGCCTGTTCGTCGCGGGCAACAGCATCGGCGGCATGAGCGGGCGCATCCTCACCGGCTGGGTCGCGCAGGCCTGGGGCTGGCGCGCGGCGCTCGCGGCGGTCGGGCTGCTCGCGCTGGCGTGCGCCGTGGCGTTCCACTTCCTGATCCCCGCGGCCCGCAACTTCCGGCCGGGTTCGCTGAACCCGAAGGCGCTCGCGCGGACCGTCACCGGCCATCTGGCCGACCCGCTGCTGGTTCGGCTGTACGCGATCGGCGCGCTGTTCATGACGGTGTTCGGCGCGGTCTACACGGTGATCGGCTACCGCCTGGTGGAGGAGCCGTTCAGCCTGCCGCAGGGCGTCATCGGCTCGATCTTCCTCGTCTATCTGGTCGGCACGGCCTCCTCCGCCGCCGCAGGACGCCTGGTGGCCCGGCTCGGCCGCCGGGGCGCGCTGTACCTGGCGGTCTCCACCACGGCCGCCGGGCTGCTGCTCTCGCTGGCGGACTCCCTCACCGCCGTCCTGCTGGGGCTGGTGCTGATCACGGCCGGGTTCTTCGCCGGGCACGCGGTCGCCTCGTCCTCGGTGAGCCGCACCGCGACGACGGGCCGGGCGCAGGCGTCGGCGCTGTACCAGTCGGCGTACTACCTGGGCTCCAGCGTGGGCGGCACGATGGGTGCGATCGCCTTCCACGCCGGGGGCTGGTCGGGGACGGTGGCGCTGGGCCTGTTCGCGGTCCTGGGCGTCGTCTCGATCACCCTGTACGGGACGCGGGTGGCGCGCGCGGAGCGGCGGGCGTTCGTCCCGGCGACCCGCTGAGACCCCCTCCCGACGGAGGCCCTCGGGCCGCCACCGGTTTTCGGGACGCAATCGAGACATACCGGAGCGCAACCACTGCCCCCCTTCGCACGTCTACCAGGCGTAATCAACAACGCACGCTGGGCAAAGGGGAGTTGGCGCGCATGGGAGTCACGGCGAAGAATTCCGGGAGACGGCTGCGGCGCGGCGTCGCGCTGTCCGTAGCCGGACTGGTGGCCGCTCCGGCCCTGGTCCTGGGCAGCGGCACCGCCGCACAGGCGGCCTCCTGCACGAAGTCGGCGGGGCCGTACCAGAAGCAGGTCGAGAAGTTCCTGAAGCGGCCCGTGGACGGCAAGCAGTCGACGGCCGACTGCAAGGCGATCCAGGCGTTCCAGAAGAAGCACGGGATCACCCCCACCATCGGCTACGCCGGGCCGCTGACCTGGCGCACGATGAACACGATGCTCGCCCAGAAGGCGGCCGGGAAGAACCCCAACAAGGCGGGTAAGTGCCCGACCGACAAGGGCCGCATCGCCTGTGTCGACCTGACGCGGCAGCTGAGCTGGATCCAGGACGGCAAGAAGCTGACGTACGGGCCGGTGCCGGTACGGACCGGCCGGAACGGGGCGGAGACCCGGACCGGGGCCAAGAAGATCTACTGGCGCAGCATCAAGCACTGGTCGACCATCTACAAGGTCTGGATGCCGCACTCCCAGTTCTTCGACGGGGGCCAGGCGTTCCACTCGGTCACCAAGTCCATGTACAACCCGCCGGGATCCGGCGGCTGCGTCAACATGCGGCCCGCCGACGCGAAGGCATACTGGAAACTGCTGAAGAACGGCGACGACGTGTACGTGTACGGGCGCAAGCCCGGAACCTGAGCACAGCGCCTGAGGGCATCCCGGAGGGGTGCCGGACACCGTGGCCGGAGCCATGGCGTCCGGCACCCCTCTGTCCGTCTTCCGCCCCGGCTGTCAGCGGCCTGCGGTAGCTTCCGACGTAGCGGGTGACGGAAGCCACAGCGCGGCTGCGCGCGACAGGGGTGGAGCGATGAGCGATCTGACCACGACGACGGACTCGGGTGCGGCGGCCGCGAGCGCCGATGGAGCCGGGATCGACAGCCGGCTGGAAGGCCACCGGACCGAGCTGACCGGGTACTGCTATCGGATGCTCGGCTCCGCCTTCGAGGCCGAGGACGCGGTGCAGGAGACCCTGATCCGCGCCTGGCGCAACGTCGACAAGTTCGAGGGCCGGTCCTCGCTGCGCTCGTGGCTCTACCGGATCGCCACCAACGTCTGCCTGGACCTGCTGAACGCCGGCAACAAACGGGCCCGCCCCGTCGATCTGACCGGCCCGACCCCGCTCGCCCGAGCCGCGCTGAGCCCCCGCCCGGAGAACGTCTGGCTGGAGCCGATGCCCGACGGGCGGGTCCTGCCCTCCGTGCAGGACCCGGCGGAGGCGGCCGTGGCCCGCGAGTCGGTGCGGCTGGCGTTCATCGCCGCCCTCCAGCACCTGCCGCCCAAGCAGCGGGCCGTGCTGATCCTCCGCGAAGTGCTCGCCTGGAAGGCCGCCGAGGTCGCCGAGCTGCTGGAGACCTCCGTCCCCGCGGTCAACAGCGCCCTCCAGCGGGCCCGCGCCACGCTGACCGAGACGGAGGACCGGGCGGGCGACCCGGCGGACCCGCTCGACGAGGAGCAGCAGAAGCTTCTGGAGCGCTATGTGAAGGCGTTCGAGGGGTACGACATGGCCGCGCTGACGGCACTGCTCCACGAGGACGCGGTGATGACGATGCCGCCGTTCGACCTGTGGCTCCGGGGCACCGGCGACATCACGGGCTTCATGACCACCATCGGCGCGGCCTGCGCGGGTTCCCGGCTGGTGCCCGTCGCGGCCAACGGCTCCCCCGCCTTCGCGCACTACAAGCCCGCCGAGGACGGCTCCGGGTTCGTGCCGTGGGCGGTCCAGGTCATCGACGTCCGGGACGGGGCGATCACCGGGATGCACTGCTTCCTCGACGTCCCGCGCTGGTTCCCGCTGTTCGGCCTGCCGGACCGGCTCCCGGCCGACGCGTAGGAGGAAGCCCGCGTCCGGGCGTCGGGGCCCGGCCCCTGACGCCCGGACGCGGGTCCCCCCGACGCCCGGACGCGGGTCAGGGCAGCCCCGGCACGCGCTCCTCCGGGTCGTCCGCCAGCGCCACCACGTCCGCGAGCCCCACCAGGTCCAGCAGCGCGCGGAGTTCGGGCGGCACACGGCGCAGGCGCAGGGTGCGCCCGGACCGGCGGGCCACGAGCGCCAGCCGGGCCACCCCTTCGACGAGGCCCAGATCGGGCCGGACCACCCCGCCCACATCGCAGTCCGCCACCGCCCCGGGAACCGGGGCCGCTCCACGGGGGCCGGCGAGCGCGCGCTCCAGCTCCGCGCAGAGGTCGGGTACGGCGGCACGGCTGACCGGGCCGGTCACGGTCAGGACGATCGGATTCTCGGCATCCACACCAGAGAGACCGGTCCGGCGGACGAAATTCATCGGCCACCGCGCACCTCCGCCACCGCGACGCGCCCGGCCCGCCCGCGCGAGGGTGCCGCTCCGCTTGCTCCATGGCTCCGCTCCGCTCGCATGATCCCGCCGCGCAGGAGCCATTTCGCGTCAACTTCGAACTTCCGACCGCCCCTTCGGTCAACCGATCGCCCCCGCATCCCCTCTAGTCGGATGGACCGACGGCCGCAGCCGTCCTTTCTGCGTGCCTGCGGACCGGCGGGTTGAAGAACCATCGAGTTCTCCAGGGGGAGAGTTGCGCAGACACGTGAGAAACACGTGCATACCCACGGTCGCCACGGCCGTGGCCGTGGCGCTGGCGGCGGGCATGGCCCCGGCCGCCTTCGCCCAGCCGGACCCGAGGGGGGTCCCGTCCGGCGTCCGTGCCCAGGACCGGGACGTACGTCAGCTGACGCTCGTCACCGGTGACCGGGTCACGGTCGACGCCCAGGGCAAGCCGGTCGCCTTCCGGGCGGCGAAGGGCCGCGAGCACATCCCGGTCCAGCGGATGAGCGACAAGGACCACACCCTCGTCATACCGGCCGACGCCCACAGGCTGATCGCCTCCGGCAAGCTCGACCGGCGGCTGTTCGACGTCACCGAGCTGAGCCGGCCGGAGAACCTCCGGGCCCAGAAGAACGGTCTCAAGCTGATCGTCGGCTACCGGGGCAAGCAGGCCGCGGCCGCGAAGGCACAGGTCCGTGACGCGGGCGGCACCGAGGTCGGCCGGAGCCTGAAGTCCCTGAACGCCGAGTCGGTGACCACGCCGACCGCCGACGCGCCGGCCATCTGGAAGGCCCTCACCGACCGCGGCGCGGCCGGTGGGCGGGTCACCACCGCGGCCGGCATCGACCGGGTCTGGCTGGACGGGGTCCGCAGGGCCAGCCTCGACCGGAGCGTCGCGCAGATCGGCGCCCCGGCGGCCTGGAAGGCCGGATTCACCGGCAAGGGCGTCAAGATCGCGGTCCTGGACACCGGGACGGACACGACCCACCCCGACCTCAAGGGCCAGATCCTCGCGGAGAAGAACTTCAGCGCCGCCAAGGACACCAAGGACCGGGTCGGCCACGGGACGCACGTCGCCTCGATCGCGGCGGGCACCGGCGCCAAGTCGGGCGGGAAGTTCAAGGGCGTGGCCCCGGACGCCAAGCTGCTCGCGGGCAAGGTGCTCGACGACGAGGGGTACGGCGACGACTCCGGCATCCTGGCCGGGATGGAGTGGGCGGTCGCGCAGGGCGCCGACATCGTCAACCTGAGCCTCGGTGGTCCCGACACCCCGGAGGTGGACCCGCTGGAGGCGGCGGTCGACAAGCTGTCGGCCGAGAAGGGCGTCCTGTTCGCCATCGCCGCGGGCAACGAGGGCAGTGGCGCGGGCACGGTCGGTTCGCCCGGCAGCGCCACCGCCGCGCTGACCGTGGGCGCGGTCGACGACAAGGACGTGCTGGCGGAGTTCTCCAGCCGGGGACCGCGGATCGGGGACGGGGCGATCAAGCCCGACGTGACGGCCCCCGGTGTGGACACCACGGCGGCCATCCCGCCCGGTTCGCTGATCGCGCGGGAGGTGGGCGAGAAGCCCGCCGGCTACGCGACGATCTCGGGTACGTCGATGGCCACCCCGCACGTGGCGGGCGCGGCGGCGCTGCTCAAGCAGCAGCATCCCGACTGGACGTACACCGAGCTGAAGGGCGCCCTGACCGCGTCCACGAAGCCCGGCGCGTACAACCCGTTCCAGCAGGGCTCCGGCCGGATCCAGGTGGACCGGGCGATCACCCAGACGATCGTGGCCGAGCCGGTGTCGGTGAGCTTCGGGGTGCAGCAGTGGCCGCACACCGACGACGTACCGGTCACCGAGAAGGTCACCTACCGCAACCTCGGCACCGGTGACGTCACCCTCGACCTGAAGGCGACCGGCACCGGCCCGCAGGGCAAGCCCGCCCCGGCCGGCTTCTTCACGCTCGGCGCGGACAAGGTCACCGTTCCGGCGGGCGGTACGGCGGAGGTCGAGCTGACCGCCGACACCCGCCTCGGCGGCACGGTGGACGGCACGTACGCGGCGTACGTGGTGGCGACCGGCGGCGGCCAGACCGTGCGCACGGCCGCCGCGGTCGAGCGTGAGGCGGAGAGCTACGACGTCACCATCAAGCACATCGGGCGCGACGGCCGCCCGGCCGCCTTCGCGGAGAGCACCCTCTTCCGCTTCGGCGCGCAGTCCGGCAACCCGTTCCTGACCCCGCAGGTCGTCGACGGCGTGGCGAAGATCCGGGTGCCCAAGGGCACGTACGTGGCCAACTCCACGGTCTACCAGGACCCGGACGACGTCACCAAGGGCGCCGACTGGATCGCCCAGCCGAAGGTCTCGGTCACCGGGGCCGTCTCGCTGACGTTCGACGCCCGCAAGGCGAAGCCGGTGAAGGTCACACTGCCGGACGCCAAGGCGAAGGGCCAGCTGTTCGCCCCGGACTACCTGGTGGAGACGGCGGACGAGTCGGTCGGCTTCGGCTGGCTGATGGAATCGCCGGCCGGTGTCCGCACCCTGCACGTCGGGCCGCCGGTCACCGGCGTCTCGCTCGCCCAGCACTGGACGGGCACCTGGACCAGCGGCGCCTCGACCGAGTACGACATCGCGGTCGGCGGCAAGGTCAAGCAGCTCGCCACCGGCTACGACCGGAAGTTCACCACGGCGCAGCTCGCCCGGGTGAAGGTCGGCATGGGCTCGGCCGCGCCGAAGAAGAAGGGTTCGGTCACCGCCTCCCCGTTCCTGCCCACGCAGGGCGGCAGCTGGGTCACCTCGGTCGAGCAGAAGCTGCCCGGCACCCGCACGCTGTACGTCTCCACGGCCGACAAGGTGAGGTGGAACCTCGAATTCAACCAGCTCGGCCCGCTCGACGCGGATGGCTGGCCGACGTACGAGGCCGCCTACGGGATCGGCCGCGAGGCGGCGTACAAGGCGGGCAAGACATACACGAGGACCGTGAACACCGCGGTGTTCGGCCCGCTGGTCGACGGGGACTACGGCATCGCCCGTGAGGGCAACGACATCACCGGCGCCCTCCCGCTGCTGGCCGACGGCCGGGGCAACGCGGGCGGGATGCTGTACACGTCGGCCAAGACCGTCCTGTACCGCAACGGCAAGAAGCTCGGCCAGAACGGCGACCCGGTGACGGGTGACGCGTCCTTCCGGGTCCCGGCGGGCGCGGCCGACTACAAGCTGACGACCACGGTCAGCCACAGCGCGAAGGTCAACCCGCTCTCCACCCGGGTGGACGCGGCCTGGACGTTCCGCTCGAAGAAGACCGCGTTCACGATGCTGCCCGTCTCCACCGTCCGGTTCACCCCGGCCGTGGGCGGCGACGGCCGGGTCACGGCGGGCAAGACCGTCTCGGTGCCGGTGAAGGTGCATGGCGCGGCCGCGGGCAAGAACCTGAAGTCGCTGAAGACGTACGTCAGTTACAACGGCGGCAAGACCTGGAAGAAGGTCACGGTGAAGAAGGGGAAGATCACCGTCAAGAACCCGGCGAAGGGCAAGGCGATCTCCTTCGCCGCCAAGGTCACCGACAAGAAGGGCAACGCCTCGTCGGTGAAGATCTACAGCGCGTACTTCGGCAAGTGACCCCTACAGGCCGGTAGTCCACGCTCGCACGACGGCGGCCCCCCACGCGGACAGCGTTCCGTGCGGGGGGCCGCTCGCGTGTCAGCTGATGGGGAGAACGCCCGTGTCCAGAGCCAGCCCGAACGGCTCGGGAAGCGTCAACTCCCGCCCGTACTCGACCGTTTCCAGCACCCGGTACGTGCCTCCGTCCGGCTCGCCGTAGAGCGTCGCGGTCGGGCGGCCGGAGTGCCAGGGGTCGAGGAGGAGGAACAGCTCGACCCCGGCCTTGGCGTAGCCGTTCACCTTGCTGACGCGGTCGTGGTTGGCATTGGCGCGGGAGGTGATCTCCACGACGAGGCGGGCCTCGGAGGCGGGGACGGTGTGGCCGGGGCCGACGAGCAGGGCCCGCTCCATGACCACGAGATCGGGGATGTAGATCCCGCCCCGGCCGGGAAGCGAGAGGCCGAGGGTCTGGTAGATCCCCCAGCCCTCGGGGATGACGGTGTAGAGCCTGCGCTGGAGCAGCTCCGCGGTGGTGTTGTGGTCCTTGGACGGCGGCGGCGACACGGTGACGATCTCCTCGATGATCTCCACCTTGCAGCCCTCGGGTGCGTCCGTCTCCTCCCAGATCCGGACCAGGTCGTCCCAGTCCGTGCCGGGGCCCGGAACAGGTTCGACGGTGAGTGCGCTCATGGCGGTCTCCTCTATCGGTACGTCACCGGGTCCAGCATGCCGAACGGGACCGGCGGCAGTCCACCGGTCCCGTTCACCCGTACGAGGAAACCGCAGGTCAGGCGATACGTTCCCGCACGACCGGGAGCGGCGCGAAGGACGTGCCGGCCGGGGCGATGTCGTACGCGTCGGGCAGGGCCTTCAGGGCGTAGTCGAACTTCTCCGGGGTGTCCGTGTGCAGCGTCATCAGCGGCTGGCCCTCGGTGACCGTGTCGCCGGGCTTGGCGTGCAGTTCGACGCCCGCGCCCGCCTGCACCGGGTCCTCCTTGCGGGCGCGGCCCGCACCGAGGCGCCAGGCGGCGACGCCGACGTCGTACGCGTCCAGGCGGGTGAGGACGCCGGAGGAGCGCGCGGTCACCACGTGCTGCTCGCGGGCGGTGGGGAGCGCGGCGTCCGGGTCGCCGCCCTGGGCGGAGATCATCCGGCGCCAGACGTCCATCGCGGAGCCGTCGGCGAGCGCCTTCTCCGGGTCGGCGTCCTTGAGCCCGGCGGCGTCCAGCATCTCGCGGGCGAGCGCGAGGGTGAGGTCGATGACGTCGCGGGGGCCGCCACCCGCCAGCACCTCGACGGACTCGCGGACCTCCAGCGCGTTGCCCGCGGTGAGGCCGAGCGGGGTGGACATGTCGGTGAGCAGGGCGACCGTGCGCACACCGCTGTCGGTGCCGAGCGCGACCATGGTGGAGGCAAGTTCGCGGGCGTCCTCGATGGTCTTCATGAAGGCGCCGGAGCCGACCTTGACGTCCAGGACGAGTGCGCCGGTGCCCTCGGCGATCTTCTTGGACATGATGGAGCTGGCGATCAGCGGGATGGCCTCGACGGTGCCGGTGACGTCACGCAGCGCGTACAGCTTCTTGTCGGCGGGGGCGAGGCCGTCGCCGGCGGCGCAGATGACCGCGCCGGTGGTGTCGAGGACGTTCAGCATCTCCGCGTTGGACAGGTGGGCCCGCCAGCCGGGGATGGACTCCAGCTTGTCCAGGGTGCCGCCGGTGTGGCCGAGGCCCCGGCCGCTGAGCTGCGGCACGGCCGCGCCGCAGGCGGCGACCAGCGGGGCGAGCGGCAGGGTGATCTTGTCGCCGACGCCGCCGGTGGAGTGCTTGTCGGTGGTGGGCCGGGAGAGCGCGTCGAAGTTCATCCGCTCGCCGGAGGCGATCATCGCGGCGGTCCAGCGGGCGATCTCGGTCCGGTTCATGCCGTTGAGCAGGATCGCCATGGCGAGGGCGGACATCTGCTCGTCGGCGACCTCGCCGCGGGTGTAGGCGTCGATGACCCAGTCGATCTGCTCGGGGGTCAGCTCGCCTCGGTCCCGCTTGGTGCGGATGACGGAGATGGCGTCCATGGGAATCCTTCCGGCCGGGTGCGTACGCAAGAGTCCTCGATGACTCTACGCGCATAGAGGGGAGAAAGAGCGGTGGCCCTTCCGTGTGGGGAAGGGCCACCGCCGGGAATCAGGGGTGCGGGCTCAGCCGCGGTGCGGCCCGCTCAGCCGAGGTGCTGCGGGCCGAACGCCTGCGGCAGCATCTCGTCCAGCGTGCGCAGCCCGTCGGGCGTCTCCAGGAGGAGTTCCGGTCCGCCGAACTCGTACAGCAGCTGGCGGCACCTGCCGCACGGCACCAGGATCGCCCCGGCACCGTCCACGCAGGTGAAGTGGGTCAGCCGGCCGCCACCGGTGGCCTGGAGCGTGGAGACCAGGCCGCACTCGGCGCAGAGCGAGAGGCCGTAACTGGCGTTCTCCACATTGCAGCCGGTGATGGTGCGGCCGTCGTCCACGCGGGCGGCCACCCCGACCGGGTAGCCCGAGTAGGGGGCGTACGCGCGGGACATGGCGTCCCGTGCCGCCTCCCGCAGGGCCTCCCAGTCGGACGAGCCGAAGGTCACCACGGCTGCCGCGCCCTCGGCGGCCGGCGGCGTCACTTGCCCTCGCCCTTGCGGTACGGCACGCCGTCCGCCTTGGGCATCCGCAGGCGTTGCGCGGAGAGCGAGAGGACCAGCAGCGTCGTGACGTACGGGGCCGCGTCGACGAACTGGCTGGGCACCTGGTCGGTCAGGAAGTACCAGGTGAACAGCAGCGCCGAGACGGCCGCCGAGATCACCGCGGCGACGTACTTCTTCCGGTACAGCTGCCAGAACACCGCGATGACCAGCAGGATCGCCAGCAGGAGCAGCATCGCGTGGACGTTCTCCGCACCGCCGCGCAGCTTGAGGCTGTCGGTGAAGCCGAAGAGGCCGGCGCCCAGCGCCATACCGCCCGGCATCCAGTTGCCGAAGATCATCGCGGCGAGGCCGATGTAGCCGCGGCCGCCGGTCTGGCCCTCCTGGTAGATGCCGGTGGCGACGATCGCGAGGAACGCGCCGCCGAGGCCGGCCAGACCGCCGGAGACCGTGACGGCGATGTACTTGTACTTGTACACGTTGACGCCGAGGGTCTCGGCGGCCACCGGGGACTCGCCGCAGGAGCGCAGGCGCAGACCGAAGGGGGTGCGCCACAGGATCCACCAGGTGGCGGGGATCAGCAGCAGGGCGACGACGGTGAGCAGGGAGAGGCCGGTGACCAGGCCGCCGATGATGCCCGCGATGTCGGAGATCAGGAACCAGTGCTGTTGTTGCAGGTCCTGGAGCCAGTCCGAGAGCCCCGGAATGGTGATCTTGTCGATCGGCTCGACGCGCGGGGACTGCTTGGAGGAGCCGCCCTGGACGCCGTCGAAGGCGAAGTTGGAGAGGTAGCGGGTGATGCCGACGGCGAGGATGTTGATCGCCACACCGGAGACGATGTGGTTCACGCCGAAGGTGACGGTGATGACCGCGTGCAGCAGACCGCCGAGGCAGCCGCCGAGGATGCCGAAGAGGACGCCCATCCACGGGCCCCACTGGAACCCGGCCCAGGCGCCGAACCAGGTGCCGAGGACCATCATGCCTTCGAGGCCGATGTTGACGACGCCCGCGCGCTCGGCCCACAGGCCGCCGAGTCCGGCGAGTCCGATCGGGACGGCGAGTTCCAGGGCGCCGGCGACCTGGCCGACCGAGGTGATGTCGTCGGCGCCGCTGATCAGGCGCACCAGCGAGACCAGGGCGAGCGCGCCCGCGATGATCAGGAGGACGACGGGCAGGGAGAGCTTGCGGCGGCCGCCCTTGACGGGGGTGGGCCGTGCGGCGGTGGATTTGCTGGTGCTCACAGGGCCGCCTCCTTCTCGGTCTTGATGGCATGGCCGGCGGCGAGCTCCTCGCCGACCTTCTGCTGCTGGCGGCGGACGCCGTAGCGGCGTACCAGCTCGTAGGAGACGACGACCGAGATCACGATCAGGCCCTGCATGATCGTGGCGATCTCCTTCTCGTACCCGTACTGGTCGAGCGAGGCGGACGACTTGTCCAGGAAGGCGATGAGCAGCGCGCTGAAGGCGATGCCGAGGGGGTTGTTGCGGCCCAGCAGCGCGATGGTGATGCCGGTGAAGCCGATGCCGGTGGGGAAGTCGAGGCTGTAGGTGTGGGTGTCGCCGAGCAGGGTCGGCATGCCCGCCAGACCCGCGACGGCGCCCGAGATCAGCATCGAGGTGAGGATCATCTTCTTGGCGTCCACGCCGGACGCCTGGGCGGCGCTCTCGCTGGCGCCGGTGGCCCGCAGGTCGAAGCCGAACCGGGTGCGGTTCAGCACGAACCAGTACAGCAGGCCGCAGCCGGCGGCGACGAAGGTGAAGCCGTAGATCTCGCCGGCCTGGTCGCCCATCGGGAGCCCCGGGAACCAGCCGGACTCCGGGATCTCACCGGTGGTGAGGTTGTTGGAGCCGGCGGGCTGCTCGCCGAAGTTCTTCGGCAGGATCATCCAGGCGACCAGCGCGGTGGCGATCGAGTTGAGCATGATCGTCGAGACGACCTCGCTCACCCCGCGGGTGGTCTTGAGGAAGCCCGCGATGCCCGACCAGAACGCGCCGACCATCATGGCGACGATCACGATCAGCGCGATGTGCAGCGGGCCGGGCAGGTCGACGCTCGCGCCGACCAGCGCGGCCAGCATGGCGGCGAGGCGGTACTGGCCGTCGACGCCGATGTTGAAGAGGTTCATCCGGAAGCCGACCGCGACCGCGAGTGCGGCGAGGTAGTACGTACCGGCCTGGTTGACGATCAGGACCTGTACGTCGACGTAGCTCGCCGACTCGAACATGATCCGGTACGGCTCGAAGGGGTTGCGGCCGGAGGCGAGCAGCACCACGGTCGTCAGCGCGAGGGCCACGACCAGGGCGAGCACCGGGCCGGCGAAGCCCAGGATCAGCCGGTCCTTGTCGATTTTCTTCATCGGGCCTCGTCCTCCGGGCTTTCGAGGTGACCGGTGGCGGCGCCGGTCATGGCCGAGCCCAGTTCCTCCGGGGTGATGGTGGCCGGGTCGGCGTCGGCGACCAGTCGGCCGCGGTACATGACGCGCAGGGTGTCGGAGAGCCCGATCAGCTCGTCCAGGTCGGCCGAGATCAGCAGCACGGCCAGCCCTTCCCGGCGGGCCTCACGGATCTGGTCCCAGATCTGGGCCTGCGCGCCGACGTCCACGCCGCGGGTGGGGTGGGCGGCGATCAGCAGCTTGGGGGCGTGGCTCATCTCGCGGCCGACGATCAGCTTCTGCTGGTTGCCGCCGGAGAGGGAGGCGGCGGTGACCTCGATGCCGGGGGTGCGCACGTCGTACTCGCGCACGATGCGCACGGTGTCGGCGCGGGCCGCCTTGTTGTCCAGCAGCCAGCCGCGGCTGTTGGGCTTCTCGGTGACGTGGCCGAGGATGCGGTTCTCCCACAACGGGGCGTCCAGCAGGACGCCGTGGCGGTGGCGGTCCTCGGGGATGTATCCGATGCCGGACTCGCGCCGCTTGCGGGTGGGGGCGTGCGAGATGTCGTCCTGGTCGAGGGTGATGACCCCGCCGTCCGGGTCGCGCATGCCCATCAGGGCCTCGATCAGCTCGGTCTGCCCGTTGCCCTCGACGCCGGCGATGCCGAGGACCTCACCCTGGTGGATGGTGAAGTCGATCCCGGCGAGCACGTCGCGGACGGTGCCGTCGGGGTCGGTGACGGTGAGCGCCAGCTCCTTCACGCGCAGCATGGGCACGTCGGTGACGGTGGACTCGCGGGTCTCCGGCGAGGGCAGCTCGCTGCCGACCATCAGCTCGGCGAGCTGCTTGGTCGTGGTGGTGGCCGGGTCCGCGGTGCCCACGGTCGTACCGCGGCGGATCACCGTGATGTCGTCGGCGACGGAGAGCACCTCGCCCAGCTTGTGCGAGATGAAGATGACGGTGAGGCCCTCGGCCTTGAGCTCGCGCAGGTTGGCGAAGAGGGCGTCGACCTCCTGCGGCACGAGGACCGCGGTCGGCTCGTCGAGGATCAGGATGCGGGCGCCCCGGTAGAGCACCTTGAGGATCTCCACGCGCTGCCGGTCGGCGACCCCGAGGTCCTCCACGAGCGCGTCGGGCCGGATGCCCAGGCCGTACGCGTCGGAGATCTCCTTGATCTTCTTCCGGGCGCCGGACCCGATGCCGTACAGCTTCTCGCCGCCGAGGACGACGTTCTCCAGGACGGTGAAGTTGTCGGCGAGCATGAAGTGCTGGTGCACCATGCCGATGCCCCGCTCGATGGCGTCGCCCGGATTGGAGAACGCGACCTGCCGGCCGTCGATCGCGATGGTGCCCTCGTCCGGCTTCTGCATGCCGTAGAGGATCTTCATCAGGGTGGACTTGCCGGCGCCGTTCTCACCGACGAGGGCGTGGACGGTGCCCTTGCGGATGGTGATGTCGATGTCGTGGTTGGCGACGACGCCGGGGAAGCGCTTGGTGATGCCGTGCAGTTCCACGGCGGGGGGGCTGCTGGACGCGTTGATGACGCACTCTCCTTGGCCGGACAGGAGCGGGGGCGGAGGGGCAGGGGGGCTCTGAGGGGCGGGGGTGAAGTTATCGCGCCGGAGGGCTGTCTACACGCGTAGCGCTGCCGAATCGTGAAACACGGGGTGCACGTCACCGTCCGGACGCGGGTCCGGGCCGGTGTGGGAGAGCACGGCGAGAGGCGGAACTTCTTCGTGGGGTCGCGCGGGACATCTCGGCCCCGTCGCGCGGGGCGGGGGGCCGGGCCGCGGGGCGGGGACGGGCCCGCGGCCCTGTCCGTCCACCGGCCGCGGTGCGGACGGGGACGGACAGGGCCGGGGGAAACCAGCCGTACGGCGTCGGGCGCCGGACCGCTTACGGAGCGGTCTTGACGGTGATCTTGCCGTCGATGATCTCCTTCTTGGCCTTGTCGACGGCCGCGATGACGTCGGTCATCTTGGCGAACGCCGGGTTGGACATCGACAGGCCGACGCCGTCCTTGTCCAGGCCGTAGCGGATCTCACCGGTGGTCGGCTTGCCGTCCTTGACCGACTTGATCAGGTTGAACACGGAGTCCTCGACGTCCTTGGTGACCGAGGTGAGGATGGACTCCTTGTAGGCCGCGAGGCCCTTCTGCTGGTACTGGTCGGAGTCGACGCCGATGTTCCACTTGCCCGCCTTGGAGGCGGCCTCGATGGCACCGGAGCCGGCCAGACCGGCGGCCGAGTAGATCACGTCGGCCTTCTTGTCGAGCTGGCCCTGGGCGGCGGCCTTGCCGAGGTCGGGCTTGGAGAAGCCGTCGAAGTTCGGCGGCTGGGTCAGGTACTGCGGGAGGACCTCGACCGAGGCGTCGGTGTCCTTGGCGCCCTGGACGAAGCCGGCCTCGAACTTCTTGATCAGCGGGGTCTCGACACCGCCGATGAAGCCGATCTTCTTCGTCTTGGTGACCTTGGCGGCGGCGACGCCGGCGAGGTAGGAGCCCTGCTCCTCGTTGAAGACGATGTTGGCGATGTTGTCGCCGGTCACCGAGGCGTCGTCGATGATGCCGAAGGTGGTCTTCGGGAACTTCGGCGCGACCTTCTTGATGGCGGGCGCGTAGGCGAAGCCGACGCCGATCACCGGGTTGTTGCCGGCACGGGCGAGCTCGGTGAGGCGCTGGACCTTGTCCGCGTCGCCCTCCCCGTCGGAGGGCTCGGCCTCGCTGCCCTTGATGCCGAGGTCCTTCTCCGCCTTGGCGAGACCGGCGTAGGCGGCGTCGTTGAACGACTGGTCGCCGCGACCGCCGATGTCGTACGCGATGGCGGCCTTGTCGCCGTCCTTGCCGGAACCGGCTTCCGACGACGACTTTCCGCCACAGGCGGTGACACTGAGCGCGAGCGCCGCGGACGCAATGCCCACGGTGGTGATCCTGGTGATCCGGCGCAAGGGAGGCTCCTTCAAACCTGACCGAAGCGCCTCTTCCGGCGCTGGTTTCGCGGCGATCGTAACGCGCGTAGATGTCAGATAAGAGCACGTACGGAAGCCGTTATCGGATCGTCGTGAACAGAAGCGGTCCCGCGGGTCCACGAACGGCCCGCGAAGACCGCGTCAACCCTCCGCTAACGGTGTCCGTCGAGCAGTGCCGCGGCGGTGAACAGCTCCACACCCACGGTGATCGCCTCTTCGTCGACGTCGAAGTTGCCCCGATGGAGGTCGAGCCCGCGCGTGTCGCCCGGCGGCCGGACGCCGAGGCGGGCCATCGCGCCGGGGACCTGCTCCAGGTACCAGGAGAAGTCCTCGCCGCCCAGGCTCTGTTCGGTGTCCTCGATGGCGTACGATCCGCGGCGCTCGGTCATCGCCGCGTCCAGCAGGCCGATGGACTCGGCGTCGTTCACCACGGGCGGCACCCCGCGCACGTAGGTGATGACGGTCTTGGCCCGGTGCATTCCGGCCACCTCGTCCACGGCGGCGTGCACCAGGTCGGGGGCTTCGCGCCAGGCGTCCAGGTTGAGGCAGCGGACGGTGCCGGACAGCTCGGCGTGTTGCGGGATGACGTTGGGGGCGTGCCCGGTCTCCAGCCGGCCCCAGGTCAGCGCGAGCCCGGCGCGGGCGTCGACCCGGCGGGCGAGCAGCGCGGGCACGTCCACGGCGATCCGGGCGGCGGCGGTGACCAGGTCGGTGGTCAGGTGCGGCCGGGCGGTGTGGCCGCCGGGGCCGTCGAGACTGATCTCCAGCCGGTCGCAGGCCGAGGTGATGGCCCCGACGCGCAGCCCGATCCGCCCGGCGTCCACCTTCGGGTCGCAGTGGACGCCGATGATCCGCCCGACGCCCTCCAGCACCCCGGACTCGATCGCGTCGACCGCGCCGCCGGGCAGGACCTCCTCGGCGGGCTGGAAGATCAGCCGCACGGCGTTGGGCAGCCGCCCCTGCCGGTCGAGCCCGGCGAGCACGAGACCCGCGCCGAGCACGGTGGTGGTGTGCACGTCGTGCCCGCAGGCGTGGGCCCGGTCGGGAACGGTGGACCGGTAAGGAACGCCCGTCTTGGTGTCCGGGATCGGCAGCGCGTCGATGTCCGCCCGCAACGCCAGCATGGGCGTCACCCCGTCCCACTCCCCCACGTCGCACATGAGCCCGGTCCCGACCCGCAGGACCCGCGGCTTGAGCCCGGCCATCTCCAGCCGGTCCTTGATGGCGGCGGTGGTGCGGAACTCCTGGTTGCCCAGCTCGGGGTGCATGTGCAGATCCCGGCGGAAGGCGATCAGCTCGGCACGGAGCTCGTCCGGGAGCCGCCCCGGCAGGCCGCCTCCCCCCGGCTGCTCGGCGTCGGGCAGGTCGTGGGGGCGGGAGGCGCGGGACTTCACGTGGTTCACCTGATCAAGCGTAGGCCCCTCGGCCCCTCAACTGGCCAGGGATCAGCGAAATTTCAGCCGTGCAGGGGAACAAAGTCCGCGTGGGGACGTGTGGTGCGGGGCGGTTTCGGGTATAAACCTCCGCCTCCCGGACCCGGACCACTTCTCCGCCGACGCGCCCCTCCCGCCCCGAAGGTCTCAGCAACGGTGACGTCAGCGGCGATGGCCGAGTGAGCCGCACCTCTCGTTGTGTCCAGTCACACGTTCTTTACAGCTGTCTTTACCGCCCTTCACACCCCTACGATGAGCGGTCGTCGACAGATGCCGCACGAGTCCCTGTGCGCCCCGTCCGTCGCCTACGTATCGACGCGTGCGGCGTGAGGCCCGGCGTCCGGGCCCCGGAGTGTGTGCTGTGCCGAAAGTGTCCCGCCGTGTTGCGCTCGGAACCATCGGGGCCGGAGCCATAGCGGTGGCCGGCTACCAACTGCGCGGCGAGGCGGAGTCCCTGCCGAGACGCCCTGCCGCGCGTACGGGGAAGAACCCCGTCGCACGGGAGAACCGCTCCACCGGGTCCCAGGAGTGGCGCATCGGGCAGGGCGGTACACGGGCCGCCAATGACAAGGACATTCAGATACAGGGGTACGCCTCGGCCACTTCGGTCGGCCGTGGCGAATCGATCGGCTTTCACCTGTCGGCCCACCACGCCCAGGAATGCACCGTGGCGATCTACCGGGTGGGCCACTACGGCGGTGACGGAGCCCGGCACCTGCTGACCAGCGACCCGGTCCGGGTGGAGCCCCGGAAGCGGCCGGCTCCCGATCCGGACACCGGGCTCATAGCCTGCGCCTGGCCGACCACCTGGACCCTGGACATTCCGGAAGCCTGGGTGTCGGGGATCCATCTGGCGGTCTTCACCTCGGAAGACGGCTTCCGCAGCTACACACCGTTCGTCGTACGAGACACCCGGCGCCGGTCCGATCTCCTGATGGTGCTGCCCTTCACCACCTACCAGGCGTACAACATCTGGCCCTTCGACGGGCGCACCGGCAAGAACCTGTACAAGGGCTACACCGCCGAGGGCGAGATCGGTGGGAACGAGGTACGCGCCTTCCGGGTCTCCTTCGACAGGCCGTACGTGAACGCCGGGACACCACGGTGGTTCGAGATGGACACGGCCACGGCCCGGTGGGCGGAAGAGGCCGGGTACGACATCACCTACGCGAGCAGCGTTGATCTGCACGAGGGGCGGATCGACCCGGGCGACTACACCGCGGTGGTCTTCTCCGGGCATGACGAATACTGGTCCAAGGAGATGCGCGACTGCGCCGAGGACGCGGTGGCCGCCGGGACCCATCTCGCCTTCCTCGCCTCGAACAACATCTACTTCCACGTCCGCGTCGAGCCCTCCGACGACGGCCGCGCAAGCCGGGTGGTCACGTGCTACAAGGAGGCTCCCGACCCCGAACCGGGCACCGCGGGCCCCACCGTGCGCTGGCGCAAGCTGTCCAAGAAGCGGCGCAAAGCAGAGCAAGGGCTGCTGGGCGTGCAGTACAACGGCATTCTCGCCGAGCCCGTACCGCTCGTGGTCCGGGAGAGCAAGCACTGGTTCTGGAAGGGGACCGGGCTGCGGGACGGTGACAGCATTCCGGATCTGGTGGCAGTGGAGGCCGACGGGTTCGATCCCTCGATGCCCCGCCCGGCGAACAGCACCCAGACGCTCCTGGCAGCTTCCCCGTACACCGACAGCTGGGGCCGGGGCCGCCGGGAGCACAACGCCAGTCTGTGCGAGGACACCGAGGGAACGCTGGTCTTCGTCGCGGGGACGTTCCACTGGCCGCTCGCGCTGAACGAACCCGACCACCTCGACCCGCTGGTCCAGCGGGCCACCCGGAACCTGGTGGAGAAGATGCTGGAGCCGCGCCGCTAGCCACCCGCGGCGGGGTCCTACGCGCGGGCCACCGAGGACAGCCGCTGCACCCCCCGTGCCGTCTCCGTGACGCCGCTCAGGAAGCCCTGGGCGCGCGGGGACGCCGTGGTGCGGAGCCATTCCGGGGCGATGTCGCAGACCGCCACGTTCACGCCCGTGCCGGTCAGGGCCAGCGGGAGGGTGTGGACGACCGTGGAGGGGAAGCTGACGATCGTGCGGCCGATGGGGCCGCGGCGGGCGATCAGTTCCAGGGGGAGGTCCGGGCGGACGATCTCCAGGCCGGTGGCGGCTTCCAGGGCGTGGAGCTTCTCGGCGGACTCGCGGCGGTGGGCGAAGTAGCGGGTGGCCCCGTGGGCGCGGGCCAGGGCCGTGACCGCCTCCTGGTACGGGACGGGGTCCACGACGCCCGTCTCGACCAGGGAGGTGCCGACCAGGTCCGCCCCGTTGCCGACGCTCGGCGGACCGAAACGTGACCGGGTCCAGGCGAAGGTGTTCGGGGTGACCGCGATGCCGGCCGGAGCCTCGACCGGCATCGCGGTGAACACCTCGACCGTGTGGCCGGCCGACGGGGTGAAGCGGCGGCGGGCCGTGGCGGTGACCGGGGCCAGGACCAGTTCGCGCGGTCCCGTACGGCCCCGGCGGTGCCAGCGCGTCAGGCGCTCGCCGCGGGCCAGCTGGGCGACGAACTCCATGGTGGCCGTGCCGTCGTCGACCACCGTGAGGCGGTCGGCGCGGACCAGGGTCAGCAGGAGCTGGACGTACCGGGAGAACGGGTCGCCGATCACGATGTGGTCCGCGCGCCGGACCAGGCCGGCCAGGGCGCGCAGGGCCTTCAGGGGCGCGCCCGATTCGCCGCGCGCCTCCTGCCAGCGGACCGTGATGCCCTCGTCGCGGGCCAGCTCCGCCATCCGGCGCAGCTGACCGCGCGACATCGGGTCGACCGGAGGGAGGACGACGACCGTGGTGGCGGCCGGATCGTCTCCCCCCTGGGCGTGAACCCACTCCAGGACGTTCAGGAGCTGGACCGGGCTCTCGACGAAGGCGAGGTTCACCGGTCGGCGCTCAGACCGCGACCGGCTCGGGGGCCGGCGCGTTCTCGGTCTCGGCGACGACGCCCGCGACGCGGCGGAGCTTCTTCATCGGGCCGAGCTCGGACTCGTACACCTTCTTGACGCCGTCGCCGAGCGACTGCTCGATGGTGCGGATGTCGCGGACCAGGCGGGTCAGGCCCTGCGGCTCGACGGAGGCGGCCTGGTCGGAGCCCCACATGGCGCGGTCCAGCGTGATGTGGCGCTCGACGAACGTGGCGCCCAGCGCGACGGCGGCCAGGGTGGTCTGGAGGCCGGTCTCGTGGCCGGAGTAGCCGATCGGGACGTTCGGGTACTCCTGCTGGAGGGTGTTGATGACCCGCAGGTTCAGCTCCTCGGCCTTCGCCGGGTACGTCGACGTGGCGTGGCAGAGCAGGATGTTGTCGCTGCCCAGGACCTCGACCGCGTGGCGGATCTGCTTCGGGGTGGACATGCCGGTGGAGAGGATAATCGTGCGGCCGGTGGCGCGCAGGGCGCGCAGCAGCTCGTCGTCGGTGAGCGAGGCGGAGGCCACCTTGTGGGCGGGGACGTCGAACTTCTCCAGGAAGGCGACGGCCTCGGTGTCCCACGGGGAGGCGAACCAGTCGATGCCGCGCTTCGCGCAGTGCTCGGCGATGGCGGTGTACTCGGCCTCGCCGAACTCGACGCGGTGGCGGTAGTCGATGTACGTCATCCGGCCCCAGGGGGTGTCGCGCTCGATGTCCCACTGGTCGCGCGGGGTGCAGATCTCCGGGGTGCGCTTCTGGAACTTGACGGCGTCGCAGCCTGCTTCGGCGGCCGCGTCGATCAGCGCGATGGCGTTGTCGAGGTCGCCGTTGTGGTTGATGCCGATCTCGCCCGTGATGTAGACGGGGTTGCCGGGGCCGGCGGTGCGGGTGCCGAAGGTGCGCAGGCGGGAGGTGCTCATGGTGGTGCTTCCTTACGTGGTGGGGACAGAGGGGGAGGGGGTGTGGGTCAGGGTGGGGCCGAGCAGCCAGGCCGCGATCTCGCGGATGGCGCCGTAGCCGCCGGGGGTGGTCGTGACGGCGCGCGCGGCGGCGCGTACCGAGTCGTGGGCGCCGGCGACCGCGACGGGCCAGCCGGCGAGCGAGAAGCAGGGGAGGTCGTTGACGTCGTTGCCGACGTAGAGGACCCGGTCGGGGGCGATGGCGTGCTCGTCGCACCACCGCTTCAGCGCCTCGTCCTTGCGGTCGATGCCGTGCAGGACGGGGACCTGGAGCTTGCGGGCGCGGGCGGCGACGACCGGGTTCTGCTCGGTGGAGAGGATCAGGAGGGGGACCCCGGCCTTGCGCAGGGCGGCGATGCCCAGGCCGTCGCCCCGGTGCACGGCGACGGTCTCGCGGCCGTCCGAGTCGATCATGACCCGGTCGTCGGTCTGGGTGCCGTCGAAGTCCAGGACCACCGCGTCCACGTCCGCGAGGGAGGGCAGCGGGGAGGGGTCCAGGAGCGGGGCGAGCGCGCGGGCGCGGGCCAGGTCGTGCGGGTCGTCGATCTCCAGCACCCGCGCCGGGTCGGTGCGGACGAGGGCGGTGTGGCCGAAGAAGCGGTGACGGTGGGTACGGAAGCCCGCCGCGTCCATCGCGTAGGCGGCGCCGGTCTCCAGGAGGTCCTGGGGGCGGTCCTGGCGGCGGGGGCGTACGGACTTGTCGTGGTTGACGCCGTACGTGCCCTCCTCGACCGCGTGCCCGTCGCGCCAGACGAAGCCGTGGAACGGGGCGACCGTGACGGCCGTGTCCGCGCCCTCGTGGGCGACCGCGCGGGCCACGCCGTCGATGTCCTCGGGGGAGACGAAGGGGCTGGTGCACTGGACGAGGAGGACCACGTCGACGGTCCTGGCGCGCTCCGCCTCGTAGACGTCCAGGGCGTGCAGGACGGCCGCTTCGCTGGTGGCGGTGTCGCCCGCGATGGCGGCGGGGCGCTCCACGCAGTGCAGCCGGTGGGCGGCCCGGAGGTCGGCGGCGGCTGCGCGGGCGGCCTCGGCGATCGTCCCGTCGTCGGTGGTGACGACGACGTCGGTGACCTCGGGGGCGCCGAGCGCGGCGCGGACGGCGCGGGCGACCAGCGGGATGCCGCCGACCTCGGCGAGGTTTTTGGCGGGGACGCCCTTGGACCCCCCGCGGGCGGGGATCACGGCGACGACGGTCGGGGTCGGGGGCGGCTGCATCGCTGCTCCTGGTGTGGTGGGGGTTCCGGGCGTGGTGGGCCCCGAGGTCTCCGGGGCTCCTGCGGGAGCGGTCACAGCTCCCCCATCCGGCGGATCACCGGCGCGACGCGCTGGACGCCGTGGCGGTAGGCGCCGCGGGCCGCGTTGCGGACGGTTTCGCGGACCGCGCCCCGGACCCGGCCCGGCTCCTGCGGTGCGGCGGCGCCGGGCAGGGGCGTGCCGTCGGGGGCCAGGTGGTGGCGGGCGAGGATGCCGGGGAGGTAGCCGGGGGCGGTCGCGGGCGTGTAGTAGGGGGCGAGCGGCGGGAGTTCGCCGCCGTCGAGGAGGGCGGTGACCTTGGCGCGGGCGGTGTCGTAGGCGGTGCCGTACGAGCCGTCGGCGGCGACGCCCTGCCGGGCCACCCACTCCGGGTCCGGCCGGGGCCGCGTCCCGCCGTCGAGCCGGTCCCACGAGGTGAGGAGCCCGGAGCCGACGAAGTGGTGGTTGCCGAGCGGCTCGCGGACGCCGAGGTCGGTGAGGATCGCGGTCGGGATGCGGCGGTGCAGCGATTCCAGCGCGGCGGTCGAGGAGACCGTGACCAGGAGGTCGGTGCGGTCCAGGACCTCGCCCATGTGCCCGTACACCAGGCGGAAGTTGGGCGGCAGGCCGCCGGGCAGCCGCTGCGCGAGCTTCTGGTAGGGCAGTTCCTCGATGTGCGTGGTGTGCTCGCCGGGCTTGGAGCGCAGCTTCAGCAGCACCTCGCGGCGCGGGTGCAGCCGGGCGTGCTCGACGAGCCGGCGCAGCAGGTACGTACGGTCGGCGCGCGTCGCCGGTACGGAGGGCTGGGCGGCGAACACCACGGTGTCGCGGCCCTCTTCGGGGCGGTAGGGGGCTCCGCCGAGGAAGGGGAGGGCCGCCTCGGTGACCGCCGAGGCGTCGGCGCCCACGCCTTCGTACACCGCGCGGAAGCGCTCCGCGTCGTGGGCCGAGTTGGCGAGGACGACGTCCGCGCCGTGGCGGAGCAGGAGCCCGTCGGCCAGCTTCTCGTAGACGACGCCGACGTATCCGGTGACGACGACGGGACGGCGCGGGAGGCTCAGCGCGGCCAGGCCGTGCAGCATGGCCTGGACGCCGCCGCCGACGAGGGCGAGGACGACGACGTCGTACGCCTCGTCGCGCACGGTGTGCAGGAACTCGACGGCGGTGACCTCACGGACCCGCGCGGCGTCGATCCCGACCTCGCCGACCTCCGCGAGCTGGCGGGGCGTCGGCGTGGCCCGGCCGCGCAGCAGCAGCCCGCTGACCTCGACGGGGCGCGCGCCCCGCTCACCGGACCCGGAGGTCAGGCGGCGCGCGGTGAGCGCGCCCCATTTCCACCGGGTGTCGGAGTCGGCGAGGACGGCGACCCTCAGCGCCGGTCGGGGCGCGGCGGGGGTTTCGGCCTGATCGGCCTGATTGCTGGTACGTGGGGGCACATCCCAGAAATTAGGAAGGCATTTCGATGAGCGGCCCAACGCGACAGCAACAAATGGTTAACAGGCGGCCGACGCTTGGGGAATCGGCAGGCAGGACGGGTCAACTTCCGTCGCATTCGATCCACTTCACCGTTCGGACATTCATCGTTCACGCGCAGTACTTTCTCGGGACAAGGAATGTGCCGGGCCTCCGACTAGCGTGATGCGGGTGGTTAAGCTCTCCGTCATCGTGCCGTTCTACAACGTGCAGACATACGCGCCCGACACCCTCAGAAGCCTGCGTGCCAACGCCCGCGACGATTTCGAGTTCCTCCTCGTCGACGACCGGTCGACCGACGGGACGGCCGAGATCCTCCAGCGCGCCGCGAAGGACATTCCCGGTGCGCGGGTGATCGTCCATGAGCGCAACGGCGGTCTGGCCACGGCCAGGAACACCGGCCTGGACGCGGCGGACGGGGAGTACCTGACCTTCCTGGACGGCGACGACTGGCTGGCCCCCGGCTACTTCGCGGACCTGGTCGCCGCGGCCGAGCGGCTGGAGTGCGACTTCGTCCGCACGGACCACGTCCAGGCCACCGGCCGTACGCGGACGGTGCACCGGGTGCCGCACGGGCTGCGGAACGTGGTGCTCAGCCCGCGCTCGGTGATCCTCCCGGTCGACCGCACCACGTCGGTGGACTACCCGTACGCCTGGGCCGGCATCTACCACCGCCGCCTCCTCGACCGGGGGCTGCTGCACTTCACCGACGGCCTGCGCACCGCCGAGGACCGGCCGTGGATCTGGCGGCTGCACCGGGAGGCGGAGAGCTTCGCCGCGGTCGGCCTGCTCGGCCTCTTCTACCGGCGCGGGGTCGCTTCCTCGCTCACCCAGATCGGCGATGTCCGGCAGCTCGATTTCATCCGGGCGTTCGACCAGATCGTCGAGGAGACGTCGCGGGACCCCGACGCGGACGTCCTGCTGCCGAAGGCCGTGCGGACGTACTGCGCGGTCATGGCCCACCATCTCGGTTCCATCGAACGGTTCGAACCGGCCGTGGCGCGGACGCTGCGCACCATGAGCGCCACCGCCCTGCGCAGGCTCCCCGCCGAGCTGCTCGACGAGACCCTCCACTCCCTGGGCGACCGGCGCGCCGCCCTGCTCCGCCGGGTGCGCCGCCGCCCCGGCACGGAGCCCGCCCCCGCCGTCACACCTGCCGCCGCCTCCGGAGCCCGCGCCTGATGTCTGCCATCCGTTCCACCCAGCTCTTCTTCGCGGCCTCCCAGTACGCCGCGGCGACGGTGACCGCGGCGATCCGGGCCGGTCAGTTCGGCCCGCGCGCCGAGCACCGCCGGCTGCTGATCGTCAGTGACACCTCCCCCGCCCCCGAGGTGGGCACCCCGCTCGACCGGATGGCCGGATTCGGCTCGTTGCGGCCGGAGTTCGACGAGGTCCACTCGTGGAACGCGTTCATCAGGCCCTTCCACCCGGCCGGCTGGTTCCCCCGCGAGCAGGACACCCTCCTCTGGGAGCGGTACCTGCGGCTGGCCTGGGGGCTGGGCGACGGACCGGTGGAGATCGCCTGCGAGTCCATCCAGGCCAATCCGTCCAGCGCCGTGGCCAAGATCTTCGGCGAGAGCCCGATCCACCTCTACGCGGACGGGCTGATGAGTTACGGGCCCACCCGCAGCAAGATCGACCCGCTGATCGGCACCCGCGTGCAGCGCCTGCTCCACCTGGACCTGGTGCCGGGACTGCGGCCGCTGCTGATGACCGAGTTCGACGTCGAGCCGGAAGTCGTGCCGACCGCCGAGTTCCTCAAGGTCCTGGGCGAACTCGCATCTTCCGCCGAGGAGTTCGCCGCCCCGGCCGACGCACCGGCCCTGCTGCTCGGGCAGTACCTCTCCGCCATCGACGTCCTGACCGCCGACGAGGAGCAGGAGCTGCACCTGCGGATGCTGCGCGGCACGGTCGCGCTCGGCCACACGCAGGTGGTCTTCAAGCCGCACCCCGCCGCCCCGGTGAGCTGGTCGCGCGCGCTGGAGGAGGAGGCCGCGCGGCTCGGCGCCGGCCTCACCGTGCTGGACTCCCCGGTGATCGCCGAGGTGGTGTACGAGCGGACGCGTCCGGCGCTCGTGGTGGGCGCGTTCTCCACCGCGCTGCTGACCGCCGCGACGTTCTACGGGATTCCCGTCGCACGGGTCGGCACGAGGGACCTGCTCGCCGCGCTGACCCCGTACCAGAACAGCAACCGCGTCCCGGTCACGATCGTCGACGCCCTGCTGCCCGCCCTGGAGGACCGGGAGGCGGTCACCTCGTGGCGGCTGCCGGACGCGGACCGGGTGCGCGCGGAGCTGTCGGGCCTGGTCACGGCCGTCGGATTCGCCATGCAGCCGCAGATCTACCCGCGGCTGCGGCCCGCCGCCGAGGAGTACCTCGCCGCCCATCCGGCCTCGGCGTCGTCGCCGTACTTCCGCCGCCGCCGGCTCACCGCGCTCGCGCTGCCGGGGGCCCTTCCGGCGCAGTTCGACTTCATCCCGCGCAACGCGACGGTCCGCAGGATCGCCCGGCAGGCCGCCGCCTGGAAGCGGGGCGCGGAGCAGCGGCTCCCCCGTGTCCGCGGCACGCGCGGCTGAGAGGGCGGGGAGATGAGCGGGGGAACGGTCCGGGAAACGACCGGGGGAACCGGCATGACGGGCGAGCGGGCGGGTACGGCGACACTTCCGGTCCAGGAGGGCCGGCCCGCCGAACCGGCGCGAACGGACCCGCCGCCGAAGCAGCGGAGCCGACTGGCGGCGCTGGACGGGCTGCGCATCCTGGCCGCGCTGATGGTCTGCCTCTACCACTACGCGGGCAAGGAAGGCCCGGTCGCCGAGTCCTGGGGGCAGTCGCCGGCGCACCTGTTCCCGACGCTGTCGTCGTTCGCCACGTACGGCAGCCTGGGGGTGCAGCTCTTCTTCATCATCAGCGGGTTCGTCATCTGCATGAGCAGCTGGGGCCGTTCGGTGGGCGACTTCTTCCGCTCCCGCGTCGCCCGCCTCTACCCGGCGTACTGGGCGGCGATCGTCGTCGTCACCGCGGCGGCCGTTCTGCTGCCGGTGGTCGTGGAGCCGCTGCGCCCGGACGAACTGCTGGTCAACCTGACGATGCTCCAGCAACCGTTGGGCGTGGACCGGGTCCTCGGGGTGTGCTGGACGCTCTGGGTGGAGCTGCGCTTCTACGTGCTGTTCGCCGTGTTCGTCGTCTGGCGCGGGGTCACCTACCGCCGGGTGGTCGTCTTCTGCTGCGGCTGGACGCTGGCGGGCGCCTTCGCCCGGATCGCCGACCATCCGCTGACCGACGCCCTGGTGATGCGGGACCACGCGCCGTACTTCATCGCCGGTCTCGCGCTCTACCTGATCCACCGGCACGGGAGCGACCTGCTGCTCTGGGGGATCGTGCTGGTCAGCTGGCTGCTGGGGCAGCGGTACTCCGTCATGGCCCTGTGGCATCCCGGCGCGGACGGCGCGTTCGACCGCTCTCCCTATGCGATCCAGCTGATCGTGACCCTCTCCTTCGTCGCGGTGGCCGCCGTGGCTCTGGGGTGGCTGTGCTGGGCCGACTGGCGGTGGCTGACGTTCGCGGGGGCGTTGACGTACCCCTTCTACCTGCTCCACGAGCACCTGGGCTGGTTCGTGATCCGGGTCCTGAACCGGGGCCTGCGCATACCGCCGCAGCTGACGCTGATCGCGACGGTGTCCTCGATCCTGGTCCTGGCCTACCTGATGCACCGGTTCGTCGAGAAGCCGGTCGGGCCCCGGCTGAAGCGGACGATGACGGAGCAGAGCCGGCGGGTCCGGCAGATAGGGTCCGGAGCCTGAGCGATCCCGGGCGCGCCCGAGCGGACCGGGCGGGCGTGCCCGAGCGGTCCGGCCGGGCGTACCCGAGCGTACCGGGCGTACCGGGCGGCGCGCCTGCCCGGTACGCCCGGTACGCCCGGACCGGCCGTGCCCCCGCAGGGCCTCCTCCGGTCCGGGCGTGCCCGCGCCGCGGGGGCTCCTCCGGTCCACCGATGCCGACACGAACACGAGGACGGACACCATGCGCCTGCCCCGACGACCCGCGGCTTTCCTCATGAGCCGCAACCGTCGCCGAAGAACCCGCGCGACCACGGCCGCCCTCGCGCTGGCGCTGGCGGCCACGGCCCTCGGAGCCCCCGCTCCCCCCGCGGCGGCCGTGCCGGCGGCGGTCACCACCCCCTTCAAGGCGGACAGCGAGAGCTCCTACCACTGCTTCCGCATCCCCGCACTCGTCGCCACGCCCTCGGGCGCTCTGCTGGCCTTCGCCGAGGGGCGGGTGGCCACCTGCAGCGACATCGGGCACAACGACATCGTGATGCGGAAGTCCACGGACGGCGGCCGGAGTTGGGGCCCGCTGACGGTGGTGGCCGGTAAGGGCGACACGGACGCGCACGGGAACCCGTCGCCGGTCGTGGACGCGGCGACCGGGCGGGTGTCGCTGCTGTACGCGACCGGCGGCTGGAGCGGCACCGAGAGCCAGCCGGTCCGCGGGCCCCGGAGCCTGCGCGTTGCGCACAGCGTGGACGTGGGCGCCACGTGGACGGAGGGCGCCCCGCTCACCCACCTGAAGCCGGCGGACCGGGGATGGATCTCCACGGGCCCCGGACACGGCATCCAGCTCACCGGCGGCCCGCACCGGGGCAGACTGGTCGTTCCGGGCGACTTCACGACGACGGACGGCCGGGCGGGCGGCCAGCTCTACGTCAGCGACGACGGCGGACTGACCTGGGCCCTGGGCGCGCAGGCGGCGGTCGACCGGACCGCCCCCGCCTTCCCGGCCGAGCTGTCCGTCGCCGAGACGACCGGCGGAGGCGTGTACGTCAACGCCCGCAGCTCCGCCCGGTGCGACACCGAGGACCACCGGATGGCCGCCACCAGCGCGGACGGCGGGACCACCTTCGACGCCCCGTTCTCCCCCGTGCCCGGCCTCGACGCCCCGCCGGTCTCCGGCTCGCTGCTGCGTCTGCACGCCAAGGAGTCCGGCGCGGCACAGGACCGGCTCCTCTTCTCCGCGCCCTCACGCCTCGGCCCCCACACCCTGGAGGACCGCCGCGAGCTGGCGATCCGCTCCTCCTACGACGAGGGCAGGACCTGGCAGACGGCGGGCACGGTGGTGACGCCGGGCCGCTCCGGCTACTCCGACCTGGCGCTGTTGTCCTCGGGGGCGATCGGGGTGCTCTACGAGAGCGCCGGGAACATCCCGCACAGCGACCTCGTCTTCACCTCGTTCACCGAGACCCAGATGGACGCGGACCGGCGTGAACTGCGGCTGCCCCGCACCTCGGACACCGGCCCCAACGGATACGGCAACCACGCCCTGGTCCACGGCGGCGCCCAGCTCGGCAGCCGGGGCTCGGGCAAGGCCATGACCTTCGACGGCCAGGACGATTATCTGCGCCTGGTCTCCTGCTCGGACTCGCTGCGCCTGGGCGCGGGCGACTTCACCTTCACGGGCTGGTTCCGCCACACCGCCACGACGGGGGCGCTGCCCATCGTCTGGGCGTACGGGATGGGCTCCGGCGTCCGCCAGTTCTGGCTGCGGGCCGAGCCGGGCAGGGGCAGCCTCCGGGCCGCGATCGACACGGGGACGGAGTACGCGGAGGTGAAGACCACCTCCTCGTACAACGACGGCCAGTGGCACCACGCGGTATTCAAGCGCCAGGCGGGCCGGCTGACCCTCTCGGTGGACGGCGGCCAGGAGTTCGGCGCGGCGGCCCCGGCGGGCTCCCTCGCCCCGCCCGCCGAGTTCTCCGTCCACATCGGCGCCCGCCCGGACTTCCCGAACCAGCCGGTCGGCGTCACGGAACTCTTCCGCGGCGGCCTGGACGACCTCCGCCTCTTCGGCCGCGCCCTGACCCCCCAGGAGGCATCACGGGTGCAGAGCGGGGCGCTGGACGTGGCCAACGAGGAGGAGCGGGTGCGGCTGGGGTTCTCCAGCATCTGGTAGGCCGCGCGGAGAAGGGGCTGGGGAGTGCGCGGACGCACTCCCCAGCCCCTTCCCTGTCGGCGCTCCTGGCTGGATACCTGCCGGGCCCGCACCGGCCGGATGGCCGCTCGGCGGACAACGCCACGGACGGCGTTTCAGGTCTCCGCATCGCGCTCCCGTTGCCTCACGACCGAGGACGGGCGAGCCGAGAGGCGCAGTTCGCCATCCGGCATGAAATCCAGTGTCACGGCGTCGAGCAGGTCACCGACCGGGGGGAATTCAGCGGGGGTCGGATGCCCCTCGCCATCACTCAACATGACGAAATCGATGAATGCCGCAACACTCGACTCGGGGTCGACGAGCGAGACTTCCACACCGAAGCGGCCCCGATGCCCCGTGACGACACAGCGTACGACTTGGAACTGCCGAACCCCGCTGAGCTGCCACATCCGGTCAAGCTCTTCCACGAAACCCTCCCTCAGAAATCGACTCCCTTTTTCCAGCGCACCCATTCGGTCTTGTCATGATCGATGAAGGAGTTGAAGTCATCGAAATCCGCATCTTCGATAATCCACTGAAGTCCGCCCTTATTGTCGTGGAATCGGCGATAGGCGCTGGGATGGAACTCGTCCAGGAATCCGGGCTTCATCGTGAACGCGTGGTACCCGTCCTCGTAAACACCTTGGCCGGCATACTGCCGCACCACCGAGTGCGAATCCCCCAGGTAGGCGAAGTTGCGTCCCTTCGCATCAGTCGCCGTGTGGTTGTCCCGGTTCAGCCCGCGAGCCTCTGAAGCACGATTTCCCTTCTGAGGGGATCGGAACAGCTTGACCGGCGTGTCGGGACCACAGTTGTGAACCAGGACCGGCGTGGCCCCCGCCGCCACATAGTACGTATGCGCCGTGTCGACGGTCAGGTTGTACACCGCCGCCCGCTGCGTCCACGCCGAGACCGCCTCGATCTGGACGCGGGTGCCGGAGCCGGTCTCCAGCCACTGGCCCGGTTCCAGTTCGCCGGCGGTCCGCCAGGTGCTCAGGGACGGGACCCAGAAGGGGTGGCCGGCCGTGGCCGTCAGGGTCTCCGTGTCGTCGCCGCGGTCTCCGTCGGTGTCGAGGGTGAGGCGGACCAGCTCCTTCAGGCCCTTGCCCGTGATCGTGGCGGTGACCTCCCGGGTGGAGGTCCTGCCGGTCGTCGGGTCGGTGGCCCGTACCTCGTCGCCCGCCTTCACCTTCTCGATCGGTTGCCGGGTGCCGTCGGCCATCACCACCTCGGTGCCGCCGAGGAAGCTGTTGCCCGCCAGGTCCGAGGCGAGCCGGGTGCACTCCACCGCGGACTCGACCCGGTCGACGGTGTCGCTCGCCTTCTCGATCTTCTTGCCGTACTCGGCGGCCTTCGCCGCCATCCGCCCCGCCTTGGCCGCGCGGACCACCCCCGCGCCCGCGCCGCCGAGCGCCAGGCCCGCCACCGTGGCCACGGCCCAGGCGCATGCCTCCATGTCGCCGGTCGTGACGCAGTCGCGGATGTCGTTGAACCCGGTGACCTCGCCGACGACGTTGCCGACGGTTTTCACCCCGTCCCAGACCGCGCCCCAGTCCACCGCGTCCCGGACGGTCTCGACGACCGCTCCGACTTCCGCGACCACCGCCGCCCGGATGTCGTCCGCCGCCTTCGCCACGTCGGCGATCACGTTGTTCGCCACGCCGACGAGGATCGCCGGGAGGTTGGGGTCGGCCGTCACGACCGCCACGGCCACGACGAGCAGGGGTTTGGCGGCGGCCATGATGGCGGGCACCGGGTTGTGCTTGGCGACGAAGTCGGCCGCAGCTCGGGCCTTGCGGGTGATCTGCGCCCGTACTTCGTGGTATTTCTTCCGGGCCTCCGCGGCTTTCTGCCGGGCCCATTCGGTGACCCCGGTGGTCCGGCCGAGACTCTTCACCGCCCGTACGCCGGCGTTCCAGATCTGGGTGAGTCCCGACTTCCGCGCGAGGCTGCTGACCACCCTGCCGGCGAACTTCACCGCCTTCTTGAGCGCGGAGATGGGGTTGCGGACGACGTAGGAGACCGCCTTGTACACGTACTTGGCGGTCTTGACGGCCGCCCGGACGTACTTGTTCCCCTTGATCTTGTTCAGGGCTTTGTTGAAGGTCTTCTTGCAGAAGATGCAGCTCGGCCAGTTCCCGTCCGGGTCGGAGTAGTCCAGCGGGGACCCGGCTCCGTAGGTGTAGCGGTTGGCGAGGACCGAGGCCCCGGAGGCGTACGTGTAGGAGTCGCGGGAGTCGAAGACGCCGGTGCCCGGGTCGTACCAGCGCGCCCCCATGTTCACCTGCCCGGTGTCCGGGTCGGTCCAGTCGCCCTGGAACCCGGAGTTGCCCGCCGTTCCGGGCTCCGCCCCGGTGGCTTCGGAGCGCTGTCCGAACGGGTCGAAGGCCGCCGAGCCCGTCAGCCGTGTCGCCGAGCCGTCGGTCGCCGACAGGTCCCCGACCACGTCCCCGTGTTTGTCGGTGACCGTCAGCTGCGCCGCGCCGGTCCCCTCGGCGACGGAGAGCAGTTCGTCGGACGCGCCCCGGCCGTAGGTGGAGTTGTTGTCCTTGACCGGGTCCGGTGCGAAGCCGGCGTACGAGAACTCCGCGCCGTTGCGGGACGCGACCCGGTCCAGTGCGTCGTACGTGTAGGCGGTGCCCGACTCGCCCGCCTTCGTCAGCCGGTCGAAGGCGTCGAAGGTGAACTCCTCGGTCAGCCCGGAGCTGGTGCGGGTGGCCAGGGTGCCGCGTGCGGTGTGGCTGTAGGTGTAGTCCCCGTCGGAGAGCAGCCGGTTGCGTTCGTCGTAGGCGGCCGTCTTCTCCCCGTTGCCGGTCCGGTTGCCGCTCTTGTCCCAGCGGTACTCGGTGGTGGCGCCGTCCGCGGTCCAGGAGGTGAGGCGGCCCGCGTCGTCGTAGCCGTATGTGTTCTCCCCGGCCTTCGCGGTGCCGGTGGTCTTCTTGGAGGTCAGGTGGTCGTCGGCGTCGTAGCCGTAGTCGGCGGAGGCGATGGTGCCGCCGGTGCTGCTGCTGATCGTGTCCGTGTCGAGGCGGCCGAGCGCGTCGTACGCGAACGAGCGTGACTGGCCCGCGCCGTAGCCGATCTCCTTGATCGCCCCCGAACCGTCGTAGCGGTAGGTCTGGGCCCCGCCCGTGAGCGGGTCGGTGGCGGAGACGAGCTGGCGGCGCGCGTAGCCGAAGTTCGCCGTGCCGGCCGCGTCGGTGCGCGAGGTGAGCTGCCCGTCGGCGTCGTACGTGTACGTGGCGTCGCCGGACGGCCCGGCCGCCGAGATCAGCGAGCCGCGGTCGTCGTACGCGTAGGTGTTGTCGCCCTCGGGGGTGGAGGCCCTGGTCGTGCGGCCGACCGCGTCGTAGCCGAAGGTCTTCTCCGGTGTGGTGACCCCGGCGCCGCTGCCGCTCTCGCGGGTCAGCAGCCCGGCCCGGTCGTAGGCGCGTTCCCGGACCACCCCGCCCGGTGCGGTCACCTCGACCGGCCGGCCCGCGGCGTCGTACGCGGTGGTCCAGGTGCGGTCCTCGGGCGCCGGGTGGCGGGCGGTCTCGGGTTCGATCACCGATTCGGGCAGACCGAGGGTGTTGACCGTGTAGAACGTCCGGTTCCCGCGCCCGTCGGTGTAGCGCGTCCGGTTGCCGAGGGCGTCGTAGCCGAACGAGGTGGTGATCGATTCGGTGGCGGAGACGGGTTCGGTCTGGCTGCTCAGCCGGCCGAGCGCGTCGTACGCGTAGCGGGTGGTGCGGCCGCGGGGGTCGGTGGCGGAGGTCAGGTTCCCGGCGGTGTCGTAGCCGTAGTCGACCTTGCGCAGCGGGCTGTTGGTCGCGTCCAGGTCGGAGTCCTGCCGCAACTGCCCGAGCGCGTCGTACAGCTTGGCGGAGGTGCGGCCCATGCCGTCGGTGGCGCGGACCTCGCGGCCGCTCAGGTCGTAGCCGTACTGGCTGACCACCCCGGCCGGGTCGGTCATCCGCAGCAGCTGGCCCAGCTTGTCGTAGGTGTAGTGGCTCACCCCGCCGCCGGGCGAGGTCTGCTTGACGATGTTCCCGGCGTCGTCGTACTCGTTGCGCGTGGTGAACGCTCCGGGCTGCGGCTTGCGTTCGATGCGGGTGGTGGTGACGGGCCGGTCGAGGTCGTCGTAGGTGCTCTCCGCACGGGCGCCGGTGGGGTCGGTGACGGTGAGGAGTTCGCCGGTACGGGTGTAGGTGTAGGACCACCTGGCGCGCGCGTCGCCCTCGCCGACGGGCACGTCCTTGGCGAGGAGGCGGTTCTGCCGGTCGTAGGTGAACTCCGTGGTCCGGCCGAGCGGGTCGGTCTCGGTGAGCACGTTGCCCAGGGCGTCGTAGGTGCGGGCGGTGGTCGGGGTGACGGTCCCGGTGGCGCCGGGGGCCCGGTAGGCGGGGGCGGTGGCGCTGACGGAGCGGCCCAGCCGGTCGTAGACGGTGCGGTTGACGTTGCCGAGCGCGTCGACGGATTCGGTGACCGAGCCGAAGGTGTCGTAGCCGGTGTAGGTGGTGGGGCGGGAGATGGTGGCGGCCCCGCCCCCGGACTCCGTGCCGACCGGGGGCGCGGTGACCGACAGGGGGCGGCCGGTCTCGTCGTAGCCGTAGTCGGTCCGGTGGCCTCCGGCGTCGGTGCGGGAGGTGACCAGGCCGCGCTGGTCGTAGGCGTAGCGGGTGGTGCGGCCCTCGGTGCCGTTCTCGACGGTCTCCTGTTCGACGTTGCCCGCCTGGTCGTACACGTAGCGGACGGTCTCGGGGGTGGCGCTCACCGGCCACGGCACGTTGGAGGGCGAGCCGCTGGAGGCGGTGGTGGTGACATTGCCCGCGAGGTCGTAGGTGAAGGTGGTCCGGCGGGCGAGGCCGCCGGGGTCGGTCACCTCCGACCGCGTACGGCCGACCTCGTCGTAGGTGTACTCGGTGACGACGCTGCCGTTGTAGGCCCTCTCGGTGAGGACGTTGCCGGCGCCGTCGTAGGTGTTGGCCTCGACGACGATGTCCCGCCGGGTGCCGTCGGGGTCGCGGAAGTCCTTGAGCGTCAGGGACTTGACCAGGTCGTCGCCGTAGTACTCGTAGAGGACGGTCCGGCCCATGGCGTCGGTGTTGCGGACGACCCGGCCGCCCCTGTCGTAGGCGTAGGACTGCAGGACGGTGTACTCGGGGTCGCCGCCGTCGTCGTCCCAGTCCCGCAGCCGGACCTCGGCCATCATGTTGCGCGCGGTGTGGACGTACTGGAAGTGGTTGCCGTTGGCGTCGACCATCGAGGTCCGGTTGCCGAGGGAGTCGTAGCCGTAGGAGGTCTCGTTGCCCTCGGCGTCGACCGCCTTCGCGGGGCGGCCGTGCTCGTCGGCCTCGAAGGTCATGGAGCGCGGTGCGTCGCCGCCGAGGACGTCACCCACCTCGGTGCGCACGGTGTTGCCGTCGGCGTCGTACGCGGTGACGGTGCGCTGCTGGTGCCGGGCCAGGGTGACGACGTTGGTCGTGGCGGGTTCGGTGGTGGAAACGAGCCGGGACAGCTTGTCGTAGGCCAGGGTGACGGTGACGCCGGCGGGGTGGGCGTCGGAGACCTCGGTCTCGGTGAGCTTGCGGCCCAGCGCGTCGTACGTGAACTGCGTGACGAGCCCCGAGGGTTCGGTGATCCGCGCCAGGTCGCCGGAGGAGAAGTACTGGTAGCGGGTGGTCTTTCCGCGCGGGTCGGTGGTGGTGAGCGGCAGACCGGTGGGGGTGTTGCCGCCGCCGATCGCCGGTTCGGCGCCGGTGGTGTACGTGTTCCTGACCGTGCCGCCGTCCGCCGCCGTCTGGAGGGTCAGCAGCCCCCGCGCGTCGTACTCGTAGCGCGTCCGGTAGCGGGTGTCCGTCGGGCCCGAGGAGCGGCCGTCGAGGGTGGCGGAGGGCTGGTCGGACCGCAGGTCCAGGTCCCCGGCCGGGGCCGGGTAATGGGTGTAGGCGGTCTGGCAGTCGTCCTTGGTCCGGCAGGTGGTGCGCCGTACGACGTTGCCCCGGTCGTCGTGTCCGAGGGTGACCTGGTCGCCGTTCTCGCTGGTGATGCCGGTCTGGTTGCCCTGGTCGTCGTAGGTGAAGAGGCGGATGGCGACGCCGTCCGCGGGGTGCCGGATGAAGTCGGGTTCGCCGCCGCCGTCACCGGGCGGGTTGGTGCAGAACGCCGGGTCGCCGGGGTCGGGCTCGGTGCAGATCTGGCCGGGCGGGTCGCTGCCGGTGGGCGAGGGCGTGGGGCGGGACTCGCGGGCGCCGAGGGCCATCGGTTCGCCGTAGCGGAGCATGCGCGAGGTGAGGCCGTCGTACTCGTAGAAGTACGGGGAGTCGACCGGATCGTGGACCTCGACCGTGCGCCGCAGGTCGTCGTCGTCGCCGAAGACCGCGGGCGTGCCGATCTCCCAGGTGCCGCCGTTGCGGTCGGTGTACTCCCGGACCCGGTCGCGGGCGGTGTCGTAGGCCACCTCGGAGGCGATCCGGCCGGAGGGCAGCGTGGTCCGGGTCAGGACGTCGGCGGCCCGCGTGCCTTCGCGGTGGTGGGCGGCGACGGCCGGGGCGCCCAGCGGGTGGTGGTAGACGGCGACGTCGTCGATCGTGCCGGCGAAGGAGCGGGCGGCGGCGGTGCCCCAGCCCGGCCAGGAGGCGGGGGCGGGGACGCGGGCGGCGCCGATCTGGTTGTGGGTGAGGTCGCCCGCGGTCAGCTGCTTGCCGCTGAGGGTGCCGGAGAGCCTGCCGTCCAGGTAGAGGCTCTGGGTGGTGCCGGAGGCCGACAGCACGGCGTGGTGCCACTTGCCGTCGTTGACGTTCTTGGTGGTGTCGGTGATCGGGGTGGCGGTGCCGGTCCAGAACTGGCCGCGCAGCTTGCCGTCGCCGCCGACGTACAGGGCGGGGACGCCGACGCCGGGCGCGGTGCCCCAGGCCTTGTCCTGGTAGCCGACGAGGGGGCCGCCGACGCCGGTGGCGGGCGTCTTGAACCACACCTCGACCGCCAGGTCCCGGCTCTTCTTGAGGGTGCCGGAGGGCAGGGTGATGCGTGAGGTGGACCCGTTGAACCCGGCCGCCGTGCCCGGATCGCCGGTGATGGCCCCCTCCGCCTTCAGGGTGACGTCGGTGGCGGTGCCCCGGTCCTTGCCGAGGTTGGCCTCGACGGCGCTCCCGGCCGCCGTGCCCTCGCTCTCGCCGAGCTTCCAGTAGGAGGCGGGGCGGGCGTCGAGCACCGTACTGCCGTAGTGGCTGCCGGAGGTGTAGGCGTAGCGGGTGCAGCCGCCGGTGGGGTCGCAGACCTGGTCGAGCACATCGCCCGTGTAGGTGTACGTCCAGGTGAGCGGGGCGCCGTCGACCGGGTTGGTGGACACGGAGGTGACGTGGGCGCCGGTCCAGGTGAAGGTGAGCGAACGGCCGCTGCGGGCGTGGACCGCGCGCTGGATCTTCCCGCCGGACCAGGTGTAGGAGACCACGTTGGAGGAGGCGTCGGTGATCCGGGCGAGCAGACCTCCGGTGCTGAACTCGTAGAGGGTGCCGGACTTGTCCTGGAGACGGTACGTGCCCGCGGCCGTGTCGAGGGTCAGCTTGGCGAAGCGGCCGGGCGGCGGGGCGAAGCTCCCGTCCGGGTTCTTGCCGAAGCGGACGTCCTGGCCGTCCGGGTAGCGGATGACGACATTGCCGCTGCCGTCGTCGTCCGGGGTGAGCCGCATGTCGTAGCGGGTCGACCAGCCGGCTCCGAAGGCGAGGTCGCGCCGTGGGTCGAGGCTGTTGTAGGTCCTGACGAGGCCGAGGTCGGGGCCGACCGAGGTGATGGTGGCGTCGATGGCGGCCGAGGTGAAGTTGCCGGCGTTCGGGTCGAACTCCTTGCCCGGAGTGGCGGAGAGCCGGGAGGTGATCTCCGGCTGCGGCACCGCCGCGACCAGGGCGACCCGGGCGGTGGGCACCTCGTTGGAGGCGTCCTTGACGAAGCCGCGCCAGAGGTAGGTGGTGCCCCACGTGAGCCGTCCGGCCGGGACCGGGTAGGCGGAGGAGGTCTGGTACGCGGAGGTGGTGCAGGCCGTCGGCTCGCCGTCCTTGCCGGCCTCGCAGATCTCGTACTTGTACTGGAGGGCGGAGCCCGGTGGCGCGTCGATGTCGACACCGCTCGCCCACAGTTGGGGCGTGAGGGTCTGCGCCTGGTAGCCGTTGGGCGGGAACTGCTCCTTGACCACCGGGGCGATGTCGAAGACCTGGAGGGTGAGCCGGCCGGGCGGCACCTGTTCGTCGGTGAAGACCGTGCCGCCGGTGCGCACCATGGTGAAGTCGAGCAGGTACGCCCCCGGTGGGAGCGCCTTGATGGTCGCCTCCAGCGTCGTCCTCCCGCCACGCGCCACGTTCCCGGTGAGGTTGGCGGACCGCTGCTGGGTGACGAGCCTGCTCTTGGCGTCGTACACCCGGTACGCGAGGTAGTAGCCGCTCGGCGTCCAGGTCTCGGCGCCGGTGTTGGTGACGGTGACCTTGATCTTGCCGGCCTGGTTCTGGAGCACCGGCGGGTCGGGGACCGGCTTGGGGAAGGAGTAGGTGGCGCTGTACGGGGAGTGGGTGACGTACAGCTTCGGCGGGTTGGCGCTGGCGTGGCCGGTGAACTTCTTGAAGGAGAGCGGGTCGGTGGCCGAGGCGCGCAGCGAGAGACCGTAGTTGGGCTGGGTTCCGTCGGTCCAGCGCTGGACCAGGTCGCGGCCGGCCTTGCCGAGGTTGAAGAGTTCCCCGGCCGGCGGGCAGGCGGAGCTCGACCCGCCGAAGGCGATGTGCCCGTACGCGAACGACTTCGTCGCCAGCGCGCCGCCGACCGAGGGGCCCGGATAGGAGGTCCCGGTCCCGGCGGCCCACGCCTGGGTGACGGGGTGGACGGAGACCGGGCGGGGCTTGCAGGAGGCGGAGTCGAAGTTCACGAGCTGGAGCTGGGCCCCGAAGATCCGGTGGTGGCGCAGCTTGTCGTCCAGGCCGGGGAAGCCCAGGTAGGAGTGGGTGGCGCCGCCGGGCCCCCGGCCGGTGTGGAGTTCCCCGGAGCCGACCACGGAGGGGCCGCCGTCCCTGACGTACATGGAGGTGGAGGCCGTGCCGGTGTCGACGGAGGGGTCGAGCTGGACGGGGAAGGCGCGGGCCGGGTCGGTGAGCCAGTCGCGGTCGGCGCTGACGTGCAGCGTCCGCGTGCCGTCGCGGTCGGCGAGGCGGTAGCGGACGGCGTACGAGGTGGCCCCGCGGGCGTCCGTCATGAATCCGGCCGGGATGACGGCCGCGGTCCTGCCGTCGCCGTCGGTGAGGACGATGCCGCCGTCCCGCTCGGTCGCGGTGAGGCCGCGGAGGGTGAGCGGGAAGGAGAAGTCGGCGGGTGCGTCGGCGGAACGCAGGACCAGGGTCTCCTTGACGCCCCCCGCCTGCGCGTCGAGCCAGAGATCGGTGTCCGGCAGGACGTTCTCGTAACGGACGCGGCTTCCGCGGGCGTTGCCCGGCGCGGCGGCGGCGCCGTCGAGGCCGTAGCCGAAGGAATCACCGGACGGCAGGACGAGCTGGGCGAGTCGGGGGCTGTCGGCGCGCGGGGCCAGGGTCAGGCCCACGGAGTCCGATGTGCTGGTCCAACCGCCGGACGGCGTGCCGGAGGTGGCGCGGCGGGCTGCCGGGACACCCCCGGACCGCTCCCTGAGCTTCGTATCGATGACCCGCCAACCACCGTCACGATCCCGGTAGTTGATGGGCGTGGTGGATATCTCGGTGGTACGCGTGCCGTCCTGGTTGGCGTAGGTGCGGCTGCGCGCGTCCCGCTCGGCGACGATCTCCGTGCTGGTCCCGGCGTCGAATCCGGTGACGCGCGGGACGGGCGGTTCGGCCACCTCGGCGAGGTTGCGCGGGACGGCGGGACGGGAGGCGGCCTTCGGCGCGCGGAGGGGATAGGTCGCGCGCAGGGACTCGGGCGGCCGGGTATTGGCGGGGCCGCCCGCGATGTGGTCGAGCCCTTCGGCGCTCCCCCAGCGCTGGTCGGGCCCTTCGGCGGGGGCGGGCCGCTCCGGCAGCAGAGGGAACCCGGTGGCGGCGAGGGCCAGGGAGCCGACGGCGAGTGCCATGGCCAGGGCCAGTCCGACGACCTTGCCCCAGGGGCCACGTACCGCACGGCGCATCAGCAGACGGCGCGCGATTCTTCGGTACGTGGGCATGGGTCCCCCAAGTGCATGGCTGATCGGACCAGTTGATGTTGGGCGGCGTGGGGAAGGTGTGTCGAGACGGGCACAGACTGTTCACGCGCTCTTTGGTTGCAGACGGCACCTATTCACCTGGCGGCTACCGCACCGTTCACCGAAGCTCGCCTAGCGTCCGACCCCATGACTCTCATCTCGACACGACGGAAGGCACGTTGGGCCGGCGCGCTGACGGCGGCGGCCACCGTCGTCCCGCTGCTCGTGGGCCTTCCGGGTACGGCGCACGCGGCCGAGGCCGCCACCTGCACCCCCACGGGTCCCATGTACGCGGTGGACACGGCCGGCAAGCTGCTCCGGACCGACATGCCGACTCCCTTGAGCGGCGGGACACTTGACGCTCCGGGGGCCATCGACTCCGGGTGGAACGGTTACGGCCGGGTGCTGGCCGGCCCCGGCGCGCGCTTCTACGGCATCAAGTCCGACGGCCTGTACCTGAGCCGCCGGACCTCCGGCACCTGGGACATCCACCACAAGAAGATCAGCCCGGACTTCGGCTGGCTGGCGGGGGCGGCGAGCCGTGACCGGATCACGGCCGACCGGGGCGGCCGGCTCTGGGTGCTCAACCACGAAGGCCACCTGCGGGCCAACAAGTACGACCTCGCCACCGAGAAGTGGACCGGCGACAGCGGGAAGATCATCGATCAGGACTGGGATCGCTACGACCTGATCGTCGCGGCCGACGCGGGCGTGGTCTACGGCCGCTCCGCCACCGACGGACGGCTCTACCGCTCGCGCTACGACTTCACCAGCCAGCGCTGGCTGGAGCGTCACGTGGTCGAGAGCTTCGCCGACTGGCGCCAGTACACCAAGGGGATCACGTCGATCGGCGGTGACACCCTGGTCGGTGTGACCGCCGCGGGCGCCGCCCACTACTACCGCTTCGACGAGAACACCGGGGACTTCACCGTCTACAAGAAGACGGTGGCCGCGAGCGGCTGGCAGAACTACACGAACGTCTCCGGAGCGCCGGACGCCTGCCGGCTCACCGCGAACCCGACCCCGCCGTCCCCCGCCGCGCCGCCGGAGAACTACACCCCCACCGCGGCGGCCCAGTCCTCCGCCGGTTCGCTGGAGTTCGCCTACACGGACAACATCGGCCGCCTGGTGCACGGACGGATGACGGACCCCTCCGACTTCAACGGCGTGCAGTGGACCACCGTCTCCGGCAACGAGGCGTTCACCGGGCGCCCCACCCTGGCCGAGCACAGCGACGGCCGGGTCGTCATCACCGCGCAGAACACCTCCGGCAGCATCTGGCAGCGCACGCAGACCGCCAAGGCCGGCGCCGACTGGAACAACTGGGTCGACCTGGCGGGCGCCATGGCCCACCGCCCGGTCACCGCGAGGACGCCCGGCGGGCTCCTCGTCCAGTTCGCCGTCGCCGCCGACGGTTCGCCCTGGTACCGCGTCCAGCAGCGGCCCAACGTCGACTTCATGGGGTGGATGCGGCTGACCGGCACCGGCCTGGCCGGTCCGCTCCAGGCCGTGACCGTCCGCGACGGCATCCAGCTCTTCGCCACCACCACGACCGGCACGCTCTCCACCGCCCGGTTCGCCGAGAGCGGCTCCCTCACCGCGTGGAGCGGCCTCGGTGCCCAGAACGTGAGTGACACCCCCTCGGTCGTCGTCTACCCCGGCTACCGCATACGGGTCTTCGCCAACGACGGCCAGGGCCACGTCATCACGGCGGCCCAGTCCACGGAGAACGGGGCGTTCGGGGCCTGGGACACGGTCGGCGGCCTGAGCGCCGACGGCCCGCCGAGCGCCGTCATCTCCCCGCTGACCGGCCTCACCGAGATCACCGCACGCGGCACCGACGGCTTCATCCACAACACCGGTGAGACCGTCCAGGGCAGCGGCTCCTGGCGGGCCTGGCAGCAGGCGTCCTTCGAGGCCTCCGCCACCGCGCCGACCACCTTCGCGTACACCAACAGCTCCGGCCCGACCTGGGCGTACGTCTTCCGTACCGCCGACAACCAGACCCGGATCTACCAGGTCCAGCAGGGCTTCGCCCGGAGCGCCGCCACGAGCGACGCGAACACCGCACCCCGGTTCACGGCAGGCGTCCTGCCCCGGCCCTCCGGGGACTGACCGCACCGCCGGGGCGGCGCGCACCCCGCCGCCCCGGCCGGCGGCTCCCGGCTCCCGGCTCCCGGCTCCCGGCTACACGCTGGTGAGTGAGAGCTTGGCGGCGAATCCGAGGAAGAGGACGCCGGCCGCCGAGGTGGCCCCCGCCGACAGCCGCTTGCGGCGGCGGAAGGCGGCAGCCAGGCGCGTGCCGCCGAAGATCAGCACCGAGAGGTACGCGAAGCTGGCGAGCTGGAGCAGCGTGCCGAGCAGCAGGAACGACAGGGCCGGGTAGGCGTAGCCGGGATCGACGAACTGCACGAAGAAGGAGATCAGGAAGAGGATCGCCTTCGGGTTGAACAGGCTGACCAACAGCGCCCGGCGGTACGGCTTCTCGACCGGCCCGGCCGCGGCCCCGGAGGCCCCGGAAGCCCCGGAAGCCCCCGCAGTCTCCACCGCCCCGGCGGTCCCGGCCGCTCCGGCCGCCTCGACCGACTCCACCAGCTCCGCCGTCCGCCGGTGCCTCTCGCGCCACAGCGCGACGGCCGCCCGCAGCATCCCGATGGCCATCCAGGTCAGATAGCCCGCACCCGCGTACTTGACGACCGCGAAGAGGAGGGGCGTGGTCTGGAGCAGGGAGGCCGCGCCGAGCGCGGAGAGCGTCATCAGCACGGCGTCCCCGGTCCAGACGCCCGCGGCGGCCGTGTAGCCGGTGCGCACGCCGCGTCGGGCGGCGACGGAGAGCACGTACAGCGAGTTCGGTCCCGGCAGAAGAACGATCAGCGCCAGACCGGCGAGGTACGTCGGAAGATCGGTGACACCCAGCATGGACGGAGTCTCGCACGCCTGTACGGGACGCCGTCCAGGGGTTTCACCAGGCGATATACGTCACTCGGCGCCACCCGGAAAGGACGGCTCCCCCTGCGGACCTGACTCGGCCATGATCACCGGGGCGTGCGGGCGGGGGTCTGGACGCACCGCTCGCGTACGACGGAGGATTCGGGGACCGGGCCGGGCGGGAATCCGTACAGGAGGCACCGGACCGACGGGTGAGCCAGGGGGCGGAGCGATGGCGGGCACGGGCAACGGGTGGGACGGCCGGGGACCGGGGGACTCGGGCGCGGGCCGCGCGCGACCGGCGGCCGCGCCACCGGACCCGATCCCTCAGGGGCGGGAGCGGGCCGTCCGGCACCAGGGCGCGGTACCTGGAAGGCGGGAGCGGGCCGTCCGGCCGCCGGGCCGTCGCGTCGCCGCCGTGTCGCTCGTCGCGCTGGCCGCCCTCACGACCGGGTGCGAGCCGGGCACCGCCACCGGGGCGCGCAACGTGCAGCCGGCCGCCCCCTCCCCCGCACGCACCGCCCCCGCGACCGAGGCCGCGACGCCGAGCACCGCTCCGCCGCCCAGCCCTTCGGCATCCACCGCCACTCCTGCCCCGGCCCCGACGACCGCCCGGCCGGCTCCGGAGCCGAGCACCGCCCCGCCGCCGCGCGTGTTGATGCGGACCGGGGCGGAGAGCGACCGCGTACGGGAACTCCAGGCCCGGCTCCGGCAGATCGGCCACTTCGGGCGCAACCCCACCGGGTACTACGGCTCCGTCACCGCCGACGCCGTACGGTCGTTCCAGGCCGCACGGAGCCTGGCGGCCACCGGCAGCACCGACGAGGTGACCTGGAAGCGGTTGCTGGCCATGACCCGGACGCCGACCGCCGCCGAGCTGCGACCGCCGACCGAGCGGCCGGTGGCCGCGCCGGACAAGCGCTGCCTGACGGGCCGGGTCCTGTGCATCAGCAAGAAGAGCCGGACCCTGGCGTGGATGATCGACGGCCGGGTCGTCTCCGCGATGGACGTGCGCTTCGGCTCGGAGTACACGCCCACCCGCGAGGGCGTGTTCGAGGTGTTCTGGAAGTCCCGGAACCATGTGTCCACGCTCTACGACACCCCGATGCCGTACGCGCTGTTCTTCAGCGGCGGCCAGGCGGTGCACTACTCCGCCGACTTCGCGGCCAACGGCTACGGCGGCGCGTCGCACGGGTGCGTCAACGTACGGGACAAGGAGAAGGTCGCCGCCCTGTTCGACCAGGTGAAGAACGGCGACAAGGTCGTCGTCTCCTGGTGATCCGGTACGGGCGGCCGGGTGCGGAGGACGAGGTGGAGGGAGAGGGCGCGGGCGGGACAGGGGGAACGTGTCCCGCCCGCGCCGATGCGCTGAGCCGAAGGTACGGGGGGAACCCCGGCTCGTCGCGCGGCCGATGACCAGTCGGCATTCTGTACTGCGCCCCGCGTCCGAAAAACGTCACACCTGACCGTCCGGGCGCCTGCGGGAGGCCCGCACGACGGTTCAGCGCGCGCGTACGGCGACCGGGCCGTCGCTCTCCGGGAGCGCCCGCGCCCCGGCGTCCGCGCCCGCCCCCGTCTCCGGGGCCGCGGCGGAGCGGGGTACGGGGTGGAAGGAGACGGGCGGCAGGGAGCCTCCGTCGCCCGGAGCTTTCGGTCCGTCGTCATCGTCGTCGCCGCCGTCGGACCCACCGGAGCCGTGGCCGCCGCCGGAGCCGTGGTCGCCGCTCCCGCCGTCCCCGCCGTCCCCGTCGAGGATGCGGTCGCAGAAGCGTTCCAGGTTCTCCTCGCCCTTGGCGAACTGGATCAGCTGGCGCCGGCTCCGCTCGTCCAGCGTGCCGTTGCGGAACGCCTTGCACGCCTTGACGGACTTCTCGTACCAGTCCCCGGTGTCCGTATGGTCGCCGCCGGAGCCGCCGGACGCGGCCGGCCGTTCGTCGCCGCCTCCCCCGGCCGTCCGCTCCCGGCCGTCGCCGCCGGGCAGGTCCTGGCCGCCCGGCCGGTCGTCGCCCGGATCCCGGCCGGCCTCGTCGGTGTGCGCCCCTTCGGGCTCATCGGGGCCGCCGGACTCCCGCGCCTCGGGCGCGGAGGAGGAATCGGGGCCGTCGGGTGCGGACGGGTCCGCCGGGAGCGACGGGTCGCCGCCGGGCTCACCGGACGTCAGCGGCCCCGGCGTAGCGGCCGCCGATACGGAGGTGGCGGGCGCGGGCGAGTTCGGTCCGCCGAAGCTTCCGGCGAGCACGCCCGTACCGGCGGCGACCGCCACCCCGCCGAGCGCACAGCCCGCGAGCGAGGCGACCAGCCCGAAGCGGACCGGCCGGCTCCAGCGCGGACGGCGGACCGGGGCGCCGGGGGCGGCGCCGAGGTGGACGGCGGGCAGCAGACCGGGGCGGCCGGGCAGGGCGGCGCCGGCGGCACGGCCGGCGAGCCGGTCAACGCCCGTACCGTGGCCGGCCTCGCGGAACGCCGCGAGGGCCGCGTCCTCACCGGGAAGGTCACCCGCCGGCGGCCGCAGCCCCTCGCGGGCCGCGCCGAGCGCTTCGGCGAGCCGGAAGGCGTCGGTGCGGGCTTCGTCGCCGACGGGGACGACCGGTTCGCCGCGGAGCAGTCTCTCCGCCGCGTCCTTGTCAAGCCACTCGTAGTGCTCGTCGGCCATCACATGTCCTTCTGCGTCCACGGTCGCGAATGCGTCACACCGGGAGTGACCCCGGCGGGCGCGGCCGGACCGCCCCGGCCGGGCCGCTGGGCGGGCACCGCGCCGAGCCCGGCTCCGTCGTCCGTATCGTCCTCGCCCCCCCGGGCGGGAGGCGGCGCACCGTCCACGGGGGCACCGGCGTCGGCCAGGCCGCCGCCGGCGGGCGCCCCGGTGCCGGGCCGGTGCGCCGGGGGGGCCGCTCCGGCGCCAGGGCTGGTCGCCGTCCGTCCGGGCTGCTCGGCGCCGAGGAGTTCGGCCAGCCGCTTGAGGCCGCGGTGGGCGGCGGTGCGGACGGCGCCGGGCCGCTTGCCGAGCGTCTGCGCGGCACTCTTGGCGTCCAGCCCGACGACCACGCGGAGCACGACGGCCTCGGCCTGGTCCTGGGGCAGCTGGGCGATGAGGGACATGGTGCGGTCGGTGTCCAGTGCCTCGATGGCGTCGCCCGCGGTGTCGGACTCGGCGGGGCGCGCGGTCAGTTCGGTCTCGTCCCCGGCGATGGCGGGGCGGCGGCTGCGCATCCGCAGATGGTCCAGAGACCGGTTGCGGGCGATCCGGGCGGTCCAGCCCCGGAACCGGTCGGCGTCCCCGCTGAAGCGGTCGAGGTCGCGCGCTATCTGCAACCACGCCTCGGACGCCACGTCCTCGGCGTCCGAGTCCCCGACCAGCGTCCGTATGTAGCCCAACAGCCGTGGCTGCACAGCGCGGTACACAGCACGGAAGGCGTCCTCGTCCCCGTCCTGCGCCGCGAGCACCGCGGCAGTCAGCTCCGCGTCGTCCCCCAGCACTCCCTGTACCCGCCCTGACGTCCTTGTCCGCAGCTGGTCAACTGCTGCGCAACCCTGCGCGAACCAGCACGCTACGTGCTCGGCGGGGGCCGCGTCCATGACTTGTACAACTCACAACAATTCGCCGTGGGGGCTCTCGGGTGTGACAGAAAACGCCGTCATGGCGCAGAGATGAGTACGGGGTCGTGCTGCGACCCCGTGGAAGACGGCCGGGGCCTCTCCTGTGGGGGGTGGCGGCCCCGGTCGTCGCTCCAAGCATGTGGTCGCTCGACCAGGCGCTTTGTGGATCAGCCGGCCTATCCATGACCAACGGCGTGACCAACGCGTCAGGGAATCCCTCCGGGTGTACACGTTCTTGAACGCTGGATACTTCAGTGACCAGCGCTTTCCGGTGCTCACCTGACCTGTCTGCGCTCAGTCACCGCGTGACCTCAGGACAAGCTCCCGGCACTTCCGTTCGGCACCAGAGGCCGCCGACGCGAAGAGCCTGTCCGCCAGCGCGACCCAGGCGTCTCCGACGCCGAGAGCCATGGCGAACGATCACCGGACTGCAGCCACTAGAGTGCCCGGCGTGAACAACGCGCCTCAGCAGACGCCCGTCTTCCGCCTGATCGTGACGGGAGGCGGCACCGGCGGCCACACCTACCCCGCTCTCACCGCGATCCGCACCTTGCAGGCACGGCTGGCCGCTTCCGGCCGCACCCTCGACGTCCTGTGGATCGGCACGGCGGAGGGCCTGGAGGCCCGGGTCACGAGCGCAGAGGGCATCCCGTTCACCACCGTGGCCACGGGCAAGATCCGGCGTCACGCGAACCCGCTGAAAATGGTGTCGCCCGCCAACGTCCGGGACATGGCGCGCGTGCCGCTCGGGGTCGCCCGGGCACGCAGCGCTGTCTCCGCCTTCCGGCCGGACGTCGTGCTCGCCACGGGCGGTTACGTAGCCGTGCCGGCCGGGCTCGCCGCCAAGATGTGCCGGGTCCCGCTGGTCCTGCACGAGCAGACCGTCCGCCTCGGCCTCGCCAATCGGAAGCTCGCCGGCTCCGCCGCGCGGATCGCCGTGTCCTCGGAGTCGACCCTGCCGCTCCTGCCGGAGAGCGTCCGGTCGGCGGCGGTGGTCACCGGCAACCCCGTACGACCGGAGATCCTGACCGGCCACCCGGACAAAGCAGTGACTGCCCTCGGCCTCCACGCCTTCGACCGACGCCTTCCGACGGTGTACGTCACCGGAGGCGCGCAAGGCTCACAGCAGATCAACGACGTGGTCGGCGGCGAACTGCCGTGGCTACTGGAACGCGCCAACGTGGTGCACCAGTGCGGCCCCGCCCACCAGGAGGCGCTGTCCACTCGCGCCGCGGGCTTGCCTGCGGCCCTCGCTACCCGTTACCACCTCACGGCCTTCGTCGGGCCGGAGCTGCCGGACGTGCTCGCCCTGGCCGATCTGGTGATCTCCCGCAGCGGCGCGGGCACCTTGGCCGAGCTGACCGCCCTCGGCAAGCCCGCCGTATTCATCCCGCTCGCCACGTCGGCCGGGAACGAACAGGCCCACAACGCCCGCCACCTGGAGGAGTCCGGGGCAGCGGTCGCCCTCCTCGGCGAGGTCACCGGCGGCCACCTGCGCGAGGCGGTCGGCCCGCTCCTCGACGATCCGGAGCGCCGGGGCACGATGGCCGCAGCGGCCAGGGCCCACGGTCGCCCGGACGCTGCGGAAAGGCTCGTGGACGTGATCCTGTCCGCAGCGATGTGGTCCGACTCGGGCGCGCAGGAGTGGTTCCCCTTCGTCCCTGGCCATGGTGCCTCGGAGCTCTGTACGGCGTGTTCAGGGAGAGCTGATGGGCGCCGCCGTCCTCTCATGCGTCTCCCGCCTGGCAGTGCAGGGGCGCTGCCAGGCGGGAGGCAGAGAGGTGGGGTGTCTGTCAGGTGTTGAGGGGGGACCAGGACCAGGTGCCGCCAAGCCTGACGTAGAGGCGTTTGTTGGTGGTGTCGACGGCGAGGGTTCCGTCTGCGGGGGGACGGGTGAAGGAGGCGTCGCTGACGGGGCCGGCGATCAGGCGCAGCGGGGGGTTGGGGTTGGTTCTTGGCGGGAATGCTGCCCTGGGCCTGGACCCCGACGTCGCCGTAGGAGTTCTCCACGCGGAAGTCGCCGGTGCTGGTCGCGTACCAGATGTGGGCGCCGGTGGGGGCAGTGCCGTACAGGCCTACGACGTTGCTCAGGACCGCGGTCGAGCCGGGGCCCGAGTAGAGCTCCACACCGGAGCTGACGGTGGCGACGGAGCCGTTGGCGATCAGGACGTCCTGCAGGGAGCTGGCTCGGGGCGCCCAGTTGATGATGGTCTGCGCCTTGGGGGTGTAGTCCTGGGCGAACTTGCCCGCGAAGGCGTAGATGTTACGGGCGTGGATGTGCTTGCACGAGGCGTCCACCTTGATGTGGGGTCCGCCCTGCATGTACGAACTCTCGAACTTGCAGTCCGTGATGTAGATGCCGTTGGGGTTCTGGCCCTTCACGACGCCTTCGGTGATCCACAGGGCGCCGGTTCCGAAGCCTTCCAGGCGGCAGCCGGTGAAGTGGATCTGGTTGTTGTTGTCCTCGCTGTAGCCCCAGCCGCTGGTGGCCGAGGCATTGCGCAGCCAGATATTGGGGTGGGCCTTGCTGTCGGCGGGGCCGGTGGATTTTTCGATGACGAGGTTGTAGAAGCGGGAGTCCCAGAACTCCACCGCGTCGATGCATATGTCGTAGTTGCTCGTCATGAAGACGTCGCGGAAGTAGCAGTTGTTGGCGTAGTACAGCTCAAGGAGTACACCGGTGCGGCCGTTGCCGTCGAAGCCGAGGTCCTGGATCGAGCAGTACCGGCGGTGCTTCTCGCCCTTGGAGTCGGTCCGGATGCCCGCTATGCGCAGGACGAGGCCCGGCGCTCCCTTCACCAGCGTCGCGGCCTTGCTGCCGGCGCCGACCAGGCGTACCCCGTCGCCGGTGATCGTCAGAGCGGGGCCGGTGGCCGTGGGCTTGACGATGTACCGGCCGGTGGGGAAGTAGACGGTTCCGCCTTTGACTGCCGCAGCATCGATGGCCGCCTGGATGGCCGCGGTGTCGTCTCCCGCGCTGTTCCCCACCGCGCCGTAGTCCTTGACGTTGAACCAGTCCAAGGGAGTGTCACCTTCGGCCGCAACGGCGGGGCTCGCGCTCATCCCGAGGGCGACGCCGGACAGTCCGGTGGCGGCTCCGGCGAACATGGCTCTGCGGCGCGAGATATCAGCACTCTTACTCAACGTGACGGCCCTTCGATGCGTTGTTCCCCCCGCGTGGCGGACGTCCGCCACGTCCGGGCCGGGAGTCACCACCACACGCGAACGATGGAAAGCGGATCGTAGCGATCAAGGAGACGCCCATCAAGAGGAGCCTGTGCCGGTGCGGGCGGGAGAGGGCGGGTGATGCGCTGGTCGACGACCCACATGAGGTCGTCCCGCCTGCTGCTTGGCCGATATCGAGGTCGAGCTCTTCGGCGAGTTCGCGGGCGAGGGCCGCTTCGAGATCCTCGCCGTGCTCGACGTTGCCGCCGGGCGGGGTGTAGTGGATGGAGCCGGGGCGATCGCGGCGGATGAGGGCGACGTCTTCGCCGCAGAACACCAGGCCCCCACCCTGATCCTGATCCGGCGGAACGGGACCGCGATGGTGGCTTCGGGTGTGCTGGTCAGGTCGGACAGTATCCAAGTCCGTGATCGACACACCCATATGACGTGGCGTCGGGCAGCCCAGCTCGTGTCGTCACGACTCGTCGCCGTGGAGGGCACGACCACGCCGAGCGGTCCGTCAACCGCCTCGGGAGACTCCGTACGGCAGGCGAGATCGGCTATCGGCGGGGGAGGCGGTGGCGGCGCTGTCGCCCAATGGCGAGCCGGGCACCGGTGCCCGAGGTGCCGAAGCACCGGGGCCAGGCGTACGGCCTCGGCTCCCACCGGCCCCCGCACATCGGCGGTGGACAGGGCCGGTGGGGCTCGGCGTCAGACCAGGGCGTCCTTCTTGACGGCGTCCACGAAGACGCCCCACGAGGCGGCCCGGAAAAGGAAAGTGCCGCCCTCACGGTCCTTGGAATCCCGCACGGCCATCACCGCCCCGCCCAACCGCGCACCCTCGACGCACTCGCCGCCCTGGCCGTTGCTGTAACTCGACGTGAACCAGTCGGCCCCGGTCAGCACGGCGTTGACGTTCATGAATCAATGCTCCTTGATCGCTTTGCTAATCATGCTGAGCGGCTGCTGTTCCGGCGATACGGTCTGGCCCGGCCGGGCCAGACGTCAGATCAGGGCGTCCTTCTTGACGGCGTCCACGAAGACGCCCCATGAGGCGGCCCGGAAAAGGAAAGTGCCGCCCTCACGGTCCTTGGAATCCCGCACGGCCATCACCGCCCCGCCCAACCGCGCACCCTCGACGCACTCGCCGCCCTGGTCGTTGCTGTAACTCGACGTGAACCAGTCGGCCCCGGTCAGCACGGCGTTGACGTTCATGAATCAATGCTCCTTGATCGCTTTGCTAATCATGCTGAGCGGCTGCTGTTCCGGCGATACGGTCTGGCCCGGCCGGGCCAGACGTCAGATCAGGGCGTCCTTCTTGACGGCGTCGACGAAGACGCCCCACGAGGCGGCCCGGAAAAGGAAAGTGCCGCCCTCACGGTCCTTGGAATCCCGCACGGCCATCACCACCCCGCCCAACCGCGCACCCTCGACGCACGCACCGCCCTGGTCGTTGCTGTAACTCGACGTGAACCATTCGGCCCCGGTCAGCACGGCGTTGACGTTCATGAATCAATGCTCCTTGATCGCTTTGCTAATCATGCTGAGGGACTCCTGTTTCCCCACAGCGAGAATCTGGAGGTCCGTGAACGCCTCCTCGTACACCCGCACGCTCCCCGGTCGCCTGGTGACGGACGCCCCGCCCAGGTTCTCCAGGTAGACGATCGGTTGCGCGTCCGCGAGGCGGAGCAAGGTGAAGGCGCCGTTCATGCCCGCATGCGCTCCGGCCTTGAAGGGCACGATCTGGAGGGTCACGGAGGGGTGAGACACCATTTCCGCCAAGTGCTCAAGCTGCGCCCGCATCACAGCCGCCCCTCCGACCTGCCGGTACAGCACGGCTTCATTGATGATCGACGCGGACTTGAGTGGAAGAGTGTCCCGGCGCACGGCTTCTTGTCGCGTCATACGGACCGCGACGACACGGTCGATCTCGTCGGGCGACAGGCCCTCGTGGGCTCGCTCATGGATGGCCCGGACGTACTCCTCGGTCTGCAGCAGCCCCGGAACGAACTCGGCCTGGTAGTCGTGCAGAGCATCGGCGGTCGCTTCGAGAGCGAGAAACGCCTTGAAGCTCGGAGGGATGGCCGGCCTGTACTCGGGCGACTGCCACCAGTCCTTCTTCGTCTTGGTCACCGCCGCATAACCGACCAGCACGGCCCGCGTCTCGTGGTCGGCCCCGTAGATCTCGCAGAGGGCCATGACGTCGGCGGGCTCGACCACCGCGTTGTCCCCCTGCTCCAGCCGCGTCAGCTTGGAAGGGCTGCACAACAAGGTGCGGACCACCTGCGTGGACGTGAGGTTCGCTCCCTGCCGCAGTCGCCGGAGCTCACGGCCTAACTGGAGGCGACAGAGGGCAGGAGTCGCAGCCTCTGCGTCCGTGATCATTTTCGGCCTCCCAGTACGTGTAACCCAGTGTGACGGAGTATGTCCCGCTCCCGCAAGGACGCTTCTGCTCTCCCGCAGAAGGCCCCGCCCGAAGTCGCCAACGCACCATTTCTGCACGGCACTTCACGTGAAAACTCGCTCGCAGAATCACGTCGGGGCGCTTCCAACGGTACTGGCTGCGATGCCACGATTACTACCAGTTGCTCATGGAGCGCGCGACGCAGTCGCGGAGCGCGAACCTCCAACTCGTGCGCACCCCCATGCCTTTGAAGGCCAGGAGCCCTCTCATGCCAGAAGTCACGGAAAGCCGACCGTCGAAGCCGCCCACGGAGAACGCCGTCCCGAGCGGGCCCGAACTGCCGCTCGACACCGAAGAAGCGGACCGGGCGGCGGACGGAGCCCTCGGCCTCAAGCTCGGGACGACCACCCGCACGGAGATCGACGACTACACGCGGCTGATCAGGGGGCAGGTCGCCCTCTTCGCCGCGGCCGTACGGGACGGCGGAGGTGTCGAGGCGCGCGGTTCGTGGCTGGAGGCCGATCAGTTGCTCGGCAACGGGCCCGCCGACGGCTGCCTCGTGTTCGCCGCCTGGTCGTACGTCCGCGACCTGGCCCGGCTGTTGCGCAGGCTCGTGGCCGAGCACCGCAAGCACCTGGCGGGCGACGGCGCAGCGCTTCCCGTCCGCACGCCCATGGCCTCGCTGAACAGGACCGCCCCCGACCGCCAGGCGCCCATGGTGCCGGTCGGCCCTATCGCCCAGGGGCCCGCCGTTCCGGCTTCCGACAGAAACGACCCGTAGTGCTGCTGCAATGCACCGCCGTGACTCCGCTCCCCGCCGGCGAAGCGCTCGTCGCCCTCCTCGGCATGCGAGGAGGGCCCGACGATGCGGTCGACCACCTCGCGGACATGGACTTCGTCCTCTGTGAGTTGGGCGAACACACCGACGAGACCGAGCACACCGCACACCTGTGGACCGCTGAGACGCAGCCTCCCCGTGGTCTGTGGTTCCTGTGGACCGGGAACGACGGCGGCCTCCGCGTCCATCACCGGTTCACCACCCTCCCCCTGTGCCCCGCCAGGCTCCACCACGTCAGGGAGGGCTACCGGCAGTGGTGCAGCCTCTTCGACGGCCACCCCGGCAACCACAGCTTCCACGTGAGGGACCCGCTCCAGGACCTGCTCCATGAGCGGACACAGCGCGAGGCCCGGCGGCGCACCTCCAGGGACGACCCGTCCGGCGGCGACCACGACGATCCCTGAGCGTGCAGACAATCGCGCCGATCACTTCCCGGTGATCCCGTGACCGGCCATCCCGCCGCGGTGTCCGCCCCGGGAACAACGGCTCGATGCGCCCCCTCCGCGTCAGCCGCCGCCACACGCGAACAACGTCCGGCGGCGGGGGCCGGAACGGCATGCACCACTCTCAGCCGGCCTGCCCGGTGCGGAGCCGCCGTACGTCCACCACGAGCGCGTGCACCGCGCCGAGGGAGGCCAGGGCTCCGAACACGAGCCACAGGACCGAGGCCCCGGAGCGGTACTCCCGAATGCCGAGAACAAGCAACAGGATGCCGGCGAAGACACCGAAGACCGAGATCAGAGCACTGATGCGATGAGTCGTCACACGTACATCCTCAACGACAACCTCGGCCGACGGAAGTGATCCGGACGAAGCGGCCGGGCAACCCAGCAGGAGACACCGTGGCCCTGGAGTCGGGCGCCGCGTAGGCCGGGGCCGGATCTGGACGGCCGCGCTCCGCAGGAGCCCCCGGCCCCCGGGCCGAGGCCGTGGCGGTCGCGCGGCCCGGCCGGGCCGGTCAGCCCCGGATCACGTCCCGCAGCGCCGTGTTCAGTTCGAGGACGTTCACGCGGGGCTCGCCCATGAAGCCCAGCAGGCGGCCGGTGGTGTGGTCCTCGACCAGGCGCTCGACCTGCCGGACGCCGAGGCCGTTGCGCTCGGCCACCCGGTGGACCTGGAGTGCGGCGTACGCGGGTGAGATGTGCGGGTCCAGGCCGGAGCCGGACGACGTGACGGCGTCGGGCGGGACGGCGGACGGCCGGACCTCGTACGTGGCGGTGGAGTTGTCCTTCACCACGGCGGCCTTCGCGTCCCTCACCCATCCGATCAGCTCCTCGTTGTCGCCGGAGCGGTTGGTCGCGCCCGAGAGGATCAGCGCGTACCGGGTGTTGACGCTGTTGGTCCCGAGGCCGTGGGAGGGACGCGGCTGGAACCACCGCAGGTCCGGAGCGGGCGATTCCTCTCCCTTCTCCGGCGGGAGGTCGTAGCGCTGGCCGATGAGGGACGAGCCCACGACCTGCCCGCTCGCGTCCTTGGTCTCCGAGCCGTCGGCCCGGTCGCGGAACAGCGTCCGGGCGACGCCGGTCACGGCGAGCGGGTAGATCACCCCGCACACGAGGGTGAGGGCGAGCAAGGCACGCAGGCCCGCCCCGAGGACGCGCGCGGTGCTGCTGACGGAGGTGTTGGTCATGGCGGATCAGCCGATTCCGGGGATGAGGGAGAGGAGCAGGTCGATGAGCTTGATGCCGATGAACGGGGCGACGATGCCGCCGAGTCCGTAGATGCCGAGGTTGCGACGGAGCATCCGGTCGGCGCTCGAAGGCCGGTAGCGGACGCCCTTCAGGGCAAGGGGGACCAGTGCGACGATGACGAGGGCGTTGAAGATGACCGCCGACAGGATCGCGGACTCGGGTGAGGTGAGCCCCATGACGTCGAGCCGCCCCAGCGACGGGTACGCCACCGCGAACATGGCGGGGATGACCGCGAAGTACTTCGCCACGTCGTTGGCGAGCGAGAACGTCGTCAACGCACCTCGGGTGATCAGGAGTTGCTTGCCGATCTCGACGATCTCGATCAGCTTGGTGGGGTCGGAGTCGAGGTCCACCATGTTCCCGGCCTCCTTGGCGGCCGAGGTCCCGGTGTTCATCGCCACGCCGACGTCCGCCTGGGCCAGCGCGGGTGCGTCGTTGGTGCCGTCGCCGGTCATCGCGACGAGCCTGCCGCCGGCCTGTTCCCGCTTGATGAGGGCCATCTTGTCCTCGGGGGTCGCCTCCGCCAGGAAGTCGTCGACGCCCGCCTCCTCGGCGATCGCCCTCGCGGTCAGCGGGTTGTCACCCGTGATCATCACCGTACGGATGCCCATGCGGCGCAGCTCGCCGAACCGTTCCCGCAGGCCCTCCTTCACCACGTCCTTGAGGTGGATGACGCCGAGGACCCGCGCGCCGTCGCCGTCCGCCGCGGCCACCAGCAGCGGGGTGCCGCCCGCCTGGGCGATGCGGTCCGCGGCCTCCCCCACGTCGTCGGGGACGCGGCCCCCTCGGTCCTTCACCCAGGCCACCACGGAGCCGGACGCGCCCTTGCGGACCGCGCGCCCGTCCAGGTCGACGCCCGACATCCGGGTCTGCGCGGTGAACGCCACCCAGGCGGCGCCCGCCGACTCCTCCGGGTCCCGTTCCCGCAGCCCGTACTCCTTCTGGGCCAGCACGACGATCGACCGGCCCTCGGGCGTCTCGTCGGCGAGCGAGGAGAGCTGGGCGGCGTCCGCGAGTTCGGCCACCGCCACCCCGTCGACAGGGACGAACTCGGCCGCCTGCCGGTTGCCGAGGGTGATGGTGCCGGTCTTGTCGAGGAGGAGGGTCGAGACGTCGCCCGCGGCCTCGACCGCGCGCCCGGACAGGGCGAGCACGTTGCGCTGGACGAGGCGGTCCATGCCCGCGATGCCGATCGCGGACAGCAGCGCGCCGATCGTGGTGGGGATCAGGCACACCAGCAGCGCGGTGAGCACGATCATCGAGGTCTGGTCGTCGGCCCCCGCGTAGATCGCGAAGGGCTTCAGGCTGACGACGGCGAGCAGGAAGACGATCGTGAGGGACGCCAGGAGGATGTTCAGGGCGATCTCGTTGGGCGTCTTCTGCCGGGAGGCGCCCTCCACCAGGCCGATCATGCGGTCGATGAAGGTCTCGCCCGGTTTCGTGGTGATCCTGATGACGATCCGGTCGGACAGCACCTTCGTCCCACCGGTCACCGCGCTGCGGTCGCCGCCGGACTCGCGGATGACCGGGGCGGATTCGCCGGTGATCGCGGACTCGTCGACGGAGGCGACGCCTTCGACCACGTCCCCGTCGCCGGGGATGACGTCACCGGCCTCGCAGACCACCAGGTCGCCGACGCGCAGGTCCGTTCCGGCGACCTGCTCCTCGGCGCGGTCCCCGGTACGGGTCCGCGGACGGGATTCCGGCGCGGCGCCACCGAGGACGCGGCGGGCGACGGTGTCGGTCCTGGCCTTGCGCAGCGTGTCGGCCTGGGCCTTGCCGCGTCCCTCCGCGACCGCCTCCGCCAGGTTGGCGAAGACCGTGGTCAGCCAGAGCCAGGCGGTGATCGCCCAGCCGAACCGGTCGGTCGGGTCGGTGAGCGCGAGCGCGGTGGTGACGACGGAGCCGATCAGGACGACGAACATCACCGGTGACGCGATCATCACGCGCGGGTCGAGCTTGCGCAGCGCGTCCGGGAACGACTTCACGAGCTGTCGCGGATCGAACAGTCCGCTGCCGGCCCTGGTGGAGTCCCCGGTGCCGCCGGCCGGCGGCAGGCCGCCGCCGGGTGCGCGGGTGGGGGTGGGGGTGGCGGTGCTCATGAGGCGAGCCCTTCGGCGAGCGGACCCAGCGCCAGGGCCGGGAAGTAGGTGAGTCCGGTGATGATGAGGATCGTGCCGCCGAGCAGTCCCGCGTAGAGGGGTTTGTCGGTGCGCAGCGTGCCCGCGGTCACGGGCACCGGGCGTTGCCCGGCGAGCGAGCCGGCCAGGGCGAGGACGAACGCCATCGGCAGGAACCGGCCGAGCAGCATCGCCATGCCGAGGGTGGTGTTGAACCACTGCGTGTCGGCGTTCAGCCCGGCGAAGGCGGAGCCGTTGTTGTTGGCGGCCGAGGTGTAGGCGTACAGGATCTCGGAGAAGCCGTGCGCGCCGGAGTTGGTCATCGAGTCGGCGGGGGTGGGCAGGGCCATGGCGGCGGCGGTGAAGCCGAGGACGAGCGCCGGGGTGACGAGGAGGTAGCAGGCGGCGAGTTTGATCTGCCGGGTGCCGATCTTCTTGCCGAGGTATTCGGGGGTGCGGCCGACCATCAGCCCGGCGATGAACACGGCGATGACCGCCATGATCAGCATGCCGTAGAGGCCGGAGCCGACGCCTCCGGGGGCGATTTCGCCGAGCTGCATGCCCAGCATCGTGATACCGCCGCCGAACCCCGTGTACGAGGAGTGGAAGGAATTCACCGCGCCGGTCGAGGTGAGGGTGGTCGCCACGGCGAAGAGCGACGATCCGGCGATGCCGAAGCGGCTCTCCTTGCCTTCCATCGCCCCGCCCGCGATCTCGAACGCGGGCCCTCGGTGGGCGAATTCGGTCCACATCATCAGCGCCGTGAAACCGAGCCAGATGACGGCCATCACGCCGAGGATCGCGTATCCCTGCTTGAGCGAACCGACCATCCGGCCGAAGGTCCGCGTCAACGCGAACGGAATCAGCAGAATGAGGAAGATCTCGAACAGGTTGGAGAGGGGGTTCGGATTCTCGAAGGGGTGGGCGGAGTTGGCGTTGAAATAGCCGCCGCCGTTGGTGCCCAGTTGCTTGATGGCCTCCTGAGAGGCGACCGCGCCGCCGTTCCATTCCTGCGTCCCGCCGTCGAACTGCCCGACGGAGTGGATTCCGGAGAAGTTCTGGATCACCCCGCAGGCGACCAGGACGACCGCGCCGATCACCGCGATGGGCAGCAGGACGCGTACGGTGCCGCGCACCAGATCGGCCCAGAAGTTGCCGAGTTCACCGGTACGGGAGCGGGCGAAGCCCCGTACGAGTGCCACCGCGACGGCCATGCCGACGGCGGCGGACAGGAAGTTCTGCACGGCCAGACCGCCGGTCTGCACGACGTGGCCCATGGCCTGTTCGCCGGAATAGGACTGCCAGTTGGTGTTGGCGACGAACGACGCGGCGGTGTTGAACGCCTGGTCCGGGTCGATGGAGGAGAAACCGAGAGAGCCGGGCAGCGAACCCTGTACCCGCTGCATCAGGTAGAGCAGGAGCACGCTCACCGCGGAGAAGGCGAGTACGGCGCGGAGATAGGCGGGCCAGCGCATCTCGGCGGCGGGATCGGCGCCGATGACGCGGTATATCCACGTCTCCGGCCGGTAATGCCGGTCGGAGGAGTAGACGCGGGCCAGGTGGTCGCCCAGCGGGCGGTAGGACAGGGCGAGCGCGGCCATCAGGGCGACGAGTTGGAGCAGGCCGGCGAGTTGGGGACTCATGTCCGTTCTCAGAACCTCTCCGGGAAGAGGAGGGCCAGGACGAGATATCCGAGCAGGGAAACGGCGACGACGAGCCCGATGACGTTCTCCACGGTCATGACGTGGTCACCCCACGGGCGACGAGAGCCACCAGCGCGAATATCGCGATCGTGGTGGCGACGAAGGCCAGATCGGCCATCGCGAACTCCTGGTGGATGCGAGGAAGGGAATCGGCCGTTGGGCCGACACGAGCAAACCTCGGCTTCCCCCGGAGGCTGAGCCGCCTTGACGGGGTCCATACGAACAGGGCGCCACCCTTGACGCCGGACTGACGCCGCTCTGACGCCGCTCTGACGCAGAGTCGGTGCCGCCGCACGGCGAGGCGGACGACGGGCCCCGCCGCACGGCTCCTTACGGCTTCAGCCCCCGTGGGCGCGCCTCGTCCCGGCCGCGCGTACCCGGGCCCGGTCGGCGCGCCTCAGGCCCGTCCGCGTACCTCAGCCCCGTGGGCGCGCCTCAGCTCCGGCCGCGCGAGCCCCGTCGGCGCGCCTCGGCTCCGGCCGCGCACCTCGGCCCCGGAGGCCGGATCCAGCCCGCCCGCCGGTCTCAGCCCCGTCCGCGTGCCCGGCGGGACATCACCGCGCGCAGGACCCGGCGGCCCTCCGTGGACAGGTCCAGCGCCTTGCGGAGGCCCGCCCCGCCGGCCGTCGTGCCGGATGTCTCCGCGAGGATCTCCAGAATGCGGGCCTGTCGGGCCAGCTCCCCCGCCACCAGGGGGCCCACAGGGGCCGGTTCACCGTTGCGGGCCGCCTTGAGCAGGTGCTCCTCGTCCGCCGGCGCGTCCCGGTCCGGAGCGTCGAACCGGCCGTGGACGCGGAGGACGACCAGCGAGCAGGCGTCGGCCCACTCCCGCAGCACGGGAGCGGCGAAGTCGGAGGGGGCGGCGGCCAGCATGGCTCGTACGAGCGTGGCGGGGTCGTCGGCGCCGGTGGTTTCCCCCGACACGCGCCCGGAGACGTCCGTGTCGGCGGTTTCCCCCGACGCGCGCCCGGAGACGTCCCCCGACGCACCCCCGGAGGCGTTGCCCAGCTCCGTCCGCACCGCCGTGAGCCGATTGGCCCAATCCCGCCCGTCCTCGCAGCCGGCCCAGAGCGGGCGCAGTGGCTCGGCCCCGACCCCCGCGAGCAGCGGCAGGCACCGGTCCAGGCAGGCCACCGCGGCGGCGGCCAGGGCGCGCTCGTCGGCTCGTTCGATCAGTTCCAGCAGACTCATCGACGTCTCCCTCGGTCTACCGGGTACTGCGCCGAATGGCCGAAAAGCGTCACTGCGGAGTGGGTGTCGCTCCACTGCGCGGGCCGCTGCCCGCCGACGGCGGGAGGGGGGCGTCCGAGGCCGCCGGGGCGGAGGCCCCGGAGCATGCGGCCCGTTCGACCTGCATCCGGGTGACGGCGCGGACGAAGAGGACGGCGAGGACGGCGGCGACGATGTCCAGCGCGTCGGAGGCCGCCACCAGACCTGCGGCCCGCACGATCTCCTCGGGCTCCTCGGCCCTCTCCCACATCCGCTCGGTGACGCGGGCGGCGAGCAGGCCGGCGACCCACGCACCCCACCAGAGGGTGAGCGGGGTCCTGGGCACCGTGCGCCACCCGGCGTCCGGCCCGGTCCGCGCACCGGCCTCCCACACCCCGCGCGCGACACGGTAGGGGAGCCAGAAGTTGGCGACCGGGACGAACCAGCCGCCCACCGCCCAGCCGGGGCCCATCCGCTGCACCCCGGCGTCGAAGACCTCGGCGTTCCGGCGGGTCCGGTGGAACCAGACGATGAAGACGACGGCCGTGGCCAGCAGCGCCGCGCCCTGGGCGACGGCGGCGGCGCCGTACAGCCGCTCGGCGGCCCGGCCCGCGCTGCCGTGGACGTCCGGGGAGCCGTCCGTGGCCAGGCGGTCCCAGAGGCCGCGCACGCGCAGTCCGGTGCCGATGGCGAACGCGTCGGCGGCGATGACCACCCCGAGGAGCACGGTCACGGCCCGCGCGAGGCCGACGGGCGAGCGCGGCCACGTGCCCACGCCCCATCCCCCCGGTCCGGTCGCCGGCCCGCCGGGCGGCGGGGGCCGGGTGTCCGAGCAGAAGGTGCACAGGCCGTCGTCGGTGACGGCCGTTCTGATACGGCAACGGATGCAGAGCACGGAGCAGTCCCCCCGGACGCGATGCGGGGTGCACGGTCGCGTGCCCTTCGCGGGAACGCGGCCGACGACACGGCGCAGCCCGGCGGTCGCCGGGCTGTCGGCCTCGCATCCTCGCAGGTGGGCGGGGAGAGGAACAGTGCGTTACGGGGCGGCCAAGTCTGCGCGACAGCCGGGGCGGGACGGGCGGGGGCGACCGCACCCCGCACGTCCACCACCCCCGACCCCCTCCCCCGGATCTCCACCAAAAGCCGCACAGATGAACAGATCACATGGGCTATTTTCGGTCAGGTCTAAACCACTGCCTCATCGTGCAGCGGTCCACCACGAACCGAAGGATCTTCACTGGTAGGGCACATTCTCAACGCAATGTGCGGTCCAGTCCCCCGCGCTCCGCATCTCCGGAGTGCGGACCCTCCCGGCAGTACTCCTGCGACACCCCGGCGACCTGTGCGGACATGTCCGTAAGTGAGCCAACCACGAGCGACCTTCTTCTGCCGTTATCACTCCGCGTGTAGACATGGCCGAGGCGGCCCCGACCCACCTGAGAGGCCGCCTCAGCCATGTTCTGGAGGAATTTTCAGCCATGTCCAGACCCACTCGCCGCCAGGCCCTCGGGGCCGCCACCGGTGCGGCCGCGAGCATCGCGCTCGTCGGCATGGTCTCCACGTCCACGGGCACCGTGTCGGCCGCGCCCAGGGACAAGAAGGCTCCCGCTCCGGGCGCCGCCGCAGGGCCCGCGCCCTTCGACGAGGTCTTCCAGGGGCGCCGCATCCAGGGCGCGCCCGCCGAGGCGCACGCCCACGCCCATGCCCACGCCGGGCACAGCGCCGTCTACCGGGTGTCGATCGACGGCCGCGACCTCCATGTGATGCAGCACGGAAAGAGCGGCTGGAGCAGCGCGATCAACCACTACGAGAGGTTCGCGACCCCGCTCGACGCCGCGCGCACCGCGGTCATCTCCCTCAAGGGCGCCTCCGTCGTCCCGTTCGACCCCACCGCCTGAGCCGGGAGCACCGACCATGACCGTACGCAAGAACCAGGCGAACCTCACGGCCTCCGAGAAGAAGGCCTTCGTCGACGCCGTCCTCGGGATGAAGCGCAAGGGCGTGTACGACGAGTTCGTCTCCACCCACCGCACCCGGTTCTCGATAGACATGAACACCGGCGTCTACGTGGCCCATTTCGGCCCGTCGTTCCTCCCCTGGCACCGCAAGTTCCTCATCGACTTCGAGCTCGAACTCCAGAAGTTCGACCCCTCGGTGTCGATCCCCTACTGGGACTGGACCACCGACAACACCGTCGCCTCCTCCCTCTGGGCGCCGGACTTCCTCGGTGGCACCGGCCGCCCCCTGGACGACCAGGTGATGGACGGCCCCTTCGCCTTCTCCACCGGCAACTGGAAGATCAGCGTCCAGGTCGACAGCCGCGAGTTCCTCGCCCGCAACCTCGGCTACCGCGTCTCCACGCTCCCGACGAAATCCGAGGTCGACTCCGCCCTCGCCATCCCCGTCTACGACTCCGCCCCGTTCCGCGACGGTTCGGCCGGTTTCCGCGCCACGCTGGAGGGCTCGTCCGGGTACATGAGCATGCACAACCGCGTGCACACCTGGGTCTGGGGCCAGATGGAGTCCAGCGTCTCCCCGAACGACCCGGTGTTCTGGCTGCACCACGCGTTCGTCGACAAGCTCTGGGCCGACTGGCAGGCGCTCCATCCGACCAGCGCCAAGTACCTCCCCGCCGGGGGCACGGCCGATGTGATCGACCTGAACGAGACCATGCCGCCGTTCCCCGCCACGACCCCCGCGGACATGCTGGACCACACCCCGTTCTACACCTACGCCTGACCGCTCGGCGGAAACGGTGCGCCGCCCCCGCCGTCACGTGACGGCGGGGGCGGCGGTTCGTCCGGCCCCGGGCCGGGGCCGCCGGTGTCACCCCGTGCTGCCGGTCCGCTTCGCCCGTTCCTGGAACTGCCCCCAGCTCAGCGAAGGCTTCCGCGGGTCCCACAGCTTCTGCGAGGTGGCCACCAGCGGCATCTCGATACCGTCGGCCACCTGCTCGGTGGTCTGGGCGTTCGCCAGGTCGCCCCAGACGGCGAACCGGCCGCCGAGGATCTGCTTCGAGTAGCGCTCGGCCACCGGCTCGGTGCCGCGCAGGACCAGCGGGGTCCACTGCTCGTAGATCCGCTTGCCGGTCGGGTAGGTGAAGTCGTTGGGCTCCCCGAGCACGTAGTAGAGGAACTCGTCGTTGAGGTTCAGCATCTTGTAGCCCGCGGCCAGGTACTCCTGCGGCGGGCGGGCCCCGATCTCCTTGCCTGTCCAGTACTCGATCTCGATGTTCTCGTCGGCCTTGACCTTCGTGCCCCGGAAGAGGCCGTCGTTCCACGCCTTGGCGGTCCGGCCCTTCGGGACGACGACGTCCGCGCGGTCGTTCAGCCAGCCGGTCGCCAGGTCCTCGATGGTGGCCCCGGAGCCGTACTTCTTCTCCGCAGCCCGCTGGAGCTGCGGGTAGGAGGCGGCCGGGTTCCGGACGGTCAGCGCCTGGTACTCGTCCGCGCCCAGGTGCCAGAAGCGGCCCGGAAAGAGTTCGGTGTACTCGTCGAGCAGTTCGTCGATGAGCTCGGCCGCGCCCGGTTCGGAGATGTCGATGGCCCCCTTCGACGGGACGCCCGCCGTGTTGCGCAGCTGGAGGTCGGGGTGGGCGGCCAGGACCGCGCCGAGGTGTCCGGGCGAGTCGATCTCGGGGACGACCTCGATGTGCCGGCTGTTGGCGAGGCCGACGATGCGGCGGACCTCGTCCTGGGTGAGGGCCTCGTCGGCGACCACCTCGGGGTGGGACTTCGACTCGATCCGGAACGCCTGGTCGTCGGAGAAGTGCAGGCCGAGCTGGTTGAGCTTGAGGTCGCCCATCTCGCGTATGCGGTCCTCGATCCACTCCGCGCTGTAGTGCTTGCGCGCGATGTCGAGGTTGAGCCCGCGCTGCGGCCGGTCCGGCCGGTCGTTGACGACGCCCTCGGGGACCGTGCCGTCCGCTTTCAGGGACTGCTTGAGCGTACGGGTGCCGTAGAAGACGCCCGACTCGTCGGGCCCGGTGATCCGCACCTTCCGGTCGCGCACGGTGAGCGTGTACGACTCGGCGGGGCCCGCTTTCGTGTCGCCGAGGGCCAGCTCGACGTCGCCCGCCTTCGCCGGCTCGGCGCCCCGGTAGCGGATCTTCAGCTCCTCGGCGAGCAGCCGCGCCTCGTCGGCGAGCACCTGGCTGCCCCGGGCGATGACGACACCGCTGCCCTTGCCGGGCTGCCAGCCGGGCCCGCGGGCCGCGGTGTGCTCGCGTACGGCGGGGATCGTGCTCGGCGTGCTGGACATCGGGTAGCTGCGGGAGGGCGACGGGGCGGCGGCCTCGGCGGAGGTGCCGGACGGCGACGCCGTATCGCCGGACGGACCACTGCCGGAGCCTTCCGGCCAGACGACGACGGTGAGGACGACGGCGGCCGCGGCCGTGACGGCCGCGCCGGTGACGAGGGCACCACGCGAGGGCGACATCGGAAGGATTCCTCCATTGTGGGGGTACTTGCAGCGGAAAAGAGTGAAGAAAAGAGGAAAGAGGTGAGCTGGGTGCAAGATTGGCATTTTTGTCCGGGACTCGCCCACCGAAGAGATCAGTGATGCGCTCAGGCCCCGGAGCGGCGCAGGTCACGCGTCCATCACCCGTTCCGAAACTCTCCCGTTCGGGTGATTCCTCTGTGACCTGCCGGGCGTCTCCCGGCCGATCTCGCTAGCGTTGCGGCACATTCGTCCCTCGCCCCGCCCCCTCCGCAGCACGCACTCCCGCCCCCGCGCAACGCCCTCCCCGCCCACGGAACGCGGCCCCACCCTCACCGAGGGCGCTCGCGCCCTCACGGATCACCTCCCCTCCGGGGGAACTCACTCCCCCGCCGGGCAACCTCGCCGCACCCGGGCCTGTCTTTCCAGGACGGAGGGTCCCTTGCGGGGCCACGGAGTCCCTGACGTCGTTCATCACGAGGAGCCCACGCTGTCCAGGTCCAGCGAGTCCCCCGCCGGCCTGCCGAAGCGATCCACGCCCGCGGCCGACCGGTCGGCCGTTCCCGTGCAGCCGCGCCGTCCGGCGCCGGGCGACAGCCCGGAACCGGAGCACGCCGGTGCGCCGCCGGCCGGTCATGCCGTCGGTCTGGCGCATTTCAACAGCCTCCCCTTCGCCGCGGCCGAGGCGGCCTTCCTGGAGTGCTGCGGCAGCCTGCGGTGGGCCCACCGCATGGCCGCCCATCGCCCCTACCCCGATCTCGACGCCCTACTGGCCGCGTCCGACGAGGCGGGCTACGACCTCGCGCCCGGCGACATCGCGGAGGCCCTGGCGGCCGAGCCGGCGCCCTGCCTGCACCACGACGCGCCCCGCGCCGCCCACCTGGCGCTGCGGGCCGCGCACGCGGCGTACGAGAGCCGGTTCGGCCACGCCTTCGTCATCTGCCTGGACTCCCACGCCCCCTCCCACCACGTGGACCAGGTACTGGCCGGGATCAGGGTCCGGCTGGCGCACGAGGTGGACGAGGAGCGGGCCGTGACCGCCGAGGAGCTGCGCCGACTCGCCCGGAGCCGGATCGTGGAGATGGTCGCCTCGGACCCGGCGCACTGAGAGCGGCGGGTCCACGGCCGCCGCCGGTCCCGCCCCCGGAACAGCCGCGCCGGGGCCCGCGGGACGTGCCGCGCTCTAGCCCGTACGTGCCTGTTTGCCTGCCGGATTGATCACACCGGAGGCCCCGGCGCGAACGAACCGACCATGCGTCGCTACGATGGCCGGGGCCGGTGGACCGTACCCGGCCGGGTCAGACCGACAGTCAAGCCGGCCGACCCCAATCCCCGCTCCCGGAGGGTTCTTCCGTGCCGGCTGGAACGCTGTACCGCGGCCGGGAAGGCATGTGGTCCTGGGTGGCTCATCGAGTCACCGGTGTCCTCATTTTCTTCTTCCTGTTCGTACATGTCCTGGACACCGCACTCGTCCGTGTGTCCCCCGAGGCGTACGACGACGTCGTTGCCACCTACAAGACGTGGCCCGTCGCGTTCCTCGAATACGGCCTGGTGGCCGCGATTCTCTTCCACGCGCTGAACGGTCTGCGGATCATCGCCGTGGACTTCTGGGCCAAGGGCCCGCGCCTCCAGAAGCAGATGCTCTGGACCGTGGTGGGCATCTGGATCGTGCTGATGGTCGGGGCCCTGTACCCCGTCCTCGGTCACGCCGTACGCGACGTCTTCGGGAGCTGAGGCCCATGTCCAGCGAGACTTCTTCCGCAGCCGCGATCGGCGACGTCGAGGGCGTGAGCCTCTACGACGTCGACCACCCGGCCCCGGTGATCGAGCCCCCGCGCAAGCGCACGGGCAAGACCCCCAAGGCTTCGCGCGGCAACTTCGAGATGTACGCCTGGCTCTTCATGCGCCTGTCGGGCATCGTCCTGGTCGTCCTCGTCATCGGCCACCTGCTGATCCAGCTGGTGCTCGACGGCGGCGTCTCCAAGATCGGCTTCGCCTTCGTGGCGGGCCGCTGGGCCTCGCCGTTCTGGCAGGTCTGGGACCTGCTGATGCTGTGGCTCGCCATGCTCCACGGCGCCAACGGCCTCCGTACGGTCATCAACGACTACGCCGAACGGGACAACACCCGCTTCTGGCTGAAGATGCTCCTGTACACCGCCACGGTGTTCACCGTCCTGCTGGGCACGCTGGTGATCTTCACCTTCGACCCGAACATCCGCTAGGCGCCGGGACAGAGGGACCAGAGGAAAACCATGCAGATCCACAAGTACGACACCGTCATCGTCGGCGCCGGCGGCGCCGGCATGCGCGCGGCCATCGAGGCCACCAAGCGCAGCCGTACCGCCGTGCTGACGAAGCTCTACCCCACCCGGTCCCACACGGGCGCGGCGCAGGGCGGCATGGCCGCAGCGCTCGCCAACGTGGAGGAGGACAACTGGGAGTGGCACACCTTCGACACGGTCAAGGGCGGTGACTACCTGGTCGACCAGGACGCCGCCGAGATCCTGGCGAAGGAAGCCATCGACGCCGTCCTCGACCTGGAGAAGATGGGCCTGCCGTTCAACCGGACGCCCGAGGGCCGCATCGACCAGCGCCGTTTCGGCGGTCACACCCGCAGCCACGGCGAGGCCCCGGTCCGCCGGTCCTGCTACGCCGCCGACCGCACCGGTCACATGATCCTCCAGACGCTGTACCAGAACTGCGTCAAGGAGGGCGTGGAGTTCTTCAACGAGTTCTACGTCCTGGACCAGCTCATCACCGAGGTCGACGGGGTCAAGAAGTCCGCGGGCGTCGTCGCGTACGAGCTGGCGACCGGCGAGATCCACGTCTTCCAGGCGAAGTCGGTCATCTACGCCTCCGGCGGCACCGGCAAGTTCTTCAAGGTGACGTCGAACGCCCACACCCTGACCGGTGACGGCCAGGCCGCCTGCTACCGGCGCGGCCTGCCGCTGGAGGACATGGAGTTCTTCCAGTTCCACCCGACGGGCATCTGGCGCATGGGCATCCTGCTGACGGAGGGCGCCCGCGGTGAGGGCGGCATCCTCCGCAACAAGGACGGCGAGCGCTTCATGGAGAAGTACGCGCCGGTCATGAAGGACCTCGCGTCCCGTGACGTCGTCTCACGCTCCATCTACACCGAGATCCGCGAGGGCCGCGGCTGCGGTCCGGCCGGCGACCACGTGTACCTGGACCTGACGCACCTGCCGCCGGAGCAGCTGGACGCCAAGCTGCCCGACATCACCGAGTTCGCGCGGACGTACCTCGGCATCGAGCCCTACACGGACCCGATCCCGATCCAGCCGACCGCGCACTACGCCATGGGCGGCATCCCGACCAACGTCGAGGGCGAGGTGCTGGCCGACAACACCACCGTCGTCCCCGGCCTGTACGCCGCCGGCGAGGTCGCCTGCGTCTCGGTGCACGGCGCCAACCGTCTGGGCACCAACTCGCTGCTCGACATCAACGTCTTCGGCAAGCGCTCCGGCATCGCGGCCGCCGAGTACGCGCAGAAGCACGACTTCGTCGAGCTGCCCGAGAACCCGGCCCAGCTCGTCGCCGACCAGGTGGAGCGGCTGCGCAACTCCACCGGCACCGAGCGCGTCGCGGCGCTGCGCCTGGAGCTCCAGGAGTGCATGGACGCCAACGTGATGGTGTTCCGCACCGAGCAGACGATCAAGACGGCGGTCGCCAAGATCGCCGAGCTGCGCGAGCGGTACCTGAACGTGTCCATCCAGGACAAGGGCAAGCGGTTCAACACCGACCTGCTGGAGGCCATCGAGCTGGGCAACCTGCTCGACCTGGCCGAGGTCATGGCGGTCTCCGCGCTCGCCCGCAAGGAGTCCCGCGGCGGTCACTACCGCGAGGACTTCCCGAACCGCGACGACGTCAACTTCATGCGCCACACCATGGCGTACCGCGAGGTGGCCGCCGACGGCGCCGAGTCGATCCGGCTCGACTACAAGCCGGTCGTGACGACCCGCTACCAGCCGATGGAGCGTAAGTACTGATGGCTACCCCGACCCTGGACAAGACCGACAAGGCCGAGGCCGGTTTCGCCGACTCGCCGTTCATCACCGCCACGTTCCGCATCCGCCGCTTCAACCCCGAGGTGTCGGACCAGGTCGAGTGGCAGGACTTCCAGATCGAGATCGACCCGAAGGAGCGTGTGCTCGACGCCCTTCACAAGATCAAGTGGGAGCTGGACGGCACCCTGACGTTCCGCCGTTCCTGCGCCCACGGCATCTGCGGTTCCGACGCGATGCGGATCAACGGCAAGAACAGGCTCGCCTGCAAGACGCTGATCAAGGACATCAACCCGGACAAGCCGATCACGGTCGAGGCCATCAAGGGCCTCACGGTCCTCAAGGACCTCGTGGTCGACATGGACCCGTTCTTCCAGGCGTACCGCGACGTCATGCCCTTCCTCGTCACCAAGGGGAACGAGCCGACCCGCGAGCGCCTGCAGTCCGCGGAGGACCGCGAGCGGTTCGACGACACCACCAAGTGCATCCTGTGCGCCGCGTGCACGTCCTCGTGCCCGGTGTTCTGGAACGACGGCCAGTACTTCGGCCCGGCGGCGATCGTCAACGCGCACCGATTCATCTTCGACTCGCGCGACGAGGCCGGCGAGCAGCGGCTGGAGATCCTCAACGACCGTGACGGCGTGTGGCGTTGCCGCACCACGTTCAACTGCACGGACGCCTGCCCGCGCGGCATCGAGGTCACCAAGGCGATCCAGGAGGTGAAGCGCGCGCTCATCACGCGTCGCTTCTGACCCTCCCGTAACACCGCTCACGTCGACCGGCCCCGCCCCCGCAGCTCGCCGCTGCCGGGGGCGGGGTCTGTTGCTGCACGGGGCCCGCGCGGGCGGTACGGTTCAGCGGAGCTGAAGACCGAAGAAAGAGAACGGGGATACGCGTGAGCGAGCCGAATCCGTCCGCGGGCGACGGGTACACCTGGGGTCCTCCCCAGCAGCCGGGCCACCAGCCCACCGTCGCGGACGGCCAGGCGTACGGCTATCCGGCCCCGGGCGCCGCTCCGGCCTACGGCTATCCGCAGGCGCTGCCGGAGTCCGCGGTCCAGCCCGGCCCCGGTTACGGGTACCCCCAGCACACCCCGCCCGCCCAGCCGACGATGCCCGGCCAGTACCTCCCGGTGCCGCAGGGGATGCCGGGCCAGGGCGGCGTCCCGGTGCTGTCGATCGGCGACATCACCGTCATGAACGACGCGATCGTCACCCCGTCCGGGTCGATGCCGCTCAAGGGCGCGGTCTGGACGGCCACGGACATGTCGCGCACCGAGGAGAAGATCCCGGCGCACGCGGTCGTGCTGGCGATCATCTTCGCCCTGTTCTGCCTGATCGGCCTGCTGTTCCTGCTGATGAAGGAGAAGCGGACCACCGGCTTCATCCAGGTCACCGTCACCAGCGGCGGCCGGCACCACTCCACGATGATCCCGGCCATGGGCCCGCACACCTTCCCCGCGGTGATGGGCCAGCTCAACTACGCCCGCTCCATGAGCGCCTGAGCCGTCCGGGCCCGTCCGCGGCGCGCTCCGGGCGGGCCGCCGGCGCCCGGCACCCTCCGGACGACCCTTGTAGCCCCCTTCTTGAACATGTTCAAGAAGGGGGCTACAGTCATGACCACGAAGCCTTTTGAACATGTTCAAGAGAGGGTGGGGCATGGATCTCACTGTGGTCGCGTACGTCGTCTACCTGCTCGTCAGCGTGGCTCTCACCGTCTGGGTCGCCCGTACCCTCAGCCGGAACGGGCGGGTCTTCCTCGCCGATGTGCTGCACGGGAACGAGAAGCTCGCCGAGGCCGTCAACCACCTGCTGGTGGTCGGCTTCTACCTGGTCAACCTCGGATTCGTCACGCTCTACCTCAAGAACGCCGACGGGGTGACCGACGCCCGCGAGCTGTTCGAGGCGCTCTCGGTGAAACTGGGCGTGGTTCTGCTGGTGCTCGGCGTGATGCACCTGGGCAACGTGTGGGTGCTGAGCCGGATCCGCCGCCGCAGCGCGCTGGAGCGCGAGCAGACCCCGCCGGTGCCGCCGCAGGGCTGGACTCCGCCGGGCGCCCCGGGCCCGTGGGCCGCCCCCGCGACCGGGCGGTGAGCCCGGTGACCGAGGCCCCGCCCCCGGCGTCGCCGGGCCCGGCTCCGTACCCCGGTCGGCCCGGCCCCGTCCGCCGGCTCACCGTGCTCCACGACGAGCGGTGCCCGCTCTGCGTCCACCTGGGGGGCTGGCTCCAGCGGCAGCGGCAGCTCGTCCCGCTCGACCTCGTCCCGGCCGGGTCGGCCCGGGCGCGGCGGCGGTTCCCGGAACTGGACCACGCGGCGACGCTCCGGGAGATCACCGTGGTCGGCGACGCGGGGCAGGTCTACCGGGAGGCCGCCGCCTGGATCGTCTGCCTGTGGGCGCTGGCGAAGTACCGCTCGCGCGCCCACTGGCTGACCACCCCGGCCGGCCGGCCCTTCGTCAGAGGCACCGTGCTGGCGGCCGCGCGCTACCGCTCGATGGCCGTGCCGCCCTGCGCCCCCGGAAGCACCGCGTGCGCCACCCCGCCGGGCTGGGCATGGAGCCCCCGATAACCTTGGGTCCGTGGTGAAGGAAGAGAAGAACGTGCAGGAGAACAAGCCGGCCAGGGCCGGGAAGAGCGAGCAGACCCGCACGCTGATTCTCGAAACGGCGCTCCGACTGTTCGCGGAGCGGGGATACGACCGGACGACCATGCGGGCCATCGCCCAGGAGGCGGGCGTCTCGGTCGGCAACGCCTACTACTACTTCGCCTCGAAGGAACACCTGGTCCAGGGCTTCTACGACCGGATCGCCGACGAGCACGCGACGGCGGTGCGGCCGGTGCTGGAGGGCGACGGGGACCTGACCGTACGCATCAGGGGCGTGCTGCTCGGCTGGCTGGACGTGGCGGAGCCGTACCACCGCTTCGCCGCCCAGTTCTTCAAGAACGCGGCCGACCCGGACAGCCCGCTCTCCCCGTTCTCCGGGGAGTCGTCCGCCGCGCGGGACGCGGCGATCTCCATCCACGAGCGGTGCATCGCCGGGGCCGACGTCACGAGCGATCCGCAACTGGCTCCGCTGCTGCCGCAGTTGATGTGGCTGATGCAGATGGGACTGGTGCTCTACTGGGTGTACGACCGCAGCGAGGGCGCCGAGCGCAGCCGCCGGCTGGTCGAGCGCACCGCGCCGATCGCCGCGCGAGCCATCGCGCTCTCCCGGTTCCGGGTGCTGCGCCCGCTGGTGCGGCAGGTCCACGGGCTGCTGGTGGAATTCCTTCCGGGTACGGCGACGGCCGGGGCGCAGGGCCCCGGCCGTCCCGCTGACTGACCCGGTCAGATCCAGCTGAGCTCCCACAGGCGCCAGGTGCCGGTGCCGTCGGAGAGGTACTGGGAGCCGGCGACGTCGGCCTTGGCGACGACGTAGTCCTTCTTCTGCCACAGCGGCAGCAGGGGGACGTCCTCGACGACCAGCGACTGCAGTTCCTTGAAGTCGCCGGAGGTGCGGCTGCGGTCGCTGAACTGCTGCGTGGCGGCGATCAGCTGGTCCATCTTCTTGCTGGAGTAGCCGCTGTGGAGGGCGTTCCCGGTGCCGACGAGCGGCTGGCTGAAGGTGTCGGGGTCGGGGAAGTCGGGGAACCAGCCGACGGTGTACATGTCGTACTTACCGGCGGCGTACTCCTTCTGGTACTTCGTCCACTCCACGGCCTTGGTGGTGACCTTGAAGAGGCCGTCCTTCTCCATCTGCCGGCGCAGCTCGGCGGTCTCCTTGGTGTACATGTCGCCCTCGCGGTAGGCGAAGAACACGGGGACCGGCGTCCGGACCCCGGCCTGCTCCAGGAGTCGCGCGGCGCGCTTGGGGTCGGAGGTGGGGTAGGTGTCGAAGAAGGGGGTGCTGTGCCCGATGTAGCCGGTGGGGATCAGCGAGTACAGCGGGTCCACGGTGCCCTGGTAGACGTTCCGCACCAGGGGGCCGCGGTCGAGGAGCGCGGCGACGGCCTGGCGGACCCTCGTGTCCTGGAAGGGCGAGCCCTTGCGGAGGTTGAAGACGACGTTGCGGATCTCGGCGCTGGCCGCCTCGGTCACCCGCAGGTCCGGGTCGTTCTGGTTCAGCTCGGCGAGCGTCTCGGAGGGGAGCTGGCGGTGGGCGATGTCCACGTCGCCGGCGTCCCACGACCTCTGGAGTGCCTCGGAGGTCTTGAAGTAGCGGACGTCGACCGCCTCGCCGGTCTTCTTGAGCGCGCCCCTGTACTTGAGGTTCGGCACCAGCTCGGCGCTCTTGTTGGGCTCGTACGACTTCAGGACGTACGGGCCGGAGCCGTCCGCCTGGCTGCCCTTGCGGAGCTTGTCCGCGGGGTACAGGGTCGGATCGACGATCGACCCGGCGCCGGTGGCGATCTTCTGCGGGAAGGTCGCGTCCCGCCCGGAGAGGTTGAACGTGATCGTCCGGCCCTCGGTCGTGACCGTGTCGAGCGTGGGGAAGAGACCCACGGGGCCGACGTCGGAGTTGATCTTGAAGATCCGGTCGAAGGAGTACTTGACGTCCTTGGCGGTGATCTTGCGACCGTTGGAGAAGGCCAGGTCGTCACGGAGCTTGCACTGGTACGTCTGGAGCTTCTGCCCGACGAACCCGCAGCTCTCGGCGGCGTCCGGCTCCGGCGTGACGGCGTTGGGCTTGAAGGTCATCAGCGACTGGTAGATGCTGCTGTAGATCGCCCAGGAGCCCGCGTCGTAGGCGCCGGCCGGGTCGAGCGTGGTGACGACGTCCGATGTCCCGACCGTGATCGGATCGGTCTTCCCCTCCCCGGACGGGAGCAGTTGCCAGGCACCGACGCCCGCTATGACCAATACCGCGAGAATCGCGAGAATCCGTACCCGGACCGACCGCATTGCCGTGCTCTCCCTTGCCAACCCCACCTCGGCGGTGGCGTCTCGGACGCGCACATCGCCGCATGTTCGGGCTTACCCAATCACACGATTTTCACATCTGGAAGAGTAAATGGGGCGCTCACAGCCTTTTGTTGGACACGATCGGGAAACTCTGTCCGAAAAGGCTGTTTCCTGCCTTCCACCTGCGGATATATGTAGCTGACGGTGACTCTGCGGTGTGGATTTCATGACGATCGGCCCGGAGGCCCCGAACCGTCACACCCGCAACGTCGCTACGCCTGAAGGGAAGCGAGCCGGACGACGGTGATGTCGGACGGGGCGCCCACCCGGACCGGCGGCCCCCAGGCACCCGCACCGCGCGAGACGAACAGCTGCGTGTCGCCGTACCGTTCGAGGCCGGCGACGGTCGGGTTGGCCAGCTCGGCGAGGACGTTGCCGGGCCAGAGCTGTCCTCCGTGGGTGTGACCGGAGAGCTGGAGGTCGACGCCGTGCTCGACGGCGTCGTGGATGACGACGGGCTGGTGCGCCATGAGGACGGCGGCGCGCCCCCGGTCCCGGTCGCCCAGCGCGCGGACGAAGTCGGGCCCCTGCCCCTCGGTCTCGCCCGCGATGTCGTTGACGCCGGCGAGGTCGAAGCCGTCGATCTCCACCCGTGCGTTCTCCAGCGGGACCAGGCCCAGTTCACGGACGTGATCGACCCACTGCGCCGCGCCGGAGAAGTACTCGTGGTTGCCGGTGACGAAGTAGCTGCCGTGCCGGGCCCGCAGGGCGGCCAGCGGTTCGGCGGCGGAGCCGAGGTCGGCGACGGACCCGTCGACGAGGTCCCCGACGACGGCGACGAGGTCCGGCGAGGTCGCGTTGATCGTGTCGACGATCCGGCGGGTGTGGGCACGGCCGAGGATCGGGCCGATGTGGATGTCGCTGACCACGGCGATCCGGAAGCCGTGGGCCGCGCGGGGCAGTCGGGCCAGCGGCACGGTGATCCGCTTGACGCTCGGCCCGCGCAGCACGCCGTACGCGCCGTACCCGACCGTGGCGAGCCCGGCGGCGGCCGCCGCGCCGCCGACGACCCGCGAGACGAAGAGGCGACGGGAGGGGCCGGGGCCGGGAAGGGGGACGGCCGGCCCCGCGCCGGGTTCCGCTTCCGGTTCCGCGACCGGCTCCGGTGCTGCCTGCACCACCGGGTCATCGGACTGGGGGGCGGTGGACGCGGGGACGTCCGGAGAGGTGTCGGCGGGGGCGCCCGGAGAGGCGTCGACGGAGGAGTTCGCAGAGGTGTCGGTGGAGACGTCCGCCGAGGTGGAGCCACCGGCCGAGCGGGACGGCACCAGTTCCCCGGTCCGGGGGCGGGGCGCGCCCGGCGCCTCGGCGGGCGTTCCTGCCCCGGCGGCGGGGGCCGTCCCGGAAACCGATGCGGTCGTTCCGGAAACCGATGCGGGGGTCGTTCCGGAAGCCGTTCCGCTTCGGGCCGAGCCCGTCCTCGCGTCGCGCCGGGCGAGGACCCGCAGCAGGACCGGGCGGACGGCCTCGCCCACGAACAGCGCCAGGGTCAGGTAGAGCAGGCAGGCCAGCCACAGGAAGCCCGGCCAGGCCAGCACCTGCTGGAGCAGGAAGGGGGCGCCCACCCGGCCGGAGGCCATGGCGCCGACGCTCAGGAGGGGCAGGACGAACGCCGCGACCGTGCCCACCCGGCGCAGTGTGCTGCCCGGCGCGGTGGTGTCACCGACGAAGCGCCGCCACAGGTACCGGTGCACGGCGCCGAGCAGCGCCAGCACCACGAGCGCCACCAGAGCGAAGACCACTGCTGCCATCCGAGCTTCCCCACGTTCCCGTCGTCATGCGCGCTTGACGCGCGAAGCCCGGACTCCGCGCAACCCGATCACGCCGACGGCCGTCCCCAGAAGAAAGGACGTGATGGCGAGCAGCAGGTGCACCCAGAAGTAGCCGGTCGGATCGCCCGCGTCGTCGAAGGCGAGGCCGCTTCCGTCCTGCCACAGATTTTTGACGAAAGTGATCCAGATGAACCAGCTCCACACCCCGAACGCGAGCAGGAACCAGGACACGCGGCGGCTGAGCTTCATGGGTCCAGTATCGCCGCCGCCGTCCGGCGACCCGCTCCGGGGTGGTGTCCGGACAGGGCCGTCCTGGCGTTCCCTGCGGCGGGTCAGCCGATCCGGGTCCGCATCCACGCCTCCGCCCTGTACGTTTCCGACCGTGCCTGCTCTGAAAAAGATCGTCCTCACGATCACATCCGCCGCTTTGTTGTCCTGTTTCGTCCTCAGTCCTGCTGCGGCAGCCGACAAGGACAAGAGCGACGACAAACAGCCCAAGCCGCCGAGCACGATGTCGAGCCTCGGCGGCGAGCAGCTCGGCAAGGCCGGCACCCAGGTCAATCTGGGGCCGGGCGCGCCGGTGCTGCCCAAGAAGCTGAGCGGACGGTCCTGGATCGTCGCGGACGCGGAGAGCGGGGACGTCCTCGCGGCGCACAACTCCCACTGGCGGCTGCCGCCCGCCTCCACGCTGAAGATGCTCTTCGCGGACACCGTCCTGCCGGCGCTCCAGCCCACCACCCTGACCCACAAGGTCTCGGAGAGCGAGCTGGCCGGGGTCGGTGAGGGCAGCAGCCTCGTCGGGATCAAGGAGGGCCACACCTACACGGTCCACGACCTGTGGCTGGGGGTGTTCCTGCGGTCGGGGAACGACGCGGTGCACGTCCTGTCGGAGATGTACGGCGGCGTCCAGAAGACGGTGGACGCGATGCAGGCGCACGCCGAGGAGCTCCAGGCCCTGGACACCGTGGTGGTCTCGCCGGACGGCTACGACGCGCCGCGCCAGGTCTCCAGCGCCTACGACCTGACGCTCATCGCCCGCAGCGGACTCCAGAAGAAGGACTTCCGCGAGTACGCGGCGACCGCGTCCGCCGACTTCCCCGGCGAGAAGAAGAAGGGCAAGAAGCGCGATTCCTTCGAGATCCAGAACACCAACCGGCTGATCACCGGGGACATCGGTGTGGACCCGTACCAGGGCATCGCGGGCGTCAAGAACGGCTACACCACCCACGCGGGCAACACCTTCACCGGCGTCGCGGAGCGCAACGGCAAGGTCCTGCTGGTCACGGTGATGAACCCGTCGGCGGAGGAGAGCCACGCCGTCTACAAGGAGGCCGCGCACCTGCTGGACTGGGGCTTCGCCGCCAGCGGCAAGGTGACCCCGGTCGGCCAGCTGGTGCCGCCGAAGTCCGTGGACACCGGCACCGGTTCCTCGACCGGCGGCAAGGGCGCGGCGCCCGCGGCCGGCACGGACCAGGGGCCGGGCGGCCGGGCGGAGGCCACGCACGCGTCGGCCTCGAACGGTTCCAGCGGGGTCGGGACCGCACTCGGGATCATCGGCGGTCTGCTGGCGGTCCTGGCCGCCGGGGTGTTCCTGGTCAACCGCCGCTGGCCGCTGACGGGGCGGGCCCGCCGCGCGGAGGCGGAGAGCCCGGAAACGGCGGAGAAGCCGGAGAAGGCGGGCAGGGCGGGGGCGCACGACGGCGAGGGCGGCGAGGCCGGGGCGGAGAGCGCGGGGGCGGCCACCTCGGCCGCCCCCGGCGACAAGTCCTGAGGACGTGCCCGGCGGCTCCGGAGGCCGCGCACCCTTCCTCGGCCCCGACCGGCCCCACGGGGTGATCAGAGGCGGGTGGAGCCGCCGCCGGAGGACTCGGCGGCGGCTCGCTCCGTGCCGGGCCCGCCGGGCTCCTCCTCCGCCTCCTCCTGCCCCACGCCTTCCTCCTCCTTGCTGCGGGTGGCCGTCCAGGCGGCGCAGAACAGCAGCAGCTTCGCCGCGAAGTTGATCCAGAGGAGCAGGGCGATCGGCACGCCGAACGCGCCGTACATGCTCTTGCTCGCGACGCCCTTCATGTAACTGCCGAGCAGCAGCTTGAGCAGTTCGAAACCGACCGCCCCGAGCAGGGCCGCGACCATCAGCCGCCGCTTCGGCGGCTCCACGCCCGGCAGCAGCGACAGCAGGTAGAGCAGCAGCAGGAAGCCGGCGGCGACCGCGACCACCAGCGCGGCCACCCGCAGCAGGACGCCGCCGGCCCCGTGCTCGGGGATGCCGATGAGATCGGCGGTCCAGCCGACCGCCGTCGTGCCGACGGTGGAGACCGCCAGGGTGACCAGGGCCGCGCCGCCGAGGCCGACCAGCAGCATCGCGTCCTTCACCTTGGCGACGACGGGGTTGGCGTCCTGGACGTCGTCCAGCTCCCAGACCGCCCGCAGGCACTCCCGCAGCGAGCCGACCCAGCCGACCCCGGTGAACAGCAGCAGGGCGCCGGCCACCAGACCGATCGTGCCCGCGTTGGCGATCAGCCCGTCGATGCCCAACTGGTCGGAGATGCCGGGCACCTGGTCGGCCAGCTCGTCCTTGATGGTGTCGATCTGCCGGTCGCTCAGGAGGGCGGCCGCGATCGCCGCGCCGACGGCGATCAGCGGGAAGAGCGCCAGGAAGCTGATGAAGGTGATCGCCGCCGCGAGCCTGGTCCAGTGGACCCGGTCGAGCCGCTCGTAGGAACGCCACGCGTGCGTCTCCATCAACCGGACCGCCAGGGGACCGATCACCGGGAGTTTCTTGAGCCAGTCCATGGCCTCACGCCTACCCTTCCGGGCCCGGAACACCAGCGGCCCGCCCCGGACTCTCCCGGACACGTCCGGCGGATATCCGCCACGCTCCGCTGACACACCCTCCGTCACCCGTTCCGGTGAGTGAATTCACCAATGCCGCAAAGGGGATTTCCTGGACGATACGGTCACCACCATGTCCGTCGACACGGTGTCCTTGACCGGCTGGGGCCGCACCGCCCCGACGACCGCCGTGCGGTTCCGCCCCCGTACGTACGAGGAGGCGGCCGCCGTCGTCCGCGGGCGCGGGCCACGGGGCGTCATCGCGCGGGGGCTGGGGCGGTCGCCCGGGGACGCGGCGCAGAACGCGGGCGGCTCGGTGCTCGATCTGACGGGCCTGGCCCGGATCGGCGGTGTCGACCCGGCCGCCGGGGTGGTGCGCTGCGACGCGGGGGTGAGCCTCGAACGGCTGCTGCGGGTGCTGCTGCCGCAGGGCTGGCTCCCGCCGGTCGTGCCCGCGACCGGCAGGCTGACGGTCGGCGGGGCGATCGCCTCCGACCTCCCCGGCCTCGACCACCGGCGGTCGGGGTCGTTCGCCCGGCAGGTGAGCGCCCTGGAGCTGCTGACCGCCGACGGCGAGGTGCGTACGGTGCTGCCGGGCACCGCCCTCTTCGACGCGACCGCGGGGGGCCTGGGGCTGACCGGGGTGATCCTGGGCGCCACGCTCCGGCTGCGGCGCGTCACCACGGGGCTGATGTCGGTCTCCACCGAGCGCGCCGGGGACCTGGACGAGGTGCTGGCCCGCTTCACGGCGGGCGGGGACGGGTTGCCGTACGCCTCCGCGTGGATCGACCTGATGGCCCGCGGCCGGGCGACGGGGCGCGGCATTCTCACCCGCGGGGAGCACGCGCCCCCTCATGTGCGCCCGGCGCACGCGGGGCGCACTCGGCGGTTTCCGCGCTCCGGAACGCCGTGGGGACGGCCCTCCTCCCCCGGCCTGCTCTCCGGCCTTCTCTCCGGTCTCCCACCGCTGCCGGACGGGCTGCTCGGACCGGGCCCGGCCGCCCTGTACAACGAGGTCCGCTATCGGGGCGCCCCCCGCGCGCGGGCCGGTGAGCTGCGCCCGGTGACCGCCTTCCTCCACACCGCCGACGCCTTCCCGGAGGCGAACCCGCTGTACGGCCGGGGCGGTACGGTGCGCTACCGGTTCACCGTCGGGGACGGCCAGGAGGAGACCCTGCACCGGGCGGTGCGCCGGATCGCCGCCCGGCGCAGTCCCGCCGTGCGGGCCGTGCTGGAACGGTTCGGGGCGGCGGACCCCGGCCTCCTGTCGTTCGCCGCGCCCGGCTGGTCCCTGGCCCTGGACCTTCCCGCCGCCCTGCCCGGCCTGGCCCGCTTCCTGGACGGCGTGGACGAGGAGGTGGCCGCCGCCGGGGGCCGGGTCTGCCTGGCGAAGGACTCCCGGATGCGACCGGAGACGGCGGCCGCGATGTACCCGAGGCTGGCGGAGTTCCGGGAGCTGCGGGCCCGGCTGGACCCGACGGGGGCGTTCCGCTCCGATCTCTCGCGCCGCCTCGGGCTGTGAACCGCTTCTTCCGCCCGCGTTTCCCTCTCCCTCTCTGACCAGGAGCTTTCCGTGAAGGATGCCTTCGGCGCCCCGCAGTCCCTGCTCGTCCTCGGCGGCACCTCCGAGATCGCCCTGGCCACCGCCCGCCGGCTGATCGCCCTGCGCACCCGCCGGGTCTGGCTGGCCGGGCGCCCCTCGCCGGCCCTGGAGTCGGCCGCCGCCGAGCTGCGGGGCCGGGGCGCGGACGTGCGGACCGTCGATTTCGACGCGCTGGACTCCGCCTCCCACGAGGTGGCCCTCGGAAAGGTCTTCGCGGAGGGCGACATCGACGTGGTGCTGATGGCGTTCGGGGTCCTCGGCGATCAGGCGCGGGACGAGGAGGAGCCGATGGCGGCGGTCCGCGTCGCCCAGACCAACTACACGGGGGCGGTCTCCGCCGGGCTGGTGTGCGCCGGCGCACTCCAGGCGCAGGGACACGGGTCGCTGGTGGTGCTGTCCTCGGTGGCCGGGGAGCGCGCCCGGCGCGCGGACTTCATCTACGGCTCCAGCAAGGCGGGGCTCGACGCGTTCGCCCAGGGGCTCGGGGACGCCCTCCAGGGGACCGGGGTGCAGGTGCTGGTCGTCCGGCCGGGCTTCGTCCGGACGCGGCACACGGCGGGGCGGCCGGAGCAGCCGTTCGCTACGGGCCCGGAGGAGGTCGCGGAGGCGGTCGTCACGGGGCTGCGGCGGCGCTCGGAGACCGTGTGGGTGCCCGGCTCGCTGCGGGTGGTGATGGCCGCGCTGCGGCACGTCCCGCGCCCGCTCTTCCGCCGGCTGCCGGTCTGAGCCGCCGGTCCGGCCCGCTGCCCCGCGCCACCGGCCCGAGCAGCCCGCCGACGCGGGCCGCCGGGCACGGTCCGGGCCGCCGGGCACGGTCCGGGCTCCGGGCTCCGGGCTCCGGGCTCCGGGAAAGAGTCCTGCCGGCCGCTCAGGGCCGCAGCGACGGGGCCGAGGACGGTGCCTCGATCGTGCAGCCGCCCTGGGCGGGTACGGCGGGCGCTCCGCCGCCTCCGCCGAACGGGAAGTCGCGGAGCTTGCGCCAGACGGCGTCCGGGCCCTGCTCGTACAGCGCGAAGGAACCGCAGGTCCAGGCCGCCTCGTAGTCGGCGAGCTCCTCGTAGGCGCGGTCCATGGCCTCCTCGGAGATGCCGTGGGCCACGGTGACGTGCGGGTGGTACGGGAACTGGAGCTCGCGCACCAGCGGCCCCGACGCGTCCCGCACCCGCTTCTGGAGCCAGGAGCAGGCCGAGGCCCCCGCGACGACCTGGACGAAGACGACCGGCGACAGCGGGCGGAAGGTGCCGGTGCCGGAGAGCCGCATCGGGAACGGGCGGCCGGCCGTGGCGATCGTGTCGAGGTGCGCCTCGATCGCCGGCAGGTCCGCCGCGTCCGCCTCCGTCGGCGGGAGCAGGGTGACGTGGGTGGGAATGCCGTAGGCGGCAGGGTCCCCGAAGCTCGCGCGGCGTTCCTGGAGCAGGCTGCCGTAGGGCTCCGGGACCGCGATCGAAACGCCGAGCGTTACGGTCCCCACGTCGTTCTCCTCCATCGTCGACGGTCGCTTTTCGGTCATGCCGTGCGGGCCGGGCGTCCGGCCCGCACGTTCCGCCGCAAGTGTGTCCCCTGCGGCCGTGATCTCGCCAGGGTCCTTGGACTCAGTGCTTGGCGGGCAGGAAGCCCATCCGGTCGTACGTCTGTGCCAGCGTCTCGGCGGCGACGGCCCTGGCCTTCTCCGCTCCCTTGGCCAGGATCGAGTCCAGCGTCTCCGGATCGTCCAGATATTCCTGGGTGCGGGCCCGGAAGGGAGTGACGAATTCCACCATGGCCTCGGCCACGTCGGTCTTCAGCGCGCCGTAGCCCTTGCCCTCGTACCTGCGTTCCAGGTCCTCGACCGGGCTGCCCGAGAGGGTGGAGAGGATGGTGAGCAGGTTGGAGACGCCCGGCTTCTTCTCGGCGTCGAACCGGATCACCGTGTCGGTGTCGGTGACCGCGCTCTTCACCTTCTTGGCGGTGACCTTCGGGTCGTCGAGGAGGTTGATGAGGCCCTTCGGCGTGGAGGCCGACTTGCTCATCTTCACCGCCGGGTCCTGGAGGTCGAAGATCTTCGCCGTCTCCTTGAGGATGTACGGCGCGGGGACGGTGAACGTCTGTCCGTACCGTCCGTTGAAACGGTCGGCGAGGTCGCGGGTCAGTTCGATGTGCTGGCGCTGGTCCTCGCCCACCGGGACCTGGTTCGCCTGGTAGAGCAGGATGTCCGCGACCTGGAGCACCGGGTAGGTGAAGAGGCCGACGGTGGCCCGGTCGGCGCCCTGCTTGGCGGACTTGTCCTTGAACTGCGTCATGCGCGACGCCTCGCCGAAGCCGGTGAGGCAGTTCATCACCCAGCCGAGCTGCGCGTGCTCGGGCACGTGGCTCTGGACGAAGAGCGTGCAGCGGTCCGGGTCCAGCCCGGCCGCGAGCAGCTGCGCCACGGCGAGCCGGGTGTTGGCCCGCAGCTCGGCGGGGTCCTGCGGGACCGTGATCGCGTGCAGGTCCACGACCATGTAGAAGGCGTCGTGGCTCTCCTGCAGCGCCACCCACTGGCGCACCGCGCCCAGGTAGTTGCCGAGGTGGAACGAGCCCGCGGTGGGCTGGATGCCGGAGAGCACGCGCGGGCGGACGGCCGCACCGGTGCGGCCCGGCTGCGGCTGGTCGGTGGGGAGGTCGGAGGCCATGGCCCCATTGTCTCAGGTGCGGGGGCGATCTCCGGCAGCCGGTGCGGGCGGAGCGGGCGCGCAGGCGCGGGAGCCCGGAGCACGGGAGCGCACGCCTGAGACGAACCGCACATTCCGTCCGCCCGCGTACGACGGCGGGCGCGCCGCGCCGGAGAGGTTTCCGGGCGCGTGATTCGACCGACGATAGACAGTGGGCACCACCCCGGCCCCCCGCCGCACGACGAACGGAGATCCCGTGTCGACCACGGAAACCGCCATCGCCTCCGCCGAGGCCCACAGTGCGCACAACTACCACCCGCTGCCGGTCGTCGTGGCCTCCGCCGAGGGCGCCTGGATGACCGACGTCGAGGGCCGCCGCTACCTCGACATGCTCGCCGGATACTCCGCGCTCAATTTCGGCCACGGCAACCGCCGTCTCATCGACGCGGCCAAGGCCCAGCTGGACCGCGTCACGCTGACGTCCCGCGCCTTCTTCCACGACCGGTTCGCCGACTTCTGCACGGAGCTGGCGGCGCTGTGCGGCATGGAGACGGTGCTGCCGATGAACACCGGGGCGGAGGCCGTGGAGACCGCGGTGAAGACCGCCCGCAAGTGGGGCTACCGGGTCAAGGGCGTACCGGACGGCATGGCCAAGATCATCGTGGCCTCGGACAACTTCCACGGCCGTACGACGACGATCGTCAGCTTCTCCACCGATCCGGAGGCGCGGGCCGACTTCGGTCCGTACACGCCCGGCTTCGAGATCGTGCCGTACGGGGATCTCACCGCGATGCGGGAGGCGATGACCGAGAACACCGTCGCGGTGCTGATCGAGCCGATCCAGGGCGAGGCGGGGGTGCTGGTGCCGCCGGCCGGCTATCTGCCCGGCGTGCGGGAGCTGACCCGCGAGCGGAACGTGCTGTTCATCGCGGACGAGATCCAGTCGGGTCTGGGGCGGACCGGGAAGACGTTCGCGCTGGACCACGAGGGCGTGGTGCCGGACATGTACGTGCTCGGCAAGGCGCTCGGCGGCGGGGTGGTGCCCGTCTCCGCCGTGGTCTCGTCGGCGGACGTGCTCGGCGTGTTCCGGCCCGGCGAGCACGGTTCGACGTTCGGGGGGAACCCGCTGGCCTGCGCGGTGGCGCTGGAGGTGATCGCGATGCTGCGGACCGGGGAGTACCAGGCGCACGCCGCCGAGCTGGGCGACCATCTGCACCGGGAGCTGGGCCTGTTGACGGGTGGCGGCGCGGTGGAGGCGGTGCGCGGCCGGGGGCTGTGGGCGGGGGTGGACATCGCTCCCGCGCTGGGAACGGGCCGGGAGATCTCGGAGAAGCTGATGGGGCGGGGCGTGCTGGTGAAGGACACCCACGGCTCGACGATCCGGATCGCGCCGCCGCTGGTGATCTCCAAGGAGGACCTGGACTGGGGCCTGGACCGGCTCCGGGCGGTGCTGGGGGCCTGACCCCGGTCACGGGTACGGGGCCCGCCGTCGCCGGTTCCCGTACCCGTATCCGTATCCGAGCGATTCCCCGTGCCTCAGAGGATGACGTGGGGCAGGAAGCGGGCGTACTCGTCCGTGACCGGGCCGGCCGACTCCCGGATGCCGAGGCCGGCCGCCTCGTTCTCGACGACCCACGCGCCGAGTACCACCCGGTTGCCGTCCACGTCGGGCAACGGGGCCAACTCCTGGTAGCAGCACGGCTCGTCGCGCAGGACGGGCGGGGAGCCGGGTCCGTGCAGATCGACCCCGGCGCCCTCCCGGCCGAGCAGCGGCTTGGACACGTACCCCGCTCCGTCCGGTCCGGCCAGCTCGCGCGGGCCGTCGAGGTAGGCGGGCAGCAGGTTCGGGTGGTCCGGATACAGCTCCCACAGGACCGCCAGCAGCGCCTTGTTGGAGAGGAGCATCTTCCAGGCGGGCTCGATCCAGCAGGTGGTGCCGGAACCGCCGCCGTTGTCCAGGGTGTCCAGCACCTGCGGTCCGAAGCGGTCCGTGGCCAGCCACTCCCAGGGGTAGAGCTTGAAGCAGCTGCGGATGAACCGCAGCCGGTCGTCGACGAACCGGCCCGAGAGCCGGTCCCAGCCGATCTCCTCGACGGAGAGCGCGTGCGTCTCCAGACCGGCCTGGTCGGCGGTCTCGCGCAGGTACGCGACCGTCATCAGGTCCTCGCCGAGCTCGTCGCCGTCGGAGTGGACGAAGTGCAGCGGGCCGGGCGGCAGCAGGGGCGCCTGCCGCTTCCAGGCGTCGACCAGCCGCTCGTGCAGGGAGTTCCACTGGTCGGCGCCGGGGAACCGGTCCTCCATCCAGAACCACTGCGCGCTCGCCGCCTCCACGAGCGAGGTCGGGGTGTCGGCGTTGTACTCCAGCATCTTCGCCGGGCCGCTCCCGTCGTACCGCAGATCGAACCGCCCGTACACGGAGGGCAGTTCGGCGCGGCGGCGCCAGGACTCGGTGATCAGGGCGGCCAGGCGCGGGTCGGTGATGCCGAGGTCGGCGAAGCGGTCCCGCTCGACAATGTGCGCTGCGGCGGCCAGGCACATCGTGTGCAGTTCCTCGACGACCTCCTCCAGCGCCTCGACCTCGGGCAGCGAGAAGACGTAGTAGGCGCTCTCGTCCCAGTACGGGCGCAGTGAATCGTCCGGGTAGCGGGTGAGCGGGTAGACGACCCCCTGCGACTCGACGGTCTCCTGCCAGCCGGGGCGCGGCTCGATCGTGCGGCGCTCCATCTCCCTCAGCCCCCGCCGGACTTGGAGCAGCCGAAGCCGCCGCGGTCCACCGCGGACTTGTCGAAGCTGCCGCCCTGCACCTTGCCGTCGCCGCCCTTGTTGCCGCCGTAGTAGTACGAACCGCTGCCGCCGCTGCGGCATGCGGAGCTGGGCAGGGTCTTCTGGGTGGTGCGGTCGGCGCAGCGCCTGTCCGGCTCCGAGCCGCAGGACGTGATCGTCAGGGCGAGCAGCCCCATGCCGCCGAGCACGACGGTGCTCGACCTCAGCCTTCGTCCGGCCATGTTCGGTTCTCCCCCGTGGTACGTGGTACATGGTTCGGGCCCGGCGCTCCTGGCTCGACCGGACCGGTTGTCAGACTAGTTCGACGTACGACCGGCTCGAAACCCGCGTTCTGGTGGGAGACCTACGGCAGCACCCGGCACAGGGCGTCCAGCGCGCCCGCCCAGGCGCTCTCCGACGGTGAGCCGTAGCCGATCACCAGGGCGTCGCGGCCCGCCGGGGCGTCCGGGTGGCGGTAGCGGGCGAGCCCCTCCAGCGCCAGGCCCTGGAAGGCCGCCGCCTGGATCACCGAACGCTCGGAGCCCGCCGGGAGTTCGAGGACCGCGTGGAGTCCGGCCGCGATCCCGCCGACCCGTACGCCCGGCGCGCGGTCGGCGAGCGCCGCGACGAGCTGGTCGCGCCGGCGGCGGTAGCGCAGCCGCATGGACCGCACATGGCGGTCGTACGCCCCCGAGGCGATGAACTCCGCGAGGGTGAGCTGGTCGGGGGTGCCGGTCGTCCGGTCGGCCGCGCCCTTCGCCGCCACCACCTCCGCCACCAGGCTCCGGGGCAGCACCATCCAGCCGAGCCGCAGCCCCGGCGCCAGCGACTTGCTGGCGGTGCCGAGGTGGACGACGCGTTCCGGATCGAGGCCCTGGAGCGCCCCCACCGGCTGCCGGTCGTACCGGAACTCGCCGTCGTAGTCGTCCTCCAGGATCAGCCCGCCGGTGGCCCGCGCCCAGTCGACGGCGTCGGCCCGCCGGTCCGGGTGCAGCGGTACGCCGGTGGGGAACTGGTGCGCCGGGGTGAGCAGGACCGCCCCGGCGCCGCGCAGGGCGCCCAGCTCGCCGGTCCGGGAGCCGTGCTCGTCCAGCGGCAGGCACGGGATGCGCAGACCGGCGTCGGTGAGCAGCTTCGTATGGAGGTCGAGGCCGTACGACTCGACGGCGACCTCCCGGACCCGGCGCGCGCGCAGCACCCGGCCCAGCAGCGCCAGCCCGTGCGCGAAGCCGGCGCAGACCACGATGCGCTCCGGGTCGGCGTACACCCCGCGCGCCCGCGCCAGGTACTCGGCCAGCACGGTGCGCAGTTCCACGCGGCCCTGCGGGTCACCGTAGCCGAAGGCGTCGTCGGGGGCGGCGGTGAGCGCCTTGCGGGCGGCCCGGAACCAGGCGGTGCGGGGGAAGCCGGACAGGTCGGGGGTGCCGGGCTTCAGGTCGTACCAGGCCCCGGACCGTACCGGCCGGGCGGGGACCGCCGCCGGGTCCGTGCGGCGCGGCGCGGACCGCGGGGCGACCCGGGTCCCCGAGCCCTGGCGGGCGGTGAGCCAGCCCTCGGCGACCAGTTCGGCGTAGGCGTCGGCCACCGTGTTGCGGGCGACTCCCAGGTCGGCGGCGAGCACGCGGGAGGACGGCAGCCGGGTGCCGGGGGCCAGGCGGCCGGTGCGCACCGCTTCCCGCAGCGCCTCCATCAGCCCGCTGCGCAGCCCCCGGCCGACCGGTTCCAGATGCAGGTCCGCGCCGAAAGTGGCCCAGGAATCCGTCATGCCGATGGACCATACCGGGGGGCCATCGAGGCCGTAGCGTCGTCCTCATGACCTCATCGCACACCCACCACCGCACCCCGGCCGACCTCGCCCCCGAGGAGCCGCAGCGGATCTCCGTCTCCCAGCTCCTCCCCGACGTCTACAAGGCGATGGTCCGGCTGGACATCGCCGCCCGCCAGGGGCTCGACCCCGTCCTGGTGGAGCTGGTGAAGATCCGGGCCTCGCAGCTCAACCAGTGCGCGTTCTGCCTGGACATGCACAGCAAGGACGCGCTCGCGGCGGGTGAGTCCGCCGAGCGGATCATCCAGCTCAGCGCCTGGCGGGAGTCGCGGCACTTCTACACCGGGAAGGAGCTGGCGGCGCTCGCGCTCACCGAGGCGGTCACCGTCCTCACGGACGGCTTCGTCCCGGACGAGGTGTACGCGGAGGCCGCCGAGCACTTCGAGGAGACCGAGCTGGCCCAGCTGATCGCGGCGATCACCGTGATCAACGCCTGGAACCGCTTCGGCGTCACCGGCCGGCTGACGCCGGGCCACTACACGCCGGGCGACTTCACGAGCTGACGGCTCCCGCGCCTGTCCGGCGTGGCCCTGCGGCCCGGCTCTGCGGAAGGAGCCGGGTCCGAAAGAGCGCGGGTCAGGCGGGGGAAGGGGCCGTCGTCCCGGTCTCCCGGCGCTGCTCCTCGTCGTTCCCGCGCACTCCGCCGCCCCCGGCCATCGTTCGGCCTCCCGGCAGGGCGGCCGGTGCCTCGGCCACCGCGACGCCGGACGCCGGGCTCCCGGTGAGGGCCCCGGCGGCGGCCAGGGCCCGCCGAGCAGGGCCGGCCGGCCCTGCTCGGCGGCTCCCGCCGTCTCGATCTCGTCCGCCACCGAGACCGGTTCCGCGTCGAGTATCTCCGTGGTGTCGGAGGCGGTGGACCGGGCGAGATCGGCGCGCAGTTCCCTTACGGCGCGCAGCAGTTCGGCCCAGGTCCGGGCGGCGGGGGCGGTGTGCTGGTGCTGGGTGACGGTGTTGTGGTCGCCTACGGGGAAGGCGCTGCCGGTCACCGAGCCGATGTGCGCGGTGCGCGGCGGGAACGGAGACGCCCCCGGCGGCGGATGCTGCCGGGGGCGCTCGGGGTGCCGCGTGCGCGGGTGCCGTGGCGATGACGGCTACGGCTCGGACGCGGCGGCCGGCCGGATGAGGCGGTGGATCAGATGAGGCCGAGTTCGCGGACCGCGTCGCGCTCCTCGGTGAGCTCCTTGGCCGAGGCGTCGATGCGCGCACGGGAGAACTCGTTGATGTCCAGGCCCTGGACGATCTCGTACGTACCGTTCTTCGTGGTGACCGGGAAGGAGGAGATGATGCCCTCCGGGACGCCGTAGGAGCCGTCCGACGGGATGCCCATCGAGGTCCAGTCGCCGGCGGCGGTGCCGTTGACCCAGGTGTGGACGTGGTCGATGGCGGCGTTGGCGGCGGAGGCGGCCGAGGACGCGCCACGGGCCTCGATGATCGCGGCGCCGCGCTTGGCGACGGTCGGGATGAAGGTGTCGGCCAGCCACGCCTCGTCGTCGATCAGCTCGGCCGCGTTCTTGCCGGCGATCTCCGCGTGGAAGATGTCCGGGTACTGGGTGGCCGAGTGGTTGCCCCAGATCGTCAGCTTCTTGATGTCGGAGACGGCGGCGCCGGTCTTGGCGGCCAGCTGCGAGATCGCGCGGTTGTGGTCCAGGCGGGTCATCGCGGTGAAGCGCTCGGCCGGTACGTCCGGGGCGGCGGCCTGCGCGATGAGCGCGTTGGTGTTGGCCGGGTTGCCGACGACGAGGACCTTGATGTCGTCCGCGGCGTTGTCGTTGATGGCCTTGCCCTGCGGCTTGAAGATGCCGCCGTTGGCGGCGAGCAGGTCGCCGCGCTCCATGCCCTTGGTGCGCGGGCGGGCGCCGACGAGGAGGGCGACGTTCGCACCGGCGAAGCCGACGTTCGGGTCGTCGGTGATCTCGATGCCCTTGAGCAGCGGGAAGGCGCAGTCGTCGAGCTCCATCGCGGTGCCCTCGGCGGCCTTGACGCCCTGCGGGATCTCCAGGAGGCGCAGGTTGACCGGCACGTCCGGGCCGAGCAGGTGGCCGGAGGCGATGCGGAAGAGCAGCGCGTAGCCGATCTGGCCGGCTGCGCCGGTCACGGTGACATTCACGGGAGTGCGGGTCATGGCGGTCTCCGTTTAGACAGCTGGCGGTGGGGGTCCCGGCCCCTGGTGCCGGACCCTGGTGCTGGACTCCCTCCGCGCCCCGACGAATCTTGACGTGAAGAGATATCCGGCGGCCAGGCTATCGGACCGGGGCGCACCGGGCCGCCCGCCCCCCTGTGGCACCGCGCACAACCGGTCACGCACCGCACGCGCTGTAGGCCCGGCGCACCTCGTTACGCGCCGCACGCGCCGTTCGCGCCGGGCACTCCGTCACGCGCCGCTCACGCGGGTACGCACCGCACATCCCGTACGGCGGTACGGGCCGCGCCCCGTACCGAGGCCGTGGGCCGCGCGCCCCGTGGCTACGGGACCGCGTGGCGCCGCACGGACGAACGTCGGCGTGCCCGACCCCGCCCCGGCGGGTCACCGTCCCGGATCGGTGCAGCCCTCCGTGCCGGAGGTGAGCGTCGCGCACGCCTTCGCGTCGGACGGCTTCTTCACCGCGATCATCGGCGTGTACGCGTCCGTGTCCCCCATGACCTCACCGTCCTGCGCGCCCTTGCCCGCGGTGATCTGCACGGTGTCACCGATCGCCGCCTCGGTGAGCCGGGCCCAGGCGGCGGAGCACACCTTGCTGTAGCGGACCTCGATCTTGCCGCCGCCGACCACGGCGGTGGCCACCGTGCGGGCGAACTCGCCGCCGCAGCCCATCTTTTCCGGGTCCTGCCCGGCGCAGTCCGCGCCGCTGCACTCGACGCCCACGGGCCGCTCGGGGGCGGCCGCGCTGGGGGTCTTCGACGGGGGCGGGGTGGCCTTGGCCGCGTCGTCGCCGCCCGGCGCGAGCAGGACCGCGCCGACCACGACGATCAGGGCGCCGACCGCGCCGACGACCAGCATGGGGCCCTTGCGGCGGGCACCGCCCGCGGCCTTCCGGCCCCTCCGGGAGGACGCCTCCGGCCTCGCTCGGCGGGCTCCCCGCTCGCCGCCGCGCTGCTGAGGCACGGACGGCGGGCGCGCCGGGTCGTGGCCGCCGTGGGCGTCGGGCGCGGGGAAGCCGTAGGCGTCGGCCCCGCGGCCGTCCGGCCGGTGGGCCGCGTCAGCGGGGTGGCCGACTGCGGAGGACCGGCCGGTCCGGCCGGAGCGGCCGCCCGTGGGAGCACCGGGAGCGGTCGTGCCGTGGTGGTCGAGCGCGGCCCGGGCCTGCGAGATCCGGATGGTCTCCATCGTCATGTCGTGACGCATCTCGGCCCGGCTCCAGGCCCGCTCCGCCAGCTCCCACATGGTCATGAGGTGGTGCTGCGGGGCGTCCGTCACCTCGGCGAGGGCCACGACGGCCCCGCGCGGGGCGAGCAGCCGCCCGTTGAGGTACCGCTCCCAGGACGTCTTGCTGTAACCGGTGCTGTCGGCCACCGCGTTGATGTTGAGCCCGCTGCGGTCGACGAGCCGGCGCAGCTGGCTGGTGAACTCCCTGATCTGCGGATCGAGCTCTTCGGGCAGAGCCTTCCAACGAGGCATGGTCTTTTCCCTTCCCCCCTCGTGTCCCCCCGGACGTGCTTGCTGTACCCCGCCGCGGCCGGCCTCCGCCCGCGCGGCCCCGGTCCGTCCGCTGCCCGGTTGTCCGGGACCGGCGGCGGACCACCCACGAGGATGCGCCGAACCAGGGTGTCAGTTCCTGACGAGGGGGCGCACAGAAGCATGCGGGAAGGGGAGCGTATCGCCACGCGCCGCGAACCCCGCGCCGGTCACCACCCGGTCACCGCTCCGCCGCTCGGTGCCGCTCCGTGCGCCGTGTCGGTGCGCCGTGCCAGTCTGCCATCGTTGCGCAACGATCACACCGTGCCGGAATGGTCACTTCCGTGCCACAGGCCACAGGGAGCGCTTGCTCCGGCCTTTCATGTCCATGACGCTGGAATCGGGACGGGGCACGGCAGCCCGTCCCGGCGTGTACCGGGGCTTCTTCCCCGGTCGCCCCGTTTCCGTCGTGGTGCCCGTCCCTCCTCGGGGGTAGGGACGGGCACCACGATCGACGCCTCGGGGCGGCCCGGCGGTGTGACGGCACCGCCTAGCGGATCGTGAAGCGGACCACGTCCTCCACGATCGGGACGTCCAGCCACGGGCCGGGCTGTGCGACCAGCGCGAGCAGCACGATCGCCGTGCCCATCAGCCCGTACGTGACCAGGTCGGTGAAGCGGGAACGCACCGCCAGCATCCCGACCGAGGGCACCGTCCAGCGCAGCACGGCGCCGGTGATCAGCGCGCAGCCGATGAGGACGGTCCCCACGCGGAACGCCTCCGCGAACGGGTCCAGCGCCACGATCAGCAGGCCCAGCCCCGCCGCGCCGAGCACGGTGAGCAGCGGCCACTGCCGGGCCGGGGCGGGCGCGTCGCCGGGCGCGGCCCGGCCGCCGCCCTCGGGCCGGGCGGTGTCCCGCGTGAACCGGGGGAACCGCCGAGACCGGGGCCGGGGGCCCGCGGCCGCCTCCTCGGCGGACCCGGCCGCGTCCTGCCCGTCCTGCCGGCCCGGCTCGTCCTGCCCGCCCGGTCCGTCCGCCGCCCGGCCCGCCGGGGCGGGGTCGGCCGGACTCGTACCAGCACCCATGGGGTCCCCCTCCGTGATCCGGCCGTCAGCCCGCGGCGGCGGTGTCGACGGCGTCGGCGGCGGCGCGCTCGGCCGCCTCGACCACGTTGACCAGCAGCTGGGCGCGCGTCATCGGGCCGACGCCGCCGGGGTTCGGGGCGACCCAGGCGGCCACCTCGCGGACCCCCGGATGCACGTCCCCGACGATCTTGCCGTTCTCGTCCCGGCTGACGCCGACGTCGAGGACGGCCGCGCCCGGCTTCACGTCCTCCGGCTTGATCAGGTGCTGGACCCCGGCGGCGGCGACGATGATGTCGGCCTGCCGAAGATGGGCGGAGAGGTCCCGCGTGCCGGTGTGGCACTGGGTGACCGTGGCGTTCTCCGTCCTACGGGTCAGCAGCAGCGGGATCGACCGGCCGATGGTGACACCGCGTCCGACGACCACGACGTGCGCCCCGTCGATCTCCACGCCGTGCGCGCGCAGCAGCTGGACGACGCCCTGCGGGGTGCAGGGCAGCGGGCCGGTCTCGTTGAGGACGAGACGGCCGAGGCTCATCGGGTGCAGTCCGTCGGCGTCCTTCGCCGGGTCCATCAGCTCCAGGATCCGGTTGGTGTCGATGCCCTTGGGCAGCGGCAGCTGGACGATGTAACCGGTGCACTCGGGGTTGGCGTTCAGCTCCCGGACGACGTCCTCGATCTCCTCCTGGGTGGCGGTGTCGGGGAGTTCGCGCTGGATGGAGCCGATGCCGACCTCGGCGCAGTCGCGGTGCTTGCCGTTGACGTACCACCGGCTGCCCGGGTCGTCCCCGACGAGCAGGGTTCCGAGGCCGGGGGTGATCCCCCGGGCCTTGAGGGCCGCCACACGGACGGTCAGATCGGACTTGATCGCGGCAGCGGTGGCCTTGCCATCGAGAATCTGGGCAGTCATGGCCCCCATCCTCGCGGATGACCCCGCCCGCGTACCAATTGCCGGTGCCGCCCCGTACCGGACGTTGCACTTGCACAACGTCCGGGGCCCTGGACTGGACAAACATATGTTCCGCTTATAACGATGAGGGTCGCGGTTGTACGGGGGGCGGGCCGCCGATCGATGTCCTTCCTCCGTGTGGCCATCTCGTCCCCACACGTCTGTTGAAGGAACACCCCTTATGAGCTTCGGCGACCCGAACAACCCGTACGGGCAGCAGCCCGGCCAGCCGCCCCAGGGCCCGCCGCAGGGACAGCCCGGTTACGGCTACCCCCAGCAGGCTCCGCAGGGTGTCCCGCCGCAGGGCTACGGCTATCCGCAGCAGCAGCCCGGTTACCCGCAGCAGCCGGGCCAGCCGTACGGCGGCGGCTACCCGCAGCAGCCCGGCTACGGCGGCGGCATGCCGGAGCTGGCGCACTGGGGCCTGCGCGCGGGCGGGCTCATCATCGACGGGCTCATCGTCTCCGTCCCGTACCTCGCCTTCGCCGGCATCGGCGCCGCCCTGGGCGACTCGGCCGGTGCCACGCTCGCCCTGCTCGGCTTCCTGGCGATGATCGGTCTCACCATCTGGCAGCTGTACCAGGAGGGCACCACCGGCCAGACGATCGGCAAGAAGGCCGTGGGCATCCGCCTGCTGCGCGAGGCCGACGGCCGTCCGCTCGGCTTCGGCATGGCCTTCGTGCGCCGCCTGGCCCACTTCCTGGACAGCATCGCCTGCTACATCGGCTGGCTGTGGCCGCTGTGGGACCAGAAGAAGCAGACGTTCGCGGACAAGGTCTGCTCGTCGGTCGTCGTCAAGGCCAACTGACGCTCCGCAGCACCGCACCGTACGAAGGCCGCGCCCGTTCACCGGGGGCGGCCTTCGCGCGTACGGGCCGCAGGCCGCGGTCAGTCGCTCCGTACGCCCGGAATCTCCGCCGGCTCCGGCGTCGTCCGCTCCATCACCACGAAGCTGCCGCCCCGGTGCTTGAGCCGGTAACGCGCCTCGGGGTGCAGTTGTTCGGCGTACGCCACCGGGTCCTGGATCGGGCGGGACCAGCCGAAGTCCAGGTTGATGGCGACGATGTCGGGCGCCGTGCCGGGGGCTCCGCCGATCCAGTAGACGGTGCGGTCGGAGGTGAGGTGGGCCATCAGCGTGATGTCCGTCTCGACCCGCGCTCCGACCGGGACGGCGTCGAGCGCCGCCCGCGCCGCCCGGCTGCGGACGTCGTCGGTGCGGTAGGTCTCCGGGCGCAGCAGGTCGCGCAGCGGCAGGTGCTGGGTCATCGCGACGGCGATCGCGGCCGCGACGGGCACGGCGACCTTCGCGTACGAGGCGAGCCAGGGCCGCTGCGAGTCGCGGCTGCGGCGGACGCCGTCGGCCAGCGCGAGGAAGAGCACCGGCATGAGGATCGCGCTGTAGTGCCAGACCATGCCCCAGTGGTTGCTGTCCTGGGAGAGCAGCCGCCAGCCGAGGGTGGGGACGATCAGCAGCGTCAGCGGGGAACGCAGTGCCATGAACGCGGTGATGCCGAGCAGGAAGACCAGCATCTCGACCTTGACGGAGGAGTTGAGGACGCCGAGGACGGAGTCCAGCATCGAGACGTCCTGCTCGCCGTTCTTGTCGATCTTCTGCCAGTAGTCGTAACGGCCGGCGCTGCTGGCGGCCGGGATGAGGACCGTGAGCGTGACGACGAAGGCGGTGACCCCGAACACGGCGAGCAACGCGCCCTGGAGGCGGCGGCCGTGCACGAAGAGCAGGAAGCCGACGACGGCGACGGTCGCGCCGAGGTCCTCCTTCACCAGGACCAGCGGGAGCGACCAGAGCAGGGCGGCCGTGTACCGCTCCAGGAGCAGGGCCCGGCAGACGAGGGCGAGCAGCGGCACGGCGAAGGCGATCTCGTGGAAGTCGGCCTTGACCGCTTCCTGGATGCCCCAGGAGAGCCCGTACGCGACGGTGACGCAGAGGCCGGAGCGCCCGCCGAGGAGCTGCTGGGCGGTGCGGCCGACGACGGCCGCGCCGAGCGCGAAGAGCGCGGCCTGGGCGAGGAGCAGGGCCGCGGCGGACGGCCAGATCCAGTACAGCGGGGCCAGCAGCGCCACGATCGGGGAGAAGTGGTCGCCGAGGATCAGATAGCCGGGGCCCTTGATGTCGACGACCGGGGCGTCGAACGCGGCGTACGCCCGCACCTCCTGCTCGAAGATCCCGAGATCCCAGGAGGGCGAGCCGAAGCGGGCCCACTGGAAGTACGCGTAGAGGAAGTAGAGCGTGCAGAGGATCGCGGCGGCGACGAGGTACGGACGCCACGAAACGTGCTCGGGGGCGGTCTCCGCCGTGCTCGGCGCGTCGCCCGCCGGGCGGCTGTCCGGCCCCGGCCCCTGGGCGGGCAGGCGGCCCGGCTCCGACCGGTCCGTTCCACTCTTGTTCAGCTCAAGCACGGTGACTGCCCCCGCTAGGGATTGCTACGGCCGTGTCATTAGAACAGAGCGGGGGGCGGGCCCCGTACGACGGAGACGGCGGCGGCCGCACCCCGCTGCGGGGTGCGGCCGCCGGGCGGCGCCGGAGCGATCAGTGGAAGAAGTGGCGGGTGCCCGTGAAGTACATGGTCACCCCGGCCTTCCGCGCGGCCTCGACGACCAGCTCGTCGCGGACGGAGCCGCCGGGCTGGACGACGGCCCTGACGCCGGCGGCCGTGAGGATCTCCAGGCCGTCCGGGAACGGGAAGAACGCGTCGGAGGCGGCGTACGAGCCGGCGGCCCGCTCCTCGCCCGCCCGCTCGACGGCGAGCTTCGCGGAGTCGACCCGGTTGACCTGACCCATGCCGACGCCGACCGACGCGCCGTCCTTGGCGAGGAGGATCGCGTTGGACTTGACCGCGCGGCACGCCTTCCAGGCGAAGGCCAGCTCGCGCAGCTGGTCCTCGGGGAGCGCGTCGCCGGTGGCGAGCGTCCAGTTCGCCGGGTCGTCGCCCTCGGCCTGGAGTCGGTCGGCGGCCTGGAGCAGCGCGCCGCCGTCGATCGGCTTGACCTCGAACGCCGCGGCCGGGGCGTCGGGGGCGCGCAGGACGCGGATGTTCTTCTTGCGGGCCAGCACCTCGACCGCGCCGTCCTCGTAGGCCGGGGCGACGATGACCTCGGTGAAGATCTCCGCGACCTGTTCGGCCAGTTCGACGGTCACCGGGCGGTTGACGGCGATGACTCCGCCGAACGCGGAGAGCGGGTCGCAGGCGTGGGCCTTGCGGTGGGCCTCCGCGACGTCGGCGCCGACCGCGATGCCGCACGGGTTGGCGTGCTTGATGATCGCCACGCACGGTTCGGCGTGGTCGTAGGCAGCGCGGCGGGCGGCGTCGGTGTCCGTGTAGTTGTTGTAGGACATCTCCTTGCCGTGCAGCTGCTCGGCCTCCGCGAGGCCGCCGTCGCCGGAGGTGTAGAGCGCGGCGGGCTGGTGCGGGTTCTCGCCGTAGCGCAGGACGTTCTTGCGGGCGAAGGTGTCGCCCAGGAACTCCGGGAGGCCCGAGTCGTCGGCGGCCGCGTAGTCGTCGGCGAACCAGGAGGCGACGGCCACGTCGTAGGCGGCGGTGTGCTGGAACGCCTCGGCGGCGAGCCGCTTGCGGGCGGTGAGGTCGAAGCCGCCGGCCTTGACCGCGGCCAGGACGTCCGCGTACCGCTCGGGGCTGGTGACGACGGCGACGGAGGGGTGGTTCTTGGCGGCGGCGCGGACCATCGAGGGGCCGCCGATGTCGATCTGCTCGACGCACTCGTCGTCGGAGGCGCCCGAGGCGACGGTCGCCTTGAAGGGGTAGAGGTTCACCACGACCAGGTCGAAGGGCTCGACGCCCAGTTCGGCCAGCTGGTCGCGGTGGGCGTCCAGCCGCAGGTCGGCGAGGATGCCGGCGTGGACGCGGGGGTGCAGCGTCTTGACCCGGCCGTCCAGGCACTCCGGGAAGCCGGTCAGCTCCTCGACCTTGGTGACCGGGACGCCGGCGGCGGCGATCCTCCCGGCGGTGGAGCCGGTGGAGACGAGTTCGACGCCCGCCTCGTGCAGACCGCGGGCGAGGTCTTCGAGCCCCGTCTTGTCGTAGACGCTGACCAGGGCGCGGCGGATGGGCTTATTCACCGACATGACCGAGATGAACCTTTCGTCCCTCAATGCGATGGCCGTCACGGGCGATCCGCCCCACGGCCTCGACGAGCAGCGAGCGCTCGACTTCCTTGATGCGTTCATGGAGGGCGGCTTCGCCCTCCGGGGTGTCCTCCTCGGTCACCTCGACCACGCCCTGCGCGATGATCGGACCGGTGTCGACGCCGTCGTCGACGAAGTGGACGGTGCAGCCCGTGACCTTGACGCCGTACGCGAGCGCGTCGCGCACCCCGTGGGCGCCGGGGAAGCTGGGCAGCAGGGCGGGGTGGGTGTTGACGGTCCGCCCGCCGAAGGCGGCGAGGAACGCCGGGCCCACGATCTTCATGAACCCCGCGGAGACCACGAGATCCGGCCGGTGCTCGGCGACCAGCGCGGTGAGCGCCTGGTCCCACGCGGCACGCGACGCGTGGTCCTTGACCTTGCACACGAAGGTGGGGATTCCGGCCCGTTCGGCGCGCTCCACACCGCCGGTCCCGTCCCGGTCCGCGCCGACCGCGACGATCCGCGCCCCGTACGCCGGGTCGTCGCCGATGGCGTCCAGGAGCGCCTGGAGGTTCGTACCGGAGCCGGAGACCAGCACGACCAGGCGGGCAGGAGGGGCGGAGGGGGGCGGGGAGGCCACGTCGGGGCCCTTTCTCACGTGATGACCGCGCGCTGACGCAGGTGGCGGGGGTACGGGGACGCTCTTTGTAGGGTCGTACGAGAGAATCGCTTCGCCCGATACGGGGAACCCTACGAACGGGCCGACCGCCAGCAACGATACCGGCACACCCGACAGCCCCCACGGGACGGGGGCGTGACCGGGAGGTAGCGTCAGGGGACAGCGAACCGTCCAGCGGGCGGACGAACCGTTCCGCATCCGGACGAACCGTCCGGCGGGCGCACATGACGAGATGGGGAAGACGTTCACCACATGCCGGACCGACGCCGTCGCACCGCCTTCCGCCTTCCCCGGCCCGAGCGGCCCGCTCCGCTGATGCGGGAGCGCTCTTCCTCCTCGCCGGACTCTTCCTCCTCGCCGGACTCCTCCTCTCCGGGCTCGTCCGGCCCGTCCTCCGGCGAGGGCCCGCAGAACGCGCGGGGCCCGCAGGACCCGCAGAGTCCGCAGAGTCCGCAGGAGGACAACCCGTTCGCACCGCCGCCCGCCGGCCGGCCCGACCAGCCGTGGCAGCCGCGCCGCCCCTACGCGTCGAGCGGCGCGGACGGCGCGGGCGGGAGCGAGGACTCCGCGGGGAACGGCTCCGGCGGCCACGGCTCCTCGGCAGGCAGTCCGTGGGGCAGCCGGTGGAGCGACAAGCAGCCCGGCCGGGGCAGCGGCGGCTTCGGCGGACGCCCCGGAGGGAACGGCTCCGGCGGACCCGGCGGCAAGGGCGGGAACGACCGCGGCGGTCCGGGCGCACTGCGCTGGGACCCCAAGGACCCCGCGCAGCGACGCGCCCGCTACGCGGTGCTCGGCGGCATGTGGGCCTTCTTCTTCGCCCTCTTCGACTTCCCGGAGATCGCCCTCCTGCTCGGCGCGCTGGCGACGTACTGGGCGATCAGCGCGCTGCGCACCCCGCTGAGGAACGCCTCCGGGGGAGGTGGCACGGGCACGGCCGACTCCGCTTCCGCCGCCGGAAGCGCGAGCGGGGACGGTACGGGGGCGGCGGGCGGCTCCGGTGCCGGCTCCGCGCCCGCCGGGCAGTCCGCCGAGCCGCGGGGCGTCGCCGCCAGGCAGCAGACCACGGCGGCCGTCAGCGGCCTGGTCACCGCTCTGCTGGCGCTCCTCATCGTGGCGACGACGTTCACCGTGCAGCTCGTCTACAGCGACTACTACACCTGCGTGAACGACGCCCTGACCAAGTCCGGCGCGGTGGCCTGCAACGATCAGTTGCCGAAGCCGCTGGAGCCGTTCTTCGGCGTCAAGGAGTAGTCCCCGCCCCGCCCTCCCCCGCCCCGCCGTCGTCCGCCTCCCCGGCGGGACGGTCCGTGGGCGCAGCGGAACGGTGGGCGGGCCCGTCGACGGGGCGGTCCGCGGAACGTCCCGCAAGGCGGGCCGCCGGCCCGTCCGGGGCGGGAGCGGCGGGGAAGTCGGCCATCAGCCCGCCGGACCCCCGCTTCAGAGAGGCCCACCGGGTCTCCCGCGCGTCCTCCTCGTGCCACGGGTCGGTCGGCAGGAAGTCGTACGGCTCGAAGCCCGCGCCGCCCTGCCGCGCCGCTGTTCCGGACGGCCCGCCGGAGCCCGCCTCGGGGGGCCTGCCGGGGGCCGGCACCGAGGAGGCGGCCGGACGCGCCGGACCGCCCGGCCCGGCCTCGGCGGAGCCGCCCTTCGCCCTGCCCCGCCCGCGCCACGGCGTCCACCGGCGGCGCGAACGCCCGACGCCTCCCGCCCCCTCCCCCGCCGCCGCACCCGCGAACCCGGTCGCGTCCTCACCCTCGACCCCGTGCGGGTCCCGCCGGTGCGCGGCCTCATCCCCGGCCGCCGGGGCCACCGGCGCTTCCGGTACGTCCCTGCGCCAGGCCCAGCCCGGAGTACGCAGCCGCCACAGGCGCAGCAGCAGAGCCGCCGGTACGCCGATGACGGCCGTCCAGGCGAGGGCCGCCGGCCCGGTCAGCCACCACACCGGGCCGAAAGCGCTCAGCTCCCCCGTGCCGAGCGGCCCCCCGGCCAACGCCGTGAGCAGCGCCGTTCCCGCGCCGCACCCGAGCGCGGCGAGCAGGGTCACGCGCGCCGTCTCGCGCGGTCCCCACGCCTGTGCGCGGGGCGCGTCCACCGGCGCGGCCCTGCGTACGGTGAACCAGGCGACCGCCAGCGCGGCCATCACCGGGACCGCGGCGGCCACCCAGTTCGGCCAGCCCCCCGGCCCCGGCTCCGGCACGGCCGCCAGCAGGGGGAAGCGGGGGGCCGCCGGGGTGCCGCCGAAACCGAGCGGTGTCGCAGTGGCTCCCGTACCGACCGCGAACCCGGGCCCGAGCCCGTACGCCGCTCCCCAGAGCGCGGCGTTCGGCACGAGCGCGGCGGCCAGCAGGAGGACGGCGAACCGCCCCGACCAGTCGCCCGCGAGCCCGAGGAACGCGTCCTGGGCCGCCGCCGCGTTCCGCCCGAGCGCCACGGCGACCAGCAGTGCCCCGCCACCGAGCAGCACCGCCAGGCCCACCGCCGCCGACCGGCACGCCGCCTCGGCCCGGTCCCGGAACAGCGTCCGTGCGGCGGCTTCCTGGAGGGCCAGGGGCGACCAGGACGGCAGAGGCCCGAGCGGCCGTCCGGCCGCCGTCCACACACCGGCCGCCGCCGCACCGGCCACCACCAGCACCACCGGGAACACCAGCGTGTCCGGGTCCGCGCGCAGCGCTCCGCCGCGCGCGTAGGCCGCCGCGCCCGCGACGACCAGCAGGTATCCGGCGGTCACCGCGCCGAACGCGCCCGCGCGCGACAGTCTGGACCGCCCCTCCTCCGGCTCCGCCGCATCGCGCGCCGCGCGGTGCGCCAGCCAGACCGGCCCCACCACGAGCAGCAGCGGCACCACGCCCACGGGGGCCGGAACGCCGCTCAGGGTGTCGGGGCGCACGACTCCGGCACCGTGCGCGAGCAGCCAGACCCCGGCGGCCACGCGCCATGCCCCGCCCGGTCCGCTGTCCGGGTGGGGGGAGCTGATCCAGACCACCGTGACCAGGACCGCCAGCGCCCCGAGGCCGAGTCCGGCGGCGACGGCTCCCCGTACCAGGGCGGAGGCCAGGGCCAGGGTGCGGTTCCGATCGGCCGTCACCAGCGGGCCGCGCTGCGTCATGTGGGTCACGCGGCCCATGCTGCCAACGACACGCGCTCAATGCGCGTAACGCGCGAAACAGCCTCTGTGTCGCTCAATATACGTTTATGTACTTTTTCTCCGCGTGCGATGGGGCCGGGGGTCGTCCATGACCCGGAGCACGACCGACGAGGGCGCCGCGGAGCCGCTGCCCTCGCCCAAGGAGCGTCGCCGGCTGCGCGAGACGAAAGCGCTGAGCGAGGAGCAGGTGGCGGCGGCCGTGGGGGTCACGCGCGCCACCGTGCGCTCCTGGGAGACGGGGCGCACGAGCCCGCGCGGCCGCAAGCGCGCGCTGTACGCCAAGATCATCGCCCCGGAGCCGGAGCCGGAGCCGGAGCCGAAGCCGAAGCCAGAGCCGGAGCCGGTGAAGGTGGCTGCGCCGGGGACGAAGGCGGCGGTGAAGACAGAGGCGGTGAAGACGGCGGCACCCCCGAAGCCGGTGACGGGGCCGGTCGCGGAGCCTCCCGTAGCGGCCCCGAAGCGGGGGGTGGGGCGCGGGGCGGAGCCTCCCCCGGAGGCCCCGAAGCCGGTGGCGGGACGTGTGGCGGCCCCCGGAGCCGTGAAAGCGAAGGCAACGGCTCCGGTCACGGCTGCGGCTCCGGCGGAAGAGGCGGCGGGGGCGGGCCCGGCCGCGGCGGCTCAGGCGGAAGCGGGGGCGGAGGCGGAGGAGAGCGCCGCCCCCGAGCCCCCCGACGCGCGGGACTTCGCGCCGGCCGACGCGTTCGACGAGCTGTACGCCCGGACCGCCCCCGGCCTCGTCCGGCAGACCTATCTCCTGACCCGACGCCGCGCGCTGGCCCGCGAGTCCGTGGAGCGCGCCTTCCAACTAGCCTGGCACCGCTGGCCCGAGGTGGCCGTCGACCGTGACCCGGCCGGCTGGGTGCGGGCCGCCGCGTACGAGTACGCGCTGTCCCCCTGGCACCGGATGCGCCGCGCGCACCGGTACACCGACGCCCCGCCCACGGAGCCGGTCGGGCGGGCGTTGTCCGACGCGCTGCTCGACCTGCCTCCGGCCTACCGGCGCACACTGCTCCTGTACGACGGGGTCGGCCTGGACCTTCCGGAGACCGCAGCCGAGACCGAGGCCAGCACCCCGGCTGCGGCGGGCCGCCTGATGACGGCCCGAGCCGCCCTCGCCGAGCGGCTTCCGGAGCTGGCCGGGGCGGGGTCGCCCGCCGAGCAGTCGGCCCTGCTGCACGACCGCCTCGGCGGTCTCGCCCGCGCCGAGGACGTCCCCGTACCGCGACCGGCCGACGCCGTGCGCGCCGGGGGAGAGAACAGAGCCAGGCTGTGGACCAGGGCCGCCGTCGCGGGCGTCGCGCTGCTCATGCTCGTGACCGGGCTCACCCTGCACACCGCGCCCACCCACTACGAGCAGCCGATCGCCCCCGCCGAACGGGTCGGGGGCGTACCGCCGCGCGGTGGCCCGCAGCAGCTCACCCCCCAGGACCTGGAGCTCCAGAAGTCGCTGCGCGAGCAGATGGCGCACGGGCCGGAGAGGCTGGTTCCGGAGCCTCGCTGAGCCGGGCGGCCGACGTACGCGAACGGCGCGGGCCCGCACCCCTGGAGGAAGGGGTGCGGGCCCGCGCCGTTCGAGCACGCCCGGGAACCGGGCCCGGGCTCAGGCGCCGAGGATCTCGCGCGCGAGCTTGGCGGTCTCGGTCGGCGTCTTGCCGACCTTGACGCCGGCGGCCTCGAGGGCCTCCTTCTTCGCCTGGGCGGTGCCCGAGGAGCCGGAGACGATGGCGCCGGCGTGGCCCATGGTCTTGCCCTCCGGGGCGGTGAAGCCCGCGACGTAGCCGACGACCGGCTTGGTGACGTTCGCCTTGATGAAGTCGGCGGCACGCTCCTCGGCGTCGCCGCCGATCTCGCCGATCATCACGATGAGGTCGGTCTCCGGGTCCGCCTCGAACGCCGCGAGGGCGTCGATGTGCGTGGTGCCGATGACCGGGTCGCCACCGATGCCGACGGCGGAGGAGAAGCCGATGTCACGCAGCTCGTACATCATCTGGTAGGTCAGCGTGCCGGACTTGGACACGAGACCGATGCGGCCGGGCTTGGTGATGTCGCCCGGAATGATGCCGGCGTTGGACTGGCCCGGCGTGATGAGACCGGGGCAGTTCGGGCCGATGATCCGGGTCTTGTTGCCCTTCTCGTTGGCGTACGCCCAGAAGGCGGCCGAGTCGTGAACGGCGATGCCCTCGGTGATGACGACCGCGAGCGGGATCTCGGCGTCGATCGCCTCGACGACGGCGGCCTTCGAGAAGGCCGGCGGGACGAAGAGGACGGACACGTTCGCGCCGGTCTTCTCCATCGCCTCCTTGACGGAGCCGAAGACCGGGACCTCGGTGCCGTCGAAGTCGACGGACGTACCGGCCTTGCGGGGGTTCACACCGCCGACGATGTTGGTGCCGTCGCCCAGCATGAGCTTGGTGTGCTTCATGCCCGTGGCGCCGGTCATCCCCTGGACGATGACCTTGCTGTCCTTGGTGAGGAAGATTGCCATGGTGTTGGAGTCCCTCGTCCCTTACTTCGCAGCCGCGGCGAGCTCGGCGGCCTTGTCGGCCGCGCCGTCCATGGTGTCCACGCGCTGAACGAGCGGGTGGTTGGCGTCGGAGAGGATCTTGCGACCCAGCTCCGCGTTGTTGCCGTCGAGACGCACGACCAGCGGCTTCTCGACCTTCTCGCCCTTGGACTCCAGGAGCGCGAGCGCCTGCACGATGCCGTTGGCGACCTCGTCACAGGCGGTGATGCCGCCGAAGACGTTGACGAAGACGGACTTGACGTCCGGGTCGCCGAGGATGATCTCCAGGCCGTTCGCCATGACCTCGGCGGAGGCGCCGCCACCGATGTCGAGGAAGTTGGCGGGCTTCACGTTGCCGTGGTTCTCACCGGCGTACGCGACGACGTCCAGGGTCGACATGACCAGGCCGGCGCCGTTGCCGATGATGCCGACCTCGCCGTCCAGCTTGACGTAGTTGAGGTTCTTGGCCTTGGCGGCAGCCTCGAGCGGGTCGGCTGCGTCCTTGTCCTCGAGGGCCTCGTGGTCCGGCTGACGGAAGTCGGCGTTCTCGTCGAGCGAGACCTTGCCGTCCAGCGCCAGGATGCGACCGTCCTTGGTCTTCACCAGCGGGTTGACCTCGACGAGGAGGGCGTCCTCGGCGACGAAGGTGTCCCACAGGGTCACCATGGCCTCGGCGACGCCCTCGGCCACGTCGGCCGGGAACTTCGCCAGGGCCACGATCTCGCGGGCCTTGGCGATGTCCACGCCGGAGTTGGAGTCGACCGGGACCTTCGCGAGGGCCTCGGGGGTCTTCTCCGCGACCTCCTCGATGTCCATGCCGCCCTGCACCGAGGCCATGGCCAGGAAGGTGCGGTTGGTGCGGTCGAGGAGGTACGAGACGTAGTACTCCGCCTCGATCTCCGGGGACAGCTCGGCGATCATCACCTTGTGGACCGTGTGGCCCTTGATGTCCATGCCGAGGATGTCGGTCGCCCGGGCGACCGCCTCGTCGGGGTCGGCCGCCAGCTTGACGCCGCCGGCCTTGCCGCGGCCGCCGACCTTCACCTGCGCCTTGACGACAGACTTGCCGCCCAGCTTCTCGGTCGCCTCGCGGGCTGCCTCAGGCGTGTCGATGACTTCACCGGCCAGCACCGGTACACCGTGCTTGGCGAAGAGGTCCCTCGCCTGGTACTCGAACAGGTCCACGCGCGTCCGTCCCTTTTAGTGGTATCGCGGTTCGTTCTTCTGCGTGGGCGTGCCGCGAAGGGCATCGTGACTGCTCTGTCACCAGGAAGGCGCACACGGTGTCCGAATACGCGGCATGTCCATCCGGCAGGTTATCCCCGTGCCCCGTGTGACCCTAAATCGCAGATCCCACCTGAGCGGTGATAACGGTCACAGAGGGTGTCGGACGGACGCGCCGCGAGGGCGGACCACGGCGCGGATTCCGGCTCCCCCGGACGCCGCCCGGACGCCTCGGCCCGGCGGCGTCCGGGCGGCGACGATCCCGTCGTGAGGCGCCCGCGAAGTCGTGAGGCACCTAGGAAAGGGTGTCCCGGTCCGGTAGGGGCAGGGGCCGCTTCTCGATCGCGGCGGCCATGACGTCCGGAAAAAGGTCCGGCGTACAGGCGAAGGCGGGCGTGCCGAGTGCGCCGAGCGCCGCGGCGTGCTCATGGTCGTACGCGGGCGTGCCCTCATCGGAGAGGGCCAGCAGCGTCACGAACTGCACGCCGGACGCCTTCATCGCGGCGACCCGCTTCAGCATCTGGTCGCGGATGCCTCCCTCGTAGAGATCGCTGATGAGGACGACGACGGTGTCGGCGGGCCGGGTGATTCGGGACTGGCAGTAGGCGAGCGCCCGGTTGATGTCGGTGCCGCCGCCGAGCTGGGTGCCGAAGAGGACGTCGACCGGGTCGTCGAGCTGGTCCGTGAGGTCGACGACCGCCGTGTCGAAGACGACGAGCCGGGTCGAGAGGGTGCGCATGGAGGCGAGCACCGCGCCGAAGACCGAGGCGTGGACGACCGAGGCGGCCATCGAGCCCGACTGGTCGATGCACAGGATGATGTCCTTCTTCACTGACCGGGCGGCACGGCCGTGGCCGATGAGGCGTTCCGGTACGACCGTGCCCGTCGCCGCCGCGCCGTCCCGGCCCGGAACGGTCAGGTAGTTCTTGAGGTTGGCCCGGATGGTGCGGTCCCAGTCGATGGCGCGGTGGCCCGGCCGGCTGATCCGCGCCGAACGGTCGAGGGCCCCGGACAGGGTGGCCCTGGTACGGCTCTCCCACCGCTTCTCCAGCTCCTCGACGACCTTCCGGACGACGGCGCGCGCGGTTTCCCTGGTCGTCTCCGGCATCGCCTTGCCGAGGGAGAGCAGGGTGCCGACGAGGTGGACGTCCGGTTCGACCGCCTCCAGCATCTCCGGCTCCAGGAGCAGGGCCGCCAGGCCGAGCCGGTCGATCGCGTCGCGCTGCATCACCTGGACGACGGAACCGGGGAAGTACGTCCGGATGTCACCGAGCCAGCGGGCCACGGAGGGCGCCGACGCGCCGAGTCCCGCCGCCCGGCCGCCGGAGCCCCGGCCGCCGGGCTTCGTGTCGGCGCCCCCGCCGTACAGCGCGTTCAACGCACCGTCCATCGCCGCGTCCTGGCCGGTGAGGGTGCGCCCCGTGCTCTCGGCGCTGTCCGCGCCGAGCACCATGCGCCACCGCCGCAGCCGTTCGGCGTCGGTCCCGCCCGGGGCCCGGGCCGCGGCCGCCGGGTGGGCCGTGGGGGTCGGCCGGGTCGTGGCCGTCCGCCGGACCGTCGGCGTCGGCCTGGTCGTGGGCATCGGTGGTTCCATCGTCTCCCCCGTCGGGTCGGTCGGGTCCGGGTACGCCCTCGTGGTCGTCGTCATCGCACCGCCTCCACGGGTTCGGCCGGGTGGCCGAGCAGCAGGCGCAGCACCGGTTCCACCGCGTCGGCCCTGGCCCGGTCGAGGCCGGGTCCGTAGCCTCCGGTGGGGCGGCCGGCGCCGTCCCGCCGGGCGCCCTCGGGGACGGGCCCGCGCCGGACCAGCTCGCCCAGGGTGCGCCGTACGCCCGGTTCGTACGCGGAGAACGTGCGGCGCAGCAGCGGCAGGACGTCCGTGAACCGGTCGGCCGGGATGCCGGCCAGCCAGGCGTCGACGAGGGCGAGCAGCCGCTCGTCGTGGACCAGCAGCATGCCGCCGCCCGACGCTCCGCCGACGAACCCCTCGACCCAGGCGGCGGCGTCTGCGGGCGGGGTGCCGGGGGAGAGGGCCCGGCCCATCAGCCGGCCGGCCTCGTCCTCCGCCAGCCTTCCCTCGTCCAGGAGCAGCCGGGCGGCCCGGCCCCGGATGACCCCGGCGACCGTGTCGCGGGCCGCCAGCTTGTGCAGCACGGCGTCCCAGCGCTCCCGGAGTCCCGCGACGGGGGCCGCGCCGGCCGCCAGCAGCCCGATCGCGCCGTGCACGGCCTCCACCCGGCGGCGCAGCGCCTCGGCCCCGTCCGCGTCGAGGCCGGCGCAGGCGGGCGGCAGGCCGACGCAGATCCGCTCGGCGATTCCGGCGGCGACCTCCGCGAGCGCCGCCGTGTCGGTGGAGCGCACATCTCCGTACCGCAGGGAGCGGGCCAGGGCGGGCAGCGCGTCCGCGAGGTGGCCGACGTCCGCGTCGAGCGCGGCCCGGTCGGCGAGGGCCTGCATCACGACGGGCAGCGCGTCGGGCAGATCAGCCAGGAGGCAGTGTTCGGCGAGGGCGGTGACGTCGGCCAGCGCTGTCGCCGCCCCGGCCCGGGACTCGGCCTTCGCGGTGGCGGCGGTGAGGACGGTGGTGCCCCACACGCCCGCCTCCGCGACCCGGACGGACAGCTCCGGTTCCCAGCTCAGCCGCCAGCTCTCCCGGAAGGTGCCGGTGCCGCCCCGCCCGGCGACCGGGTCGCCCCAGGGGACGTCGAGGAGGCGCAGCCGGTGCAGGAGGCGGCTGCGCGCGGCGTCGTTCTCCTTGCGCAGGTCGAGGTCGAGATCGCGTTCCGACGCCTCCGGCTTGAGCCTCAGCGTGCGCGCGCTGCGGGTCAGGTCCCGTTGCAGCGGGACGGCCGGGGCGGAGTCCGGGACCTCCCCGAGGGCGTCGCCGACGATCAGCCGGTCCCGGACGAGGGCGAGAGGGACATCGGACCCCTCGCACATGACGGCCCGCACGGCGTCGGTGGTCTCCCCCAGCCCGGCCAGCGGCCGTCCCCGGAGGGCGGCGAGGGTCTCCGCGAGCCGGACGGCCTCGATGACGTGGGCGGTGGAGACGGGCCGGTCCTCCTCGCGCAGCAGTCCGGCGACCTTGGTCATCCAGCGCTCGACCGGCCGGTCCGCGGCCGCGAAGAGGTGCCCGTACCAGCCGGGCGCGTCGATCCCGGCCCCGTAACCGCTGTGCCGGGCGAGGCGGCGGTGGGTCCACGGCACCCAGGTCAGGTCCGTCCTGACCTTGGGGAGTCCCTTCAGCAGGGCGCGGTCGGCGGCGAGGGTGGTGCGGGCGGCGAGGGCGGGCACGTGCCAGGCGCCGCAGACGACGGCGACGGCGTCCCCGAACTCCTTGCGTGCGGTACGCAGGTGGATCCGCATGTACGCCTCGCGCACGGCGTCGTGGGGCTGCCCGCCGTCGCCGTACGCCTCGCGGAGAGCGCTCATGGCCTCCTCCAGCGCGGCGAACGGCGCGAGCGCGCCGCTCGGGTCGCTCCCGTCCGCCGCTCCTCCGTCGTGACCGGGGGCGGAGCGGTTGCCGGAGCCGTTGCCGCCGACCGGGGAGCGGTGTTCGACGACGTCTTCCCACCAGCGCTCGGGATCGTCGTACCCGGCGGTCTCGGCGAGCACCCGGATCGGGTCCACGACCGGTGTGACCTCGTCCTCGGGCGACTCCCCCGGTGCCGGGCCGTCCTCGGCTCCGGGTGCGGGGGCCCGGGGCGCGGGCGCCGTGAGCGCGAGGGAGTTCGCGGCGGGGAGGTCGATGAAACGGACCGGGACCTCGTGGTCGAGGGCCCAGCGGATGGCCACCCACTCGGGCGAGAACGCGGCCATCGGCCAGAAGGAGGCGCGCCCCGGATCGTCCACGGCGTGCGCGAGGAGGGCGACGGGCGGCCGCATCGCCGGGTCGGCGGCCAGGGGCAGCAGCGCGTCGCCCTCGGGCGGCCCCTCGATGAGGACGGCGGCGGGGCGGGCCGCCGCGAGCGCGGCGAGGACCGCTCGGGCCGAGCCGGGACCGTGGTGCCGCACCCCCAGGAGCCACGGCCCGGCGGGGACCGCGGACGCGGCCGGTCCGGCGGGCGGGACGGACGCGGCCGGTCCGGCGAACGAGGCGGACGTGGCCGGTCCTGCGGGCGTCGTCATGCGGATACCTCGCGGCAGGCGCGGTAGAAGTCCTTCCAGCCGTCCCGCTCGCGGACCACCGTCTCCAGGTACTCCTGCCAGACCACCCGGTCCGCCGCCGGGTCCCGGACGACCGCGCCGAGGATGCCGGCCGCGACGTCGCCGGGGCGCAGCACGCCGTCGCCGAAGTGGGCGGCGAGTGCGAGGCCGCTCGTGACGACGGAGATCGCCTCGGCGGTGGAGAGCGTGCCGGAGGGGGACTTGAGCTTGGTGCGCCCGTCGGCGGTCATCCCGTCGCGCAGCTCGCGGAAGACCGTCACCACGCGGCGGATCTCGGCCAGGCCCTCCGGCGCGGCCGGGAGGTCGAGCGCCCGGCCGATCTGGTCGACGCGCCGGGACACGATGCCGACCTCGTCGTCCGGCGTCGCGGGCAGGGGCAGCACGACGGTGTTGAACCGGCGGCGCAGCGCGCTGGACAGCTCGTTGACGCCCCGGTCCCGGTCGTTGGCCGTGGCGATGAGGTTGAACCCCCGGACGGCCTGCACCTCCTGGCCCAGCTCGGGGACGGGGAGGGTCTTCTCGGACAGGATCGTGATCAGGGAGTCCTGCACGTCGGCGGGGATACGGGTCAGCTCCTCGACCCGTGCCGTCATGCCCTCGGACATGGCCCGCATCAGCGGACTGGGCACCAGGGCGTCGCGGCTGGGGCCGTGGGCGAGGAGCTGCGCGTAGTTCCACCCGTAGCGGACGGCTTCCTCGGGGGTCCCCGCGGTGCCCTGCACGAGCAGCGTCGAGTCACCGCTGACGGCGGCGGCGAGGTGCTCGGACACCCAGGTCTTGGCCGTGCCGGGGACGCCGAGCAGGAGCAGCGCCCGGTCGGTGGCGAGCGTGGTCACGGCCACCTCGATCAGCCGGCGCGGACCCACGTACTTGGGGGTGATCACCGTCCCGTCCGGCAGGACCCCGCCCTGCAGATAGGTGGCGACGGCCCACGGCGACATCCGCCAACGAGCGGGCCTGGGGCGGTCGTCGGCAGCCACGAGCGCCGTGAGCTCGTCGGCGAACGCGTCCTCGGCGTGCGGACGCAGCACCGCCGCCCCGGCCTCCGGCGCGGCGCTCGCGGTGGCCTCGGCGCTCGCGGCGGTCCCGGTCGCGGCCCCCGGCGCGGCCGAGGCGGTCGGGTTGGTCGGGGTGGTCGGGGTGGTTGCGGGCACGGTCATGGATCCCCCTCCAGATCGGTCGACCCGATGTGGTTCCACCGTGCACCATGGCACTGACAACGGGCCCAGACCGCAGGTCGGAGCCCGTTCACCTCCACCGGGAACCGTCCAGGACGGTCCGGTCGAGCCCGCTGATCCGGTCGGCCCGGACGGTTCGGACGGTCCGGCCCCGCCCGGACAGGACGGACGCCCCGGTCGGGGCCGGACCGCCGGGTCAGCCCACGATCGGCGACACGGCGACGCAGCCGCCCGCCGAGAGGACGCCCTCCCCCTTCGCCTCCTTGATCACCTTGCCCTTGTAGGTGATGGTGCAGGCGATGTCGGTGCCGCCCGCGTCCACGGCCAGCGGCATGACGGCGGGCGGCATGATGCCGCGCAGCTTGACGGTCTTCTTCCACGGCAGCTTCGGCGCCTCGACGGTCTCCAGCTCGGGCTCCATGGCCTCGCCGCCGCCCCCGTGGTACGAGATCTCGTCGACGCTCGTGCCGGTGACCTCGTACGTCACCTCGTAGGTCTCGTCCACGGTCTCGTCGACCGCCTTGTTGACCGCCTTGTCCACCGACTCGGCCGAACAGGCGCCGAGTCCGAGCACGAGGACGGAGACCGCGAGGGCGCGGGTGACACGGGTGGTGCGGTTCATCTGGGATCCCCCCTGGATCGGTCCGCCCGGATCCGTTCCGTAGGCGGAGACCGCAGAGAAACGCACCGGGGGAGCGAAGTCAAATCGCCCGCGGGGAGAGCCTTCGCAGGTGGGAGGGGATTGTCAGTGCCGCCCCCTACCGTCGGGGACATGCAGCTATCTCACGGGGGAGAGACCTCGCCCACCGGCGGACCGGTGGCGCGCTGGTCGGTGGATCAGGTGCTGGCCCTGGCGCCTGACGCGGCATCACGCACGGCGGGTACGCGGCTCGGCGCGGCCGGCCCCTGGTCCGGCACGGGCTGCGACGGGACGGGGGCGGTGTGGGGCCTGTGCGAGGGGAGCGGGAACACGCCGTACCGGACGGTGGTCGATCTCACCGGCCCGGCGTACCACTGCACGTGCCCCAGCCGGAAGTTCCCGTGCAAGCACGCCTTGGGGCTGTTGCTGCTGCGGGCGTCGGACGAGGCCGCGTTCCGGCGGGGGGAGGTGGCCGACTGGGCGGCGGCGTGGATCGAGGGCCGGCGCACCCGCACGGCGGAGAGGGGCCGGTCCTCGGGGGGCGCCGGCACCACGCGGGGCCCGGCCGATCCCGCCGCCGCCAGGAAGCGGGCGGAGCGCCGCGCCGAGCGCGTCACGGACGGGGCGCGGGAGTTGGAGCAGCGCCTGTCCGACCTGCTGCGCGGCGGCCTCGCCGCGACCGAACGCTCGGGTTACGGCCTGTGGGAGGAGACCGCCGCCCGCATGGTCGACGCCCAGGCTCCCGGTCTCGCCGCCCGCGTGCGGGAGTTGGGAGCGATCACCGGGTCCGGCCCCGGCTGGCCGGTCCGGCTGCTGGAGGAGTGCGGCCTGCTCCATCTGCTGGACACGGCCTGGCTCGGCCGGGAGCGGCTGCCGGAGCCGCTGGCCGCCACCGTGCGGACGAGAGTGGGGCTCCCCGTGTCCGCCGAAGGCCCTCCGGTCCGGGACCACTGGTCGATCCTCGCGCAGTACGACATCCCGGACGGCAAGATCGTCGCCCGGCGGATCTGGCTGTACGGGCGGGAATCGGGCCGCACCGCCCTGCTGCTCTCGTTCGGCGCGGCAGGGCGTCCCCCGGCGTACGCGCTGCCGGTGGGCACGGCGATCGACGCCGAGCTGACGCCGTATCCGGGTGGCGGGCAGCTCCGCGCGGAGCTGGGCGAGCAGTTCGGGGCGGTGGCCCCGGCCGCTCCCCCGCCGGGGATCGCCCCGGCGGACGCACCCGCGGTCTACGGGCACGCCCTGCGGGAGGACCCCTGGCTGGACGCCTGCCCGGTCACCCTGCGCGACGTCATACCCGTGCCGTCCAGGGACGGTTGGCAGATGGCGGACGCCCACGCCGATACCGCGCTGCCGATCGCCCCGGCGGCGCTGTCCCGGCCGGGGCTGTGGAAGCTCGTCGCCCTGTCCGGAGGCGGGCCCGTCACGGTGTTCGGCGAGGTCGGCCACCGGGGCTTCGACCCGTTCGCGGCCTGGGAACCGGGCGAGCCGGAGGAGGGGAAGGAGAGGCCCGCCGCAGTCGGGCCGGTGGTCCAGCTGATCTGACCCGGCGCGGCGGCCGAGGCCGCCGCCCCCACCCGTGCGGCACCCGCCGGGACCCGGCATCCGATTCCGGCACACGTCAGCCCCGGTCCACCCGCACGCCAGACCCTCGACCTCCGTTCCGGCCCACGGCATCCGGCCCGGCCCGCCAACCTGTTCGCCGCCTCCGTCCGCTGATCCTCCGACATCCGCACATCCCTGCCACGGGAGGGGAAAGATGCCTCGCGCGACCAGCCCCGCAGTCACCGACACCACCGCTGACACCACCGGCACCACCACGGCCGCCCCCGGACCGGTGCCCGTCCCCACCTCCGATTCCGGCCACAACTCCGGACCCTGCCCCGGTCCCGGTCCCGGTCCCGATACTGTCGGTCCGCTTCCCTGGGAGGAGTTGGTCACCTCGGCGCTCCTGGGCACCGACCGCCGTCCTCCGGCGGCTCGCCGCGGCGGCACCGTACCGGCCGATGCTCCGGCGGCCCTGCTGGACGCCGTCGCGCTGCACACCGTGCGGCGGCGGGCCGGTCTGCGGCCCACCGTGCCGCAGACCCGGCCCGATCCCGCCCCCGCGGACCCGCGCCCCGTGCTTCCCGAGGCCGCGCGACACCGTCTGGCCCATCTGCTGGCCGACCGGGACGCGCCCTCGGCCGGCGGGCGGCGCGGCACCGCGCCGCCGATCTCACGGAGCTGATACCGCAGTGGCTGACCACTGCCAACCGGATGGGCTTCCGTGCCCCGGCGGCGCTGCTGCCGCCGCTGCTGGACGCCGCCCGCGCGCGTACGGACCTGCGCCCGCAGGCACTCGCGTTCGCCGGGCCGCGCGGGCTGTGGCTGGCCGGCCTCAACCCCGACTGGAAGTTCGCCCTGCGCGGCTCGTCGGGCGGCGGACGCCACCCCGACCTCAGGGACCCGGACGCGGTGGCGCGGCAGTGGGAGGAGGGGCTGTTCGCGGAGCGGGTCGCGCTGCTCGACGCCGTACGGGCGCGGGACCCGGCCGCCGGGCTCGCCCTGCTCGCCACCACCTGGGCGACCGAACGGGCCGAGGACCGGCTGATGTTCCTGGACTCCCTGCGGTCGGGGCTCGGGAGCGCCGACGAACCGTTCCTGGAACAGGCCCTGGCCGACCGCAGCCGCAACGTCCGCGCCACCGCCGCCGAGCTGCTGTCAGCCCTGCCGTCGTCGGCGCTCGCCGGACGGATGGCGGCCCGCGCGCTGTCCTGCGTCCATCCGGACCGTACGGGGGACACCGCGTCCATCGCCGTGGAGGCCCCGCACGAGTGCGACGCGGGCATGCAGCGCGACGGGGTCGCCGCGGTCCCGCCGACCGGCAGGGGTGAACGATCGTGGTGGCTCGGCCAGTTGGTGGAGGCGACCCCGCTCGGCGTATGGGAGGAGCGGTTCGGCGGGCGTCCCGCCGAGGAGATCGTGGCCCTGCCCGTCGCGGACGACTGGGCCGGTGAGCTGCACGCCGCGTGGTGCCGGGCGGCGGTACGGCAGCGGAACCCGCGGTGGTCCCGCGCCCTGCTGGGGCACGCCTCGGCTCCCCCGGCGAGCAGCCCCGGAACGGCCTCGATCGCCGAGCGGTCGAAGCTCCTCGCAATTTTGGACGAGCACGAACGCGCCTGCTGGGTGGCCGCGTTCATCGCCGCGCACGGCCTCTCGGAGGCGTTCCAGCTGCTCGGGGTGTGCACGGTCCCCTGGGCCGGACCGCTCGGGCGTGCCGTGGTCGACGCGCTCGACATCGCGCGGGACGCCGGGAGTTATCCGTGGAGCTTCAGCGGGGTGATGGGCCTCGCCGAACGCTGTCTGGACCCGGCGGAGGCCGACCGGCTGGAGGTCCTGACGGCCAGGCAGGACGAGGGTGAGGGAGCGTCACCGGGAGCGGGCGGCTACTGGTCGGAAGCCTTCCAGCGGCTGGTCTCCACCCTCCGCCTGCGCGCCACGATGGAGGCGGAGCTGCTGACGAGGTGACGGAGGGCAGGCCGGGGACACGGGCCGGGGGACGCGGGCCGGAGGGACGCGGGCCGGAGGGACGCGGGCTCTTCCCCACGCCCCGGCCCCGCTCCCCGTCCTCGCCCTCACCCTCGCGCGATCGGCGGACCTGCCGCGCCGGCCCGGCTCAGGTCTGGGCGGTCTGGCGGACGTTGGCGTTGACCCAGGTGACGATCTCGGTCGTCGTCGCCCCCGGCGTGAACAGCTCGGCGACGCCCAGTTCCTTCAGCGGGGCGATGTCGTCCTCCGGGATGATCCCGCCGCCGAAGACCTTGATGTCCTCCGCCTCACGGGCCTTCAGCAGCTCGATCACCTTGGCGAACAGCGTGTTGTGCGCCCCGGAGAGGATGGAGAGGCCGATGGCGTCGGCATCCTCCTGGATCGCCGTGTCGACGATCTGCTCGGGCGTCTGGTGGAGCCCCGTGTAGATCACCTCCATGCCCGCGTCCCGCAACGCCCGCGCGATGACTTTGGCCCCGCGGTCGTGGCCGTCGAGCCCCGGCTTGGCCACCACCACACGGATCGGACCGGTCACACCCATCACTGCCTCCACCTGGTCTCCCGCGCCTGAAGGGACGGGGATGTGAACGAACGTTATCCACAGCATCTCGCAAGGCGCAGTTTCGCGGCAGGCGGGGAGGGGGAAATCACACGTGGGACATGTTCGCCAGGCGTCGTCCCCCGCATCACGCGACCCTCCGGCCGCGCGGGGGCAGGCAGGGGACATCCCCGCGGGAGCCGCTACGAGGACGCCGTACCACCGCGCCGCCAGCCGCACGGCACGGCGGTACGGCCCCGTCGCCGCCCGGGTCCCCCCACCGGCCGGCGGACCTCGCACCGGCACCCACGGCTGTACGGGAGGGGCCGCCACTCCCCCGTACCGCCCGCCTGCACCAGGAGGTCGGCCGTGAAGCTCCCCCCACCCCTCTCCCCCGGCTCCCTCCCCTTACCGCTGCGTCTCCCCCGGCCGTCGTCCGCGCTGCTCGCCGCCACCGCCCTGGAGCTGACCGTCCTCGCCGGTCATCTGCTCGCCTATCCCTTCGGCCTCACCCCCGAGCGCCCCGAGGTCCCGGAGGTCCCCGAGCGCCCCGAACACCCTCGTCAGCACGAGGACGGCCCCCACACGACCACGGCCCTGCCGGTCACCACCACCGCCGCGCCGCCCGTCGTCCTGCTGCACGGCTTCCTCGACAACCGCTCCGTCTTCCTCGTCCTGCGCCGCGCCCTGACCCGGCACGGCGCCCCCCGGCCGACGTCGCTCAACTACTCGCCGCTGACCCGCGACGTCCGCGCCGCCGCCGCCGTGCTCGGCCGCCAGGTGGAGGCCGTCTGCACGCGCACCGGGCACGACCGGGTCGACATCGTCGGACACAGCCTCGGCGGCCTGATCGCCCGGTACTACGTCCAACGGCTGGGCGGGGACCACCGGGTGCGCACCCTGGTCACGCTCGGCACACCGCACGGCGGCACCGCCGTCGCCCCCGGAGCGGGACTTCACCCCATCGTGCGGCAGATGCGCGGCGGGTCCTCCGTGATCGAGGAGCTGCGCCGCCCCGCCCCCGGCTGCCGGACCCGGTTCGTCAGCTTCTGGGCCGAGTTGGACCAGGTGATGGTGCCCGCCGGGACGGCGTGCGTCGACCACCCCGATCTCGACGCGGTGAACGTGCGCGTCACCGGCATCGGGCACCTCGCCCTGCCCGTGCACCCGGCGGTCGCCGCCGCGGTCCGTGGGGCTCTCGAGGCACGGGAGCCGGGGGAGGACGACGTTCCGGTGACCGGGGCGACCTCTGCGGCCTGAAATAGAACACCCGTCGAACGTAGGACCAAGGCTGCGTCTGCCGTCCTCCAAAAGACGCTCGATTGCCCGTTTCCTGCGGACGTAAAACCTGTCGAAGATTGTCGTCCTCACATACCGCCGGGTACAGTCGCGGCCACTGCTTCCCCCTGGGGCACCCATGACCGGGACCCAGAACAGTCCTGCTGCCGAGGCGAGAGAGAAGTTGGTGAACGACCAGCACCCCCCCGCCGGGCATGTCGGGTACGACGGCCGATCGACCGGCAGCTTCGACACCGACCCGCTCTTCGGTTCCCTCTCCGGGGACCCGCAAACCGGCTACGCCGCGGACCGGTCCGCGGCCGGTGACGGCGCCTACGGCGCCGGTTACGCCACCACCTACGCGACCGGGCAGCCCGACCACAGCGGCCCGTACGACGCCTCCGCCTGGAACACCGGCGCCCAGCAGACGCTCACCTACGACGACGGCTACGCGGCCCCGGCCCCGCAGGTCCCGCAGCAGTGGGACCCCACCGGTAACTGGCAGCAGACCGCCGACCAGGACCCGACCGGCTCGTGGCCGACCGCCGAGACCGGCGCGTTCCCCACCACCGGCTGCACGGACGCCTCGTACGGCACGGACGCCTCGTACGGCACGGATTCCGCGTATCCCTCGGAGGCGTACGGCGCCGGGGCCTACGGGGCGGACGCCTACGACACCGGCACGTACCCGGCCGACACGGCCTACGCGACCGGCGGCGCGTACGGGACGGACGCCTACGACACCGGGGCGTACCCGGCCGGCGCGTACGGCACGGCGGCCGTCGCCGCCGACACCGGCACGTACGCCACCACCGCCTTCGCCACCGGCACGTTCGCGCCGGGCGCTCAGGACACCGGCACGTACGACACCGGCGTGTACACCGCCTACGGCACGACCGCGTACGACACCGGCGCCTACGACGCGACCGCCTGGAACTCCGGCGCCACGCCCGAGAGCACCGCGTACGAACCCGAACTGACGTCGGACCCTGCGTACGAACAGCGGTCGGCCGACGGGACGACGCCCGAGGGCCCGGCCGAGCCGGATCGTACGACCGACGACTCCGGGACCGACCTGTCCTCCACCGCCGGGTTCGCCGTCCTCGCGGAGGAGGACGCACCGGACGCCGAGCACGCGTTCACGCCGGACGCCGCGCCGGAGCCGGACGCCGGGGACGGCCTCCCCGCCCCGCACTCCCCGAACCGCACCGGCGTGCGCACCCCCGCCCCGCGCAGCCGCGCTCGCCGCCGCAGCCCCGCCAAGCGTTCCGCGCTGCTGACCGTCGCGGTGCCCTCCGCCTGCGTGATGAGCGTCGCCGGCATCGCGGCCGCCTCGGTCGGCGGGCTGCCCGGCGACGACAAGCCGGAGGAGAAGACCGCGTCGATGGCGATCGCGGACCCCACCTCGGCCGAGGTGGTCGCCGCGAACAGCCGCCTGGACAGCCAGCTGGAGCAGCTCTCCGAGGGCAGCGACGACTTCCGCGAGCGCGCGAGCCGCACCCAGGAGCGCATCGACCTGCGCGAGCGGCAGGCGGCGGAGAAGAAGAAGCGCGAGGAGGAGGCGGCCCGCCGCGAGGCGCTGCGCCCCAAGTTCGTCCTCCCGGTCAAGCAGCACGGGCTGAGCGCCTACTACGGCCAGGCGGGCATCAACTGGATGTCCGCGCACACGGGCATCGACTTCCCCGTCTCGTACGGCACTCCGGTCATGGCCGCCACCGACGGCACCGTGCAGACCCGGTGGAACAGCGCGTACGGGAACATGGCGATCGTGACCGCGGCCGACGGCACGGAGACCTGGTACTGCCACCTCAGCAGCACCCGGATCCGTTCGGGCCCGGTGAAGGCCGGTGACGTCATCGGATACGCGGGCGACTCGGGCAACTCCACCGGCGCGCATCTGCACTTCGAGGTCCGGCCCGGCGGCGGCGCGTCGATCGACCCGCTGGTGTGGCTGCGCGGCAAGGGCCTCAACCCGACCTGACGGGCGCGGCCGGAACAGTACGTGGACGGAGGGGGAGGGCCGAGGCCCTCCCCCTCCGTCCGTTCCCGGCCTACAGCTTCTCGACCGGCGCGTACCGCAGGAGCAGCTTCTTCGGGCGCTCGTCGCCGAAGTCGACCGTCGCCTTGGCCTGGTCGCCGTGGCCCTCGACGGCCGTCACCGTGCCCAGGCCGAACTGGTCGTGCGTGACCCGGTCCCCGACCGCCAGGGCGACCGTGGGCTTCTCCGCCCCGCGCCGGGTGGCGAAGCCCGAGGGGCCGGAGCGGGAGCGCGAGGAGGAGAGCGAGGACGTGATGCCGGAGGTGGGTCCGGCGGGGGCCGCCATCGGCCCCTTGCGCCGCCAGTCCAGGTGCTGTTCCGGGATCTCCTCCAGGAACCGCGAGGGCGGGTTGTACGAGGGCTGGCCCCAGGCGCTGCGCATGGCGGCGCGGGTCAGGTAGAGCCGTTCGCGGGCGCGGGTGATGCCGACGTAGGCGAGGCGGCGCTCCTCCTCCAGCTCCTTGGTCTGGCCGAGGGCCCGCATGTGCGGGAAGACGCCGTCCTCCAGACCGGTGAGGAAGACGACCGGGAACTCCAGGCCCTTCGCGGTGTGCAGCGTCATCAGCGTGATGACGCCGGAGCCGTCCTCGTCCTCGTCGGGGATCTGGTCGGAGTCCGCGACGAGGGCGACCTTCTCCAGGAACTCCGCGAGGGTGCCCGCGCCTTCCTCGTCGCCGCGCTCCTGCTCGAACTCCAGGGCGACGGCGGCGAGTTCCTGGAGGTTCTCGATGCGCGTCTCGTCCTGGGGGTCGGTGGAGGACTGGAGCTCCGCCAGATAGCCCGTGCGCTCCAGGACGGCTTCCAGCACGACGGCGGGCCCGGCGCCGGACTCGACGATCGTGCGCAGCTCCTCCATCAGCGTGTTGAAGCGCTTGACGGCGTTGGACGAGCGGGCGGCCATGCCGTACGCCTCGTCCACCCGGCGCAGGGCCTGCGGGAAGGAGATCTTCTCGCGCATCGACAGGGCGTCGATCATGGCCTCCGCGCGGTCCCCGATGCCGCGCTTGGGGACGTTGAGGATGCGGCGGAGCGGGACGGTGTCCTCCGGGTTGGCGAGGACGCGCAGGTAGGCCAGGACGTCCCGGACCTCCTTGCGCTCGTAGAAGCGCACGCCGCCGACGACCTTGTAGGGCAGGCCGACACGGATGAGGATCTCCTCGAAGACACGCGACTGGGCGTTGGTGCGGTAGAAGACCGCGACGTCGCCCGCCTTGGCGTCGCCCGCGTCGGTGAGCCGGTCGATCTCGTCCGCGACGAACTGGGCCTCGTCGTGCTCGGTGTCCGCGACGTACCCGGTGATGCGGGCGCCGGAGCCGGCGTTGGTCCAGAGGTTCTTGGGGCGGCGGCTCTCGTTGCGCTCGATGACGGCGTTGGCGGCGGAGAGGATCGTCTGCGTGGAGCGGTAGTTCTGCTCCAGCAGGATCGTCGTGGCGCTCGGGTAGTCCTCCTCGAACTGGAGGATGTTGCGGATGGTCGCGCCCCGGAAGGCGTAGATCGACTGGTCCGCGTCACCGACCACGCACAGCTCGGCGGGGGCGTCGTGCTCCCCGGCCGGGCCGACCAGCTCCCGTACCAGCGTGTACTGGGCGTGGTTCGTGTCCTGGTACTCGTCGACGAGAACGTGGCGGAAGCGGCGGCGGTAGTGCTCCGCGACGTCCGGGAACGCCTGGAGGAGGTGGACCGTCGTCATGATGATGTCGTCGAAGTCCAGGGCGTTCGCCTCGCGCAGGCGGGCCTGGTAGAGCGCGTACGCCTGGGCGAGGGTCTTCTCGAAACCGTCCGCCGCCTGCCCGGCGAAGGTCTCCTCGTCGATGAGCTCGTTCTTGAGGTTGGAGACCTTGGCGGTGAAGGACTTCGGCGGGTAGCGCTTGGGGTCCAGGTCCAGATCGCGGCAGACCAGGGCCATCAGGCGCTTGGAGTCGGCGGCGTCGTAGATCGAGAACGATGAGGTGAAGCCGAGCTTCTTCGACTCGCGGCGCAGGATGCGGACGCACGCGCTGTGGAAGGTCATGACCCACATCGCGTTGGCGCGCGGGCCGACGAGCTGCTCGACGCGCTCCTTCATCTCGCCGGCGGCCTTGTTGGTGAAGGTGATGGCGAGGATCTGACCGGGGTGGGTGCCGCGCTCGGCCAGCAGGTGGGCGATGCGGTGGGTGAGCACCCGGGTCTTGCCGGAGCCGGCCCCGGCGACGATGAGCAGCGGGGACCCGGCGTGCACGACGGCGGCGCGCTGCTCGGTGTTCAGCCCGTCGAGCAGCGCGGCGGAGTCGATCGCCGGGCGCGGGTGGCCGTCCCGGTAATAGCCGTCCCGCGGCGGCGGGGGCGCGTCGTGGACGCCCTCGAAGAGTCCCTCCGGCACCGCTTCGGGCGCGTGGTCCTCGGGGGGCGGCGGGGGGCCGTCCTCCGCGGGCTGGAGGCCGGTCAGGAAACTGTCGTCAAAGAGGCTGCTCATCGCCATCCGAGTCTAGGCGGACGCACCGACAACCTTCCGCCGAAGCCGCCGAGCGGACGTCCGGGACCGGACGCACGGAGAGCGGACGCGCACGTTCCGTGAGGGAGTGCCCGGTGGGAGGGGGTGCGGGACCTCCGTTCCGGGCAGGTCACGAAAATGTATCGGGCATATCGCTCATCGTCCTTCCCAGCGGCGGGGCGCTTTGGCTAGCGTGCTCGCTCAGGTGATCCGTACCTCCCTGGGGCGAACCGCGCCCGACGGCCACCTCTGCCGAATCCGTTCTGCCGACCCGGCCGTCCGGAACCGGGGACCCACACGCAGAACCGGGGTGAATCGGTCCGTGCCCTCGCATGCGGACCGTAGGACAGCCTTCCGTTCCGTCCGAACCCGACAGCTAACCCGGTAGGCGGTCCACGGAAGGAGATGCCGGTCTTGGCATCGCATCGCAAGCCGCGTACGAAGGTGCGCACCACCCCCGCCGTCGGGCTGACGACGGCCGCGCTGGCCTCCGTGACGCTGCTCTCCACGCAGAGCGCCACGGCCGCCCCCGCCGAGCCGAAGCCCGCGATCGAGGAGGTCCGGAAGAAGGTCGACGCCCTGTACCGGCAGGCGGGTGCCGCGACCCAGGAGTACAACCGGGCCAAGGCCGCCTCCGGGACGCAGCAGAAGAAGGTCGACGCGCTGCTCTCCGACGTGGCGAAGCGGACCGAGAAGATCAACGAGGCCCGCCGGGCGCTGGGGTCCTACGCGGCGGCCCAGTACCGCAGCGGCGGCATCGCGCCCACGGCGACGTTCTTCCTGGCGGACGACCCGCAGGGGTACTTCGACCAGAGCCGGCTGATGGACCGGGCGACGGAGCGGCAGCAGAAGGCCGTGAGCGAGTTCCGTACGCAGCAGGCGTCGGCGGCGAAGAAGCGCGCGGAGGCGGTGAAGAGCCTGGAGACCCTCACCGAGACGCAGGCCACGCTCGCCTCCAGCAAGAAGGCCGTGCAGAGCAAGCTCACTGAGGCGCGCGGCCTGCTGTCCCGGCTGACGGCCGAGGAGAAGGCGCGGCTGGCGGAGCTGGAGCGCAAGAAGGAGGCCGAGGCCAGGGAGAAGGCGGCGCGGCTGGCCGCCCGGCAGGCCGCCGAGGCGAAGGAGCGGGCCGCGGCCGAGGAGAAGGCCCGCGAGGAGGCCGCGGAGGAGTCCGGCGGCACCTCGGGCGGCGGCACGGGTACGGGGACCGGCTCCGGTTCCGGCACGGGCAGCGGCTACGCCGCCAAGGCGGAGAAGGTGCTGGCCTTCGCCCGCGCCCAGATCGGGAAGCCGTACGTATGGGGGGCGACCGGCCCGTCGTCGTACGACTGCTCGGGGCTGACGCAGGCGGCCTGGCGGGAGGCGGGGGTGACGCTGCCCCGGACCACCTGGGACCAGGTCGAGTTCGGCACCCGCGTGGCCACGGCCGATCTGCAACCGGGTGACCTGGTCTTCTTCTACGACGACATCAGCCACGTCGGGATCTACAAGGGCGAGGGGATGATGATCCACGCTCCGAAGCCGGGTGCGAACGTGCGCGAGGAGTCGATCTACTCCATGCCGATCTACGGGAGCGTGCGGCCCGCGTGACACCGGGGCGGGGGCGGTCCGTGACCGGCCGCCCCCGGCGTGTCGCGTCCGGTCTCAGGTCCGGACCGCGTCCGGTCTCAGGTCCGGACCGTGGCGAGTCTCAGGTCCAGACCGTGGCGAGGAAGATGTTGACCACGGTCAGCCCGCCGACCGCCATGAACGCGCCCTTGTCCACCTTCTCCTCGTCGCGCTTGACGTAGACCAGGGCGAGGATCACGACCAGCAGTGCCAGCTTGATGCCGATCTTGACGTTGTTGACGGCCTGGTCGTCGGCCTGGTTGAGGCCGACCAGGGCGATGCCGGTGATCAGCATGGTCAGCGCACCGTGGAGCATCGCGGGGGTGAACCGGGCGGTCCCGGCGCCCACGGCCTTCATCTGGGTCAGGAAGCCGCCCAGCAGGGAGGCGATGCCGATGATGTGGAGGGCGACGACAACGTTGATGAGTACGTCCATGGCTCCGGAGCCTAGCCATGGCCAAAGTTTTACCTTGCAGTGGGGCAAGCCTTCCTTGCGCACTTCCTCCGCTATCGACCGGCTTGACCCGGTACGGGGTCACATCGGCGATCATCGGCGAGCGGCGAAACGTCACTTCAGGGCAATAGCTGTCATGGCACCTCTTTTCCCTGCGCCGGGATTAGCGTCCTTCCCGGACCCGCCGCTCCCCGGCGGGCAGCCGAGAGGAAGGATGCCGCCCCCGTGGCAGCGCACCGCAGGTCAGCCCATCGAAAACCCAAGCAGCGCCCCCTCACCGGCTCTGCTGCCCGCACCGCCGCCACCCTGGCGCTCGCCGGGGCCGCCACCGCCGGCTCGGTCACGCCTGCGGGCGCGGCCCCCGCCGAACCGGCCCCCACCGCCTCCCAGGTCCGGGCGAAGGTGGACCGGCTGTACCACGACGCCGAGGTCGCCACGGAGCGGTACAACGGGGCGAAGGAGAAGGCGGACGCCGCCACCCGCGCCGTGGACGCCCTGGCCGACGAGGCGGCCCGCCGCACCGGCCGCCTCAACACCGCCCGGCACGCCCTGGGATCGCTGGCCACCGCGCAGTACCGCTCCGGCACCCTCGCCCCGGCCCTGCAACTGGCGCTCTCCTCCGACCCCGACGCCTACCTGGAACGCGCCTCCTCCCTCGACCGGGCGGGCGTCCGGCAGAACGGGCTGCTGCGGAGCATCAAGCGGCAGGTCTCCCAGATCACCCGGGTCAAGGCCCGCGCCGACCGGGAGAGCGAGCGCCTGGCCGCCCGCCGTGCCGAACTGCGTGAGCACCGCACCGCGATCCGCACCAAACTGGCCGACGCCCGGAAGCTGCTGGACACCCTGACCGCCGAGCAGCGCGCCGCCTACGAACGCTCCGCCGACGCCCGGCACGGCGGCGGCCCCGCCCACGCCGACCGTTCCGCCGACCGCGGCGGCCCGGTCGCCGCCCCGAACTCCCGTGCGGGGCAGGCCATCGCCTTCGCACACGGCGCGATCGGCAAACCGTACGTCTGGGGCGCGACCGGCCCGAACGCCTTCGACTGCTCCGGCCTGACCCAGGCGGCATGGAAGGCGGCCGGCGTCAGCCTGCCGCGCACCACCTACACCCAGATCAACGCCGGGCAGCGCGTCCCGCGCTCCCAACTGGCCCCCGGCGACCTGGTCTTCTTCTACTCCGGGATCAGCCATGTCGGCCTCTACATCGGCGGCGGCCAGATGATCCACGCCCCGCGCCCCGGAGCGCCGGTCCGGATCGCGCCCGTCGATGACATGCCTTTCGCGGGAGCGACCCGCGTGGCATAGTCCGCCGCGCAGGTCCCGACCTCCCGCCGAAGGAACTCCCGTATGATGCCGGCGAACGCCGTCCAGGACTACGCCCGTGCGCTCGCGCTGCGCTCCCCGTCCTCCTACCGGGTGGGCCCGTTCACCGTCCGGCACGACCCCGGATGGGAGCTGAAGTACGCCAACTACGCCATCCCCGACCGGGGCGCGGAACCCACGGTGGACGACGTGGCGGCGCTGGTCGACGCGTTCGGAAAGCACGGGCGGCTCCCCCGCCTGGAGTTCCTGCCGGCCTGGGCCCCGGCCGTCGAACCGGCCCTGCTGGCCGCCGGCTTCACCGTGGAGAACCGGGCCCCGCTGCTCGCCTGCGCCCCTGACGACCTCCGGACGCCGAACCCGGTCGACGGCCTCCGCATCGCCACGCCGGTCACCGGGGCGGAGTTCACCGACGCCGCCCGCGTCCAGCACCAGGGCTTCGGCGGTGAGGGCGAGCCCGAAGCCGGTATGGCCCAGTGGCTGCGCGACGCGGCCGCCGGGGACGGGGTGGCCGCCCTGGCCGTCCTCGACGGCGCGCCCGCCGGGGCCGGGGGCTGCTCGCCCGCGATCGACGGGCTGAGCGAACTGGCCGGGCTCGCCGTCGCCGCCCGCTTCCGCCGCCGGGGCATCGGGGCGGCGCTCTCCGCCTGGCTGACGCAACGGGCCTTCGACCAGGGCTGCCGGACGGTCTGGCTGGAACCGGGCGGCCCGGACGTCGAACGCGTCTACGCGGGCATCGGCTACCGCCGGATCGGGGAGAAGCTCAACATCTCGCTGGTCCCGGAGCCGGGGCCCGCCTGAGCCCCGGAGCCGGTCGCGGGCCCACCTCGGACTCCGGAACGGAGCGCGGGCCCACCTCGGACTCCGGAACGGAGCGCGGGCCCGCCGGAGACCGCGTCCGGCGCGCCCGGCTCAGACCAGCCGGCGGGCCGTCGCCCAACGCGTCAGCTCGTGCCGGTTGGAGAGCTGGAGCTTCCTCAGCACCGCCGAGACGTGCGACTCGACCGTCTTCACCGAGATGAACAGCTGCTTGGCGATCTCCTTGTACGCGTAGCCGCGCGCGATCAGCCGCAGCACCTCGCGCTCGCGCTGGGTGAGGCGGTCCAGGTCCTCGTCGACCGGCGGGGCGTCCGTGGAGGCGAAGGCGTCCAGCACGAACCCGGCCAGGCGGGGCGAGAAGACCGCGTCGCCCTCCTGGACCCGGAAGATCGAGTCGACCAGGTCGGTGCCGGTGATCGTCTTGGTGACATAGCCGCGTGCCCCGCCCCGGATGACGCCGATGACGTCCTCGGCCGCATCCGACACGGAGAGCGCGAGGAAGCGGACCGGGTCCTCGACCGTGCCCATCAGCGGGGCGCAGCGGCGCAGCACCTCGACGCCGCCACCGCCCGGCAGATGGACGTCGAGGAGGACGACCTCGGGGCGGGTCGCCGTGATGACGGTGACCGCCTGGTCGACGTCGGCGGCCTCGCCGACCACCTCGACGCCGGTCTCCTCGGTGCGGCCGATCTCCGCCTGCACCCCGGTGCGGAACATCCGGTGGTCGTCGACGAGCACGACCCGTACCCGTCGCTCCGGGCCCCCGGTGGCTTCGGTGTTCTCGGTCATTCGCTCGCCCTCTCCATCTCCAGCTCGACCTCGGTGCCCCCGCCGGGCACCGAACGCAGCCGGGCGGTCCCGCCGTTGCGCTGCATCCGGCCGATGATTGATTCTCGTACGCCCATGCGGTCGGCGGGAACCTCGTCCAGGTCGAAACCCGGACCCCGGTCCCGTACGGACACGAAGACCGTGCGCCCCTCGACCTCCGCGAAGACCTGCACCGCCCCGCCCTCGCCACCGTACTTGGCGGCGTTGACCATCGCCTCGCGCGCGGCCTGGAGCTGGGCGGCCAGCTTCTCGTCGAGGGGGCAGTCCCCGACCACGACGACCTCCAGGGGCACGCCGTGCTTGTCCTCGACCTCGGCGGCCGCCCGCTTGACCGCCTCGGCCAGGGTCGCCGGCTCCTCGTCCTCGTCCTTGCCGGTTCCCTCCGGGTTGTAGAGCCAGTTGCGCAGTTCGCGCTCCTGGGCGCGGGCGAGGCGCCGGACCTCGCCGCCGTCGTCGGCGTTGCGCTGGATCAGGGTGAGGGTGTGCAGAACCGAGTCGTGGACATGGGCGGCGACCTCGGCCCGCTCCTGGGCGCGGATGCGCATCAGGCGCTCCTCGGAGAGGTCCTGGGTCATCCGGACCAGATAGGGGCCGGCGAGCAGGAAGATGCCGGTCAGCACGGCGATGGCGGCGGTGAGCAGATTGCCGAGCTGGGCGGCCGAGCCGCGGACGACGAGGAAGACCGCGAGTCCGAGGCCGACCAGGGCGACCCCGGCGAGCCCGCGGGCCAGGTGGAGCAGCTTGCGGTTGCGGCCGACCTCCATCCAGCGGGCACGGCGGGCGTTGTCCGCCTGTCGCCAGACCAGCACGGAGCCCGCGCCGATCAGGAGGGTGGGCCAGATGTAGCGGCCGGTCTCGCCGCCCATGTCGACGTTGACGAAGTACGCGACGGCCCCGACCGCCAGGGCGACCAGTGCGAAGACCTGCCCCTTGTCCGGCTTGCGGAGCTTGCGGCGGCCTTCCGGGGAGGTCTCGAACACGGAGCGGGTCGGCTCGACGCCGCCGACGCCCAGCGGGACGACGATCCAGAACACCGCGTAGAGCAGGGCGCCGAGGCCGTCGGTGACGAACAGGCCGAGAAAGACGAGCCGCACCCAGGCGACCGGCAGCCCGAGGTGTCCGGCGAGCCCGCGCGCGACGCCGCCGAGCAGCCGTCCGTCGGCGCTGCGGTAGAGCTTGCGCGGCGCGGCGTCCTCCGGGTCGGCGGCGAGGGAGCTGGCGGCTCGGGCGGTGGCGGCTGGCATACCCCGATCGTCACACGCGCGGGCTCGGGGCGGCATCAGGGACGGCCCCCGAAGTGACCCTGATGCTGTCCCCCGCACCCGGCCTGACGGCAGCCCCCGTGCCCTCTCGTCCGGCGCGTGCGCCCGCCTGTTCTCTCGTCCGGCGCGTGCGCCCCGCCGCACTGTCCTCCGACGCGTGCGCCCGGCGGCCCCGCGTCCGGCGCCCCGTCCGATGCCCACGCGCCCAGCCCGTCCGGCGTGTTCGCCTCGGCCTCCCGGCCCGCGGTTCCGGCCCCTCAGGGGCGCGGGCGGGCAATATCAGGGACCGTCCAGGGTCGGAGAGGGTCCCGGCGGCCGGTCCGGCCCGTCACCATGGAGGCATGACCGCTCCCTCCGACGCCGCTCCCGGCGCCGCGCCCCCCGAAGCGCCGAAGCCGACGCTGCGGCGCACCCCGCGCCAGAAGGTCGTCGCCGGGGTGTGCGGCGGGCTGGGACGGTACTGCGACGTGGACCCGGTGATCTTCCGGATCGTGCTCGGCGTCCTGTCGGTGACCGGGGGGATCGGCCTGATCTTCTACGGATTCGCCTGGCTGCTGCTGCCCGCCGAGGGCGAGGACCAGAACGAGGCGCGCAAGCTGCTGTCGGGCCGGGTCGACGGGGCGGCGCTGGTGGCCCTGCTGCTGGCGCTGATCGGCTGCGGGCTCTTCCTCTCGATGCTGCACAACCGGGGCATGCTGTCGTTCGCCGCGCTGCTGGCGGTGGCCGTCGTCGGCTTCTTCGTGTGGACGCGGTCCCCCGGGTCGTCGGCGGCCGAGGACCCGGCGGCCCCGCCCGGAGCCCCTGCCGCCCCCGGCGGCCCCGCGCACACCGGGGGGCTCGGCGCCCCCCCGGAGGTGAAGGCTCCGCCGACACCGGGCAGTCCGTCGTGGTGGCGGGACCCCATCGTCAAGGACGGCACGACCGGGCCGGGGAGCTCGGGCTATCTGTGGGGTCCGCCGGACACGGACGCCGGGGCTGCGCACGCCGGACTGAAGGCGGGACGGCCCAGCCCCGACGCCCCCTTCCGGACGCCGCAGTCGTCGTCCGTTCCGCGCGGACCGCGCTCCATCGGCGGCCCGGTCTTCCTGGCGGCGCTGGTGGCGGCCGGTCTGGGCACCGGGCTGAGCTGGGACCGGCAGCCGCTGGGCACCGCCCTGCAGATCGGTCTGGCCGCCGCCCTCGCCGTCTTCGGGCTCGGTCTGCTGATCGCCTCGGTGCTGGGGCGGACCGGCTTCGGCACGGTCTTCATGGCGATGGTCACGGCAGGTCTGCTGGCGGGCGCTTCGGCGCTGCCGAAGGACATCGACACCTCGTGGGGCCGGCGGGACTGGCGGCCGACCTCGGTGAGCGCGGTGCGACAGCACTACGAGTTGAGCACGGGCGACGCGCGGCTGGACCTGTCCGGGTTGAAGGTCCCGAAGGGCGAGACCGTGCGTACCGGTCTCGATGTGGCGGCGGGCCGGGCGGCCGTGGTCGTCCCGGAGAACGTCACGGTGAAGGTCCGGACCGAGGCGCGTCTCGGGGAGGTCCGGCTGGAGGACGGGCCGCGGCTCCGGCTGCGGACCGGTGACGGCAGGGCGACCGACCGCACGCTGCCGCCGCCGCGCGGCGCACGACCGGCCGGAACGATCGAGCTGACGGTGGAAGTGGGCATCGGACAGGTGGAGGTCAGCCGTGCCGCGTCATGAGTTCCGGCCCGGCCGCGCGGTGGCGGGCCTGGTGATGCTGGGTCTGGCCGGTGGCTACGCGGCCGACGCCGCAGGGGCCTGGGACGCCCCGTGGACGTTCTTCCTGCCGCTGTTCCTCGGCGGGCTCTGGCTGGCCGCGGCGGTGACCTGGATCGCCTACAGGGTCCGGCGCCGGCGTGAGGCGAGGAAGGCGTCGGCGGAGAACACGGTCGCGCCCGCCAGCACCAGCGGCAGCCACGCCATCAGATAGGGCAGGTCGTTGCCGTAGTAGTACGGGGTGGCCTGCCAGCTCACCGTCAGCCAGAGGCTCAGCGAGATCAGCGCGCCGCCGGCCGCCGCCGTCCGGGCCCAGAGGCCGACGAGGGTGCCGAGACCGACGAGGAGTTCGCCGACCGCGATGGCGTAACCGAAACCCTCGGGGCTCTTGAGCGCCAGATCGACGAGGGCGGGGATCGCGGAGGAGTCCCGCACCCCGCGCATCAGCTCGCCGATGGACCCGGTGCCGTCCGCGGCCAGGAAGGCGCTGTCGGTGAGCTTGTCGAGCCCCGCGTAGACGAAGGTGACGCCGAGGAAGATCCGCAACGGCAGCAGGGCGTACGTCGCCGCCCGCTCCTTCAGCGTCCTGCGCTCACCCAGACCGTACGATCCGCCGCCGTAACCGTTCATCGCCACCGCCCTGCTTCCCGAAGTCCCGTCGTCCCGACCATACGTACGCCCTCCGGGGCATCGCTCACCAGGGGCCGGACACGATCGGCCCATGGGCACGACGAACGGAGGCCGGCCGGGGCAGGACGGGGCACGACCGCAGAAGCCGTCCGGCGGGCGGGCGGCCGCGACCGGGCGGCGGCCGCGGTCAGTCGGTGACGTCGATCGGGACGCGCTCCGTCTCCACCCCGGCGGCGGTGATGACCTGGACGTCCACGGTGCCCGGCTCGACCTCGACCGGAACGGGCACGGTGAGGACGGTGTCGGTCGGGTTGGCGAAACCTCCGGCGACCGGGACCAGCGGGACGTGGACGTGGACGGTCCCTATCCGGACGACGAGCCGGGCCAGCCGGTCGGGGGTGCCCGCGCCGGGCGGTACGAAGCCCGCGCCCCGGATCTCGATGTCGTCGCCGGTCCGGATCGGGGCGTCCAGGTCCCCGGCCTCCCGCGCCCGTACGACGGAGAGCACGACCGGCCGGCCGCCCTCCGCGTACTTCCCGGCGAAGTAGGTCGCCGCCGAGACCGCGACCAGCAGCGCGAGCCCCCACGGCAGATCCGGCACCTGCTCCGGGCGGCGGGCCAGGCGGACCGCGGCGAAGAGCACGGCGACGGCGCTGACCAGCACGTACTGCACATCGGTGAACGACCCGCGCCCGGAGTCGTCGGTGAGCAGGTCGGCGGCGCGGGGCCGGTCCGCGCGCAGCTTCTGGAGCCGGCGGCCCAGCACCCGTACGGTCACCACGCGGCGCACCACGACGGCGACCGCGCACACCAGCGCCAGCACGGCCACGACCCCGGCGGAGCGCACGAGGTCGAGGCCCTCGATCAACGCGTCCCGCTCGTCCGGGTCCGAGGCCCCGGCCAGTTGGAGGGCGAGGACGAGGACGGCGAAGACGACGAGCAGCACCCAGGCGGCGGCGACCGTCCGGGAGGTGGAGAGCCGGTTGTCCTCACCGATCAGCGGGGCGAGGAGGCCGCCCCGGCCGCGGTGGTGACGGGCGGCGGCGGTGAGCGGGACGGCCGTGAGCAGGGCGGCGAGGAGCGCGGCGGTGCGCGCGGTGGACCAGCCGGCCCCGACCGCGGTGACGCAGGTCCCGACGAGGAGCGCCCCGACCGCGCCCCAGACGGTGAACAGGGTGGCCCGCCACACCTGGTGGAGCCAGGCGTCCCCGGCCTCCCGCGCCCGCTCGGCGACGGTGCGGGCGGACCCGGTCAGCTCGTCGGAGACCCACTGCCGGGACGCGGAGGGCGACTGGGCGACCCCTGCGGGCAGCCCGTTGCCGGCCGCCAGCTCGTCGCGCTTGGCCAGGAACGCGGCGACCGCGCGCCGATGCCCGCGCCGCGCCCCGTGCGGGCAGTCGCCGCACGTACAGCCGCCACCGTGCGTGCCGTTCGCCTGTGCTTCGTCCAACGCCACGGAGGATTACGCCCTTTCCCGCCCCGTACAGCCAACTCACCTGCGATATCAGTGAATTGTGCCGTACCGGGCAGGTCGGCAGTGCATCGGGGCGGGCCGGGGGCGGGTGTCGTCAAAACGTTCGACTGATCCGCTGCCACAGGGGCTGGTAGTTGATCCAGGCCACCAGGTCGCTGCCGAGCTGGTCACGGGTGGTGAGGGCGTCCTGGTGCGAGATCAGCACGGGTTTCCCGGCGGCCCGCGCCAGCAGCTGCACCTGGCAGGCGCGCTCCAGGGTGAGGAACCACCAGGCTGCCGCGTCCACCGAGTCCCCGACGGTCAGCAGCCCGTGGTTCCGCAGGATCATCGCCTTGTGCGGCCCGAGCACGGCGGCGAGGCGACGCCCCTCCTCCTCGTCCACGATCACGCCCGTGTACGCGTCGTACAGCGCGTGGTCCTCGTAGAAGGCGCAGGACTCCTGGGTGATCGGCTCGATCGGCTCCCCCAGCGCGGCCAGCGCCCGGCCGTGCGTGGAGTGGGTGTGCGCGACGGCCACGGCGTCCGGGCGGGCCCGGTGCACCGCCGCGTGCACGGCGAACGCGGCCTGGTTGACGTGGAAACGGCCCCGGACCACCTGCCCGCCGCCGTTGACGAGGATCAGGTCCTGCGGCGCGATGTCGGCGAAGGGGGCGCCGAACGGGTTGACCCAGAAGCAGTCGGCCAGCTCGGGGTCGCGGACGGTGATGTGCCCGGAGACCCCGTCCTCGTACCCGAGCTGTCCGAACAGCCGCAGTGCGCCCGCCAGCCGCTCCCTGCGGTACGCGCGTTCCTCGTCCGGCGAGGCGTGCACGGGCGGCATCGTGAAGTGGAGCTGTTCGACGGGGATCGGGGCGGGGGCGGGCACGGCGACGTGCTCGGACATGGCGGCTCCTCGTCTTCACGGGACGTACGACCGGAAATTACCGCCGGGCGGGGGACGGTGAAAAGGGGCGCCGTCGCACGGGGTCAGGTGGAGAGCACCAGACGCCGTCGCACGGGGTCAGGTGGAGAGCACCAGATAGGCGAGGGTGAAGGAGGAGCGGTAGCCGCCGTAGTAGCCGGTGCGGCGGGCGTCCACCTCGGCCGTCACCTCGGCGTGCAGCGGGTGGTCCGGGTGCTCCAGGGCCCAGCGCTGGCCGCGTCCGATCGGGCCCTCGGACTCGAAGAGGTCCCATTCGCGTTCGTCCGCGACGGTGACCTGGAGCGCGCGCAGCCCGACGGACTCCGCCAGCCGGATCAGCTCCAGCAGCGAGCCGTAGTCCCCCGGCGCGGCCCCGAGGCCCGCCAGCGCGGCGGGGGTCGGCTCCCGCTGCCAGACGCCCTCTCCGAACAGCACCCGTCCGCCGGGCCGTACGGCGGCGGCGAGCGCGGCGAGCGCGTTCCCGGTCGACTCACGGGCCGTTTCGCCGGGCCAGGCGTGCGAGGAGCCGATGGAGACGGCGAGGTCGTAACCGCCCTCGGCCCACTCGGCGGCGGGCGTCTCGTGGAACCGCACCCGCTCGGCGAATCCCCGCTCCTGTGCGAGCCGCCGTCCGCGCGCCACGGCGGCCGGGTCGGTCTCGACGCCGTCCCCGGCGGACCCGGGCGCGGCCTCCACGAGCCGCATCAGCAGCTCGCCCCAGCCGGAGCCGAGATCGACGATCCGGCCGCCGGGGGCGGGGTCGCAGGCGGCGATCAGCCGCGCGGCGTGCTCCTCGGAGAGCGGGGTGTTCCAGACCAGGCGGTCGTTGCCGGCGGCGGACAGGAGGGCACGGACTTCTTCGGCGGACATGGTGCAGGAGCCTGGCACGGAGGCGGGGGCGGTGCCAGTGGATTAGGGACGGCCCCGGCGGTAGATGTCGCCGAGGTCCACATCGATCGGGAAGGGAACGGACAGACGCATCTTCTGGTGGTGGATGCCGGTGGGCGTGTCCGGCCTGATGCTCATCTCCCGGTCGACATCCAGATCCGCGGGGACGTGGGCGAGGAGGGCGGATTCCAGGAGCCACATGGCTCGCGTGGGGAACTTCCGCTGCGGACTCATGCGATACGCCGATGCCGCCGCTCAAACGAATGAGCGACGGCATCGGCGTTGACCCGAAGAGCCTCGGAGCGCAGGCGGAGGCGCTCAGGGCGCGGGAGGGGTCACTCCCACTCGATCGTCCCCGGCGGCTTGCTCGTCACGTCGAGCACGACGCGGTTGACGTCCGCGACCTCGTTGGTGATGCGGGTGGAGATCTTGGCCAGCGTCTCGTAGGGCAGGCGCGACCAGTCGGCCGTCATGGCGTCCTCGGAGGAGACCGGGCGCAGCACGATCGGGTGGCCGTAGGTGCGGCCGTCGCCCTGGACGCCGACCGAGCGGACGTCCGCGAGGAGGACCACCGGGCACTGCCAGATGTCGCGGTCCAGGCCGGCCGCCGTCAGCTCCTCGCGGGCGATGGCGTCGGCCTCGCGGAGCAGGTCCAGGCGCTCCTTGGTGACCTCGCCGACGATGCGGATGCCGAGGCCGGGTCCGGGGAACGGCTGGCGCTGGACGATCTCCTCGGGGAGGCCCAGCTCCTGGCCGACCATGCGGACCTCGTCCTTGAACAGCTGGCGCAGCGGCTCGACGAGCTGGAACTCGATGTCGTCGGGGAGACCGCCGACGTTGTGGTGGGACTTGATGTTGGCGGTGCCGGTGCCGCCACCGGACTCCACCACGTCCGGGTAGAGCGTGCCCTGGACGAGGAAGGCGACCTCGGGGCCCTCCTCCTGGAGGATCTCCAGCTGGGCCTGCTCGAAGACGCGGATGAACTCGCGGCCGATGATCTTCCGCTTCTGCTCCGGGTCGGAGACCCCGGCCAGGGCGTCGAGGAAGCGCTTCTCCGCGTCGACCACCTTCAGCTTCGCGCCGGTCGCGGCGACGAAGTCCTTCTCGACCTGCTCGGTCTCGCCCTTGCGCATCAGTCCGTGGTCGACGTAGACGCAGGTCAGCTGGGAGCCGATGGCCTTCTGGACGAGGGCCGCGGCGACCGCGGAGTCCACGCCGCCGGAGAGGCCGCAGATGGCGCGCTTGTCGCCGACCTGCTCGCGGATGAGGGCGACCTGCTCCTCGACCACGTTGGTGGTGGTCCAGTTCGGCTCGATGCCCGCGCCGCGGTAGAGGAAGTGCTCCAGGACCTGCTGGCCGTGGGTCGAGTGCATGACCTCCGGGTGGTACTGGACGCCGTACAGCTTCTTCTCGTCGTTCTCGAAGGCGGCGACCGGGACCACGTCGGTGGAGGCGGTGACCGTGAAACCCTCGGGCGCCGCCGAGCAGGCGTCGCCGTGCGACATCCACACCGGCTGCTCGGTGGGCGTGCCCTCGAAGAGCGTCGAGCCCGCCTTCGTGACGTGCAGCGGGGTACGGCCGTACTCGCGGGCCCCGTTGTCGTCGACCGTGCCGCCGAGCACGGTGGCCATCAGCTGGAAGCCGTAGCACATGCCGAAGACCGGGACGCCGGCCTCGAACAGCGAGCGGTCCAGGGACGGCGCGCCCTCCGCGTACACCGACGAGGGGCCGCCGGAGAGGATGATCGCGCGGGGGTTCCTGGCCAGCATCTCCGCCACCGGCATGGTGGACGGGACGATCTCGCTGTAGACCCGGGCCTCACGGACGCGGCGGGCGATGAGCTGGGCGTACTGCGCGCCGAAGTCGACGACGAGGACCACGTCGGCCGTGGCGTCGGGGGCGGCGGGGGGTGCTGCTGGCACGGGGCGGCCTTCCGGCGGTGGTGAAGGGGGGGGTCGGTTCCTCCGATTCTACCGGCCGCGCGTGAACCCTCCGCCGGACCGGTGGTCCCGTTCCACCGCCGCGCAGCCACCCTCCGCCGGACCGGCGGTCCCGCGCCCGGCCGGGGAGCGTCTCATGATGCGGGCCGCGTTTTGCCGGGCCCGGCGGCGCGGGGCCATACTGGGCCCCATGCGTCAGCACACGACCTTCGTCTTTACCTATGGCATCCGGCCCGCCGGCTGCCATGGTCGTGCTGCTTGAGCAACTGACGAGCACCCTTCCAGGCGCCCCGGGCCGACAGGTCCGGGGCGTTCTGCGTGTCCGGGCCCGTTCGCCCCGGAGGCCGCCGCCGACCGTCGGCCCACCGACCCACCGGGAGACACCTCATGAGCAGCAGCACCACCACCGCCGTCACCCCCGCCGAGCTGACCGGCGCCCACACCGACGAGGCCGCCGCCCTGATCGGAGGGGCGCGGGAGCGCATCGACGCCCTCGACGACCGGATCATCGGCCTCGTCCAGGAACGGATGGCCGTGTCGGCGGTGATCCAGGAGGCGCGGATCACCTCGGGCGGCCGCCGCGTCAACCTCTCGCGCGAGACCGCCGTGCTCGCGCACTACCGGGACGCGCTGGGCCGGCCGGGCACCGCGCTGGCGATGACGCTCCTGGAGCTGTGCCGCGGCCGGGTGTGAGGGCCTGTCCCGCGTTCCTCCCGCACCGGGACCCCCGCGCGGCCTCGTGCGGGCCCCCGCCGGGCCTCACCCCAGGGGCCCGGCGGGGCTCTCGCCGGGCGCTCGCCGGGCCCCTCCGGGGGGAACGGTTCTCCGCTTGGCGGGCGGGGGGCGTAACTGCGTTCGGGAGCCATCTCACCCGTACGGCGCGTGACCGGGAGCGCGGTGCCTTCGTTGTTCCCGGTGTCCGTGCCAACCAGGGGCGGCGTCGATAGGAAGAACCACGCGTGGCTCCGCCGGGACGTGTGACGTACTGCAGGTGCGTCGTGGGACCACATCCCGGCGTATGTGACCGGTCCGCAGGGGACAGCAGCCCGGTCACCCCCTGTGCGGCCGATTCCGGGGACGCCCGGGATCGGCCGCATCGGAACGTCTCCGGGCGGAGGTCCGCTCCCTCCTCCGCCACCGCCCTCGGGGCCCGCCGCCGGCCCCTGCCTCCGCCGCTCTTCCGGTCCGGAGTCGGCCGAGGCTCCGGTCCGCCCCCCCCTTCCGGTCCCTCCCTTTCCGGTCCGATGCGGGCCGATACGGGCCGATGCTCGCGGGCATCCCCGGACGCAGCGGACTGTCAGGCGTGCCGGCCGGCTCGTCGTCGTGCCGCCGCCACCAGCGTCAGGCCCGTCACCAGCGACACCGCCGCCGCACCCGAGACGGTCAGGGCGACCGATCCCGTCGAGGCGAGGCCGCCCCCGGTGCCGGAGCCGCCCGCCGCGCTGCCGCCCGAGGTGCTGGACGTCGGGGGTCCGGAGGCCGTGGGCGGGCCCCCGCCCGGGCTCGGGGCCGGCGGAGTGGACGGACCGCCCGGTCCGCCGCCGCCCGTGCCGCCGGAGCCGGAGCCGCCGCCCTCGGGGTTGAGAACGAGCCTCGCGGTGTTGTTCGCGGGGGCCGGGTCGAACGGAAGCGCCGGATTCCCCGGCGAGGCGCCCCGGACGGTGATCTCGCCCTCCGCCCCGGCCAGGACCTCGTCGATCCGCAGCTCGAACGACAGGTCCAGGCCCTCGCCGTCGCGCACGGTCGTCGAGGTCGGGCAGAGGTAGCGCGGCGCGGGGCCCGTCCGGTCCTCGCGGTACCCGCCGTCCGCCGTCACCGCGCGGCAGCGGTCCGGCTTCGCCACGACCGACGCGCCGCGGGGCACCGTGACGTCGACGACGGCGACGTTCTCGCCGGAGCGGAGGCGGCCGATCCACGCCGGGCCCTCGTTGCGGAACCCGAGGGCGGCCGTGACGGTGGAGCCGCGCGCCCCGGACACCCGGTCGCCGTACGCGGCGAAGTCGGCCGTGTTCTCCGTACGGAAGTCGGCCTCGCGCTGGTTGTCGTGCGGGGTGAGGTCGGTGTTCCGGACGGCCGCGCGCTTCTTCGCGTCCCGCACCGGGACCGCCTTCAGCACGTCGCCGTCACCGTGTTCCCCGTGGGCTGCGGGACCGGCGGCGGCGCCCTCCTCGACGCGGTAGAGAAAGGTGTCGTGGAAGGCGCGGTCGGTGGCTTCGATGGTCAGCGGGGTCGCCAGGGTGTACGTCGCACCCGCCTCGAACGCGCCCTCCACGGAGCAGCGCGCCGTGGTCCAGCCGAAGTCCGGCAGGTCCGGGTCGTCCTCGGAGTAGCGGCAGTTGGCGTAGCGCTGCGGAATGTCCAGGCCGCGGGTGTACCGCAGGGTGAGCAGCACGCCGTCGGCGTCCCTGGTGCCGCGGTTGGCGAAGGTGATCGGCGCCTGCTGGCGGTCGCCCGGCGTCAGCTCCGTACGGAACGGCAGCTCCTCCATCACGAGGTCGGGGCCGCCGACCGTGACCCGTGTGGTGAACGGTGTGAAGGCGGCGCCCTCCGCCTCGCCGGTCACCGTGATCGTGCCGCTGTCACCGGCCTCGCTGCCGGTGGCGGCCGTGACGAGGAGGTCGGCGGCGGGCTGCGCCCCCGGCCGGACGCCCCGGCCCGCGCAGACCGCCGTCGCCCCGGTGACCTCGCACTCCGGTCCCGTACCGCCGGCGAACGCCACCTCGGCGACACCCGCGACACCGCTGAGGTCGAAGGTGAGCGTGAACGCCCCCTCGAAGCCGCTCCCCTCCCCGGTGGACGGGTCGTCGAGGGTGATCCCGACCGTGGACGGCTCCGGCCGGCCGTCGGCGCGATAGGGGTGCAGGCCGGTCTCCGGGGGGCCGCCGAGCGTGAACACCGGGAGGCCGGCGGCGTGCGCGGGAGCCGTCGCCCCGGCGAACGGGGCCACGGCCAGCAGGCCTGCGGCGGCGAGGGAGCCCGCCGCGCGGTGCAGCGCGGCCCTCGGGGACAGACGTGTCATCGAAACCTCTGGTACTCGGCGGGGACCTGCTGCCGGGCAGCGGCTGTGCGGCAGCCGCGGTGACGACGGCAGGGGACGCGGTACGGGTTCGACCGCGAGGCTCCCCGAACGGTTGCCCGGAGGAAGATCACGGATCGGGCACGGACCACGGACCGGGGACGGGGTCCTGCCCCGGCCCCCGGCCGGGCACGCGCCTGCGACCGGCCGGGCTCACGGATTGGGCACGGGGGTGTTCCCGACGCCCTTCACGTCCTTCCCGGCCTCCGCCGTCCCCTTCGGCGGCACCACCGGGATGCCCAGGAACGGCAGCTTCAGCGCACCGAACGCCTCCTTCGGTACGACGGGCGTACGCGGGGCGACGGGGGCGAGCCGCTCGTACGCCTCCCCCTGCTCCGGGCGCGGGTCCGCCTCGCCCTTGTTGGGCCAGAGGGACATCGCGCGCTCGGCCTGGGCGGTGATCGTCAGCGAGGGGTTGACGCCGAGGTTGGCGGAGATGGCGGAGCCGTCGACCACGCTGATGCCGGGGTGGCCGTAGAGGCGGTGGTACGGGTCGATGACGCCCTCCTCCGCGCTCGCGCCGATCGGGCAGCCGCCGAGGAAGTGGGCGGTGAGCGGGGTGCCCATCAGCTCACCGATGTTGGACCCGGCGAAGCCGTTGATCTCCTCGGCGAGCAGGGTGGCGCTGCGGGTGGCGTCCGGGATCTGGACCGGGTTGGGCGCGCCGTGGCCCTGGCGGGCGGTGAGCAGGCCCTTCCCGATGCCGCCCGGTTTGCGGTACGTGGTCAGGGAGTTGTCGAGCGACTGCATGACGAGCCCGATGATGGTGCGCTCGGACCAGCGGCGGTTGGAGAGCGAACGGACCGCGAGGGTGGGGTGCTTGGCCATGTTGCCGAGCCAGCCGAGGACCCGGCGGCCGCCGTAGGGCACCTGGAGGATCGTCAGCGAGCCCATGGCGTTGGAGCCCTTGCCGTAGCGGACGGGTTCGATGTGGGTGTTCTCGTCGGGGTGGATCGAGGAGGTGATCGCTACGCCACGGGTGAAGTCCGCCTTGGCGATGCCGTGCTTCTTGCGGTACCGGCGGTCGCTGGTCTGCGCGCCCACCAGGCCCTCGGAGTTGGTCCGGGTCAGCTCGCCGAGCTTCGCGGAGATCCCGGGCAGCAGTCCCCGGTCCTTCATGGTGTGCAGCAGGGTCTGGGTGCCGTACGTTCCGGCGGCGATGACGACCTTGCGGGCGCGCAGCTTGGTGGGCCTGGCCCTGCGGCGGCGGTCGGTGGGGACGGTCAGGACGCGGTAGCCGCCCCGCGCGTCGTCGGTGACCGCGACGACGGAGGTCATCGGGTGGATGACCGCTCCGGCCTGCTCCGCGAGGTGGAGGTAGTTCTCGTTCAGCGTGTTCTTCGCACCGTGGCGGCAGCCCGTCATGCACTCGCCGCACTCGGTGCAGGCCGTGCGGTCGGGGCCCGCGCCGCCGAAGTACGGGTCGGGGACGGTGTCGCCGGCCTTGGCCTTCGCGGTTCCGTCGGCGTCCTTGCCGTCACCGAAGAAGACGCCGACCGGGGTCAGGTGGAAGGTGTCCCCGACGCCCATGGTCTCCGCGACGGCCTTGAGGTGGACGTCGGAGGGGGTCACCGTCGGGTTGAGGCGGACCCCCAGCATCCGGCGGGCCTGGTCGTAGTACGGCTTGAGCTCGTCCTGCCAGTCGGTGATCGAGGCCCACTGGCGGTCCTCGAAGAACGGGGCGGGCGGCACGTACAGGGTGTTGGCGTAGTTGAGCGATCCGCCGCCGACGCCGGCCCCGGCGAGCACCATGACGTTGCCGAGGAGGTGGATGCGCTGGAGGCCGAAGAGGCCGAGGGCGGGGGCCCAGAGGTAGTTCTTGATGTCCCAGGAGTTCTTGGGGAGCGTGTCGCGGGTGAAGCGGCGGCCCGCCTCCAGGACGCCGACGCGGTAGCCCTTCTCGGTCAGCCGGAGGGCCGTCACCGCGCCGCCGAAGCCCGAACCGACGACCAGCACGTCGTAGTCGTACGCGGCGTCGTCGTCGGCCGGGACATGGATCACGGCCTGCTTCTGGGCAGGGCTGACCTGGGACATGGCACTCCTCGGAACGGAATCGGTACGAAAAGGGCGGACGGTGCGGCGGCCGGGGGCGGGCCCGGCACCCCGGGAAGGGCCGGCCGGGGCTCGCCACGACGCCGGGAAGCGGCCGGGGCCGCCGCGCCCCCGGAGGCGCGGCGGGCTCCGGGATCAGCGCAGTCGGAACGCCTTCATCGCCTTGAGGCTGCGGGTCATGAACGCGGCGTACTTCTCGTCGTCCATCCCGAAGGCGGGCGCGAGCGGGATCAGCCGCTGCTGGGCGACGGTCTGGGCCTCGGTGTACTTGAGGATGCCCTCGGAGCCGTGCCGCCTGCCGAGGCCGGAGTCCTTCATGCCGCCCATCGGGGACTGGACGCTGCCGTAGGCGGGGGCGTACCCCTCGTTGATGTTGACGGTGCCGGTGCGCAGCCGGGCGGCGACCTCGTGGCCGCGCCGGGAGTCGGTGGTCCAGACGCTGGAGTTGAGTCCGTACGGGGTGGCGTTGGCCAGCTCGATCACCTCGTCCTCGTCGCTGAAGCGGTAGATCGAGACGACCGGCCCGAAGGTCTCCTCGGTGCAGACGGCCATCGGGGCCTCCACCCCGTCGAGGATGGTGGGCTCGTAGAACAGCGGGCCGATGTCGGGGCGGGCGACGCCGCCGGCGACGAGGGTCGCGCCCTTCTCGACGGCCTCCTCGACATGCCGGGCGACCGTCTCCAGCTGGCGTTCGCCGACGAGCGAGCCCATGTCGGCCCCGTACGCGAGGGAGCTGCCGAGCCGCATGGCGCGGGTCCGGGCGGCGAACCGGCGTACGAAGTCGTCGGCGACCGACTCGTGGACGTACAGCCGCTCGATGGAGATGCAGAGCTGTCCGGCGGAGGAGAAGCAGGCGCGGACGGCCCCGGCGGCGGCCTTCTCCACGTCGGCGTCCTCCAGGACGAGCATGGCGTTCTTGCCGCCGAGCTCCAGGGAGACGCCGACCAGCCGGGAGGCGGCGCCGACGGCGACCTCGCGGCCGGTACGGGTGGAGCCGGTGAAGGATACGTAGTCGGCGCGGCTGACGACCTCGGGGCCGACGACCGGACCCTCGCCGAGGACGATCTGGAAGACCTCGGCGGGCAGCCCGGCCTCGATCAGCAGGTCACGGGCCCACAGGGCGGTGAGCGCGGTCTCCGTGTCCGGCTTCATCACGACGGCGTTGCCGGAGACGAACGCGGGCAGCGCGTCGCCCACGGACAGCTCCAGCGGGTAGTTCCAGGGGGCGATCTGGCCGACGACCCCGCGCGGCTGGCGCAGTTCGGTGACCTTGGTGAGGGTCGGGACGACACCCGTGTGGCGGCGGGGCTTGAGGTAGGCGGCGGCCCTGCGCCCGTAGTGGCGGGCGGCGACGGCGACGGCCTGCACCTCCTCGTGGGCGTGCAGGCGGGCCTTGCCGGTCTCCAGCTGGATGAGGTCGAGTACCTCGGACTGGCGGCTGAGGACGAGGTCGTGGAAGCGCAGAAGGATCGCGGCCCGCTGCCGCACGGGGACGGCGGCCCAGACGGGCTGGGCGGCACGGGCCCGGTCGAAGGCGGTGGCGACGTCCTCGGGGGTGGACTCGGGCAGGTCGGCCAGCTTCTCCCCGGTGAACGGGGTGTGGTTGGCCGTACGGCCCGACCCGACGACACCGCGGGTCAGCTGGGCGATCACCTCGGGGGTGACCACGTCGGCGGCCGTGCGCACGCCGGCGGGGGCGACCGCCACGGGGTTCGTACCGAGAGGGGCGTCAGGGGCCTGCGAGTCCGTCATGAGGCCGAGAGTATGTCCAGCCGGAGCCTTTGGGTACCCGTGGGTAACAGTTTTTCACAGGACCCGCCACCGCCGCCCGACACCCCTCTCGACCGAGCCAGTGATCGCTGGCGACATAACCGCTGATCAGTGGCGTCGCGCGCCGACCGCCGGGCAGCGGTCGGCGCGCGACGCTCAGGAGCCGTGAATTTTCAGCCCGTCGACGACCTCGTCGAAGATCGCGTCGCCGTCCTTCGCCGCCTGCCCCTTCGCGGGCATCCGCACCCGCACGTGCCAGTAGGGGTCGCTCTTCTTCTCGCCGGGGATCAGCAGCTCCCGGAAGCGGTGGCGGAGCGGGTCGTCGTCGGACGAGTCGTACGGGACGTACACGGTGTCCATCTCGATCGCCTTCCGCCCCTGGTGCGTGGTTTCCTCGGTGGTGACGGAGGCTTCCTTCATCTGCGTGGAGTCCGCCCCGCCCTTCTCGTAGTAGGTCTTGCGGGCCACCGGGTCGGCTCCGGGGTTGTCGTCCATGTCGTCGGGGTCGTTCTTCGGTGCGCGGTGCCAGAAGTCGATCTCGAAGACGCCGCTGGGGTCCGTGTACCAGACCACTTCGCCGCTGTCGTCCTGGACCCGCTTGTACTCCTCCGGCACCGCCACGTCCGCCGACAGGACCTCGTTCTCCGGCCGGACCTGCCAGCCCTCCGGCGGCCCGTCGCCCGCGAACGGGTTCAGCAGGATCAGCAGGAGCGCGACCACCACGGCGAGCGCCCCGCCGCCGAGGGCGAACTGCGCGGGACGGTTGCGGTGCAGCACCGGCGGCACCCACTTGCCGCCGCCCGCGACCGCGGTGGGAGCCGCGTACGGGGAGGTGGCCGGGGCGGGGGCCACGAGCTGCTGGAGCGTCCGGCGGACCTCGGCGGCCGGCGGGCGCGCGGCGGGGTCCTTGCGGAGCAGCTGCATCACGAGCGTGCCGAACGCGCCGGTGCCGCGGGCGGGCGTCTGCGGTTCGGCGGACAGCACGGCCTGGAGGGTGGCCGGGGTGTGCGAGCGGCGGTACGGGGACATGCCCTCGACCGCCGCGTACAGCACGACGCCCAGCGACCACAGGTCCGACTCCGGTCCGGGGCGCTGCCCGAGGACCCGTTCCGGGGAGATGTACTCGGGCGAGCCGATGAACGCGCCGGTCTCGGTGAGCCGCTGCTCGCCCTCGACCTGGGCGATCCCGAAGTCGGTGAGGACGACCCGGTCGCCGGTGCCGAGCATGACGTTGTCCGGCTTGACGTCCCGGTGCAGGATGCCCATCGCGTGGGCGGCCGTCAGCGCGTCGAGGACCGCGAGGCCGATCCTGGCCGCCTCGCGGGCGTCCAGAGTGCCTTCCTGGAGGCGGTCGCCGAGCGACGGCCCGCGCACCAGCTCCATGACGATCCACGGCTTACCGTCCTCGATCACCACGTCGTGGACGGTGACGACGGAGGGGTGGTCGATCCGCGCGGCGGTCCGCGCCTCGCGCCGCATGCGCTCGTACACGGTGGAGTGCTCGCGCTCGCCCAGGTGCTCCGGTACGCGCGGCTCCTTGACGGCGACCTCGCGGTCGACGACCTCGTCGTGCGCCCGCCACACGGTGCCCATGCCGCCGTGCCCGAGCCGGGCGAGCAGCCGGTAGCGCCCGCCGATCAGCCGGTTCGCCGCGCTGTCCGGGGCACTCGCCGCGACGGTCGGGGAGGGAATGTGCGCCGGGGGCGCGGAGTGCGGTGCGCCGAATCCGCCCGGAGCGTGCGGCGGCTGGAGTCCGTAGCTGGTGGGCTCGTCGGCCCGTCCCCCGTGATCTGTCATGCGCACCATCCTGGATCACCGGCCGGGTCCGGCACCACCGGGTACGGCCGGCAGGTGCGAAGCCGTGACCGTACAGCAACCCCGGCACGGCGTCGGCGGCCGGGCCGCCGCGCTGCCGCCGGCCGGCGTGGCGCGACGCGGGATCACCGCCGGGTCGCGCGGGGCGGGATCACCGCCGGGCTTCGGGGGCCCGCCAACTGCGCAGCATGACGTCGAACTTCGCGCGGCTGACCTCCCAGCCGTCCTGCGGAGCGGTCAGATACAGGGCGTACTCGGGGCCGCCGGGCCCGCCGTAGTACATCTGGTCGATGCCGTGCCGGGGCCCCGCGTGATCCTTGGTCTCGTTCCAGGTGAACTCCCAGAGCGCGCCGGGGCGGTCGCGGAAGGTGTTCTCCTCCATCCCGATCCGCTGGTAGCCCGGCAGCCGCTCGGAGAGCTGCTCCTCCATGCTCTGCATGTGCAGATACGGGTGGTCGAAGTCCGGGTCCGGATCGACGCTGATGCGGATGCGGTGGGCCCCGCCGTCCGGGGTGTAGTCGATCTGGCCGTCCTGGACCTGCCGCGTCCAGCCGTCGGGCACGAGCAGGCTGAAGCCCGCCGGGTCGTCCACCCGGTGCCAGCCCTCGGGTATCTCCGGTGTCCCCTGCGCGGGGGCGGTCCCTTCCGGGGTGGTGCCGGGGGCGGACGGCGGACCGCTCGCGGCGGTGCCGCCGGGGGTGCCGGGGGTGCCGGGGCTGCCCGGCCCTTCCCCGTACTTCATGGCGATCAGCCCGGCCCCGCCACCGAGGACGGCCGCGGCGACGACCACGACGAGCACCGTCCGCCAGCGGGAGCCGGACCGCCGGGTCGCCGGGGGCGGGACGGGGCCGGTGACCGGGGACGTCCGCTCCGGGCCGGGGGCGTCGGGCTGCGCGGTCGCCGCGGACGTCGCTCCCGGCAGCCGGGCGGTGGCCCCGTCGGAGCCGGGCGGGTCGGCCGGGGCGTCGGCGGTGTGCGGGCCGGCCGGGGCCGCGGAGCCGTGCGGGCCCCGGTAGCCGTAGCGGGACTCCTCCGGGTAGCGCTGGGTGGGCACGTGCGCCTGCGCGGACCGGGGCTCGCGGCCCTCCATGGCGTCCAGCAGCATCTGCTCGGTCTGCGCGGCGGTGGGCCGCTCGTCCGGGTCCTTGCGGAGCAGGGCGGTGATCACGGGGCCGAGCGGACCGGCGTTGACCGGAGCGGGCGGCTCCTCGGTGACGACGGCCTGCATGGTGGAGATCGGGGACGTGCGCCGGAACGGGGAGGTCCCCTCGACCGCCGTGTACAGCGTGGCGCCCAGCGACCAGAGGTCGGAGGCCGGTCCGGGATCGCCGCCGCGTACCCGTTCCGGGGCCAGGTAGTCGATGGAGCCGACCAGTTCCCCGGTCCGGGTGATGGTGGAGTCGCCCTCGATCGCGGCGATCCCGAAGTCGGTGAGGAGCACCTGTCCGTCGCGGGCCAGCAGGACGTTGCCCGGCTTGACGTCGCGGTGCAGCACCCCGGCGCTGTGGGCGGCGCGCAGGGCGCTCAGCACGTGCAGTCCGATGCGGGCCGCCTCGCGCGGGGCGACCTCGCCGCTCTCCTTGGCGGCGTCGGCGAGCGAGGGCCCGTCGACGTACTGCATGACGATCCAGGGGCGTTGGTCGTACTCGATCACGTCGTGGACGGTGACGACTCCGGGGTGCGTGATGCGCGCCGCCGCCCGCGCCTCCTTCTGGGTCCGCGCGTGCAGGACGAGCCGGTCCGCCTCGGCGACGTACAGCCCGGCGGTCAACTCCTTGACGGCGACCGTGCGGTGCAGCACCTCGTCATGGGCCCGCCAGACCTTGCCCATACCGCCCCGGCCGAGCACGTCGCCCAGCCGGTAGCGCCCCGCCAGCACCGGTCCCGCGTCCGTGCCCTGTGATCGATCCACGTGAAGCCCCCGCCCCGTTCCTCGAATGGCCACATTACGGAGGCGGGACGCGCGGGCGGAACGGGGGATCGCTCACGAGACCGCACTGTGATGGTTGTCGCTGTCGCACAACCCCCGTGCCGCGCCGGCTGCGGTGACGTGAGGTCAGCCGGTGACCCGGTAGGAGGCGACGGCCTGTTCGTAGACCGCGGTGACCTTGTCCCGGTCGTTCACGGGGCCGATGACCTGGATGACGTGGTAACGGCCGTCGACGATCATCGCCAGGTTCCGGACGTACACCTCGCGCCCGCTGTTCTCCTGCCAGGTGAACTGCCCCTCGGCCATGGCCTGCCGCCCGACGTCCACCCGGCGCACCCCGGACGAGGAGGACCAGCTGGAGTCCCGGAACGGCTGGAGCTCGGGCTCCTTGTCCCGCTGGTAGTCCAGCGGATCGCCGCCACCCGACGTCACCGTGTCCCGGCCGGGCACGACGAGCAGGGTGAACCCGTCGCTCCCGTACCGGATCTGACGGTCCGCGTTGGCGGGGCTGCGCTGCCAGTCCTTCGGCACGCCGATCTCGAAGCCCTCCGCGTCCTTGCGGAGCGCATAGCCGGCGGGCAGCGCGACGGCCGACCCGCTCGTCTGCGGCTGCTGCGAGCCGGTGTCGGCGGAGCCGTCCCCGGATGCGGACGGGCGGGGCCCGCCCGAGGCGGCCGGCGGGGCGGCGGAGCCGGAGGGGGCGGGCGCACCGCCGTCCTCGGAGGCGTCCTGCTTCGGCAGGAACATCACGGCGTACGCGACGGCCGCAGCCATCAGCAGCAGGATCAGGACGAGCAGCAGTCGGCCCAGGTTGCGCGGGGACGACGACCGCTCGCCCCGGCGCGGCGGCTCCCGCAGCACCCGTGGCCCCTTGGGCGTACGCGGCGCGCGGGCCGGACGCTCCTCCTCCCAGGTGCCCACGGTCATGGGCGCGGACCGGTCGGGCGGCGGCAGCGACTCCTGGCGGTCGATGCGGTCGAACTCCTGAGCGGGCGCGCGGCGCTTGCCCTGGCGGTGCCGCCCATGGGCCGCGCCGCCGCCGAACCGGCCCCGGCGCCGGCGGACCAGTTCGCCACGGCGGCGGACGACGGGGAGCCGGGTGGCGTCCAGTGCGGGCAGCGGTACGACGTCGGCGCCCGCCTCCGGCTCGGGCGCGGAGCGCACCAGGGAGCGGAGCCAGCCGCTCAGCTCCTCGACGTCCGGCCGCTCGGTGGGGTCCTGGCGCAGCAGCGACTCGACGACGGGCCGCAGCGGACCGCACTCCTCCGCGAAGGCGGGCGGCTCGCCGCACACCATCTGGACCAGTTCGGCCGCGTTCTCCTCGGGGTAGGGGGCGTGGCCCTGGACGGCCCGGTAGAGCAGCGCGCCGAGCGCCCACAGGTCGGTGGAGGGCCCGATCGGCGGCGCGAGCTGCCAGTTCTCGTGGACCGGGCCCGCCTGCTCGGGAGCCCAGCGCTCGGTGACGGCCCCGACGACGGCTATCCGCGCCTGGCGGGCCCGTTCGGCGGCGAGAGGGGTGGCGGGACCCCGGTGGACGGCGGGTTCACGGCCGCCCACGACGGCGTCCTCCCGGTCGCGGTGGGCGTTCCGCCCGGCCGGGACGGGGACGGTGCGGGGCGGCTCCTTCGGGATGTGACCCGGCAGTCCGGGCCGCCGGGAGTCGGCGCGCAGCGCGTCCTCGCCCGAGCCGCCGGCCGGGACGGGCCGCCCGGCGCCGGGGCCGTCGTCCCAGGTCCCGGCGAGGTGGACGCGCCGGCCGGGCGGCCGGGGGCCCTCTCCGTCGTCCTCGTCCTCATCGTCGTCGTAGGACTCCTCGACGGGGCTGCCCCAGGGAGCGGACAGCGGCCGGGGGGCCACGGGGGCGTCGGAGGCGGAAGCGCCGGGGGCGGGACGGCGCTGAAGGGGGAGGACATCGGGGGCGGGGCCGGAGTCGGGCGTGGGGCCGGTGCCTTCGCCGGTGTCCACACCGGAGCCGGGGCCCTCGCCGGAGCCGGGGCGGGCGCCGACGCCCGGGCCGGTCCGTGCGGCGGCCGGGGTTCCCGGCGCGTCCGGGGCGCCCGGCGCGGCGGAACGCGCTCCGCGCCCCTGCGGGTGCGGGGTCTTCGTCAGGTCGGCCGGGGCAGCCGGATCGGCCGGGGCGCGGTCGGCCTCCGACCGGTCCTCGGCGACCCGGGCGGCGGCGCGCGCGCCCGCGCGGTAGGCGGCGATGGCTCCGGCGCGGGCGGCCCGCAGCTGGGCGGCGCTCGACGCACCCGGCTCGGCCGGCGGCACGGCGGTGTACGGGACGGCGGGCGCGGCGGGGCGCGGAACGATCTGCTGCCCGGCGTCCGGCGGTGAGGAGCGGCGGGGCTCCCCGGCGTCGTACGCCTCCGAGGCGGCCCCTGGCTGGGGACCCGGCGCGGGCGCGGGCGCGGCGTCCCGGTCCGACGGCTCTGCACCCGGCGGCAGCCCGTACCGGTCGCCCTCCCCCTCGTCGCGGCCGTACCCCTGATGGTCCCGGTCGTCACCGCGCGGCGCGTACCCGTGCGGCAGCGGCGGAACCGGGAGCCCTCCGCTCACCCGGCCGTCACGGCCCTCACCGCGGCCGTGCCCGGCATACCCGGCGGACCCCCGAACGTCCTCGTCGTCCAGAACGTCGGCGTACCGCGCGCCCCCGCCGTCCGCGTAGTCCGGAGCGTCCTCGTATCCCTGAGCGTCCTCGTACTCCCGGACGTCCTCGACGCCCTCGTACGGCGCATGGCCCTCGGGCGCGCCGCTCCTGCCCGGCGGGAGCGAACGGGCGTCGTCGGACTCCCCCGGCGGGGCGGGCTCGGGGGCCGGGATGCCGTACGTCGTCGGGTCGTCCACCGGATCGGCGTCCGGGAGGGGCGCGGGGGCGTAGCCGCAGAGCGCTTCCTCGGCGGCGCCCACCGCGAGGCCGGTGAGCATGACGCGGCCGTCGTCGCAGACCAGGACCGTGCGCACGGTGATGTTGCGGTGGGTCCAGCCGTGGGCGTGCAGCACGCGCAGGGCGGTGAGCACGTCGGAGCCGATCTCCGCGGCCCGGTAGGGGTTGAGGGGGCGCTCGGCGAGGAGGGCGGCGAGCGGGCGGGCCGCGACGAGCTCGCTCACGATCCACAGCGAACCCGCCTCGGCGAACACGTCGTAGACCTGGTCGAGCCGGGGGTGGTCGGGCACCTGGGCGGCGGCCTGCGCGGCCTCGATGGCCCGCCGGACGGCGGGGTCCGTACTGCGGCGGACCGCCCGCCCGGCGGCACGCCCGGATGCCGAGGGCCGGCCGTCCTCGTCGAGCACCTCGGCGTCCACGACCTCCGGCAACGGCACCTGGCGGACCAGGACTTCCTGCCCGCTGTACGTGTCGAACGCCCGCGTCTCCGCCAGTTCGTACCCGTCGGACGGGGGCAGCGGAAGGCGGTAACGGTCGGCGAGCACCCGACCCGCGTAGTCGTCCACGTCGCCTCCCCAGAGCGCGCTGTTCCCCCGGCCGGCACAGCCGTACGTATCCGTCGGTCACGGCCGGGGCGGCGGGTGGCTGACCCACCGCACCGGCTGCGTACGGTCCCCCGCCTCTTACGATACGTGGCAACGCGGGCGGACGGGCCGGGTCGCGCCAACCCGGCCCGAACAAACGTCTGCCCGCCGCCCCTTCAGGGCGGTCAGCCGGTCAGCCGGTGGGGGCGAACGTGCCGAACGCCGTGTCGCGGAGCGTCGTGCACTCCTTGCCGTCCCACTCGTCGATCTTGCAGCTGATCATGATCGAGTAGCCGCGCTTGGCGTCCACCTTGAAGCCGCGGTTGAGCACCCGGACCCGGACGCCGTTGTGGCTGCGCTCGAACGTCCAGTCCGCGACGGTCGGATAGCCGTTGTACTCGACCTTCTTTATGCTGCCGTGCTTGTAGCCGTCGCTGAGGACCTTGGCGCTGCCGACCGCCCCGCGCCAGGCGGCCGCCGCGTCGTCCCTGGGCGAGCTGTTGAAGTCGATCTGGACACGGGGGAAGCTGCCCTGCCGGACGTTGTAGATGCCGCCGGAGTTGCTGCCCGCGATGCCGGTGCGCCTGAAGTCCGCGGGCATCGCCATGGTGAAGTGGAACCGGCTGTCGGTGACCTCCTTGTAGCCCGCGGGCAGGGTGCCGTCCTGGCCCGGCCCCTTCCCCTTCCCGCCGTCGGGGTCGCCGGTCTTCGGGTCGTCGGAGGCGTCGCCCGACGGATCGGCGGAGGCCCGGCCGTCGTCCTTGCCCTGGCCCTCCTTCTGCCCGTCGCCCTTCTCCCCTGCCGAACCGCCGCCCGTGTCAGCGCCCTTGCCGCCGGCGCCGTCCGTCGAGGCTCCGGCCGACGCGGCGGTGTCGCCCTTGCCGCCCTCGTCCGCGCGGCCGCCGCCCAGGGCGAGCGCGAGGACGGCGCCGAGGATGGCGAGGGCGACCACGGCCGCGATGATCACGAGGGTGCGGCGGGGCACCACGTCGGTGATCGAGGCGCGGGTGGAGGCAGGGCCGTACGGCGGGCGCTGTCCCGGTACGGACGGGCTCGCCGCGGCTGTGGACGCGGCGGAGGAGGCCGCCGCCTTCTTCGCCGTCGCCGGGCCGGACGCCGTGGCCGTCGCGGACTTCGCACCGGTGGCGGAAGCCGCGGGCGGCGTCGGAGGCTTGGGCGGAACGGCGGGCGAGCCGGTGGCGGCGGCCGGGGTCCCGCCGGACGCCGCGGCGGCTCCCGCCGCGACCGCCGGGGTCTTCGCGTTGCGCACGGAGCGCAGGGCTCCGCGCAGCCGGTCGCGCGTCCCCTCGCCGGTCTCGCCGGCTCCGGTGGCCTGCTTCGGCGCCTTCGCCGCCTTGGGCTTCGGCGTCCGCTTCACGAGGGGGTCGGCGGCGGGGGCCGGCGGGACGGCCATGATCCGGGTCGAGTCCGCCGGGTCCTGCGCGGTGGTGTCGGGGGCGTTGATGACGGCGTTGAGCAGCGCCCGCGCCCCGGCGTCGTCGAGCCGCTGCTCGGGGTCCCGCTCCAGCAGCCCGTAGATGACCTCGGTGAGCGGACCGGCGTTCTTCGGCGGGTCGAGCGGCTCGGTCATCACGGCCGTCAGGGTGGCGATGGCCGACCCCTTGTCGTACGGCGGGCAGCCCTCGACGCTCGCGTACAGCAGGCCGCCGAGCGACCACAGGTCGGCGGGTGGGCCGGGCTTGTGGCCGCGCGCCCGCTCCGGCGAGATGTAGGAGGGGGCGCCGACGAGCATGCCGGTCGAGGTGACCGAGGGGTCGCCCTCGACCTGGGCGATGCCGAAGTCGGTGAGCACGACGCGCCCGTCCTCGGCGATCAGCACGTTGGACGGCTTCACGTCGCGGTGCAGGATGCCCTCGCGGTGCGCGGAGCGCAGCACGTCGAGGATGGCGAGCCCGACCTCGGCGGCGCGCTTCGGCGACAGCGTGCCGTCCTCGCGGATCGCCTCGGCGAGCGACTTGCCCTCGATCAGCTCCATGACGATCCACGGGCGGTCGTCCTCGTCGACCACGTCGTAGACGGTCACCGCGCTGTTGTTGCGGATGCGCGCGATCGCCTTGGCCTCGCGCAGGGTGCGCGTGATCAGGCGGCGCTTCTCGTCCTCGTCGATCGCCGAGGGGAACCGCAGCTCCTTCACCGCGACCGTGCGGCCGAGCGTCTCGTCGTCGGCGCGCCAGACCGTCCCCATGCCGCCCCGGCCGAGCACCTCACCGAGCCGGTAGCGCCCCGCGAGGAGACGACCGTCCTTGTCCCGTTGGGGCTCCCGTGCCTGCTCCGCCTCCGACATGCGTCCCCTCTGCGATCAACCCGCCCTGGCAGAGCGTTCATTGTCCCTCACGCCGGGACCGGTCCTGGTGCCGGGTCCGGGGTCCGCCGCGACGCGGCCCCACGAGGGAATCCCCCACAGCCTGCTACCAACCGGGCCTCCCCGTCCAGGCCGGGCCGGGCCGATGCCTCCGCTTCACCGGTCCGGTGAAGCGGGGGCGGTCCGGGGCCGACGCCCCGGTGAATCCCAACTGACCGACGGTCACCGGCCGGTGACCACCCGTCCGGCGGACGGCCGGCCGTCCGACCGCCCGCGCCCTCACGTCCGGGCCGGCCCGCCCTACCGGCGGCGGCACCCGTCCGGATCACGCCGTCCGACCGCCCACGGCCTCACGTCCGGGTCGCCCGCCCGCCGCCGGGGGCCTCGCGTGCGGATCAGCCGTTCCCGACCACCGACGGCCTCGCGTCCGGGTCAGCCCGGCGCGATGTCCGGTGCGCCGAGCCGGGCCGCGTCCGCCGTGAGGTCGTCCGGCTGCCGCTGCGATTCGCGCTCGGCCTCCACCCGCTTCTCGTAGTGCTCGACCTCCCGGTCGATCCGCTCCTGGTCCCAGCCCAGCACCGGGGCCATCAGCTCCGCGCAGAGGCGGGCGCTGCGGGTGCCCCGGTCGAAGGTCTCGATGGAGATCCGGGTGCGCCGGGTCAGCACGTCGTCGAGGTGGCGGGCCCCTTCGTGGGAGGCCGCGTAGACGATCTCGGCGCGCAGGTAGTCGTCGGCCGCGGGCAGCGGTTCGCCCAGGGCGGGGTCCGCGAGAATCAGTTCCAGAATCTGCTCGGTCATTGAGCCGTACCGGTTGAGCAGATGCTCCACGCGGGCGACGTGGAGCCCGGTCCGGTCCGCGATCCGGGCGCGCGCGTTCCACAGGGCCCGGTACCCCTCGGCGCCGACGAGCGGGGTGTCCTCGGTGACGCAGGCGGCGACCCGCTGGTCGAGGCCGTGCACCGCCTCGTCCACCGCGTCCTTGGCCATGACCCGGTATGTCGTGTACTTGCCGCCCGCCACGACGACCAGGCCGGGGGCCGGGTGGGCCACCGTGTGCTCGCGGGACAGCTTGCTGGTGGCGTCCGACTCGCCGGCCAGCAGCGGCCGCAGCCCGGCATAGACGCCCTCGACGTCGTCCCTGGTCAGCGGGGTGTTGAGGACGGTGTTGACGTGCTCCAGGAGATAGTCGATATCGGCGCTGGAGGCGGCCGGATGGGCCTTGTCCAGGTCCCAGTCGGTGTCCGTGGTGCCGATGATCCAGTGGCGGCCCCAGGGGATGACGAAGAGGACGGACTTCTCGGTGCGCAGGATGAGACCGGTCGAGGAGTGGATGCGGTCCTTGGGGACGACCAGGTGGATGCCCTTGGAGGCGCGGACGTGGAACAGTCCGCGCTCCCCGATGAGCCCCTGGGTGTCGTCGGTCCACACGCCGGTGGCGTTGACCACCTGCTTGGCCCGGATCTCGTACTCCCGGCCGCCCTCGGCGTCCCGTACGAGCGCGCCCACGACCCGCTCGCCCTCCCGCAGGAAGCCCGTGACCCGCGCCCGGTTCGCCACGTGGGCCCCGTAGGAGGCGGCGGTGCGCACCAGCTCGGTGACGAAGCGGGCGTCGTCCATCTGGGCGTCGTAGTACTGGAGGGCGCCGACCAGGGCGTCCTTGCGCAGGGCGGGGGCCACCTGGAGGGCGCGCTTGCGGGAGAGGTGGCGGTGGACGGGCAGTCCGCGCCCGTGGCCGGAGGAGACCGACATCGCGTCGTACAGCGCGACGCCGGAGCCGGCGTAGAGCCGCTCCCAGCCCTTGTGCTGCAAGGGGTAGAGGAAGGGCACGGGCTTCACCAGGTGCGGGGCGAGCCGCTCCAGGAGAAGGCCGCGCTCCTTGAGGGCCTCGCGGACCAGGGCGAAGTCGAGCATCTCCAGATAGCGCAGGCCGCCGTGGATCAGCTTGCTCGACCTGCTGGAGGTGCCGGACGCCCAGTCGCGCGCCTCGACCAGCCCGGTCGTCAGCCCTCTGGTGGCGGCGTCCAGCGCCGTGCCCGCGCCGACCACGCCCGCCCCCACGACCAGCACGTCCAGTTCGCGCGCGGCCATGGCGGCGAGCGCTTCGACGCGCTCGACGGGTCCCAGTGTCGCTGTCCTCACTGCTGCCTCCCGGTGGATCGGGGTGGTCGGACACGGGAGTGCCACCCGGCCGAGGGGCCGGCCGCCGTGTCCACCCCTCGATTCTGTCCGCGCTCCGCGACTTCAGCCACCGCCTGTGGACAACACCCCGACGACAGGAAGCCCCTAATGCGACATATAGGTCATATTTACGCCTAGTCTGACATAGCGCTGTCCACAGCAGTTGCGATCTTCGTACTCCGCCGTTACGGGGGCTCCTCCTATGCCAGCAGACCTCGCCGTCATCGGACTCGGTCACCTCGGCCTGCCCCTCGCCCAGGCCGCCGTGACCGCAGGAATCGACACCGTCGGCTACGACCCCGATCCCCGCCCCTACGCGGAGCTGCGGGCGGGCCGCACGCCCGTGGAGGGCACCCTCACCGCGTCCGAGGTCCGCCGCATGCTCTCCGGCGGCTTCCGGCCCACCACCGACGCCGCCGAACTGGGCCGGGTCCGCACCGCCGTGATCTGCTCCCCCACCCCGCTCGGCCCCGACCGCACCCTCGACCTCACCGCCCTCGGCGACGCCGCCCGCGCGCTCGCGGCCCGGCTGCGCCCGCACACCACCGTGCTGCTGGAGTCCGCCGTTCCGCCCGGCACCACCGAGACCTTCCTGCGCCCGCTGCTCGAAGAGGGCTCCGGGCTCGTCGCCGGACGCGACTTCCACCTCGCCTGCTCCCCCGGCCGGCTCGACCCCGGCAACCGCACCCACACCCTGGCCAACACGCCCAAGGTCATCGGCGGCCTCACCTCCGCCTGCACCGAGTCGGCAGCCGCCTTCTACGGGCGGCTCACCGACAAGGTCGTCCGGGCGCGGGGGCCGCGCGAGGCGGAGATGACGAAGGTGCTGGAAACCAACTTCCGGCACGTCAACATCGCACTGGTCAACGAGATGGCGGTGCTCTGCCACGACCTCGGCGTGGACCTCTGGGACGTCATCCGGTGCGCCGAGACCAAACCGTTCGGCTTCCAGCCCTTCCGTCCGGGACCCGGCGTCGGCGGCCATGGCGTCCCGGTGGACCCGGGCAGCCTGCCCAGCAGCCCCCGCCCCGGACACCCGCTGCGGATGGTCTCGCTGGCGCAGGAGATCAACGACCGCATGCCCAGCTACGTCATCCGGCGCTGCGCCACCCTCCTGAACGAGCACGGCAAGTCCGTCCGGGGCGCGCGCGTCCTGCTGCTCGGCGTCACCTACAAGCCGGACTCCGCCGACCAGGAGGCCGCGCCGGCCCGCGAGATCGCCACCCGGCTGATGGACATGGGCGCGCAGATCGGCTACCACGACCCGCACGTCCTGGACTGGCGGGTGCGCGAACGCCCCGTCCCGCGCGCCGACTCGCTGTACGAGGCGGCCGCCGCGGCCGACCTGACCGTCCTGCTCCAGCAGCACCGCACCTACGACCTCCAGGGCCTCGCGGTGAAGGCCCAACTCCTCCTGGACACCAGGGGCGCAACCCCCGCGGGGGCCGCCCACCGGCTGTAGCCGCTCCCTCGGCGCGCACCTCCCTCCCGGCGGCTGACGGGCCGTCCGCCCGGCCGTTACGGTCCGCCCACCGAGACGTGACGGGCCGTCGAAAGATAGTCAGTGACCGGATCAAGGGGGTGCTGCTACTCTGCGGCGTCACAGAGCGCACACACGTGCGATCCCGCACTCGCGTGCGCCGTCGTCCCAGGGGGAGCCCCACCGTGAGTCAGCCCGTGCAGCCGCCGAACCAGCCCCAGCAGCCCTACGGTCAGCCGGTCGACGGCAACCCGTACGCGGGCGGTCCGGGTCAGGGCGCCCCCTCCGCACCGACCGGCAACCCGTACGGCCAGCAGCCCGCGGCCCCGACCGGCAACCCGTTCGCGGGCCAGCAGCCCGGCCAGGGGGCCCCGTTCGGCGGCGCGCCGTTCACCCCGCCGCCCCCGGCCCGCGACAACCTTCTGCTCGGCATCGGCGTCGCGTTCGGCGTGGCGATCCTGGCGGGCATCCTGTACGGCGTGATCGCGGGCTCCATCGAGCGCGAGGTCGGCTACGCGGCGGTCGGCGTCGGCTTCCTGGTCGGATTCGCGGCGAGCAAGGTCGGCGGGTCCAACCCGGCGATCGTCGCCGCCTCGGCCGTCTTCTCGGTCGGCGCGGTCTACCTCGGCCAGCTCGTCGGCATCTCGATGGTCCTCGCCGACCTGGCGCAGATCCCGTTCTCCGAGGTCGTCGGCGACCACTTCGACACCGTGACGAAGGCGTGGTCGGAAGAGGCCGACTTCATGACGTACCTCTTCCTCGCCCTCGGCGCGATCGCCGCCGTCGGTGGCGCGAAGAAGGCCGGCTGACACCGGCGGCAGCACGGCGAAGGGCCCGGACCGATCCCCTCGGGGACGGTCCGGGCCCTTCGCGCACGTACGGGTGGTACGGGACGGGTCAGCGGCTGTGCTGCGAGTCCGCCACCGTCACCTCGACGCGCTGGAACTCCTTGAGGTCGCTGTAGCCGGTGGTGGCCATCGCGCGGCGCAGGGCGCCGAAGATGTTCATCGAGCCGTCCGGGGAGTGCGAGGGGCCGGTGAGGACCTCCTCCGTCGTCCCGACCGAGCCGAGGTCCACCAGCTTGCCGCGCGGCACGTCCTCGTGGACGGCCTCCATGCCCCAGTGACGGCCACGGCCCGGCGCGTCGGTGGCGCGGGCCAGCGGGGAGCCCATCATCACGGCGTCCGCACCGCAGGCGATGGCCTTCGGCAGGTCGCCGGACCAGCCGACGCCGCCGTCCGCGATGACGTGCACGTACCGGCCGCCGGACTCGTCCATGTAGTCGCGGCGGGCGCCGGCCACGTCCGCGACGGCGGTGGCCATCGGGACCTGGATGCCGAAGACGTTGCGCGTGGTGTGCGCCGCGCCGCCACCGAAGCCGACGAGGACACCGGCCGCGCCGGTCCGCATCAGGTGCAGGGCGGCGGTGTACGTGGCGCAGCCGCCGACGATGACCGGGACGTCCAGCTCGTAGATGAACTGCTTCAGGTTGAGCGGCTCGGCCGCCCCGGAGACGTGCTCGGCGGAGACCGTCGTGCCGCGGATGACGAAGATGTCGACGCCCGCGTCCACGACCGCCTTGGAGAACTGGGCGGTGCGCTGCGGGGAGAGCGCGGCGGCGGTGACGACGCCGGAGTCGCGCACCTCCTTGATGCGCTGCCCGATCAGCTCCTCCTGGATGGGGGCGGCGTAGATCTCCTGGAGCCGGCGGGTGGCGGACTCGGCCGGCATCTCCGCGATCTCGTCCAGCAGCGGCTGCGGGTCGGCGTGGCGGGTCCACAGACCCTCCAGGTTCAGCACGCCGAGACCGCCGAGCTCACCGATCCGGATGGCGGTCTGCGGGGAGACCACGGAGTCCATCGGAGCGGCCAGGAACGGCAGCTCGAAGCGGTAGGCGTCGATCTGCCAGGCGATCGAGACCTCCTTCGGGTCGCGGGTGCGGCGACTCGGAACGACGGCGATGTCGTCGAACGCGTAAGCCCGGCGGCCGCGCTTGCCGCGCCCGATCTCGATCTCAGTCACGATGTGTGGCCTTTCC